>NZ_RYYS01000073.1 GCF_004138215.1 Anaerophilus nitritigenes
GCTTTATTTTTTTGCAAAAAATTAAATGTTGGAGTTATTCACCCCAACATTTATTATAGAACCCTTTTTGTCTAAAGATGGAAATACATTATACTTTCCCTAGTAATGTCAGTATTCCTATAACTATAAACCCAATTCCTGCAGCAAATTGAAGATAATGTGGAGGAATGAATCTAGTAATATAAGATCCTGCTAATACACCTAAAAAAGCACTAAGCACCAATGCACAAGAAGCACCAATAAATACACCTAGGATAGATTTTGATTGAGTAGCCAAAAGCATTGTTTGAAGCTGTGTCTTATCTCCTAATTCTGCAATAAATACAATCCAAAATGAAGTTATAATAACACGAAGCATATAAAAGTCCCCCTAAAGATAGGAATGCAACATGATATATTATACGAAAAAAAATATTATTTAGAACGAATTTTCTGAGTCTTTATAGAGGAATAACAAAAGACATAACGAAGTCTATATTAATATGAAAATAGATGAGGTGATTAGGGTGGGAAAAGTCATTGCAGTTTTTAATCAAAAAGGTGGTGTAGGCAAAACCACAACAAATGTAAATTTAAGTGCATGTTTGGCTAGTAAAGGAAAGAAAATACTAGTTGTAGATATAGATCCTCAAGGAAATACAACAAGCGGTTTAGGAATAGATAAAGAACAAGTAGATGTAACTATATATGATTTATTAATTTATAATATAGATATAAACAATTGTATTATAAAAGATATAAAGGAGAATTTATCTATTATTCCTTCAAGTGTGCAATTAGCAGGAGCAGAAATTGAAATGACTTATCTAGAAGATAGAGAAAATAAATTAAAAAATGCCATAAGCCAAGTCAAGGATGATTATGATTATATTTTTATAGATTGTCCACCTTCATTAGGATTACTAACGATTAATTCATTAACAGCAGTAGATAGTGTGATGATTCCTATTCAATGTGAATACTATGCTTTAGAAGGAGTAAGTCAACTTATGAATACTATTGAGTTAGTACGAAATAATTTAAACCCAAACCTTCAAATTCAAGGGGTTGTTTTAAGTATGTTTGATGGAAGGACCAATCTTTCTATACAAGTAGTAGATGAAGTAAAAAAATATTTTAAAGGAAAAGTATATACAACACTAATCCCTAGAAATGTAAGACTTGCAGAAGCCCCAAGCTATGGTCTTTCTATTATTGAGTATGATCCTAAATCTAAAGGAGCACAAGCCTATTCGGAATTTGCAGAAGAGTTTTTATATTTAGAAGAAGATATAGAAGGAGATGTGATCTAGATGGTCAAAAGAAGAAATGTTTTAGGAAAAGGACTTAGTGCTTTAATTCCAGAAAAAAAAGATGATGATCTTCAAAACGAGAATAAAGGAATCATAGAAACAGTTTCTATTCATAAAATTAAACCTAATAAAAATCAACCTCGTAAACATTTTAATGAAGAAAAATTAGAAGCTTTATCAGAATCTATTAAAAATCATGGAGTCATTCAACCAATTGTTATTAGACCTATTGGAGACGGTTATGAAATCATAGCAGGAGAAAGAAGATGGAAAGCTTGTAAACAAGCAGAATTAAATGAAATTCCATGTATCATAAAAGATATAGATGAAAAGGGACGCATGGAAATCGCTTTAATAGAAAATCTTCAAAGGGAGGATCTAAATCCGATAGAAGAGGCTTTTGCATATAAGAATTTAATGGAAAAATATAGAATTACTCAAGAAGAAATATCATGTAGTATTGGAAAAAGTAGGCCTTATATTGCCAATACCATAAGATTATTAAATCTTACAGAAGAAGTACAAAATATGTTGATTAATGAATTGATTTCTAGTGGACATGCAAGGGCTTTACTACGTATAGGAGACGATGAGTTACAAAAACAATTAGCTGAAGAAATTATTAAAAATAGTTTATCTGTACGAGAAACAGAAAATATTATTGCAAAGATGATAGAAAATAAAAAAGAACCATCTAAACAGAAAATACGAAAAGATGATCATATATCTTATATAGAGGATGTGTTAAAAGAAAGGTTAGGAACAAAAGTAAATATCATCAATGGTAAGAAGAAAGGAAAAATAGAAATTGAGTATTATAACGAAGAAGAGTTAGAAAGATTAATAGAGGTATTAGGGGGAAGCATAAGTTAATGTTTCATGTGAAACTTTTGTAGATCGATTTGAGTTTGTAGACAAAGTCATAAAACTCGTCACTAACTTTCAAATTTGGAAAATATATAGAAACGGTCAAAAATAGCATTACAAACTCGCTTTTGCTCAAATAGTGTAATGCTAATGATTTTCTCACTTATTCTATATTTTCACAAATTCTTAGTAATTGATTCTCATTTTATACTTTGGTAAAATATAGTTTGGAAGTAGTAAGGAACCGCTATATAGCGGTTTATTTTTTGTATGATGTAGGGAACGACCCCTGTGTCGTTCTATTATGTTGTATAATATCATTGATAACGATAAAAAAGGGGGTAGTATATGCCATTTACTTTTTCACATCCAGCTATTATTTTGCCTATTAAAGAAAAATATACAAAGTATTTTAATTTAACAGCTTTAGTTCTAGGGAGTATGGCTCCTGATTTTGAATATTTTCTAAAATTCAAACCTATAAGAACAATTGGTCATTCCATAATAGGCTTTTTTTCTTTGAATTTACCCCTATGTTTTGTTTTTGCTTATTTATTTCATATATTTATCAAAAAGCCTTTTATAATGAGTTTACCTACTCCTTTAGATCGATGGTATAGTTATATTGCTTATGAAAAATGGAAGCTAAGTTCTATAAAGGAATGGATTATTTTTATCTATTCATGTTTATTAGGAATGATCTCTCATGTATTTTGGGATGGATTTACTCATAGTAAAGGATTTTTTGTAAGAAGAATCTCAATTTTAACAAAGGAGTTATGGATACTAGATCATAAGATTCCAATTTATAAATTAATGCAGCATGGAAGTACTTTTTTAGGGTTTTTGATTATTCTTGTTTATATTTATCAAAAAAGAAGATTAAACAGTTATCAGTTTTTTTATTGGAGTATAAAGAAAAAAATATTTTATTATGGTTTTATTTTACTGTCAGCTTTAGCTTTTTTATCAGGAAGAATGTTTTTAATGGATCATATAAATATTTCTTATATAGGAACTTATATAGTGACATTCATTGATGGACTTATAATAGGAATGATTATATTTTCTATTTTAAGTACAAAAAATAGGTATATAGTATAATGATGATAAAATCAATCATATTTTATAAACATAAAGATTTATAGTTATAGAAGGAGAAAATATTATGATGACAAATACGAAATTAACAGAGGGAAGTATTTCAAAGGCTTTAGTAAAATTAGCCATTCCTATTACAGGTACTTCTTTTGTCCAGATGGCTTACAATATGACTGATATGATCTGGATTGGAAGGGTAGGAAGTAAATCTGTAGCAGCTGTAGGAACAGCAGGATTTTTTACTTGGCTTGCTATGGCATTTATATTAATACCAAAGACAGCTGCGGAAATAGGAGTCGCTCAATCTATAGGAAAAGAAGATATAAAGACTGCAAAAGGATATGTACAAAATACAGTCCAGTTGATTATTTTTTTAGCTATATTATATGGATCTATTATTTTGTTATTTAGGAATCAATTTATTGATTTTTTTAAATTAGGAGACCAAGAAGTTATTCAAAAAGCCATTGATTATTTAGTGATTGTAACATTGGGTTTTGTTTTTTATTTTTTAAATCCTGTTTTAACAGGGATATTAAATGGTTATGGAAATAGTAAAACTCCTTTTATTATGAATTGTATTGGACTTATTGCCAATATGATATTAGACCCTTTATTAATATTTGGATTAGGACCTATTCCTGCTTTAGGAGTAAAGGGAGCTGCTATTGCAACAATTAGTGCTCAATTGATTGTAACAATTAGCTTTATAATAAGTATTAGAGGAAAATTTATATTATTTGACAAATTTTCTTTATTTAAAAAACCTCAAATGGATTATATGAAAAAAATTATGGAATTGGGATTTCCAGTAGGATTTCAAAGTGGATTATTTACTATATTTTCTATGTTTCTTGCAAGAATCATTGCTCATTGGGGAGCTGTACCTATTGCAGTTCAAAAGGTAGGAGCTCAGATAGAAGCAATTTCTTGGATGACAGCAGGAGGATTTTCAACAGCTCTTGGAACTTTTGTAGGTCAAAATTATGGAGCAAGAAAAGGAGAGAGGATCTATAAAGGGTATTTTATTGCATTGGGACTAGTAGGATGTATAGGAGTTTTTGCAACTCTTTTATTAATATTAGGAGCAAGACCTGTATTTTCAGTTTTTATACCAGAAAAAGAGGCTATTGCTTATGGAATTGAATATTTAAGAATCTTAGGGTTATCTCAACTATTTATTTGTATAGAGATTACTACAGCTGGAGCTTTTAATGGGATTGGACGTACTATTCCACCTTCTGTTATAGGAATTGTTTTTACGGGACTTAGAGTTCCAGCAGCAAAGATTTTATCTTCTGAAAAATTACTTGGATTAAATGGAGTATGGTGGAGTATTAGTATTAGTAGTATTCTAAAAGGAATCATCTTAAGCGTATGGTTTATGATGCTTCTTTATAAAAGTCCTCAAATCAGAATGAAAAAAAGTACAAATACATAAAAAATAAGAATGAAATATTTATATACTTGATATAATGTATAAAAACCATATGGGTATATCACAATGATTAAAGGGATGCATAATATATGTACTATAGGTTGATTTGATAAAGTGAGGTGTGAAGGATGATTTATTTAGATAATGCAGCAACAACTTATCCTAAACCAGAAAATGTATATTTAAAAATGGATGAATGTATGAGAAAATATGGAGCTAATCCAGGTAGATCTGGCCATACATTAGCACTACAGGCTGGAAGGATCATCTATAGAACAAGAGAACTTTTATGTGAGTTGTTTCATATAGACAATCCTATGCAAATTATTTTTACATGTAATGCTACCGATTCTTTAAACTTAGCTTTAAAGGGAATATTAAAAAGTGGAGATCATGTGATCACAACGAGTATGGAGCATAATTCTATGATTCGTCCCATTATGACTCTTAAAAAGTTTGGTGTTGATCATACTATTGTACAATGTGATCAAGATGGAAAGATACATCCAAAAGATATAAAAAAAGCTATTCAAAAAAATACAAAGCTCATTGCAATGACTCATGGATCGAATGTAACAGGAACTATTATGCCTATTTATGAAGTAGGAGAAATAGCGAAAGAAGCTAATATTTTATTTTTAGTAGATGCTGCTCAAACAGCAGGAGTATATCCTATAGATGTACAAAAAATGAACATAGATCTTTTAGCAGCTCCAGGACATAAAGGATTGTTAGGGCCACAGGGAACTGGTATTTTATATATAAAAGAAGATATAGAACTTATGCAGATGAAAGAAGGTGGAACAGGAAGTAAGTCAGAATTATTAACTCAACCAGACATACTTCCAGATCGATATGAAAGTGGAACTCCAAATACAAGTGGTATTGCTGGATTAGGAGCAGGAATAGAGTTTATATTAAAAGAGGGAATAGATAAGATTAGAGAGCATGAAGAATATTTGACACGGTATATGTTAATGGGATTAAAACAAATTGAGAAAGTAAAAATATATGGACCCAAAAACGAAAAAAAACAAGCAGCAGTAGTTTCTATCAATATAGGGCAGGAAGACTCTTCAGAAGTTAGTTATTTATTAGATAAAGTTTTTTCTATAGGTGTACGATCTGGTCTTCACTGTGCACCACTTGCTCACAAAACTATAGGAACCTTTGAACAGGGAACAGTTCGTTTTAGTATAGGATATTTTAATACAGAGGAAGACATAAAAAAGGCGATTGGTGCTATTAAAAGAATTTGTGAGGAAATGGAAGAGTAGTTATTCTCTATTCATGATAAAAAATAGTATGTGTTAAAATTATACATACTATTTATTTTTTTGAGTTTCCATGAGATAATATATTTTACAGGAAACTTTAAAGGAGTGAAAGAAATGGCGCAAATGTTTCAGTTTATAAGCAACAATATGGAAATTATTATTTTTTATAGTGCTTTAACGAGTATATTATTATTAATTCTTGTATTTATACAAGGAAGAAAGTTCTCCAGACTTAAGAAAAAATATGAAAGATTATCTAATAATATGGAAGGAAAAAATATAGAAGAAATTATTGATCAATATTATTCTAAAATTGATCAATTAGATATTCGTATGAATAATATGGATCTTTCTATAGAACAAATCCAACATAAAATTCTTTATAGTATTCAAAAAGTAGGAATCATTCAATATAATGCATTTGATGATATAGGAGGAACTTTGAGTTTTTCTATGGCACTACTAGATGAGCAAGACAATGGAATTCTCATTACTAGTATTTATAGTAGAAGTAACAATGTGGTTTATGGAAAGCCTATAAAAAAAGGAAAATCATCCCATTCTCTTTCTGTTGAAGAACTTCAAGCACTAGATCGAGCAAAAAGACAATCTTTAAATGAATATGTGAAGAAAGTTTTATAAGAATTTAATAAAATAAAGTATAAATAAAAAACCTTCTAGTAATAATACAGCTAGGAGGTGTTTTTATGCCAAAGATTATTGCTATACAAGATGATTTAAAGCCTCTTGGAAAAGAATTAGAAGCAAGGGGTTATGAGGTAGTAGATGAAAATTATGCTAAAGAAGTAGATGCTATTTTGTATGATAGCAATCATAGTAGCTTAAGTTATCTTGAAAATTTTGATAATGTAATAGATATGGATAGAGGAGCTTTAATTATTAATGTAGCGAATAAAAATATACAAGATATTATTTATGCTATTGAAAAAAGAGCTTATGAATCTTTATTTTAAATAAGAAGGAGCAAATCAATTGGTAACAAAAGATTGCTCCTTCTTTACTTTTCTTAATTGATGCCAAAGGCTATACAAAATTCCATCTGAAATCATATCAGCCATGTTCATGACAAGACTAAGCCTTGTATTTTGAAGAACCATATATTCCATAAAGCCACCCAGATTAACTACTCCTGTAATGTGAATATTTCCAATATAAGTTAAATCTTTATTAACCCCTGCTCCTGGCTTGATAGGACCATATCCTATAGTTACTTTACCTATGCTTTCATTTCTTCCCAAACAAGCATCTATAGCGATGATAAAAGGGGTATCATAGGTAGTATATATGAACTGTATAGAGGTATCTAAATTTTTTGCATGTACAGGATTATCTAATGTACCATGAACAAAAATATTATCTTTGTTTTTTAAATGTTTTTCAAGTTTATATCCAATTAAAGGACCTAATGCATCTCCAGTAGACCGATCTGTTCCTATGCATAAAATAACCAAATCACCATATTCATTTGTATAATATTCATCTAGATACTTAGTAAGCACTTTTTGAAAATGATGGGATGCCATAGGAGTATCAACATGAATAGATTTAGGAGGTAAAGATATTGCAGTATCCATAAAAAATTCCACTCTCCTCTACTTTAATATAATAAAAGTTTGTCCTAAAGGTGAGTGGAAAATTCATGATTTTGATAAAAGTTTTATAAAATTTATTTTTTATAATTTTTCAGTTTATTTTTTAGATATTGAAGATCTTCTTTTATACGCTGATCATGAGGAAGAAGTTTGTGTAATTTCTCTGTATAAATAATAGCATGTTGAATATCTTCAATTTTAGATTTTTCTCTGCCTTCAAATGAATATAGAGTGGATAATATGCTTAGAGCATGAATATCACTAGGGTCTTTTTCTAAAATTTTTTTATATCCCTCTATAGCCTTTTCGTAAGATCGATCTAATAATAATTGATCTTCTTTAGTAAATTGTGCTCCAGGAATCCATATGGTAGGATATTTTTCATTAGACCACATACCAAAGCTATCTCCAATGATACCATATTCATCATGGGCAGTAATTTTATAGGTATATTCTCCTTCATGATAAAATCCCCCCCATATATAACGAGGAATAATTCCTTTATCATCCCAAGAAAGTCCACCACCTCTACTTTCTCTATGTTTTTCTACATCTATAGAGATATGATTTGTTGTAAAATGATTTGAATGAAAGGTATAAGTGGCATCTTTTTTATTATTTTCTTTGTAGACTTCTCCCATATCCAAAGTATAAAAGGATGCACCATCTACTGGATCAAAATCAAATGAAATTTTGGTATGATCTGAAGATACATCTACATTTTTTATATTTAATTTTTTTGTAAAAGATATATATGTCTCATATTTTGTATTTTGTTCAAGTTTAATAGAGCCTCCCTTTGGAGTATAAAAATTTTTTTCTTTAATTAAAGGCCAAGGAACATAAGCTGCTATTTTATATTCTCCTTTAGGAATATTCGTAAAAGAAAAATTCCCATTTTGATCTGTTATGGCTATTGAATAAAATTCTTCTCCTATAAAAGATGTAGACATGGTAGTGTCGTCTTTTTCTTTAAGGAGCAAAATTTTATAAGGAAGAGTTTTTTTTTCTAGTGTTAATGTTCCATGGACTTGGTTATCTCCAGATGAAGGATCTTTTTTAAGTTCATATGAAATATTTTGTAGGGCATCTTCTATATTCAGAATTCTAGCATAAAGTTCATATTCATTAGATAAAGAATGATAATTACTCATTTCATATGGAGGTACAGAATAATCTTCTCCCCTTAATAAATGATAATAAGAAAGAATAAAAGAAGCTTTATCTTTTAGAGGATTATAAAGATTTAAATTATTTTTATCTATTATGGTTGGAATTTTTTCAATATCTCCTGTTAAAAGATGAATAGAAGATAAAAATAATTTGTGAAAATTTAAAAGGGTAAGATCTCCCACTTTGTTTTTTTCTTCAAGAATTTCAATAGATCTATGATAATCTCCTCCAAACCAATTTAAAAGGGCTGTATCTAATTGTAGTTTTAATTTTAGATTGGGATTGATTGAGTTTTTTATGACTTTTTCATATTGTTCATTAATCTTTTGCAAATCCTCTTTTGAAATATTAAAATCGTTTTTACCAGACATATCAGGATCTATATATACCAAATCTGTCATAATATAGAGATTTTTAGCAGACAATATATTTAAAAACTTTCTATGGGTAGTAAAGCTAGCCATAGGACTAGAAGGATCTGTTTTTAATATTTTGTCATAATAACTATGGGCTATGTCATGTTTTTCATTTATCTCATATAATTTTCCAATACCATAAAGGATATCTGGATAAAAAATTTGAAAGCTTAAAAAACCTAGCAATAAAATGACTACAAAGCATAATATATGCTTTATTTTGATTGTAATATATTTCATAATTTACCCCCTATCATCTAGTGCTACTCATTCTATTTATATAGTATACTAAAAAGAAAAATATTTCAAAAAAGTATATAAAAGTAAAAATGTAAATAATATATAAATAAATGTTCATTTCCCTGGAAATTTTAAAAGAAAGGATTGTGATGAAGTTGTTTAAAGTAAGAGGAAGGAAAAATATTTTTGCACTAATTGTATGTATCTTAATTCCAGAGCTAGTAGGGGTATTGAGTGCTTTTTTAACAAAAGATTCATATATGGAGTATCAAAATTTGATAAGACCAGATTTTTCACCACCAGGTTGGGTTTTTCCTATTGCATGGACTATTCTGTATTTTTTTATGGGAATAGCAAGTTACAGAATTTTTATGTTAGGAGTTGAGAATCCTAAAGTAAAAAATGCATTGTTATTTTATGGATTACAGCTGTTTTTTAATTTTTTCTGGCCTATACTTTTCTTTGGACTAGGTTTAAGAGGATTTGCATTTTTAGAATTAATTGTTTTATGGATACTTATTTTGATTACATTTTGTAAATTTTATAAATTAGATGCATGGGCAGGATATTTATTGATTCCATATATTATATGGGTAGCTTTTGCAGGGGTTCTAAATTTTTTTATTTGGAAATTAAATCAATAAAATAACTTTTCCATATCTTAGAATGAATAGTAAGAAAGCACTATAGCTATCATTTTATATAAATATTAAATTAGATAATGTATGTAAAGATTTATGAAAAGTACATAACATGGTAGATCAAAAGATATTAAAAATGGAAAAAAACACTTTATCTAATGGAGAAGCAGTAAAAACAACTGTTACAGCTACTGTACAAGGAAAAGAAGTTAAATATATGCAACTATATATATTTGATCATGATCATAAAGATGAATATGCAATGATTTATTATATTAATGGTTCAAAGGATTATGATCAACAATTAGAAGAGGTTATGTATATGGGAGATACATTTAAATTTAAGAAGTAGTAAATAAGATAAAAAATAAAACTTAGTTCATTTGATTTGAGCTGAGTTTTATTTTTTTACAATAAACGAACACATGTTCGGAAAAATGTGGTATAATTTTCTATATATCTAAAATGTTTGGAGGAAAAGTTCCGATAAAATGCCACAAGTATGCCTCAATTCATAAAAAATACATATTATACTTTAAAATAAGAGATATACAAAAAAATCAATAAATTAAATAAAAATCAATAAATGTATTTTTATTACATATATAAAAAATAAACTATTTATGGTGGTGAAGGTTTATGTATACACAAAGTTTAGAAAAAGAAAATATACAAAGGAGTAACAAGAAGATAAGCATGAAAGGAGTAGAAAATACCCTTAAAAATTTAAAACAATATGAAGCAAAAATAAAAGAAATAGAACTTCAGATCGGAGATTTAAAAGATATGCAATATTTAAGTTTAAAGGGTATTAATTATGAAGATTTTATAAGAAACAATCAATTTTTTTCTAAAACAGAAATGCAAGTATTGAAGGATTTAGAAATAGAGGAAATGATTGATTTACTTGAATTTGAAAAAAGACATATAGAAAGATTTCTAAAAAGAATTCATAATGCCGTAGAGAGTCTTACAGATTTAGAAAAACAAATTATAAAGATGAAGTATGTGGACAAGAAAATTTGGCGTTATATTACCTTTGAGGTCAATATAGAAGAAAGACAATGTAGAGAAATAAGAAACAAGGCTTTAACCAAAATCTATAAAATACTCAAAAATAGTATTTTATTAGAGATATCTGCATTGGATATGACGAAAAAGTGCCGAAACTAGACCGATATGATAAAAAAGAATCCATTATAATTTAAAATGAGAAGAATGAATCGTGGCGTTACACGTAAAACACGTAAAGGAATAAAAGGAGATGATTTTAATGAAGGAGTTAAAAGAGATCCTAGGAGAAAGTTTATACAAAGAAGTAAAGGAAAAGACAAAAAATCAAAAGATACTCTTAAATAATAATCAATTTGTTCCAAGAATGAGACTCAATCAAGTGATCCAACAAAGGGATGCTTATAAAGAAGATGTATTAAAACTTAAGGGAAAATTAGAAACAATGGAAAAAGAATTGCACAAGGAAAGCAATCAGTCTATAGAAACTAATGAAAAAACATTAATGGATTTTATGGAGATGAGCCATTTATTAAACCATTTGATTGAGGAAAAACTTATGGAACGAAGAAGATTGTGGAAGGAGAGATGATGATTACCTTATTTAAAATTCAAGAGACTGTAATTAAATGGTTAAAGAATAATTTTGATACAAGTCATTTTTATGACACTATGCAGGGAGAATTATTAGATAAACCTGCATTTTTTATTGAAGTTTTACCTGTAGCTACTACACTAGAAAGCAGATATTATCAAAATAAAAAAATCAAAGTAGACATTCAATACTTTTCAAAAAGCCAAACCATAAAAGAAAATATTGAGGTTTTAGAGAAATTACAAGATATTTTCTCTTGTGTTTTAGAAGTAGAGGATAGGAAATTTACTATCCAAGAAACAAAAGTAAAAATGGTAGAAAAAATTTTAGTATTTTCTTTTAATATAGCTTTTATAGACAAAATAGACGAGACGAAAGTCTATGAATATGAAAATTATGAAATTATGAAGGATTTAAGAATAAAGGAGGAGATCTAATGGGTTTACCACAAATATTAATTGAATTTAAAACACAAGGAACAACAGCAATCAAAAGAAGTGCTAGAGGAATTGTGGCACTTATTTTAAAAGAGGATAGAGTGGATTTAGAATCAGTAGAGTACAAATCTATCGATGAAGTAACAAAAGATCATTGGACAAAAGAGAATAAAGATTATATTGAAAAAGCTTTCATGGGAACACCTAGCAAAATTATTGTTGAAAGAATTGGAATGGTAGAAGATTATGCAGTAGCTTTAAAGAGATTGAAAAGTAAGAAGTGGAATTATCTTTCTATTCCAGGAATTTCACAAGAAGCTGTTCAAAATATTGTTTCATGGATTAAAGAACAAAGACAAAACAATAAAAAGACATTTAAAGCAGTACTTCCAAATGTGGAGGCAGATCATGAAGGAATTATCAATTTTGCCACAGAGGATATAAAGGTAGGGGATATTACTTATAGTGCAAGTCAATATACTTGTAGGATTGCTGGAGTACTTGCAGGACTTCCATTTACAAGAAGCTCTACTTATTATGCATTCAATGAAGTAGAAAGTATTACAGAATCAGAAAATCCAGATAAAGATATTGATGATGGAAAATTAATTTTTATCCATGATGGAGAAAAAATCAAAATAGGCAGGGGAGTCAATTCTTTGACGACTACTACAGCTACAAAGGGTGAAGAATTTAAGAAAATAAAGATTGTAGATGCAGTAGATCTTATGAGAGATGATATTCATGATACTTTTGATGGATCTTATGTGGGAAAAGTAGTAAATTCCTATGACAATAAAGTATTGTTTTTAGCAGCTATTAATGCTTATTTTGAAGAATTAGAAAGAACAGATGTATTAGACCCAGATTATGATAACAAGGCAGAAATTGATATGATCGGACAAAGATTATATCTTATGAAAAAAGGTATAGAGGTAGAAGCATTAAAGGAACAAGAAATCAAAGAGTACAACACTGGAAGTGAAGTATTTATCAAGGCAAAAGTAAAGTTTTTAGATGCAATGGAAGATTTAAAAATGGAAATATTCATGTAAGGAGGAGTTTAAATGACAAATAAAATATCTGGAAATAGAGTGATTAATGGTACATGGGGAGAAATTTGGTTAGATGGAGATAAAGTAAGTGAGTTAACAGGACTTGAGGCGAAAATTACATTAAAAAAAGAAGATGTAAATATGTGTGGAGTTTTAGCAAAGGATACAAAGATTACAGGATGGGAAGGAAAAGGAACACTAAAGATGCACAAAGTAAACTCTAGAATGGCAATTAAGCTGGGGGATATGATCAAAAAAGGAAAAGATATAAGATTTACCATCATTTCAAAATTAGCTGATCCAGATACAATAGATGGTCAATCAGAAAGAGTTGTACTTAAGGAAGTAAGCTTTGATGATTTAACTCTTATGAATTTTGAGACAAAAGCATTAGGAAAAGTAGAATGTCCATTTACATTTACAGACTATGATTTTGCTGATATGATTCAGCCAGAATAAGGAGGATGAATATGAATACATTAGATTTGTTGCTTCAATTAGATGAAAAGAAATTAAAAAAGCCTAGTAAAGAAGTAGAAATAAAAAGATTATCTTCTATGACAGGAGATAAAGTAATTTTCCAAGTGGAAGCATTAACTCCTGATAAAATGGAAGAAATTCAAGAAATGGCTATGCATGAAAATCAAGAGAATATAAATATTGGGGAATTACAGCTTATGACTGTTATAGAAGGAGTGAAAAACCCAAGATTTAAAACAAAGGAATTAATGGATAAATTTCATGTATATACACCAAAGGATTTAGTAAGAAAGCTTCTTCTTCCTGGAGAGATTTTGACTTTATACAATATGATTGGAGAATTAAGCGGATTTGATGGTGGAGCTGTAGAAGAAGTAAAAAACTAATTGACACAGATGGTTTGACTCAAATGATTTATTATTTTTGGAAAACAAAAGGAATCAGACCGTCTGTGATCTACAATATGCCAAGGGGTGAATTGATTCTTTTGATGGCATTTTATGAAAAGGAAATGCAAGAAATTGAAGAAATGATGAAAAGAGAAATAGAAGAATAAAGGTACCTTGAATAGGTGCCTTTTGACTTTATGACAAAGTCATAAAAAACGTCACTAATTTTCGAATTTGGAAAATATGTAGAAATGGTCGAAAATAGCATTACAAACTCGCTATGCTCAAACAGTGTAATGCTATCAATTTTCTCCCTTATTCTATATTTTCACAAATTTTCAATAGATGTTCCTTGTTTTTGTGACTTTATCAATAAAAAGTTTAGCTACAATCTGAAAGGTACCTTGAATAGGTGCCTTTTCTATTTCTAAAAAAAGGTGGTGAATGAATGAGCGATGAAAGCTGGGTAGAGAAAATAAAAAATAATTATCAGGGTGAATTTGCAAAAAAACAAAAAGAAGAATTGCAGGCTTTTGTAAAAGATGAAATCACAGATTTTATGAGTGAATCTATTAAAAAATTAACATCTAGTCTGGGACATATTAAAAAGTTCAATAAAATGAAATCGCAGATTGCGAAAAAACATGTTAATTTTCCCCTAGATATCATGAAAAAGAAATTAACATCTAGTCTAGAACCTATTAAAAAGCTGAATAAAATAAAATCACAATTTGTAAAAGAATATGTTGACTCGCCTTTAGATAACATAGGGAAAAAAGTAAAAAAGAAAGGCAATCTTTATAACACCAATCATGAGTTTACTGAGCATATGAAGAATATAGCAACTCATGATGATACAAAGGGAAAAATAAATGAAGTAGGTAAAAAGACATTTTTTAAAATAACTAGTAAATATAAAAATCAATTAGGAGATATGTCTTATAATCTAGTAAAGAAAATAGGAGAATTTAGTGGAAAAGATTTGAATACCCAAGCAAAGACTATAGCAAAGATTACAAAGCAAGTAGCTTCAGAAAATTATAGTAGCTTAAAGAGGATAATAGGTAAAAAAAGTGGAGGAGCTATTGAAAAATCAATAAAGTATATTGGAAATCTTAGAAATAAGGACTATAGCAGTGCTGCAAAAACATTAGGAAAAATAACAAAAGAGATGGTAAAAGGAAAATATAATACTTTAACGTATAAAATGGCTACTAAGTTTCCTCAAGTTGTAAGTATTGGAAAAGCATTTAAAAAATCATTTTTCCCTATGGTAGGATATGCAGAAAATGCGAAAACAATTCTAAAAGGAGACAGTAAGTTTTTAACGGCTTTAGCAATAACGGATACAGCTTTAGATGCAACTCAAGTGATACCAGGAGTAGGAACGGCATTATCTACAGTAGGTTCTATTGCAAACTTTGCAGGAACTGTTTTTTATGAAGCAGCTCCAAAACATATACAAAAAAAATTAGATAATGGTGCTGGAAAGATCATTGATCCAGTGAAAAATTTTTTTGTACCTAAAAGATCCTTATCTACCATTCAAAAATCAGGAAGAAATGGTGGGAAGATGAGGGAGTTACCAAATAGAGGACGCACGAAAAATAAGATACAACAAAAAAATCACATCAAATCATCAACAAAAGTATCTGAAAACAATGTTTATAAGCTTTATAAGAATAATAAAATTACTCCAAAAGCTAATAAAGTAGCTAAAGCAGGAACAAAGATTATGGGTACTCGAGTAGATAATTCTATTAAAAATCAAAACAAATATACCATTAATATTAGTGGAACAAATAAGTCTACTACAGAAATTTTAAATGAATTGGTTCCAAGATTAAAACAATCTATGTCCAATAACTATAGATATGCATAAGGGAGGTGGATATATGGATATATTTCTTTCTATTAATAACCGAGAACAAGTCATTAGACTTCCTGTATTGCCTAAAGAATTTAAGATACAGTCAGGAATGAAAAATGAAAGTTTTGATACCATCAATCAAGGGGAAATCAAACTTATTGGTATGGATTCTTTAAAGAGTATATCTATCCAATCATTTTTTCCAAACCAAGACTATCCTTTTTTAAGAGATAGAAGATATAAAGGGTGGGAATATATAAAAATCCTAGAGGAATGGAAGAGTAGAAGAGTACCTATCCGATTGGTTATTACAGATTCTTCTAATGAATTAGTGAATATGCCTTGTACAATAGAAAGTTTTGAATATGGACAACAAGACGGAACTGGAGATATTTACTATACTCTTACTTTAAATGAATTTAAATTTATCAAACTAGAACAAAAGGTGGTGTAGTATGTATCAGCTATTGAGTATAAAAAATAATATACAGACAGATATTACCCCTTTGGTTGGAAATATTCAGTGGAGAAGCAATATCAGTGAGCTAGGACAAGAGCTTGACTTTGATATTGCTTTTAATGATGATCGATATTTTCCAGCTAATCCAGTACAGCTAGGAAGTTTGATAATATTAAAAAACAAAGATGAAATATTTAGAGGAATTGTAGTATCTGAAGAAAGAAATGGAAGAGGGAAGATCAACTATAGTTGCTTTGATTGTGCTTTTTATTTGAATAAAAGTAAAGCTGTTTATCAGTTTAATAAAACCACAGGAAAGAAAGCTATAGAAAAGATTTTAAATGATTTCTCCATTCCTATTGGATCTATAGCTCCTATTTCTACAGTTATCAATAAAATATACAATGATAAAGCTGTAAGTGAAATCATTGAAGATATTTTAGATATAGCTCATAAAAGTACACAAACCAAGTATAGGATGGAAATGAGAGCAGGGAAATTGTATATAGAAAAACAACAAGAATTAGAGGTACAAGGAACTTTTCAATTGGCACAAAATATACAGCATTATGATGTGAGCAGTGCTATTTCTACTTCTAGTCGAAAAAGATCTATAGAAGAGATGAAAAATAGCATTCAAGTTATATCAGATGATCATTTAATTGTTACAGAGAAAAAAGAAAAATTGATTCAAGAATATGGATTACTTCAAGATGTAGTGAGTATAGAAAAAAAGGATAAAATTCAGGCAAAAAATATTGCAAACAATATGTTAAAAGAATTAGGAAAAATATTTGAAGAAAATAGTGTAGAAATGCTAGGAGATGATGGAGTAAGAGCAGGAAGAACCATTAAAATCCAAGAACCAATCACAGGTATATGTGGAAAATATTTAATTAAGAATGTGACTCATACTGTTCAAAATGGAATCCATAAAATGCAATTGGGATTGGGGGTGATGTAATGGATGGAATTAGTGAATTGGCAAGTTTGTTTAAAGAAAGAGACAATAGAGCTTACTTAGGGCCACAAATAGGAAAGATCATTAGTCCTCCTCCTAATATACAAGTATCTTTAGGAGATAAGATTATACTGACAAAAGAGCATTTGATTATAGGAGCCCATGTTCTAAACGATTATGAGAGGCAATTTGAAATCAAAGGAGAAGAAAAAACTAGTGGAGAAAGTGGATCGATTACATTAAAATCTAGTGTTCCTACTACCTATGAAGTAGTAAATGGAAATGTAGAAGGAAATGTAAGTATGAAAGGAACATTCAAATATATAGATACCTTGAAAAAAGGGGATCAAGTAATGTTAATTCCTACTACAGACGAACAGACCTACTTTCTTATAGACAAGGGGGTGAGGTTATAGTGTTTCCACAAGTAGTAAATTTAAAAATGAAAGAAGAGGAGCCAAAGGATTTACCAAGGATAGGTAAGTCTTTTTTATTTGACTTTGATAAAGGTGATTTTGTCATCAGAGATGGGAGATTAGTAGAAATATCTGATATAGATGCAGTAAAAGGATGGATTGATAAAGTGTTAAGAACAGAAAAATATAAATATAAAATCTATGAAAGAAAAGATAAAAATGAATATGGTGTGATTGTAGAAGATCTCATTATAGGAAAAAATCTTCCAAAGGATTTTATAGAAGCAGAATTAAAAAGAGAAATCAGTCAATCACTTATGAAGCATCCTATGATAAAGTCTATTTCTAATTGGAAGATAGAAAAGAAAACATCTTATTTAAATTTATCTTTTAAAGTGAATTTAATAGATGGAGAAAGTTTTAATAAGGAGGTGAAATCTTATGCTAGAGGATAAAGAAGTGATACAAGATAGAATGATTAAAAATGTATCTAGTATTTATGATCGATCAGAAGGGTCTTTTTTTTATGATGCTCTAAAGCCTGTTGCTATTGAGCTAGAGTATATGAAAAATGATATGAAAAGCTTAGAAGATAAATTAGAAATCAAAAACTTAAAAGGAGCCCAGTTAGAACAAAGGGTATACGAAAAAACAGGAATCAAAAGGAAACCAGCTACTCAAGCTACAGGTCATGTAACGATTATAGGAAAAAAAGGAGCAAAGGTTTGTATAAATGATAAAGTCTCTAGTGATACGGTAGACTTTGTCATACAAGAAGATAAAACTATAGATGATAAAGGACAAATAGAAGTATGGGTAAAGTGTGAAGCATATGGTGTTATAGGAAATGTTGCAGCAGAAACTATTAAATATTTTCCTGTTACTCTTACAAGTATTGAAAGAGTAGTGAATCAAAAAGAATTTACAAATGGTTATGATGCAGAAAGTGATGAAGAACTTTTGCAAAGATACTACGAACGCATTCGGACTCCTGCTACATCAGGGAATAAATATCATTATCTTAATTGGGCAAAGGAAGTCACAGGAGTAGGAGATGCAAGAGTTATACCTCTACCTAATAATCAGCCGAATACGGTAAAGGTCGTAGTTATTGATAAAGAGAAAAAGCCAAATATAGATCTTGCTAAAGAAGTACAAGAGTATATTGATCCTGGATCTAAAGGATTAGGGGAAGGCAAAGCTCCTATTGGAGCCTTTTGTACAGTAGTAAGTGCTAAATCTGTAGTTTTAAATATTAATTTTCATCTAACAGAGAAAGATCCGGCTATTTTACAAGAAGTGATTCAAAAAGATGTAGAAGAAAATATAAAATTATATTTAAAAGAAATTGCTTTTAGAGAAAACAAGGTAAGCTACAATAAGATTGCCAGTATTGTATTAGATTCAAAAGGGATACTGGATTTTTCTGATTTGACTATCAACAATGAAAAGAAAAATATCATGATTCATGAAGAGGCAGTTCCAGTGCTAGGAGGGGTTATTATTGCTTAAAAATAGAATGTTAAAATATTTACCCTTTTATGAGCAAAAATCAAAGGTATTTCACGAACTTATGAAAGTACAAGAAAAAGAATTAGATCAAATCACATTAGATCTAAAGGATTTAGAAAGACAATTATTTATAGAGACAGCTACTTGGGCACTAGATATATATGAAAAAGAGCTTGGAATTCAAACAGATAAAGATAGAACTTATGAAGACCGCAGAAGTACCATAAAGTCCAAATGGAGAGGAACAGGCAAAGTAGATCATAAGCTGATCAAATTAGTAGCAGATGCTTATACAAATGGAAATGTGGAGGTTAAGTTTGATGGCAGGATCAACATTATATTTACTAGTGTTTATGGAGTGCCTCCGAATATAGAGGATTTAAAAAATGCTATTGAAGAAATTAAACCTGCACATTTAGAAATATTATATGAATTTCTTTATATTACATGGTTACAAATGAGACAGACAACTTGGGGGCAGGTAAAGAAGATGAATTGGAAAGAAATGAGAACAAGGAAGGTGATAGGATGCCAGAGCTAACTAGGAATATAAAGTTAAAAAAACCTTTAGATCATGAAACTGCAGATATTAAAGTGATCAATGAGAACATGGATAAAATAGATGATGAAATTATAGATTTACAAAATGAAGTGTTGAATAATAGTAAATTGAATACAAAAGATAAAACACATACAGGTGCCATTAATGAAATTCATAAAAGTATTATTGTGCATCAGGCTGATGTTGAGAAACAAGTAGAAACTTTAAATGATGAGAAAATGGATAAGGTAGGGGGAGAATTTACTGGTATAGTTAAAGCAAAAAGCAATACATCATATACGGTTGCACAAATTAGAAATGTAATTTTATCTCCAAATGATGCAGATGTAGAAGCTATGAAAAACGGTGAAATATGGATAAAGTATGGTGATATATAATGACTAAGTATTATTATGAAAAATGGACAGTGAATAAAAGGTGGAGTGAAACTCTAGATAAACCACAGTCTTATATTAGAAAAGAAACAATAAATATTGCTACTGATGCACTAGGAACATGGTTTCCTTCAAGTGGGAGTATAGTTGTAAATGGAGCCCCTAGAGTAGATTATAACCAAACACAAAATGCTAAATATCTAAAATACCCTTCTGGAACTTATTATAATATGGTTGGAATAAGACAGACCGGAAGCGTGGCTAAAGTTGGGGATATAGGATATTTTTATAAGGAAGAAGAGCCATATAATCCAAATCTGTATGCATTATATAAAGTTAGAGTTACCAAGATTCCTGTTTATGCAGGAGAAAAATACGAAGGAAACCTATTAGGTTGGTGGTATGTAACCAAAAATGAAAAGTTTATAACTATTTATGAACATATTTATGGAAAACAAAATCTCTTAGAAACCATCCAAGCCGAAGAAGGTATATACCCATACAATGGAATACAAGATGGATATTGGTATGTAAAAAAAGGCTTAGTATTTGCAGCACTTAAAATGAAAATTAACGGGCAACTTAAAACTTCCGAGAATGGCTGGGTCAAGGTAGATGGAGTATTAAGAGAGATAGATAAGATATGGGTAAAAGTTGATGGAGAATTGCAGGGGGTGTAGAATAATGTTGTATAATTTATTAAAAAATCTTATTGAAAATAATCATTATGAAAAAGAAGATATGACAAATAAGTTAAATGTATTTTTTACTTTTAATCAGATAACCATAGAACAATATCAAGAGTTATTGGAAAAAGTTAATTTAGAAGTCGTTAGCTAATAAGAAAATTATGCGAAGTAATTCTAATAAGAAAATGTAAGCAATATAATGTTTTTTAAAAAGCAAAGTACTCAATAAAAACTTAATAAAGGACGATGCAAATGGATATAAAAAATAGTATAAATATGATCATAGTAGGTTTAGGAACTGGCATGAGTATATTGATAGGAGAGTGGAATAGAATTATTCATATTTTAGTAATATTGATAGCAATGGATTATATAACAGGTTTAATGAAAGGATATAAAAACAAAGAAATATCAAGTGAGATAGGACACAAGGGGCTGCTTAAAAAGGCGGCTATTTTTATGGTCATTATTCTTGCTCATCAGCTAGATTTGGCGGTAGCATCACAAAATCCTGTCTTTAGAACCATGACCATTTATTTTTATATAGCAAATGAAGGCATATCCATTACAGAGAATATTGCAGGCTTAGGAGTTCCTTTGCCTGCTTTTATTGTAAAGGCACTTAAAAAGATGAAAGAGAAAAATAATGAAATGGAGGAATGATGATGTTTAAAGTTGTATCCAATATGAATATATCTAAAAATTTCAAGATCTCAGAGTTTGTATGTAAAGAAGGAAAAAATGAAGTGGTATATGATTACAAACTCATAAGACTTCTTCAAGAGATGAGAGACAAAATAAGAAGACCTATGATCATCAATTCGGGGTATCGATCACATTCTTATAATCAAAAGATAGGAGGCTCTCCCAAAAGTCAGCATTTATTAGGAAACGCTGTAGATATTAGAGTAAATGGATTTTCTCCAGAAGAGATCGCAAAGATTGCAATCAAGATGGGTTTTACAGGAATAGGAGTGTATAAAAATTTTACTCACTTAGATGTACGAGATCATCCTCATAGTAGAGGATATTCTTATTGGGATATGAGATAGGCTAAGGAATATCCTTAGCCTATCATTCTATCCAAAAGACTATGCCTAATAAATTTTTTAAAACATACTTATCATTATAAGTATAATGATAGCAATAGGGATAATAATAAATAATCCAGCTAAAAGACAGTTACCTAAAGCCCTCCAAGCAGAAAATCCTTGAACTTCTCCTACACACTTTAGTCCTACAACGAAACTCCATATGGCTATAATGATTTCTATTACACCAAATATAATAAGAAGTATACTCAATGTGGGACTAGAATCTAGATTTGGAGTTAAACTTGTAAACATTTCATTACCAAATAAAATAAGTTCTGGAATCCAAAGTATAGAGCTTAGTACAAAAGGAGCACAGCCCCATGCTATTGCTGCCCTTATATTTTCCTTTGATCCAATTCCTCCAATCCACTTTCCAGTCCAATTTATTAATGCTCCAGAGACGTATAATGAAATAAGTCCCCCAAGTCCTCCAGCAATAATAGAAAAAGCAAAAATTGCAAATATGGACATGTCATCTCCTGAATTTCGTGAAGATGCATTATTTAAACTGCCAAATATTCCATTTAATATGGATAAGACAATAACATATTGTCTAGGATTATTATTAATAATATATCTTATAGTTTTTCTAGGTTTAGTCCATATACTTAACCAAGGATTAAGTGTTTCTTCATTAAGTATATCGTCATCTAAATTGTTCAATTCATTTATATTATTTTCTTTGTTATATTCGTCCATTGGACTCACTCCTTTTTTTTGAATAGATTACTTAGGCATAGTTTTTTATATAATATAAAATTTATGAAAACATTAACAAAATATTCAGTGAATAAAAAAAGCTAGGATGGTCCTAGCTTTTTATTGTTTATTAAGATTGTTTTGAATGATTTCATATATTTTTTCAGTTAATTCATTCTCTTCTTCCTTAGAAAGATTTTCAGTATAAATAGGTTTTGAAATTGTTAATTTTACTTCAGATGCTTTGATTCTATTTTTATTTTCTTCTAATATCTTATAAGAGCCGTCTATAGTGATAGGAACAATAGGAACTTTCGCTTTTGTAGCCATTTTTAAACTTCCTTTTTTAAATTCATTCATATCATGACCTTTACTTCTTGTTCCCTCTGGAAAAATCACCATAGAATGACCTTCCTTTAAGGATTTGACTCCTTCTTGAATTGCTTTTAAAGATTGCCTTGGATTTTCTCGATCAATAAAAATACATCTTTGTTTTTTCATCCATGCTCCAAATATAGGAATATTTCCAAGCTCCATTTTTGCAACAAAAGATATTGGTTTTGGAATAGATGTATATAATATAGGGATATCAAAATATCCTTGATGGTTTCCAACAAATAATACAGGACCCTCTGGAATATTTTCAAGTCCTGATACTAAAATCTTAGAACCTGTAATATTTACTGTAGCTTTTCCCCATTTGTATGCGATTTGATGAAGAAGGGAATTCATTTTTTCTATCTTGCCGTGTTTTTCTAGTTTGTTAATTTTCCAAAGCTTAGGGAATAAAACAATGATGTATAATACAATATAAAGTCCTACATATATGGTTTTAAACATATGATTCTCATTCCTTTCGTTCCTTCTATCATATCATAAAATTTTATATTTTTTATAATAAAAATCATTTAATTTTATTATAATTTAAGCTTTTCAAAGAATGTGTTCCTTATCATTTATAAAATGATTGATATTTTTTAATAAAGATTGATGTAAGGGTAAAACTAATCTTAATAATTTGTGAATATCATAGGGGGTAAAATAATGATGACGTATATAGTATTGTTATCTGGTTTTGTTTTTCTTATAAAAGGAGCAGATTATTTTGTAGATGCATCTTCTAATGTTGCAAAAATCCTTAGAATTTCTCCTATTGTCATTGGACTGACAATTGTAGCTTTTGGAACAAGCTCACCAGAAGCTGCAGTAAGTATCAAAGCAGCTATGAATAAAACTAGTGGTATTGCTTTAGGAAATGCAATAGGAAGCAATATGGTTAATATGACTCTTATTTTAGGAGTGACAGCTATGATTCGTCCTCTTACGGTTGCAAAAGAAACCATTCGAAAAGAAATACCTTTTACTTTGTTATCAAGTGTTTTGATGTTAGTACTTATGATGGATCAAAAGCTTCAGATGCATACAAAAAATGAACTTACAAGGGGAGATGGATTTGTTTTACTATTCTTTTTCATTATATTTTTATATTATTTACTAGAAGTAGCAGCAAATAGTTTGGAAAAAAATGAGACAGAAGAAAACATACAAATAGGAAGTATGAAAAAAAATATATTTATTGGTGTAGGCGGTTTAGGAGCTATTATTTTAGGAGGAGAATTTGTAGTAAGAAGTAGTACAAAAATTGCTATAGATTTGGGACTGAGTGAAACATTAGTAGGACTTACCATTACAGCGATAGGAACTTCTCTTCCAGAAATGATTACATCTATTACGGCAGCCATTAAAAAACAAAGTGATATTGCTGTTGGAAATATTATAGGAAGCAATATTTTTAATATTGTATTTGTTTTAGGAGTATCGTCCACTGTTGCTACTATACCTATTGATCCAAGAGTATTTACAGATGTGATTTTGATGATTGGATCTACCATATTACTTTTTATTTTTTCTAAAACTCAATATGAATTATCTAGAAAAGAAGGTTTTTTTTTATTTTTATCTTATATAGGATATATAGCTTTTATTTTGATAAGAAAATAAACAAAAATTTTAAAAAATATTTTCTGAATAATTTCTATCTCAATTAAAGATACTATATTTGAAAATGAAAGAAAGGAGTGTTATAGGTGACACAACTTAATCAATTAGAGCTTCAAAATATTAGACATCTTATTGGTTCTCATGAGACAGCTTATCAAAAGCTTCAATCTTATGCACAACAAGCAACAGATCCACAAATTAAACAAATGTTTCAACAATCTGCTCAAGATGCACAAAATACAAAACAACAATTAATGTCATTCTTACAATAGGAGGGAAGAAAATGCAAAACAAAGATATGGTAAATGACGTATTATCTATGCTTAATAGTAGTATTACAGGTTATGCAAATGTAATTACACAAGCAGCAAATCCTCAATTTCGTCAAACTGTCCAACAAATGAGAAATAGCTGTGAAACATTTCAATACAACCTTTATAAAACTGCTGAGCAAAAGGGATACTATAAACCTGCTGCACCAGCAAATCAAAATGATGTTCAACAAATAAAATCTCAATTTAATGCGTAATCAAAAAAAGGCTTCTGTTTAACAGAAGCCTTGATCTTTAGTATACTTCATATTTTTTTTTGATTTCCTTTTCTCTTTCCTTTCGATTAACAGCAGCTACATATCTCAGGAATAAAATCACAAAGCACATTGTGATTAAACGAAATAACATGCTGATCATCTTCTTTCTATATAAATTTGTTAAAAAATTAACTTTGTATTTTTAGTATAACATATTTTTCCTTATAAATAAAGAGAAAAAATGTAAAAAATGAAAAAATAGGAAAACGAAACCAACTTTGAAAAAACAATATAATCATCATACGTAAAGTTAATTAAAAATCAAGAAAATATAAATTTTTTGAAAAATAACGAGTTAAATAATTAACAGTTTCTTTTTGAATCATGAGACAACTTTCACAACACATACAATAGAATAAGCTTTTGTATATATGAAAGCTAAGCAATAGAAAGGCTGTTGTGCAAAGGGGGATGCAAAATTGAAAAAAAATGTTTTAAAAGTTGCAAGTATTTACATAGGAACTTTAATAGGGGCAGGCTTTGCATCAGGACAGGAAGTAGTATATTTTTTCACAAGAAATGGAATTAATGGATTGTACGGAGTAATTTTTACATCTATTTTATTTAGTTTATTTGGAAGTTTTGTTTTGCTTCAAGTACATAAATATAAAATTAAATCTTATCATGATTTTGTTATATCTTTTTTTGGCAAGTTTATAGGAAAAGGGATAGAGTGGTTTTTATCTTTATTACTTTTATCATTTTATTGTGTTATGCTAGCAGGAAGTGGAGCATTATTTGAAGAATACTTTGGATGTGGGAAAGAAATAGGAATTGTATTGATGAGTGTCATTTGTTTTTTTACTTTTATTTTTAGCATTAATGGCCTTGCATTTGTAAATAGTGTGGTTGTACCATTGATCATTATAGGAATTATATATATAGGAACCTACACAGTCCATGAAAGTAAAAATCTAATGGATATTTTTTATGGAGGATATGAGAGTGAAGGAAATTGGATTGTGTCTGCTCTTTTATATGTAAGCTATAATACTATATCAGCAGCAGTAGTATTAAGTGCTATGTATCCTTTACTCAGTCATAAAAAGGTGGCTTTAGGAGGAGGGATTTTGGGAGGTACTTTATTAGGATGCATGCTTTTATTTTTGTTTTTACCTACTTATCTATGTTATACACAAGTTAAAGATGTACAGATTCCTATGATGAGTATTGCGTCTTTAATGAGTACAAAAGCTACAGTTATGTATGGAATTTTGCTTTGGGGTGCAATGCTTACTACAGCGATTGCTAATGGGTTTGTTTTGATTCAGACACTTGAAAAAAAAATAAAGATAAAGCGTATTTTTGTATGTATTTTATTTTGTATTGTTACGATTCCACTATCTCAATTTGGATTTAAAAGGCTAGTACATACACTTTATCCATTTTTTGGATATGTGGGTTTTTTTATTCTATTCATTAGTTTGTTTAAGAAAATAGGTCATAAGATATAGAGGATTTATCTAAACTTAAGAGAATATAAAAATAATATTTAGTACAAAACACCAGGAGGAATAGGAATGCAGAAGAAAAAAAGACGTAGACCCATTCGTTATAGGATTTTTATGATTATTTTTATATCTATTCTTATATTTGGTGGTGCACAATTAGTAAATATAGCAAAAAATCTTTTAGGATATGGAGAAATAGATTTTCAAAACATTGTGACCATAGAATATAAAGAAGATAAAAATAGAAAGGTATATCCATTTTTACAGGGAATGGTGATTTATGATCAAAAAGTTTTAAAAAAATATAATATACATGGTATAGAAGAATGGAGTATAAACAAGTCTATTAAAAAATCTATTATTACAACGAGTGAAAAAAATATATTTTTAGTAGATAGAGAAACTGGCGAAATGATAGCTTTTGATGATAAAGGAAATAAAGCTTTTAGCATAAATTTAGAAAAACCTATTCAAAATATGGTGTCTAATAAAGAAGGCTCTATAGCTTTATACTCTGAAAATGAAAAAAATACAGAAATTTATACATTTGATGTAGAAGGAAAAAAGCAAGGTCAAATTATTATTGATCAAGGAAGTATAGTAGATATAGCAATATCTAATGAAGGATGGGTTGGTATATCGGTAATGGAAATAGAAGATAATACTTTAGAGACAAAAGTGGTTCTTTATTCAAAAGAAGGAAAGCTTTTAGGAGGAAATAAATACAAGAATCAAGTCATTACAAATATATTTTTTAGTGAAGATGGAGATTTGTTGAATGTTGGAGTAAAAAAAATAATGGCTTTTTCTAAAACCAATGGACCACTGTGGAGCAAAGAACTTCCTAGTTCTATTGGAAAAGTTAGTTGGAATGAAAAAGGGTATGCTATTTTTTATTTAATCAATCATAAAAAATCTATTATAGATACCAAAAGTACAAATTATTTAGAAACCATAGATATAAAAGGGAAAGAACTTTCTAATCTTCCTATCAAAGGAGAAGTATTAGGAATTGATACGTATAAGAACTCTTTTATTGCTTTTACAGAAAGAACTTTATATTTTTCTAAAAATGGAAAAGAATTGATAGAAAAGAAGATTAATAATGATATACAAGATATATATATGATCAAAGAAAATGAATTTATTTTAGTTCTTAAAAATAAAGTGCAGATTCTAAAAATAAAGTATAAAGAAAAGTAGGAGATTGTTATGAATTGGATGGATGTTTCGGTGCTTGTGATTCTCTTTATTGGTGGAATGAAAGGATGGAAAAGAGGGCTTATTCTTTCGTTTTTTCATACATTTAGTTATATTGTAGCTGGAATCGTAGCAAAAAAATATTATCCTTTTGTTTCAAAATACATTATAGAGAATGAAGCTATATTTTCAAAAGTAGAGAGTTTGATTTATAATAGATTTGAAAGTGCAAAGGTGTACCAAGCTTCATCAGGAGGTATTATTGCACAAAGAAGTTTATTTCAAATTTTAGATTTTCCACAAGTAATACAAGAGTTTTGCAAATCTACTAAAGAATTAGCATATCATAATGTGTCTAATGTATTAGCGAATATGTTTATAAATTTTTTAAGTGTTATTGTTATTTTCATAGGAGTAAAAATACTTTGGTTTTTAGTAGGATATTGTATAGACTCAGTGGCTTCTTTTCCAATCTTAAATGAAATGAATCGTTCTTTAGGAGCTTTATTAGGAGTAGGCAAAGGATTTTTAATAGTATTGATCATCATCACGATTATGACTCCTTTCGTAACTATGAAAGATTTAAGTGTGTTACAAGAGGGGATTGAAAAATCGATGGTAGTTCAATTTTTATATCATAATAATCCAATTTTTGGATTATTAAAGGAGTAAAAAGATGGAGGGATATTATGAATCATAAAGTAGATGCTAGAGGACTTAGTTGCCCAAAACCCGTTATTGAAACAAAGAAGGTACTGGATAGTTTAAATGAAGGAAGTATACTTACTATCGTAGACAATGAAGTGGCTATGCACAATGTTTCTAAGTTAGTACAAAGCTTAAATTGTCAAGTAGAAGTGAAAAAAGAAAAAGAAGATTTTTATATTTATATTACAAAAGGAGATAAAATAGAAGATATAGAGTGTGAAATAGAAGATGAGAAAAATTTGGTAATTTTATTTGGAAAAGATATTTTAGGAGATGGTTCAGAAGAATTAGGAAAGATATTGATGAAGGGATATATCTATACTTTAACAGAATATTCCTCTTATCCTAAAACTTTATTATTTTTAAATAGTGGAGTAAAATTAACTACAGAAGGATCTGAAGTATTAGATTATTTAAAACTTCTTGAGCAAGAAGGGGTAGAGATTTTATCTTGTGGAACTTGTCTAGATTATTTTCATCTAAAGGATAAACTGAAAGTAGGCAGTGTAACCAATATGTATACGATTTTAGACACTTTACATAGTGCAAAAAATAGGATTACTTTGTAGGAAAATATTATGTTTAGCCAAGAATTTTATATAATTTCATTTGAATCTACTCACCATGCTATACAAACAGAGATAAAATTAAAGAAAAATTTTTCAATAGAGACCATTCCAACACCAAGGGAGATTAGTGCAAGCTGTGGCCTATCTATTAAGTTTCCATGTGAAAAATTAATAGATATCTTAGATGAATTAGGAAAAGAAATAGAAAATGTAGATGTGTTCAAAATACAGAAAAAGGGTAAAAACAAAATCATAACAAAATTGTAATGAAAGGAGTAGGCTAAAGCTTGAGTAAAATATATAAACACATGTTAAATGTTTTTAATCAATATACTCATCCAGAAAAAGTGGGACAGTATATAGAAAATTTTATAAAGATTATTTTAATTTTAATTGTTATGGAGATTGCTATAAAATTTTCTGTAAAATTAATCAACAAATTTTTTAATAATCGATCAAAATTTAAAATTATGGGAGAAGAAAAAAGAATTAATACAATAAATGGTATTGTAAATAGCATTGTACGATATACCATTTATTTTATTAGTTTTGCATCTATTCTTGAAATGCTAGGAATTAAAATTTCATCATTGCTTGCAGCAGCAGGAATAGGGGGACTAGCTATAGGCTTTGGTGCTCAAAGTTTAGTAAAAGATATTATTACAGGATTTTTTATTTTATTAGAAAATCAATTTCATGTTGGGGACTATGTACAGATAGGAAATTTCTTAGGAATCGTAGAAGATATGACGCTTAGAGTGACTACAGTAAGAGATTTTAATGGAGATCTTCATATTATTCCTAATGGAATCATTGATAAGGTTACGAATAAATGTAGAGGAGATATGAGAGCTTTAGTAGAAGTAGGAATTTCTTATGAAGAGAATATTGATCATGCAATTAGTGTATTAAATGATTTGTGTGAAAAGATAAAAAAAGAAAATAAAAACATAGTTGAAGGACCAAATGTATTAGGAGTAAGTAAATTAGGTGAGTCGGATGTGGTCCTTTCTATTGTTGCAAAAACTACTCCTATGGAGCAATGGGCTGTAGAAAGAGAATTAAGAAAAAGAATCAAAGAAACATTTGATCAAAAAGGAATTGAAATTCCTTATCCAAGAAGAGTTGTCATTTCTGATAAGAAAAGTTAAAATATCTTATAAGACATAGGAAATTATGGTCTATTGATAAATTTTATTTTCATAATTTCCGTAATGTATTTCAACAAAGTATACTTAACAAACCTTTCAAAAAAAGACTTTGTTTTAAATTGAAGCCCGAAACTTTTGTTTCGGGCAATTGTATACAAAAGTAGGAGGGGTTTATATGCCAATGGATTTAAGAGTAGGGGATGTGGTGCAGGTTAAAAAAAATCATCCCTGTGGAAGTAATGAGTTTGAAATTATGAGAACGGGAATGGATTTTAGAATCAGGTGTGTAGGATGTGATAAACAAGTTTGGATTCCTAGAGTTAAATTTGAAAAAAGAGTAAGAAAAATTGTAAATAGGAAAGAAGAATAAATAATATATTTATTTATTCTTGCAATTTATGATACAAACTGATATAATACCATGATGTGAGATTGTAATCTGAAATGATACTCTCTGTCCTATAAAAAGGACCGAATCAGTCCATAGGGAGGTGGAAAATAATGAGAAAATATGAAGTGATGTTCATCTTAAAATCAAATCTTGAAGAAGAACAAAGAAAACAAGTAGTAGAGAAATTCAAAGGCATCATTGAAACAAATGGTGAAATTGAAAAAGTAGATGAGTGGGGCAACAGAAAGTTGGCTTATCCAATCGAAAAGTTAAATGAAGGCTACTATGTAATAATGAACTTCAAGGCAGATAAAGATGTACCTAAAGAATTAGATAGAAACTTCAGAATTTCTGATGTTGTTCTTAGACATTTAATCGTAAATATTGAAGAAAAGTAAATTTTAAGGTGGTGTTTTCATGAATCAAGTAATTCTTATTGGAAGACTTACAAAAGATCCTGAGCTGCGATTTACAGCAGGAAGCGGAAAAGCAATTGCCACCTTTACGATAGCAGTAGATAGACCATTTAGTCAAGAAAAAATGGCTGATTTTTTTAGGATCGTTGTATGGGGAAAAACAGGTGAAAACTGTGCAAATTATCTTGCAAAGGGTAGACTTGTAGCTGTACAAGGAAGACTTCAAAATAACAATTATGAAACACAAAGCGGTGAAAAAAGATATTCTACAGAAGTCGTAGCTGATAGAGTAGAATTTCTTGAGTGGGGCAACAAAAATGATCAAGCAGGATCAGGTGCTCCACAAATAGACCCAGATGGATTTCAAGAAATAGATGATGATGATATCCCATTCTAGAAAAGGAGGGAAATGAAATGGCAAGACCAAAAAGAAGAGGTCGTAAAAAAAGAGTATGTAGCTTCTGTGCAGACAAAGCAAATCATATCGATTATAAAGATATAAGAAAACTTGGTAAGTATGTTACAGAAAGAGGAAAAATACTTCCAAGAAGAATCAGTGGTACATGTGCAACACATCAAAGAGCACTTACTGTAGCAATCAAAAGAGCAAGAACAGTTGCATTGCTTCCATATACAGCAGAATAATCAAAAGAGAAGTGATTCCTCACTTCTCTTTTTGCATTTTTAACATAGAAAATTTAAATTTAAGGTTTGAATTTTTTGTATAAATACGATTATAATAGAGTATAAAAGATCAAGAGCCATATCTATACAATGAGATTGAATCTGATATAATATATATAAAGGGGGATGAAAAGTTTATGATGCCACCAGAAAATATAGATATTACAAGAAACATAAAAACTATTGAATGGCTAAAAAGCGAGCTTTTAATGACTGTTGCGTCACTTTATGAGATATTGGTAAGGGGTATAAAGGGATCTCAGGATGCTTTAGTAGATGTACTTGCAAATATTGTTTTTGTTACGTATATTCTCGGTAAAAGATTAGGAGTTTCTTATTCAAGAATAGATATGCGTATAGAAGATAAAATAAAATTAGGGATTTTGGAGAAACATAAGATAGAAGACTGGCATGGAGACTTATCCAGCTTAAAACAATATTTAGATAGAAATAGAAATAGAAGCTAGGAGTGATATTATTTGAGTACGCAGAATAAGACGCGGGCTATGGTAGAGGTCTCTTTATTGATTGCTTTAATAAGTGTACTTACCATTATAGGAAATTATATTCCTGTGTTAACTTTTATTACTTTTTTTCTTCCTACTCCTTTTATTATATTAGGAAAAAGACATGGAATGTACTACATAACGTGGGCGATTATTATTTGGGCAATGATTACAATGAGCTTTATAGGACCCGTTCAAGCTATATTTTTAAGTATCCTTATGGGAGGAACTGCTATAATTATGGCATATCTTATGAAGAAAGATGCATCGGCAGGACAGATTATAGCAGGAGGAGCTTTGATTTATTTAATAGGTTTGGTTATGTCTATTCAACTATCATCGATAGTTATGGGTGTTGATGTAATTACTCAAATAAATCAAATGTTAGAACAGTCTATGAATATGCAAATGAGTATGTATGAAACTCTTGGAATGGAAACTACACAAATTGATGAATTTAGGAAAATGATAGAATTAGGTATGCAAATGTTTATGATGATGATTCCAGGAATCATTATTATTTCATGTACTACACTTCCTCTTATGAATTATGCTCTTACTTGTAAAATTCTAAAAAAACTTGGATATGAGACAAAAGCTTTGCCACCTTTGAAGTATGTACGTCTTCCAAAGACTTTTGTAATGGGAACTTTTTTAATTATAGGCCTTACAATGCTTACAAGATATTTTAATTTTGCTAATTATCAAAGTCTTGTAATCAATGTATTTTTAATTTTTTATATTGTTTATTTTGTACAAGGAATAGGAGTTATGAGTTATTTTTTTGATGTTTTAAAGATAAGAAAACTTATGAAAATATTAATATATATGTTGATTTTACTTAGTGGAAAAGGGGTATTTATATTAGCAACTCTAGGGTTTATGGATTGTTTTATGGATTTTAGAAAATTAAAAATACGTAACTAAAAATTTTAGGAGTGCCGTATATGGGAAATAAAAGGTTTAGTAAGCTATTTATACCAGATACAAAAATCCATCTTGGGATTATGACTTTGTTAGTAATGATCATTGCTTATTACAATTTGCTCATAGGAAGTATAGGTATCTTGTTGCTTGTTTATTTTGTTTATTATAATTTTAAAACTCAATATAATAGAAAAGAAATGTGGACTAAATATATTGAGGATCTATCTTATAATATGGATTCTGTGACAAAGTATGCAGTGCTGAATATGCCTATTCCATTAGTAGTTATTGAATTTGATGGAACGATCAGTTGGTATAATGCTAAATTTTCAGAAATGATTCATACAAAAGATATTTTAGAAAAAAGTATAGAGGATTTAATTAGCTCTCTTCATATGAATCAAATTTTTGAACAAAAAGAGAATGCTATTATTGAAGTAGATATTAATGAAAAACATTACAAAATATTATATGATATTGTAAAAACTTCTAAAGCATATGATGAAAGATATATGATCATGATGTATTTTATAGATCATACCAATTTTGAAAATTTAAAGATAAAATATAATGATGAAAGACCTGTTGTGATACTTGTACAGATAGATAATTATGATGATGTATTAAAAGATACAGCAGAAGAAGATAGACCTTTAGTGATTGCAGAGATGAATAAAAAAATTAGCATTTGGGGATCTAGGATGAATGCTATCGTAAAGCAACATCAAAAGGATCACTATATTATGATTTTAGAACATCAATATTTAGATATGTTAGAAGCGAAAAAATTTACAATACTAGATGAAGTTAGAGAAATTCAAAGGGGAAATAAGATTCCTATTACACTAAGCATAGGCGTTGGAGCTAGTGGAAAGACACTAAGTCAGACTTATGAATATGCAAAAGCTGCTATGGATTTATCATTAGGAAGAGGTGGAGATCAAGCAGTTGTAAAAAAAATAAGTACTCTCAATTTTTATGGAGGAAAAACGAAGGCTGTTGAAAAAAGCAATAAAGTAAAAGCAAGAGTTATTGCTCATGCTTTAAGACAACTTATAGATCAATCTAAATTCGTGATCATTATGGGACATAAATTTCCTGATATGGATAGTTTAGGTGCTGCTTTAGGAGTATATAGGGCAGCTTTAAATCGAGGGAAAGATGCTTATATTATTTTAGATAAAGTTAACGATGAAGTTAAAAACCTATGGGAGCATATCAAAGAAAAGGGAAAATATAATTTTATTACTAGTGAAGAAGCTATAAGTAAAATGAGTGAAGAAGCTTTATTAGTTGTAGTAGACACTCATAGACCAAGCTTTACCCAGTGTCCAGAGCTTTTAAATAAACGAGAGAGGATTGTTTTAATTGATCATCATAGAAGAGGATCAGAATTTATTGATCAAGCAGTACTTATTTATTTAGAACCATATGCATCATCTACTTGCGAATTGGTATCTGAGATACTACAATATATGGATGAAAAAATTCATATTGAAAAAATAGAGGCAGAAGCTTTATTAGCAGGAATTAGTGTGGATACAAAAAACTTCTCTTTTAAAACAGGAGTAAGAACTTTTGAAGCAGCTTCTTGGCTTAGAAGAGTAGGGGCAGATACAACAAATGTAAGACAGTTCTTTCAAGATGATTTAAAAACTTTTGTTGCGATTGCTGATGTAGTAAAAAATGCAAAAGAAATAAGAAAAAATATGGCACTATCTATTTGTGCAAAGGAAATGGAAAACACCTCTTTGGTAGTGGCTCAAGCTGCTGATGAGTTATTAAATATAAGAGGGATTACAGCATCTTTTGTATTGGGTGTTCGTGAAAATGATGAAATCATTATTAGTGGAAGATCCCTTGGAGATATCAATGTACAATTAATACTTGAAAAACTTGGAGGCGGAGGTCATTTAACAGTGGCAGGAACTCAGCTTACAGGAATGACTGTAGAAGAAGCTACAGATAAGTTAGAACAATCTATTGATGAATATTTGGAGGAAGGGGAGCAATCATGAAAGTAATTTTATTAAAAGATGTAAAAGGATTAGGAAAAAAAGGTGATGTGGTTAATGCTAGTGATGGGCATGCAAGAAATTATCTTATGCCAAGAGGTATTGCAAAGGAAGCTACACAAGGAAATGTAAAAGTTTTAAATATGCAAAAGGCTCATGAGGAAAAGAAAAAACAAGAAGAACTAGATGATGCAAAAGCATTAGCAGAAAAAATTTCAAAATTAACAGTGCTCTTAACAGGAAAATCAGGTGATGGTGGAAAACTATTTGGATCAATTACTTCAAAAGATATTGCTGATGGATTACAAAAACAACATAAAATAAAAATAGATAAAAGAAAAATCCAATTAGATCAACCTATTAAAGCGTTAGGAGCAATATTTGTAGAAGTGAAGGTATATCCTGAAGTAACAGCAAAAATGCGTGTAGAAGTAAAAGAAGCATAAATAAAAGGCCAGCAGGATTGCTGGCTTTTTAGGTAGGAGGAGTAATATGGAATATTTGGGTAAAATCCCACCTCATAATATCGATGCAGAACAATCTGTATTAGGATCTATGATTTTAGATCGAGATGCAATTATAGAGACATCAGAAATTATTAAAGAAGAGGATTTTTATAAACAAGCACATAAAGAAATTTTTGATGCTATTTTGTCATTATACAATAGAGATGAACCAGTAGATTTGGTTACGTTATCAGAGGAATTAACACAAAGACAAACGCTAGAGGCTATTGGAGGAATTACTTATCTAACAAGTTTATCCTCTGCTGTTCCTACGACTACCAATGTAAAATACTATGCTAAAATTGTAGAGGAAAAGTCAATTCTTAGAAAACTTATAAAAGCTTCTTCGGAAATTATTGAAAAAGGGTATCAAGGAGAAGAAGAAGTTACTTCTATTTTAGATTTAGCAGAAAAAAGCATATTTGATATTTCTCAAAACAAATCTAGAGAAGGATTTGCTCCTATCAAAGAAGTACTTTTAGAAAGCTTTGATAAAATTGAAGAGCTTTATCAAAATAAGGGAGGAATAACAGGGCTTACAACAGGATTTGCAGATATAGATAGAAAAACAAGTGGACTCCAAAGATCAGATCTTATTTTGGTAGCAGCAAGACCGAGTATGGGAAAGACTGCTTTTTCATTAAATGTTGCACAAAATGCAGCTATAAAAGGGGATGCCTCTGTTGCTATATTTAGTCTTGAAATGTCAAAGGATCAGCTTGTACAACGTATGCTTAGTGCAGAGTCTCATATAGAAATTCAAAAGATTAGAACAGGTACTTTGAATGAAGATGAATGGCCAAAACTTGCAAAAGCTATGGGACCCTTGGCACAAGCTAAGATTTTTATTGATGATACTCCGGGTATTTCTGTAATGGAGATGAAAGCTAAGTGTAGAAGATTAAAAATAGAGCAAGGGTTAGATATGGTTCTTATTGATTATTTGCAGCTTATGTCTGGAGATGGAAAAAACGAAAGTAGACAGCAAGAGATCTCTACCATTTCAAGATCACTAAAAGGACTAGCTCGTGAAATGGATTGCCCTGTAGTAGCCCTGTCACAGCTTTCAAGAGCTCCGGAGATGAGAGCAGATCATAGACCAATTCTTTCTGATTTAAGGGAATCAGGAGCTATTGAGCAAGATGCAGATATTGTTATGTTTTTATATAGAGATGAATATTACCATCCAGATAGTGAGAAAAAAAATATAGGGGAAGTTATTATTGCAAAGCAGCGTAATGGATCAACTGGAACAGTAGAGTTGGCTTGGCTTGGTCAATTTACTAAATTTGCGAATCTAGATAAATTTAGAGAATAAAATATTGGGGAACAGAGGAGGAATATGAAATGTCAATTAATAATTTGAATGAATTAGAAATATTAAAAATTGCCAAAGGTATTGAAGAAGCAGGGTATAATTTTTATAAAAGTGCACAAGAAAAGTTTGAAGATGAAGAAATAAAAAATATGTTTAAGTATTTAGCATTAGAAGAATTAGAACATATGAATACTTTTGAAAATATTTATAATAAAGTAGCTGAAAAGTTAAAAAATGATGAGATCGAAGAATATAGATATGATGAAGTGACTACTGCTTATTTAAGAGCTATTAGTGAAACGGCAATTTTTAATGTAAATGGTATTACATTAAACAAAATTGAGAATATATGTACTGTAAAAGAAGCTTTATACATTGGTCTTCAAGCTGAAAAGGATTCTATTTTATTTTATGATGCGATTCTTAAAAATACAAAAATAGATTTGACTTGTAAAGTATTAGAAAGATTGATAAAAGAAGAAGTAAAGCATTTATATAAGTTTAAAACTTTAATGGATGAAATGGATAGATAAAGTCAAAAATTCTCAATAAGTGTTGTGGATTTTATGGATTATTAAAATTATATGTTGTTAACAGTAGGAGGCACAAGGTATGTGCCTTTTGTTGTTTATGAAAGTATAAATTTTTTTTATAAAGCATAAAAATGATTATAAGATGGGGTATAATCATGACAATATATAGCTTTTGAGGTGAGGGATATGAGACGAAGGGGAGAGAAGGTTTGTATTAGAGATATGATTCGATCAGATGTGGACAAAATGCAGCATTGGGGAGAACATCATGATCCGTTATTTTTTCATTATAATTTTCCGAAGTTAAACCAAAGACAAAGAGATAGATGGTATAAAGAAAAAAACCAGAAATTTATGAAAAGAAGTTTTACCATAGAAGATCTAGAAGGAAAAGTAGTGGGATATTTTTCGATAAGAGATATAAAATGGATTCGAAAAAGAAGTGAATTAGGAATTGTTCTAGATCCAGATCGTATAAATTGTGGATATGGAACAGAAGCTATTCTTTTATTTTTAGATTATTATTTTAAAGTTTTAAATATGAAAAGTATTGTGTTAAGAACTGCAAAATTTAATGAAAGAGCCATACAATGTTATCTACATTGTGGGTTTGAAAAGATAAAAGAAGAATTAGATGAATTTGAAGATCAATATTCAGAAATATTTTACAATCCACTTTATACACAGTTTCAAAAGTTATTCACATATAGAAACGGGAAAAAATTGAGTACTTATGTGTATATGAAGAATACAAAAGAGAGATTTTATCAAAAATTCAAAGGTTTTTACACAGAATCTGTTATAGCTGTGGAATAATATTGTGGATATGTGGATAAAATTCTATTGATAAAGATGTTTGATTTCATAAAAAACATGGTATAATGATTAATGAATTGATATAAAATACCAAAAGGAGGATTTAAAATGGCAAAAATAACAAAAGATATGATTATTATGGATGTATTACAAATGGATAGAGAAACAGCACCAATCTTTATGAAACATGGACTTCATTGCCTAGGATGCCCTGCATCTTCTATGGAAAGTATTGAAGAGGCAGCAGCAGTACATGGCTTAAAATTAGAAGATCTAATGAAAGATTTAAATGATTATTTTGAGAAAAATGAAAAATAAATCTCTAAGTGCCTAAATAGTTAGGCACTTTTGTATTTTATATAAGAAATCTCCTCATAATATAGATAGTAGCATGCATTTAATTCGAATAAAAATAATAAAATAAATGATAATATTCGTGTTTTGTTGACTTGATAATGTTGTTTTAATACTATAAAATATATATGTTCGTAAAATGAATTGAATGATTTAAATATATGAAAAAGGCAGGTGTCTTTTATGGCAACAGTAGTAGTTGTTGGTGCTCAATGGGGAGACGAAGGAAAAGGAAAGGTAATAGATTATCTTGCAGCAGAATCAGATGTAGTAGTAAGAGGACAAGGGGGAAATAATGCGGGACATACAGTTGTTGTAGGAGACACAAAGTATGCACTTCGTTTAATCCCATCAGGAATTTTATATAAAGATACAGTGAATATTATTGGAAACGGCGTTGTATTTGATCCAGAAGGTTTTTTAAAGGAAATAGATACTCTACAAGGACAAGGAGTTTCTACAGATAATATTAAAATTAGTGATAGAGCTCATGTGATTTTTCCATATCACAAATATATGGATGTTTTAGCAGAAACTGCTCGTGGCGGAGAAATGATTGGAACTACTAAAAATGGTATAGGTCCTTGCTATATGGATAAAGTAGAACGATCAGGAATAAGAATATGTGATTTGATGGATAAAGAAATATTTGTTGAAAAGGTATCTAAACAAATTGATAGAAAAAATGAAATCATTGAAAAAATTTATGGTGGAGAAAAATTAAATAAAGAAGAAATTATTACTACTTATTTAGAATATGCACAAAAAATTAGAAAATATGTAGATGATACTACTGTTGTATTATATGATGCCATAAAAGACGGAAAAAAAGTATTGTTTGAAGGAGCACAAGGAGCACTACTTGATATTGATTTAGGAACATATCCCTATGTAACAAGCTCACATCCTATTTCAGGAGGATTTACTGTGGGAGCAGGAGTAGGACCTAATATGATTGAAGAAGTTGTAGGAGTTGTAAAAGCTTATACAACAAGAGTTGGAAAAGGACCTTTTGTTACAGAGCAAGACAATGAAGTGGGAGATAAAATCAGAGTTGCAGGAAATGAATTTGGAACTGTAACAGGACGTCCAAGAAGATGTGGATGGTTTGATGGAGTAATGGTAAAATATGCTTCAAGAATCAATGGAGTAACAGCTTTATCTATTATGCTTTTAGATGTTTTAACTGGACTTGACAAGCTTTATATTTGTACAGGATACAAATTAGGAGACAAAATTATTCAACATTTCCCAGCAAGTCTTAAAGATTTAGGAAAATGTGAACCTGTATATGAAGAATTAGATGGATGGAAAGAAGATATTACAGAATGTACAACTTATGAAGAATTACCACAAAATGCAAAAGTATATCTTCAAAAAATCGAAGAATTGGTAGGAGCTCCTATTAAGATGGTATCTGTAGGACCGAAAAGAAGTCAAACAATTGTAAGAGAAAAAATATTTAAATAAAAAATGGACAGTGGCGAGAGGCCACTGTTTTTTTACTATGAGAATTTTTTTAGACAAAGACATAAAAAACGTCACTGATTTTCAAATTTGGAAAATATATAGAAACAGTCGAAAATAGCATTACAAACTCGCTTTGCTCAAACAGTGTAATGCTACTCATTTTCTCCTTTTTTCTATATTTTCACAAATTCTCAATAATTGTTCCTAATTTTTTATGTCTTTGCTAAAATACAAATGATCAATAGTTTAGACGGTGGTAGTTTACCACTGTTTTTGTATTAAAAAAAGTAATAAGATAAAGAAGAAGCAACAAAGTCTAAATTTTAAAATTGATGTAGAAGTAAAATGTTTAATGTGAAAGAAATATTATGCTGAATTTAACACTAATTTGTATTATTTTTACATAAAAAGAAAAATAAAGGAGTTTTAATTTGTATATAGAAATAAAGTAAATGATATAACAATTCATATATTTAGAGCTTAAAATTAAAGGCTATATTTTGAGAAAAGGAGAAGAAACATGGATTTCTATGTGAATGGACAATATAGTGCATTTGAAGAACTGATGCATTACTATCATTGGAGTTTTTATGCATATTATTTTTTAGTGTTAATAGTATTTGTAAACTGTATTAAAGCAATCGTAAGTTTTAGAGCTATTAAAAAATGCAAAGCATCAAATATAAGTTTAAGCTATATGGATTTAATTGTAAGTATATTAGCGGGTATAGGATTAATATATGGAATGATATTTCAAGGAGTACTTTCTGATATTTCATCTAAACATTCAAAAATTTGGGGAGATAAAATGATTGTGTTATGTATCGTTGCTTTTGTTTTATTTATAATTCAGTGGATTTTCATACTAAAAAATAAGAATAATTAAATTTAAATCATCGAAAGGACAGTCATAAAGTGTTAAAGATCTAACACAGAAAAACTGTCTTTTAGTATTATATGAGATTTTTAGAAACTGGGTTACGTAAAAAAGGGAAAGTTATAAAAACTTCAAATGATTAGGTAAGTTTTAGTGAAAGTTTAAAAATATAAAGGGAGTGGGGATTATGAGATTATCAAAAAGAAAATCTATAGTTTTGGGGATTGTTAGCGTATTTGTTATTTTGAGTATCGTATTTATTTTAAAGAATCCACAGACTAAGGGTTTAGAGACAAAACTAAATCATTCTGAAAAAGTTGAGGATAGTAAAAAGGTGGAATATACACTAGATGGACTTCCAGGAGATATTGTTCAATATATTGAATCTAATAGAATTACAAGTGATTTATCTACGGACGAAATGGAAAAAAAGTTTGAAAAATATTTGTACAAGGATTATACCAGCTGGGAAGAGGGACTAGATAAGATTCCTAAGGATGATGAGAGTAAAGCTATGGAATCAGCACCTTTTTTTAGTCCAGGAAAAGTATTTACATATGAAGAGGTAAAAGAAGATGTGAATTATCTTTTTACAAATCTTAAATATGGATATGCTGGGTATCAATATTTTGGAGGAGATGAAAAAATTTAATAAAGCAAAGAGTAAAATATTAGAAGAATTAAAAAAATCGAAAGATAAGTTTGGAAAGATATCATCAATAGATTTTCAAAAAATAATTATTAATAATTTAACGTTTATTAAGGATGGACATTTTGGAATAAATGCTTTGCAACCTCTTAGAAAGACTTATGCATTTATGAATAAGGAGGAAAGTATTCTTAAAAATAATAGTATATTTTATATAAAAGAAGGAAATGATCCAATAAATTATATAAAGCCTTCAATTGATGAGAAGGGAAAGATTATATATAAGATCGTATGTTTAAAAGAGAGTACAAATAATTCATGTGATATAAATATAACTATCAAGGACAAAGAAGAAATTGAAAAGAAAATTAATCTTAAAAAAATTGCTTCATCACCATCTTTGTTAAAAAATAAAGCCTATTCATTTAAAGAAGTAGAAGGAATTCCTGTATTTAAGGTTTCTTCATTTGGAAAACATTTAAATTTAGAAAAACTCTCAGAAGATGGCTTAAAATATTCAGATAAAAATATTGCTATATTAGATTTAAGAGGAAATACAGGAGGACTTCATACACCGGGACTTAAATGGATTGGAAATTTTACAAATAATAATATGAATAATGTGTCTATGTTAAAGCATATTAACGCATCCCTTATTAATGAAGTTGCTAAAAAGAGAGTGTTAAAAATGGCAGTAGATGTAGATAAAAATAAAATTGAAGAAGCAGTATTTGAAGTAGACAATAATTTAAGAAAGAAATTTGATATTATGGGATGGTGTAAAATAAGTATTCCTGAATTTGAAAAATTTAAAAATGATAAGGTTATTATTGTTTTGTTTGATAAAGATACTATATCAGCAGGAGAGGCTATGATTAGTCATTTAAATTATATGGAGAATGTTATTTTTATTGGAACAAATTCTTATGGAGCATTAAATGTAACATCTCCAGCAGGGAACATTCTTCCAAATACTAAAACAAGAGTATTTGCTGGACTTGAGCTTGATATTGAACCAGATTTTGTTTGGAGAGATGGAATAGGATATTTTCCTGATTTTTGGGTTGAACCTGAAGATGCTTTAGATCGAATAATTAAGTTTGTAAACAATTATATAAAACATTGAATAAGTATATAAGTGAAGGCTTTGAACAATTGAATTTAAAATAGTAAATAAACCCCCAAAGGAATTGTTCCTTTAGGGTTTAGTGGAGGTGCTATATGAAAAATCGAAAAAAGATCAGAGTGATAATAATTTTAATAATATCTTTGGCAGCAATTATATCTTATTATTTGAAACATATAACTCTCGGTTTTATTTTAATAAATTTATCTCCTATGTTTATTTTTGTATCTAGTTTAATTGAAGAATATAAAAAGGGTAAAAAATTATCTTTTAACGTTATTTTATGTACAGTTTTCTTAACAGGACAATGTTATTTGGTGTATAGATATTTGTTTTAAATAAAAAGAAGCATAAGAACTCTTATCTTATACTCCTTATTTTAGTAGAGCTGGCGAAGAGACGTTTTTGTTGTGTAAGTTTTTTAACACAATAAAAACGTTTTTTTGTTTCCATAAACTAAATAATTATTGTAAAAATACTTTTTAAATAGAATATATTTTTAAAAAAAATATATATATAAGTTAAGCTTGTATACAAAACATATATAAAGGAGAGGAAAAATGAGGAAAATAAATGAAATTTTGTACAGTGAGCAAGAAGTAGATGTCATGCTAATTCAACCATATTTTTTGATGAGATTATTACAACAAGATCAAAATGAGATAGTAAAAGATTATTGGGATTCAATGAATAATAATGAACCTCTAGGAGATTTACCAAATGAACCAAATCATGGACTGTTTAGTTTAGCTGCTTCTGTAAAAAGAGCTGGTTATACTGTGGACTTACTTGATTTTCATGCATTAGATCGTGTATTAAGAGAAAATGAAAATAGAATGATTGAAAAAAAAGATATAGAAGATTCAATCAAAAAGAAAAAAGCAAAAATATTTGGTATTTCATCTATTACAGTAGCATCCCAAAATGCATTGCGTATTGCATCGATTATAAAGAAATACCATCCAGATGCAATTGTTATGTTAGGAGGAATGCATCCAACACTATTTGGTAAAGAGTTAATGAAAAATCCAAATGTTGATGTTGTTATTCGAGGGGAAGGAAATCAAACTTTAATCGAACTTATCAAAGCAGAAGGTAAAATAAATAAATTAAGAGAGATTAAGGGAATATCTTTTAAAGATGAAAATGGAGATATCATAGATACACCTAAAAAAAGTTGTAATCACATAGATGCAGATGATTTACCATATCCAGAATATGATTTGATTTGTGAAGAATCCTTGCCGTTGATGCCTAGAGTTTTCTCAGTAAAAGGGTGTCCGTTTAGCTGTGCATTTTGTTCATGTAATGCATTTTATAATACATCATATGATGATTATACAGTCTGTTATAGAGATCCTAAAAAAGTAGTGGATGAAATTGAATATCTTTACAATAAATATCGTATGGAATTTTATTGCTTTGGAGATCTCACTTTTATGAGTAATAAAAAAATTGGTCATGAGATATGCAAGGAATTAATTAAAAGAAACTTGGGTCATGTCAAATGGTGGTGTCAAACTACAGTGGGACGCTTAAATGCAGATGATTTAAAGTTAATGAAACAAGCTGGATGTGCTCAGGTTGGAATGGGCGTAGAAAATAGTTCCCAAGATGCTTTAGATAAAATGGGAAAACCAGTAAAATTCGATAAGGCAGAAGAGCAATGTAAACTTATTCGAGAAGCAGGTATCTCCCCTATTACATATTGGATTATTGGGCTTGCAGAAGAAAGTTTTGAATCTGCCAATAAGTTAATTGATAGAATCTGTTATTTTATTGAAAATAAATTAACAGATCTATCACACATAGGAGTTCCAGTACCTTATCCAGGATCACCACTTTTTGAAGATCCCAAATCTTTTGGTCTAGAAATACTGCACACAGATTTTTCAAGATATTGGATGAATTCTGATGAGTTAGGATACAGTAAACCTGCAATTAGAACAATACATTTATCTCAAGATCATATATATGCATTGTGGAAATATGCGTTGATGTGTGCGGCTGAAAAATATAAAAAACGTTATAAATAAAAAGGAGGATTAATATGTTTAGAGTAGAAGAAGGTTATGAGTTGAAAAATAAAATTACACCTGCAATTAAAGCATTGATAGATGAAAAGGATTCAAGTGATCCTATTTATCGTCAATTTATTGTAAATGAAAAAGAACTAAATATTTTAGAAGAAGAGATAGAAGATCCAATTGGAGACGATCGTTTTTCTAAGGTGAAAGGAATTATTCATCGTTATCCAGATAGAGCATTATTAATACCTAAAAGAGATTGCTTGGTTGGATGTAGATTTTGTTTTAGAAAATGGAAATTGCCTGAAAAGAATACAGAACTTACTGAACAAGAAATTTATGATGCAATAGAATATATTAAACAGACTCCTGAAATTTGGGAAGTGATACTAACAGGAGGAGAACCTCTTGCAACTTCAGAAAAAAAACTTGAATTGATTATAGGTTTATTAAACAAAATTGACCATGTTAAGATGATTAGAATTCATTCTAGAGTACCGATTGTTGCACCTGAGAAAATTACACCTAAATTAATAAATATTTTAAAAAAAGATAAGCCTGTATGGATTGTAATTCATTGTAATCATGCAAAAGAGATTACAACGGAGGTAAAAAGAGGATGTAAAACATTTGTTGAAGCAGGAATTCCATTATTAAGTCAAACGGCTTTATTAGAAGGGGTAAATGCTAATGTTGAAGCTTTAGATGAATTATTTAGAAAACTTATAACTATAAGTGTAAAACCATATTATCTTCATCATTGTGATTTAGTACCAGGAACATCTCATTTTAGAACGTCTATTAAGCAAGGACAAAATCTTATGAAGGCTCTTCGAGGAAGATTATCAGGAATATGCCAACCAACTTATGTATTAGATATTCCAAATGGCTATGGAAAGATTCCGATTGGTCCTAATTATGTAACTTATGATTCAAATGAGGATATTATTGTTACAGATTATAAAGAAAATCAACATGACTATCCACCTATTTCTAAAGATAAAAAAGCATAAAATAAATTTATTGGCATATTAAATAAATGCTACTAAGGAGGTAATTTTTTTGACATGGTTTCCTTTTATTAGTTTAGGGATTGGTTTGTTAATAGGCATTCAAAAATTATCACAAAAATATTTGCTAATAGTAGATAAGATTATAAATACAACCTTAGTAGTGTTGATGTTTGTCATTGGAGCTTCTATTGGAATAGATTCTCAAGTTATGCAAAAACTAGGGATTGTAGGATTTAATTGTACAGTATTAGCATTATTAGCTCTAAGTTTTAGTGTACTCTTTGTTTTCTTTATAGAGAAAACAATTTTACCACTGGAAAAAATACAAAAGAAATTATTAATAGATCAATTGTCTTTAAATGATGAAGTAGATATTTCTCAAGAAGAAAGTCAAGAAACTTTGAATTTAGTTTGGATTATGCCAGTGAGCATTTTGACAGGAATTTTAGTTGGATTTCTTATTTTTCCTCAAAATAGTGAGTATGTTTTATCTATTGTATTAACAGTTTCTTTAATGATTCTGTATATAGGGGTTGGAATAAGTTTGGGTACAAATAAGAAAGTATTTAGATATGTGAAAATGTTAGGTTGGAAAATCATCTTCTTACCAATTGCAATTTTTTTAGGAAGTATCTTAGGAGGAGTAATTGGTGGAATGTTTTTAAAAGTACCTTATTCTATTGCGGTTATATCTGTAAGTGGAATGAGCTATTATAGTATAACTGGAGCATTTATGACAAGTGTATATGGGATTGAAGGAGGTACATATGGTTTTATTGTCAATGTTATGCGGGAGTTTTTTACCGTATTAATGCTTCCTTTTTTAATTCGAATTAGTAAGGGAAGTCCAATCGCTGGAGGAGCTGCTGGGAATATGGATACTATGCTAGCTCCAATAACAAAATTTGTAGGTGTTGAATTAGGACTGGTTACATTGATTACTGGGACAATTTTGACCTTTTCAGTACCATTTATATTGCCAGTTTTGTATAGAATATTTTTATAAAGCGTATAGTGGGATACTGACACAAAAAATATTATAATGAGAACAAAGAGACGGCTTTATTTATATGTAAATAGATTGTAATGCTAAAAAACAAAAAGAAGCATAAGAACTCTTATCTTACACTCCTTCTTTTTATGGAGCTGGCGAAGGGAATCGAACCCCCAACCTGCTGATTACAAGTCAGCTGCTCTACCGTTG
>NZ_RYYS01000074.1 GCF_004138215.1 Anaerophilus nitritigenes
ATCCTTTTACTTCTACTTCGTATGTTCCATTTTTATTTAATTCTATACTTGGTTTTTCTGGTTCTGGCTTTGGTTCTGGTTTTTCTTCTTCTTGTTTTTCCTCTATTTTATTTTCTATTTTTTCTTGGCTTTTATCTAAACTTTCTTGATCTTGTTCTTTCTTTCCCTCTTCATTTTCTACAGTTTTTTCATCTGTTTTTATTTCACTTTCTTCTTTTAGTTCTTCATCATTTTCTTTATTTAATTCTATCTCAATTAACTCCTGTTTTTCTTCTTCATCAATTGCATCTTGTTTTCCTTGCTCTTTATCTGTATCTTGTACACCTTCTTGTTTGATATCTTCATCTAATTTTTTTTCATTTTCTTCTGCATCATCACTATCATTTTCTGTGTTTACCTCTATTTCATCATCTGATTTTTTATCTATATACTCTATATCTTGCTTTTCTTCATTATTTTCTATAGTTTGTATATCTTCATGAGATTCATTCGACTCTTGATCTGATGCTTCTTTATCTCCACTGCCTACTTCTTGTTTCAATGAACTTTCTTCATTTGAAATAGCCATTGAAGCTTGAGGTATCCCCCCTATGATTAAGACCATTATCAATAAAACACTGATTTTTGTGTGAATGCCTTTAAAAATATTCATAACGTCTCTCCTTTTTTAAAATTTTATTTATTAAAATAATAATTCATCCCCTAGTTTTATTTTATAATTCTACTTTCATTTACTTATTGTTTTAAAAATGCAAGTATGTTCTCAACCTTATTACAACCAATATCTAGCAATGCTATTTAAAATCACATACTCTTTTATTTGATAATTTATTGAATATATTTTCTTCATTCTCTATATAAAATCACTCCTTTCCATTTCTATAATTCATCTAAGGGATGATTGATAAGCATATTTATCACTTTTTTTCATTTCTTAACATTTATAAAACATAAAACAGTCTTGACCTTAACAAAAGATCAAGACTGTTTATTCTAAACATATAATATATACTCATATCCACACTTCTATATTAATAAGCTGATATATAAGACATATTTTTATCTTGCATCTATCCTTTTCTCGGAAGGTCATATGCTAACATTTTTAGGCAGGTCTCCTGACTTGTGGATCATTGCTTTTCTTTGTCTTCCCAGTTTTCCAGTGACATATAAAAGAATTACTTCCCACTTACAGTGGCCGGACCGTTTAGGATTTTCACCTAATTCCCTTTTCATCTTTGAATTTTATATCAAAGAACCTAAAAACAAATATTCAGTTTTCAATTTCAATCTAGCATATATAAATCTCAACAACTATTTTCTTATAATTTATAATTTTGCCTCACTTTATCAGTTTATACTATATGAAATCGTTTTTCAACTAATATATTACATTTTTTCCACTTATACTCCATATATTGTAAATATATTCAATATTTCATAGAAAATATATGTTTTTCAACAAAATATCAAATACATACTTCCTCATAAATTAAAACAAACTGTTAGACCTCTAACAGTTTGTTTTAATTTATAATTAATAAGCTTTTGCTACATACACCATATGTTTTGCTTCTTTCCCACAGAAATGACATTTTTCCCCTAAATTTTCTTGCTCAAAAGGAATACATCTAATGGTTGCACTTGTCTGTGCTTTTACATTTTCTTCACATTCTTTTTCTCCACACCACATAGCTTTTGCAAATCCAGGCTCTTGATCCATCTTTTCTTTAAATTCTTCAAAGCTTTCTACACAATAAGTTTTTTCTTCTCTATGCTTTCTTGCTTTTTCTAAAAGATTATTATGAACATCATCTAATAACTTTTCTACTGTTTCCTTTAAATGATCCATAGAAACAGCTTCTTTTTCTAATGTATCTCTTCTAAAAATCATAACTTGATTATTTTCTATGTCTCTTGGTCCTATTTCTATACGAATTGGAACACCTTTCATTTCCCACTCATTAAATTTCCAACCAGGTGAGTAGTTTTCATTATCATCTATTTCAATTCTCATTTCATCTCCTAAAGCTTTTTTAAGCTCATATGCTTTATCTAATACTCCCTCTTTATGTTGTGCAATAGGAACAATCACAACTTGAATAGGAGCTACTCTTGGAGGTAATACAAGTCCTCTATTGTCTCCATGCACCATGATGATTCCACCTATTAATCTTGTAGATACTCCCCATGATGTATGATAAGGATGTTCCATTTCACCATTTCTTCCTAGATAAGTAATATCAAAAGCTTTTGTAAAATGTTGTCCTAAATTATGAGACGTTCCTGCTTGTAATGCTTTTCCATCATGCATCAAAGCTTCCATCGTATAGGTTGCATAAGCTCCTGCAAATTTTTCTTTTTCACTTTTTCTTCCTGTGACAACAGGCATTGCAAGTAAATCCTCTGCAGTTTCTCTATAGATATTAAGCATTTGCAAAGTTTCTTTTTGAGCTTCTTCATAAGTTTCATGAAGAGTATGTCCTTCTTGCCACAAAAACTCTGAAGTTCTTAAAAATGGTCTTGTAGCTTTTTCCCATCTTACTACACTACACCATTGATTATAAAGATATGGAAGTTCTCTATAAGAATTTAACCATTTTGAATACATAGAACAAATAATAGTCTCTGAAGTAGGTCTTACACAAAGTCTTTCAGCTAATTCTTCTTTTCCTCCATGAGTCACCCACGCAACTTCTGGTGCAAATCCTTCTACATGCTCTTCTTCTTTTTTTAGAAGACTTTCAGGAATAAGTAATGGAAAATACATATTCTTATGTCCAGTCTCTTTAAATCTTTTGTCCATGTATTTTTGGATATTTTCCCAAATTGCATATCCATAAGGTTTAATAACCATAAATCCTTTTACAGGTGAATAATCTACTAAATCTGTTTTTAATATTACATCTGTATACCACTGTGGAAAGTCTACTTCCATAGGGGTAATATCTTGTACAAATTGTTTATCCTTTTTTCCCATAATCAATCTCCTTTTCAAAAATTTAAAAAACCCTTCGTCTACTTATAGAGACGAAAGGTTTTTTTTCGCGGTACCACTCTAATTCATTTCATAAAGAATGCCCTCAGACTAGAAATAACGGACTAGCACCGTAAAGACTTACTTTTTTTCAGTCTTAAGCTCCAGGATGGGTTCGATGAGATATCACATACAAAGTCTTTCAGCCTTAGAACCTTGCTCTCTAAAAGGATATTCAGATCTACTATTTCCTATCACAGCCTATATCCATTTTAACTTATCTACATATTACCCAATAACCATTTATTTGTCAATACAAATCACTCAATACTTGCAACAGCATAAGAGGCAATCCCATCACCTTTTCCTGTAAATCCAAGACCTTCTGTTGTAGTAGCCTTTACATTCACCTGATCTCTCTTTATGTTTAATGTTTTTGCAATATTTTTTATCATCTCTTCTATGTAAGGAGCCATCTTAGGCTTTTGCGCAACAATAGTAGCATCTATGTTTATAATCTTATAGCCTTTATTTCTTAAAATATTATTTACTTCCTCTAAAAGTTTTATACTATCTGCATCTTTAAATATTTCATCTGTATCTGGAAAATGTCTTCCTATATCTCCTAAAGCTGCTGCCCCTAATAATGCATCCATAATAGCATGAATTAATACATCTGCATCCGAATGACCAAGGAGTCCTCGATCATATGGAATATTCACTCCACCTATGATCAGCTTTCTATTTTCTACAAGCGTATGCACATCATATCCCATTCCTACTCTCATCTTTATTCCTCCTTTTTAAAATAGCTTCTCCTATGTATAAATCCTCGGGAGTAGTAATTTTTATGTTTTCATAGCTTCCCATTAACATTTTAACATTTTGTCCCATTCGTTCTACCAATACAGTATCATCTGTCCCTATATATTGATCCTGCATTGCTTTTTTATGTGCTTTTATTAAAAGATCATGACAAAAAACTTGAGGTGTCTGAATAGCCCACAAAAATTTTCTATTAGGAGTACTTTCTATAATTTGATCTTCATCTACCACCTTGATTGTATCTTTTACAGGTACTCCTACTCCTACAGCTTTGTACTTTATAGCTTCATAAATACTCTGTAGTATATTTTCTTGTTTTATAAAAGGTCTTGCTCCATCATGAATCACTACAATACTAGATTTTTCATCTATTTCCTGTAACCCATTATAAATAGAATCTTGTCTTTCTGCTCCTCCTGAAATAACTTTTTTTACTTTTTTAAAATTATAAAAAGAAATAATATTTTTAGTGCAATAATTCATTTCTTGAGGATGCGTAACCACAATAATTTCATCTATAAAATTTGATTTTTCAAAAACTTCAAGAGTATGAACTAAAATAGGCTTTCCTAAAAGATTTATATATTGTTTATTAACATTTTGATTCATTCTTTTTCCTTGTCCTGCAGCTGCAATAATAACTGATATAAAGTGATCTCTTAGCACTTTTTCACCTCTTTTCAAAATTAAGCCCAGCATATGCTGGGCTTAATTTTATTATAACACATATTATTATGCAGTTTTATCAACTAACATCTTAGGCTTTGCAAAAATCATTCTTCCTGCGGCTGTTTGTAGTACACTTGTGACTAATACTCCCATGGTCTCTCCAATATGCTTTCTTCCTCCTTCTACAACAATCATAGTTCCATCATCTAGATAAGCAACTCCCTGGCCTGATTCCTTTCCCTCTTTGATCACTTGTACAATCATCTCTTCTCCTGGTAGAACTACCGGTTTTATTGCATTTGCCAATTCATTAATATTTAAAACAGGAACTCCTTGAAGTTCTGCCACTTTATTAAGATTATAATCATTTGTAACTACTTTTCCTCCCATGAATTGAGCAAGTTTTAATAACTTAATATCTACCTCTGCAACTTCTTCAAAATCTTTATCTGTAATTTGTACTTCCATATGCAACTCTTTTTGAATTTTATTCAAGATATCTAAACCTCTTCTTCCTCTAGCTCTTTTTAAACTATCCGAAGAATCTGCAATATGTCTTAACTCTTCTAAAACAAATTCAGGAATAACAATAGGTCCTTCCACAAATCCTGTTTGTGTAATATCTGCAATTCTACCATCAATAATAACACTTGTATCTAATATTTTAGGCGTTGCAGCTTTATTTCCTTTCGTTTCTGTTTTATCTTTTGCATTTCTTTTAAATATTACAGCCAAATTTCCAAGATCATCTCTTTTTTTAGTAGCAATACTTACTCCCAGATATCCTAAGAATATGTAAAGCATAATCGATAAAATAGTTCCAACAATAGGTATAGATATACCCATTAAGATATTGCTAATTAAATAAGCAATCACCAGTCCTATGATTAACCCAACAGATCCAACAACCATGTCCATGGTAGGAATTTTTTGCAGCTCTCCTTCTATCCAATTCGCAGAATTTAAACCTTTTTCCATTAACCATGGAGTAATAACAAAAAATATAATTCCACCAACTACTGCACCTATGATACCAATTATAAAAGCCATAACAGGGGTAATTATAGGCATCTCTATAAAGCTTTGAAATTTTGAAATTTTTAACAACAGCATTGTAACTGCATATCCTACCGAAGCACCCGCTAGTGTCAATGCTCCTCTTATAATTTTATTGAACATAAATGCTCACCTCCTATCTGAGAAGTATAGCCATGCTAATTTTATTTTATAACTAAATACTACTGCTTTTCAACCTATTTTATATATTTAAATAATTTTATACTATGGATGATAAAAAGTGAAGCATCTTATGATGCTTCACTTAGGAATTGATTTATTGAATCGCTTCATTGATCAATTCTTCTGCTTTATCTTCTTCTATCTTTCCTGCTAACACCAATTCGCTCACTAAAATTTGTTTTGCATTAGCTAACATTTTTCTTTCTCCTGTAGATAGTCCTTTTTCTCTATCTCGAAGAGTAAGATTTCTTACAACCATAGCTACTTCATAAATATCTCCACTTTTGATTTTATCCATATTTGCCCTATATCTTCTATTCCAATTTTTAGGCATCTTTGATATATCATCATTTAGTACAGCCATTACTTGATCCACTTCTTTAAAAGATATAATTTCTCTTAAGCCGATGTCTTCTACATTTTCTAATGGAATCATTACCTTCATATCTCCTAGGGGCATCTTCATAATATAATATTTCCGTTTCTTCCCTAAGATTTCTTTTTCTTCTATAGCTTCAATAATTCCTGCTCCATGCATAGGATAAACCACTTTATCACCTATATTGAACATACGGCAAACCCTCCCAAGTTACACTTTACCTATAACCTAGTATACAACAGGAACTATCTTTTGTCAAGAAAATAATAATTTTACCATACCATTATAAAATTGTCAATGTTCTTTTTAACATTTTTTATAATACATAGGAAATTATGATCTATTTATAAATTTTATGCTCATAATTTTCGTTATGTATTATAAAAAATTCTACTTATATGTCTTCTAATGGAAATTTTTTCATAAAAGCTTATCATTATTTGCCAAGTCCTATTTTATCATAATTCCTTTTATTTTTACCCATAATATGCTAGAATAAACTTAAGATGAAAATGTTTTCATTGATCTAATGACTTACAATTCTACACTATCAGTTATATATATGACAATTAAGAATTGCATCATCACTAGATATACCCTTAAGGGCACTTACACGACTTAGGTAAACTGAGTCTTAGTTCATTTTGATTGAGGTGACTAAATTTATGGATAATTCTCCACTGAATCAATTTCAAGATGATGTATCCAATGTATTAATTCGACATAAAAGTATTTTAGATATTATATCTAAGTACCAAGAAAGTTGTAGCAAAGTCAATAGATGTATTATCAAATCAGCAACAAATTGTGGTTGTATTCATATTGATGCGAAAAAACAATCCATCCCAGACGAAATTTCTTATGAAGAATTAAAAAATTTTATGGATAATCATGTTTCTGGTGAGCTTTGTGAAATTTGTAAAGATAAAATAGAAGAAGAAATAGGAAATCATCTTTTTTATCTTGTAGCCATCTGTAATTCTTTACATCTTGATTTAAATGAAATCTTATTTAAACAATCTAAACATATTCAAACTTTAGGTAAATATAGTTTATACTAAAAATCACATGTTCCCATGGGAACATGTGATTTTTTTATTTATTAGAAAATTATATAAATGAGTAAATTGTCAATAATTTTTCATTATCGAATATGCCTATCTAATAAAACTTGCTCCTGAACTCTTCTTAAGCCTTCTTTAATAGCTCTTGCTCTTATTTCTCCAATTCCTTCTACGTCATCTAATTCTTCAATAGATGCCTTTAAAATTTTTTGAAAATCTCCAAAATGATTTACTACGTTTTGAATAACCCCCATAGGTAACCTAGGAATTTTACTTAATATCCTATATCCCCTTGAAGAAACAGGCATATCCAATAAATCATTTATTCCCATATATCCCAAAATTTTTCCAATATTAGATAAGTCAAGAAGTTCTTCAGAAGATAAGTTTTTAATTTGTCTTGCAGTAGTATGATAATCACGATCTTCTGTATGAATCATATAGTCTTCTACTACAAATTTTCCATCTTCTTTTACTTGATCTAATAATTCTTCTAGCTGCATACTAATCAGACGCCCTTCATTTCCAAGTTCACTAATATATTTTTCTATCTCTACTACAACTCTCATAACCATTTCTGTTCTTTGGAGCACTATCGAAACATCTTGAATGGTTACTAAATCTTCAAATTCTAAACCACTTAAATTGTTCATAGCTTGATCTAGAACTTTTCTATATTTTTCTAAAGTCTGAATAGCCTGATTTGCTTTATTTAATATTTTATTAGTATCTTGAATAATGTATTTTGAATATCCTTTATAAATGGTTATTATATTTCTTCTTTGGGAAATAGATATAACAATAAGTCCTGTTTCTCTTGCAACTCGCTCTGCCGTTCTGTGCCTAATTCCTGTTTCTGAAGATGGAATAGAAGGATCTGGTATAAGTTGAGTATTTGCATATAATATCTTTTTTGCATCTGAACTTAAGATAATAGCTCCATCCATTTTAGCAAGTTCATATAAATACGCACTAGATAAATCTACGTTAATATAAAATCCTCCATCTACAAGATTCATTACCTCTTCATTATCCCCTATAACTATTAATCCTCCTGTTTTTGCCCTTAGGACATTTTCCAACCCTTCTCTTAAAGGCGTTCCTGGGGCTAATATCTTAATTGACTCCATAATTCCCTTTTCTTTTACTTTATCCTCTTTTACCAATTGCTTTATCCTCCTAATATCATTTTTCCTATTTTTCTATTATATTACATATATTCATTAGGATAAAAGGATTTTTTAAAAGTTTGTTTCATTTTTCACAAACATATGATCTATTGCATCTTTTAAAGAATAGACTCCTATTAATTCCATTTCAACATTTTGAATTTTTTTAATACTTTTTTGAGGAAGTATACATCTTCTAAAACCCATTTTCCCTGCTTCCTTAATCATCTTTTCCATATTAGAAACTGGTCTTATTTCTCCTGTAAGTCCAATTTCTCCAATAGCAATAGTATTTGTTGTTTTAATAATCAATCCCCTCATACTTGAAAATATAGCTAAAGCTACCCCTAAGTCTGCTGAAGTCCCTTCTAGCTTTAATCCTCCTACTACATTTACATATACATCTTGATTGGCGAGAGGAACTCCTACTTTTTTTTCCAAAACCGCCAAGATTAAATTTAATCTATTCAAATCTACTCCAATGGCAGCTCTTCTTGCAAATCCTAGATTGGTAGGTGCTACCAAAGCTTGTACTTCCAAAAGCAGAGGTCTTGTTCCTTCTAAGCTACTAATCACAATAGCTCCCTCTGTATCTACTACCCCTTCTAAAAAAGTTTCTGATGGATTTAGTACTTCTTTTAAGCCTTCTTCTCTCATTTCAAATACACCAATTTCACTAGTAGTTCCAAACCTATTCTTAAGGGCACGGAGTACTCTTAATTCCTGTGTTCTTTCTCCTGTAAAATGAAGTACTGTATCTACAAGGTGTTCAAGGATTCTAGGACCTGCTAATTCTCCTGTCTTTGTTACATGTGCTACAATAAAAATAGGAATATTTTTAGTCTTTGCTACATGCATAATATGATTGGTACATTCTCTTACTTGAGATACACTTCCAGGGGCAGAAGAAAGCTCTGGTTGAAATAAAGTTTGAATAGAATCTATAATCACTAACGAAGGATTTAAGCTTTTTATATGTTCCTTGATTTTATCTACGTTCGTTTCTGATACAATCATTAAATCTTTTTCAATAGCTTCAAGTCTTTCTGCTCTCATTTTAATTTGTTCTTCTGATTCTTCTCCTGATACATAAAGAGTCGTTCCATATGCTTTTGCAATTGTACTACTAGCTTGTAAAATAAGAGTTGACTTTCCAATTCCAGGCTCTCCTGAAATTAAAACCAAAGAACCCTTAACAAGTCCTCCTCCAAGAACTCTATTAAGTTCTCCTATATGTGTATCTAATCTGTCATAAGTCCCTGATTTGATCTCTCCAATAGAAAGAGGTTTGTTCATTCCTGTAATAGTAGGTGATTTTTTATACTTATTTTCTTGTATTCTCTCCTCTACCATACTATTCCAAGTTCCACAGGCACATTGACCCATCCATTTAGGACTTTCATATCCGCATTCTTGACATACAAAAATAGTCTTTTCCTTTTTTGCCATTTTATCCTCCAAGATCCTTATTCTCTAACAAAACTATAGCCCATCTATTTTGATTTTATACTTTCCATCTCATATAGTCAACGAACGACTTTATGCCTATTTTAAAATTTATTATTTAAAAATAGGATAAACTCTCATGAGTTTATCCTATCTTTACTCCCATTTCATCTGCTTTTAATATTTTAAACTCCCAATGATTCTCTAGACTTTCTAGATATTTATTCATATTTTCTTCAAATTGGGTATTATTTTCTTCGATAACAGCTAAAAGAGTAGATCCCGAACCGCTTATGACTTCTGCCTTTGATCCTAATGATTTTGCATGATCAAATATTTTTTCTATATCTTTAATAAGAGGAAATCTATAAGGTTGATGAATTCTATCCTCCATAGAAATTCTGAGCTTATCTATTTCGCCATTATTCATAGCACATATAAGCATTGCCACTCTTGATAAATTAAAAATACAATCCTCTTTGCTATAAGCATTTGCAATTACTTTTCTTGCTTCGTGAGTAGATACAAAAAAGTCAGGACTCATTGCAGCAAATCTTAAATTTTTTGGAACATTTACCTTTGAATACACAACTTTGTCATTTTCATAGATAGATGCATACATCCCTCCTAAAACAGCAGGTACAATATTATCTGGATGCCCTTCCATATTGGTTCCTATATGAATCATATCATCTTTTGTAAGTACATTTCCAAGTATTGTATTGGCAATCATAATTCCACCTACAATAGCAGTTGCACTACTACCTAAGCCTCTACTCATAGGTATTTTTATATTGGGTGTAATTTTTATTCCATCTATTTTTGTTTCATGTTCATCTAAAACCTTTTTCATACTTTGATAAACCAAGTTCTCTTCTAGTGGAAGATCACAATCTACGATTTTTAGTCCATTTTCATTTTTTTCTACCTTCCATTCATTATAAAGAGACAAAGCCATTCCTAATGTATCAAATCCAGGACCCATATTGGCAGTAGTTGCAGGAACTCGTACTTTAAACATATTCATCATCCTAACCTATAATTTCTTTTTCTACAAGGTCAAAATCGGCTTTTATTTCTTTAATATTTCCTCCCATATTTACTGCAATGTCAGGATCTTTTAGTCCATTTCCTGTAAGAACACATACAACTTTGCCTTTTTTTATTTTTCCTTCTTTATACAGCTTATAGATTCCTGCAATAGAAATACAAGAAGCAGGCTCTGCAAAAATACCTTCTTTACTTGCTAAAAGTGAATATGCTTTTAAAATTTCTTCATCACTAATTTTATTGATTTTCCCATTAGATTCTTCAAGTGCCTCTACAGCTTTTTGCCAACTAGCAGGATTTCCTATTCGAATAGCTGTAGCAATAGTCTCAGGATTTTCAAATACCTTGTTTTCTACAATAGGAGCGGCTCCTTCTGCCTGGAAGCCTAACAATTGTGGAAGCTTATTAATTTTTTGATGTTCTTTATACTCTTTAAACCCTTTCCAATAAGCAGTTATATTTCCTGCATTTCCTACTGGAATAGATAGATAATCTGGTGCTTCCTCTAATTGATCACACACTTCAAATGCTGCTGTTTTTTGTCCTTCAATTCTATAAGGATTTACAGAATTTACAAGGGTAATAGGATGTTTCTTTGAAATTTCTTTCACCATATTTAAAGCATCATCAAAGTTTCCATCTATAGCAATAATTTGAGCTCCATAAGCAATCGCTTGGGCTAATTTTCCCATGGCAATTTTTTTATTAGGAATAATCACAATAGATTTTATTCCAGCCTTCGCTGCAAAAGCTGCTGCTGCTGCTGAAGTATTTCCAGTAGATGCACAAATAATAGCTTTAGATCCTTCTTCTACAGCCTTTGTTACTGCCATAGTCATACCTCTATCTTTAAAAGATCCAGTAGGATTGAGTCCATCATATTTTAAATAAATCTCTAATCCTTCCATTTCTTTTTCAATATTTTTTGCTCGAATGAGTGGTGTATTTCCTTCACACAAAGAAATAATTTTTGTATTTTCTCTCACAGGTAAATATTTTCTATACTGATGAATGAGTCCTTGCCATTTCATGTTACCGTCCCCCTTATTCCATAGCGATGAGTTCTACTTTTGTAGTTCCTTCTATATTATTTAAAGCTTTTAAAACATAATCAATGTCTCTGTTAGATTCTGATATATCAAATGTAATACTTACATTTGCAATTCCATTAATAGGAATATCTTGGTTAATGGTTAATATATTTACATTACACTCAGCCATGGTTGTTAAAAGTTTTGATAAATGCCCAGGCGAATTCTCTAGTAAGAGTGTAATAGTTACCTTCTGCCCTCTACTTCCTTCTGAGGGAGTTGAAATATAATCTTTGTACTTATAAAAAGTACTTCTACTAATTCCTGTCATTTGAGTTGCTTCCGTTACTCCTTTTGCTTTTCCTCTTCTTAGTAATTCTTTTGTCTTTAATACCTTTTCATAAATATCTGGAAGGATCTTAGTATCTATAATTAAAAATTTCCTATTGCTCACTGAGTCCACTCCTTTTGTCTTTTAAGCATATACATTTGTTTTTTATTTGCGAACTTATTTTTATATAGTACCATATCTTTATATTATATACAATATATTTTTATAAAAAAAGCTGCTTTTAAAAGCAGCTTTATTCATTCTTTCCTAGTTTTAATTTATTTCTAAATATAATCTCTCCATTTTGTACATCTACATAAATTTCATCATTCTTAGAAATATTTCCTCTTAAAATTTCTTCTGATAAGGAGTCTTCTATCATTTTTCTTATGGCTCTTTTTAACGGACGAGCTCCATATTCTGGATCAAATCCTTTTTCTCCAAGTAACTTCTTCGCCTCATCTGAAATTTCAATATGGATATTTAATTCTTTCATTCTGTTTGCTAAATCTAAAATCATAAGATCTACAATTTGATAAATATCACTTTGACTTAATCCATGAAATACAATCACTTCATCTATTCTATTTAGAAATTCTGGCCTAAAGTTTGTTTTTAACTCACCAATCACATTTTCTTTCATTTTTTCATATGCATTTTTTTTCTCATCTTCTATATTTCCTGTAAATCCTAATGTTTTTTGCTTTTTAATTGTATGAGCTCCTACATTAGAAGTCATAATAATTACTGTATTTTTAAAATCTACTACTTTTCCTTTTGAATCTGTAAGTCTTCCATCATCTAAAATTTGAAGCAATATATTAAATACATCTGGATGGGCTTTTTCAATTTCATCAAATAACACTACTGAATATGGCTTTCTTCTTATTTTTTCTGTTAATTGTCCTCCTTCATCATATCCTACATATCCTGGAGGAGATCCCACAAGACGAGATACAGCATGCTTTTCCATATATTCAGACATATCAATACGAATCATTGCATCTTCATCTCCAAATAAAACTTCTGCTAGTGCCTTTGAAAGCTCAGTTTTTCCTACTCCTGTAGGCCCTAAGAAAATAAATGATCCCACTGGACGTTTTGGATCTTTAAGTCCTACTCTAGCTCTTCTTACTGCTTTTGCAATTGCCTCTACTGCTTCCTCTTGCCCAATTACTCTCTCATGTAAAATCTCTTCCATATTTAAAAGTTTATTTGATTCTTCTTTTGCTAATTTATTTACTGGAATCCCAGTCCAACTAGACACAGTTTGAGCAATCTCTTCTTCTCCTACAGTTGCTTTGCCTGAATGACCAGCTTTCCAATTTTTTTGCCTATCACTAAGTTCTTCTTTTCCCTTTTTTTCTTTATCTCTTAATCTTGCAGCTTTTTCAAAATCTTGAATACTAATAGCTTCTTCCTTTTCTTTTGCTATTTCTTCTAATTTTTCTTCTAAATCCTTAAGCTCTGGAGGCTGAGTTACCATTTGCAAGCGAAGCTTTGAAGCTGCCTCATCCATTAAATCCACTGCTTTATCTGGTAAAAATCGATCTGTAATGTATCTATGAGATAAATTTGCTGCTGTCTTTAATGCTTCATCTGTAATTTTTACTCCATGATGAGCCTCATATTTATCTCTTAATCCTTTTAAAATTTCTATTGTCTCTTCCACAGTAGGTTCTTCTACGTAAATAGGTTGAAATCTTCTTTCTAAAGCAGGATCTTTTTCAATATGCTTTCTATACTCATCTAAAGTAGTAGCCCCAATTGCTTGGAGTTCTCCTCTTGCCAAAGCTGGTTTTAAAATATTAGAAGCATCAATAGCCCCCTCTGCAGCTCCAGCTCCAATAATCGTATGCATCTCATCTATAAATAAAACTACATCCTTGGATTCTCTTAATTCGTTCATAACTTTTTTTAGACGATCTTCAAATTCTCCTCTATATTTTGCACCTGCTACCATAGAAGCTAAATCTAATGTAACTACTCTTTTATCTTTTAATGTTTGTGGAATATTTCCTTCTATAATCTTTTGCGCTAAACCTTCTGCTATTGCAGTTTTCCCTACTCCTGGCTCTCCAATTAAACAAGGGTTATTTTTTGTCCTTCTACTTAATATTTGTATTACTCTTTCAATTTCTTTATCTCTTCCAATAACAGGATCTACTTTTCCTTCTCTCACCATTTCTGTAAGATCTCTTCCATATTCATTTAAAGTAGGTGTATCCTTACGATAAACTTTTTCTATATTGTCTCCATTTGGAGTGCTTAAAAGCTTTATCACTTCTTCTCTTGCTTTAGAAAGACTCACTCCACTATCCATAAGAAGCTTAGCTGCCACTCCTTCTCCTTCACGTATAATCCCTAATAAAAGATGCTCTGTTCCTATATAGTTATGTCCTAATCTTCTTCCTTCTACAAAACTAAGTTCAAAAATTCTTTTTGTCCTTGGAGTAAATCCCATAACTTGTATATCATCCATATTTCCTAAACCTATTACATCTTTTATTTTTTCTTTAATCTGTTCTACATTTACATTCATATTTTGTAGTGCTTTTGCTGCAATTCCTTCTCCTTCTCTTAAAAGGCCTAACAAGAGATGTTCTGTTCCAACATAATTATGTCCAAGACTTCTTGCTTCTTCTTGAGAAAGTATAATCACCTTTTGTGCACGCTCTGTAAATCGATTAAACATGTCCATATGATACACCTCCTAGTATTTTAATTTTTCTCTAACCATAGTTGCTCTTCTTATATCTCTTTCATTACTACTTAAAGATTTATTTGCCTGTTTTTGAAGATAAGATGGTTGAATTAAAACCATAATTTCATTAACATTTTCAGTGGAAACATCTTTTAAAATTCCCAAATCCATTCCAAGTCTTACATCTGATAAAAGCTTCATACATTCTTGAGTAGTTAAAATTCTTGCATTACATAGTATTCCAAAAGATCTATAAATCTTATCCTCTAACTGGATTTTATTATTAGAAAGAATGGTACTTCTTGCATCCCTCTCCTTTTGAATAATTTGCTTTGTAACATCCTTAAGGTTTTGTATTATTTCTTTTTCACTTCTTCCTAGTGTTAGTTGATTGGATATTTGAAATACATTTCCTATAAATTCTGTTCCTTCTCCATAAAGGCCTCTTACTGCAAGACCAATTTGGTTTGCTGCTTGTAAAATTCTGTTCATATATCCGACCATAGATAAAGCAGGAAGATGTATCATAACAGAAGCTCTTATTCCTGTACCTATATTTGTAGGGCAAGATGTTAAGTATCCTAATTTTTCATCAAAAGCATATTTTACTCCTTCTTCTAGAACATCATCCACTTTATCTGCTATATCAAAAGCATTCTCCAATTGAAATCCTGGTAATAAACATTGAATTCTTATATGGTCTTCTTCATTAATCATAATACTAATAGACTCATCTTGATTCAAAAGTGCAGCACTTTTTTCATAGTTTGCTGCTAAATAAGGACTAATAATATGCTTTTCTACTAATACCTGTCTTTCTAATGATGAGATTTCATTTAATTCAATAAATTTACACTCATTCTTTAGACTACTATTTCCTTTTAAAATCGTGTCAGAAATTAATTCATGAACTTCTTTACTTTTTCCTTTCGTTAGAGCTATTGGAAAAGGAAATTCCTCAAGATTTCTAGCTAAGCGTATTCTACTACTAATGATAATATCCCCATCTGGACCTAACTCATTCATCCATTTTGTCATATTCACACCTCCTAAGCTTCCCTTTTGATTTGATTTTGTAGCTCTTTAATTTGATCTCTTAAATAAGCTGCATCTTCAAATGCTTCTTTTCTAATAGCATCATTCAACTTTATTTTTAATTCTGTAATTTGATTTTTAATTCTTAATGATCCCCCTGCTCTTTTTGGAATTTTACCTATATGACTTTCATTTCCTTGTATTCTTTTAATCAATGTATTTAGTTTTTCATAAAAAGCATGATAGCACTTTGAGCATCCTAATCTACCTATTTGCTTAAATTTTCCATATGTCATACCACAATGATCACATTTCGTAGCTTGTATATAATCTACTTTGATAGGAGAATCTTGTATAGAATCTAATATACCTGTTAAAAAATTATTAATAGAAAAAGAATTTTCAAAGGTCACTTGTTCTGTTTGTTTTGCACATTGTTCACATAAATGTAACTCTGTTTTTGTATCATTTAAAATTTTAGTTAGATGAACAGTAGCAGGTCTTTTATTACACTTTTCACATATCATATGGATTCCCTCCCTTTAAAATTAAATATAGAAACGATCATACTCTTAAGGAGATTTGCTCTAATTTCATCCTTTATATTCATAGGAGTACTAATGCTTCTATCATTGATAGCCGCCTTCATCATATCTTTTTCTCTTTCTGTAATGATTTTTTTATCTGTTAAAAAATCAATGATGGCTTCTGCTTTCATACTACTAATGCTCTCTCCAATTTCATGAAGTAATAAATTTACATATTGGTTTTTATCTATATGGGTTTGAACAATTTTAATATGTCCACCTCCACCTCTTCTACTTTCAATTAAATATCCTTTATCTAAAGTAAAACGAGTCGTCAGTACATAATTAATTTGAGAAGGAGCACAATTAAAGTAACTGGCTAATTCATTTCTTTGAATTTCAATACTTCTATTATTAGCATCCTCTAGAAGTTCTTTTATAAATATTTCAATCAAATCACTTATTCTCGCCATTGCCATCTCCCTTTTTGACTTTCTTTGACTTTAGTATATTGTAATGAATTTTCATCATATTTTCAAGGGCTGTCTTCTTTTTTATTTCCCTTTTTCTGAAAATTAATCATCATCATCCTTGTTTTTCTTTATTTTTCTATATATTTTTACCATTTCTCTCTCTTTTTATCTAACTTAAAAAAAGCCAATCATAGATTGGCTCAGATTGTTGACAAACTATATTTTACTTTCTTGATTTTGTAGCTTCAATAATTTTAGGAGTCAGCTGCCCTGGAACTTCATCATATCTAGTAAATTCCATAGTAAAGCTTCCTCTAGCTTGAGTCATAGACCGAAGATCGATAGCATATTTAAATAATTCTGCTTGAGGAGCTTCTGCAATTACCTTTTGACTTCCATCTTCTAAAGGCTCCATTCCAAGAATTCTTCCTCTTCTTTTATTCATATCTCCCATAATATCTCCCATATAATCTTCTGGGACAATAATTTCTACACGCATAATAGGTTCTAGTAAAACTGGATTTGCCTCTTGCAGTCCTTTTTTAAATGCTAAAGATGCTGCAATTTTAAATGCCATCTCTGATGAATCTACATCATGATAAGATCCATCATATAAAACTGCTTTTAAATTTACTACTGGATATCCTGCTAATACTCCACAATCCAAACATTCTCTAAGTCCTTTTTCAACAGCTGGAATATAGTTTTTAGGAACAGAACCTCCAAATATCTCTTCCTCAAATAAAAATTCTTCTTCTACAGGTTCAAATCTTATTTTTACATCTCCATATTGTCCATGTCCACCAGATTGCTTTTTATGTTTTCCTTGTACATCCGCTCTTCCTTTTATTGTTTCACGATAAGGAATAATTTGATCTACAATATTTACATCTACACCAAATTTATTTCTTAACTTACTGGTAATCACATCTATATGCATATCTCCTTGACCACCAATGAGTGTTTGTTTTGTTTCTGTATTACGATAAACAATAAAACTTGGATCTTCTTCTGCTAATCTATTTAGTCCTGTACCTATCTTTTCTTCATCTCCCTTTGCTTTTGGCTGTACAGCCATAAAAAGAGTAGGCTGTGGAAACTCTATTTTAGAATATTGAATAGAATTACTTCTATCACACAAAGTATCTCCTGTTTGTGCATATTGAAGTTTTGATACAGCTACAATATCTCCTGCTACTACTTTTTGTACTTGAATTTGACTTTTTCCTCTCATTAAGAATAGATTTCCAATCTTCTCTACTTCATCTTTTTCTGGATTATAAACTTCTGTATCTCCTGTAAGCTTTCCTGAAATGATTTTCATTAATGAAATCTTTCCTATATATGGATCTACAATAGTTTTAAAAATGAGTGCAGAAAAAGGTTCTTCTTCTTTTATATTTCTTACTACTTTCTTTCCATCATGAGTACTTACTCCTTCATATTCTTTTTTATCCTTAGGACTAGGCATATAAGTATGAATCATTTCTAAAAGAGTATGTATCCCTATATTATTTACTGCAGAACCTACTAAAACAGGTACAATATCTCCTGCTAATACACCTTTTCTTAATCCCTCATGAATCTCCTCTTGTGTAAATTCCTCTCCCTCAAAGAATTTTTCCATCAAATTTTCATCACTCTCTGCAACTGATTCTATCAACATTTCTCGAATAGGTGAAATTTTTTCCATCCATTCTTCTTTAACAGGAGCATCTATACATTCTTTTCCATTGTATTCTCTTGCAATCAAATCTACTACATTTACAAATCCCCTCAATCCATGGTCCGTTCCTAAGGGAATTGCAAAAGGTGCAATGGCCTTTCCAAACTTTTCTCTTAATTGATCAATGACTTTATCATAATTTACATTTTCTTTATCCATTTTATTTAGGAATATGAATTTAGGCATTTTTTTATGATTTGCATACTTCCATGCTTTTTCTGTTCCTACTGCCACTCCTGAGCTTGCATCCACTACAATAATTGCTCCTCCTGCTACACGAAGGGTGCTATTGACTTCTCCTATAAAATCAAAATATCCAGGTGTATCTAATATGTTATACTTATATTGATTCCATTCAATAGGAATCACGCTAGTATTGATAGACAGCTTTCTTTCTATCTCTTGTTTATCAAAATCTGATACTGTATTTCCTTCTTCTGTTTTTCCTAGTCTATTTGTAACTTTTGTTGTATATAACATAGCTTCTGTTAAAGCTGTTTTTCCACACCCCCCATGTCCTACTAATGCCACATTTCTTATTTGATCACTTCCATATTCCTTCATTTTACGTCCCCCTCATTCCAGAATTTGTTGTAATCTTTAGACAACTTTATTAAATATATTCTTTATTATTCTGAAAATTCCTTCTTATTTTATAATTTATTCAATTAAATTTATTTCACTCTTTTCTCTTTCTATGCATAAAATGATTAGTAAAGTCCTGTAAGGAGGGTGAAATCTATTGAATGAAAAAATTTTAAAATCTCCCTTTAGAAATCTTTTTGTTGGTGTAGATACATTTATTCCCCTATCTAATGGTAGATGGGAGAGAGCTATTAATTTTGATAATGCTGCTACCACACCTCCTCTATGGTCATCCCTTTATGAAATCATCAATTTTTCTCCATGGTATTCTTCTATTCATAGAGGGACAGGATATAAGTCTCAATTTTCTTCTACTCTTTATGAAAAATGTAGAAGTATCATTGGAAATTTTGTAGACGCTGATGAAAAAAAAGATACTATTATTTTTGTTAAAAATACTACAGAAGCCATAAATAAACTTTCTTATCGTCTATGTGGTGAAAAAAAAGTTGTATTATCTACTTATATGGAACATCATTCTAATGACCTTCCGTGGAGAAGTCACTATGACATAGATTATATTCAAGTTAATGAATCAGGAAAGCTTTCTTTAGAAGATCTAAGAAATAAGCTTGAAAAATATAAAAATAAAGTAGCATTAGTGACTATTACAGGAGCTTCTAATGTAACAGGATATAAAAATCCTATACACGAAATAGCAAAATTATCTCATTTATATGGAGCAAAAATATTAGTAGATGGTGCTCAACTCATTCCCCACGCTCCCTTTTCTATGAAAGGATCTCATCCCCTAGAAAATATTGATTATGTTGTTTTTTCTGCTCATAAGATGTATGCTCCTTTTGGTAGTGGTGTATTAATCGGTCCCAAGGATACCTTTGAAAAAGGCTCTCCTGAGTATCCTGGAGGAGGTACTGTAGATATGGTTACACATGACTTTATTAAATGGGGTCTGCCTCCTTCTAAAGAAGAATCTGGAACTCCTAATCTCATGGGAGTCATTGCTTTGGCTGCTGCTATACAAACTCTTTCTCAAATTGGTATGGATCATATAGAAAAATATGAAAGAAGCTTAATTCGATATACTTTAAAACAATTAAAAAATATTCCTTATATCAAAATTTACGGAGATGCAGATTATGAAGAGCGGATTAGTATTGTTTCTTTTAATATGGAAAAAATTCCACATAACCTACTAGCATATATATTATCTTGTGAAGCAGGTATTGCTGTACGCAATGGTTGTTTTTGTGCTCAACCTTATATTCAAAATCTTTTAGGTCTTTCAAAAGAAGATATTGAAAAAAGAATTAAAGATCCTTTTATTCTCCATCCTGGAATGGTTCGAATTAGCTTTGGTCTTTATAATGACTATGATGAAATTGATGTACTCATTGATATGCTTAAAAAAATTTCTAAAAATAGAGATCTTTATATAAAAAAATATAAAGATTTTCTTACCTCCATTTAAGGAGGTTTTTTTTTGAGAAAATAGGTTAAGCTAAAAATAAAATTATATTTTATAGAGAGGAGTTTGAATCATTGAAAAAAATGAGTTTACTTATATTTAGTGGAGACTACGATAAAGCACTGGCTGCCATGATCCTAGCCAATACCGCAAGAGAGATGGAAATCGATGTAACACTATTTTTTGCATTTTGGGGACTTCTGTTATTAAGGGATCCACAAAAAATGAGCACAGAAGATAAAACGAGTTATGAAAAAATGTTTGCGGCTATGACACCAAAAAGTCCTGAGGATCTTCCTTTATCCAAAATGAACTTTAGTGGAATAGGAAAGCAAATGCTTCTTTCTATGATGGAAGATGAAGATGCACCTTCTCTAACAGCCTTTTTAAATGGTGCTATAAAAAAAGGTGTTAAATTTTATGGATGTAAACTTTCTATGGAAATTATGGGTTTTCAAATTGAAGAGCTTCTTCCTCAAGTAAAAGTCATGACTGCAAAAGAGTATATAGAAGATGCACTAAACTCAGATATTCAATTATTTATCTAAATTTACAAAATATACTTCATTCCTATACCCTTTAACAAAAAGTGAGTCTTCTACAAAAAATGTGGTCGAACGAAAATTCTGACTATTTTTCTTTTCTTAGAGGAATCTTGATACCTTTAAAGAAAATATTAAGTAGGTTTATGTTATAAAAGAATGTTTCACTGGGGGTATTAAAATGAAAATCACAAAAAAAATGTATGAAGACCATCTTAATGCATTAGGCATTCCCAAAAAAGATAAATGTATCCACAATGGTAGAGTAAAAAAGTATGGTAGTTGGTTAAGAAGAACAAACAAAAAATCTTTTGATGCTTTTTACGAGGATTATATCCAATATATTAAAACAAGTGATGTCAAAGAAGTACTTTTTATTCTAAAGGAAGAAAAACTTCAAGATGAGTGTCAAATTCTAACTCCTATAGAATGTCAAAAAAGAGGATACGGTGGACATCTTCCTTTGGTTATGATTAGCAGTGATTTAGAAAGTTCATTCATTGCAGAATTTATAAAAGAACAAATTCCAAAGGAGAAATATTTTTTAAAACCTGTCTCTTATTATATGCTAGGAATCTATTCAAAAGAAAATGAACACAGAATGATCGGATAAATTAAGACAGGCCATGCCTGTCTTATCTTTTCTCTGGGAGAATTTCGATCCAATATCCATCTGGGTCATTGATAAAATATAGTCCCATCTCTTTATTTTCAAAGCAAATACATCCCATTTTTTCATGATGATCATAAGCTTTTTCATAATCATCTGTAGTAAATGCCAGATGGATTTCATTATCTCCTAGATTATAAGGTTTTGTTCGATCTCTTAACCAAGTCAATTCAATTTTATGAGAAGTTTTTTCATCTCCTAGAAAAACCAAAATAAAACTTCCATCTTGTGCTTCTTTTCTTTTTGTCTCTACCAAACCTAATGCATCTTTATAAAAATCAATACTCTTTTGAAGATCTAAAACATTGATATTATTATGATGAAAAGTAAATTCCATATCATACACCTTCTTTCTAAATTTATTCTATATTGCCATTTTTATATTTTTTTGTCAAGTTCTTTGTACTCTTAATATGTATAATATTTTAAAAATAGTAAATTATTGTTTGAAAATTATTTTTTGTGGTACCATAATAAATATAGATAAAATTTAAAATAATATAATCTCAAGTAGTTTTTTAATTCTTATTATAAAGAGGAGGGGTTTACTATGATTAGTGAACAATTAATGAAAGTATTAAATGATCAAATGAATTATGAGTTTTATTCTGCTCATGTATATTTAGCGATGGCAGGTTTTTGTGCTTCAGAAGATTTAGATGGATTTTCAAACTTCTTTATTGTTCAAGCAGAAGAAGAAAGATTTCATGCTATGAAAATATTTAATTATATATCAGAAATGGGAGGTCGTGTAAATATTTCTTCTTTTGAATATCCTGAAAATGAATATGAATCTATTTTAGACGTTTTTAAAAAAGGACTCGCACATGAAAAAATAGTAACACAAAGAATCTATGATCTTACAGATCTAGCTACAAAAGAAAAAGAACATGCTACCATTAGCTTTTTAAAATGGTTTATTGATGAACAAGTAGAAGAAGAATCAACCTTTGGAAGTCTTGTAAAAAAATTAGAAAGAATTAGTGAAAATAGCAATGCCCTTTACATGTTAGATACAGAACTTTCTCAAAGAACTTTTACTCCACCAACAACAAAAGAGTAAGGATCGAAAGATCCTTACTCTTTTGTTTGTATAGATATTTTTTGAGATAATCTTTTAGATAGAAGATACGTAATTAGAATAGCCATAAAGAGTCTCAATCCTAATAAAATATATCCATTTGCACCTACTGCTACAAATACTAATGTATCCTCAAATATTGCATGACAAGTTACTAAAAAAGTAATAAGAAGAACTAAATCTACTTTTGTAAGATTTCCTTCCTTAGAACTTTGAATAATTACTCCTGCTCCATAAGATATACCAAAAATAAGTCCTACTAATAGAGGTACAATAGCTTCTTTTGAAATAGAAAATAATTTTGTAATAAATGTAAACTTTTCTGCAATTTTATTTAATATATGATAATCTTTTGCCAACTGCAAAATGACCATCAAAGGAATTACAATGACTGCAATAGTATATACGGATTTTAAACTTCCTATAATTCCTTCTTTTAAAATCATCATCATATCCACGCACCTACCTGTCCTATAACCATTCCTACTCCTACAGCAAGTCCTACTCTAAGTAAAATTACTTTTATCACATTGACTTTTAATTGTTTTACAACAGCCGTTTCCATAAATAAAGAATGTGAAAAAGAAAGCATTACTGCTAAAGTAGTTATCTCCATGGGAGTAAGATCTATGGCTTTAATTGCACCAATAGCAGCATATAAGTTTAAACTATTACCTAATACTAATACAATAGCTGCTTCTCCTGGAAGCTTAAATAATCCCATTAATGGACTAAATACTTTAGCAATATAATTAAGAACTGGTGTGTGTTTTAATATAGTTATAAATAAATATACAGGGATAATAATTTTACCTAGCATCCAAGTTGTCTCTATTCCTTTTTTAATTCCCTCTTTAATAGACTCCAGCATATCCCCACCCCTTATTCTCTAAAATTCTGCATAATTAGCAGTTCTAGGGAAAGCAATTACATCTCTTATATTACTTATTCCTGTAATATACATAATCAGTCTCTCAAAGCCTAATCCAAAACCTGCATGTTTGGTTCCTCCATACTTTCTAAGCTCTAAATACCACCAATAATCTTCTTTAGGAAGATTCATCTCATCCATTCTACTTTCTAGTATATCTATTCTTTCTTCCCTTTGACTTCCTCCTATAATTTCACCTACTCCTGGTACTAAAAGATCCATAGCTGCAACAGTTTTTTGATCATCATTCATTCTCATATAAAAAGCTTTTATTTCTTTTGGATAATTTGTTACAAATGTAGGTTTTTTAAATATTTTCTCTGTTAAATATCTTTCATGCTCTGTTTGAAGATCACAACCCCATTCTACATCGTACTCAAACTTTTGACCTGATTCTTTTAATAATTCTACAGCTTTTGTATAGGTTACTCTTTCAAAGTTAGAATTTATAATGTGATTTAATCTTTCTAATAATCCTTTATCTATAAATTGATTGAAAAATTTCATTTCCTCAGAAGCATTTTCCATTACATATTTCATAACATATTTCATCATCTCTTCTGCTAGATCCATATCATCTTCTAAATCTGCAAATGCAATTTCAGGCTCTATCATCCAAAACTCAGCTGCATGTCTTGCTGTATTAGAATTTTCTGCTCTAAAGGTAGGTCCAAATGTATATACATTTCTAAAAGCTAGTGCATAAGCCTCTGCTTCTAATTGACCACTTACTGTAAGATTTGTTTCTTTTCCAAAAAAATCCTCTTTATAATCTACTTTTCCATCTTCATTTCTCGGAATATTATCAAAACCTATAGTAGATACCCTAAACATCTCTCCTGCTCCTTCACAGTCACTTCCTGTAATAATAGGAGTATGTGCATATACAAATCCTTTTTCTTGGAAAAATTTATGAATTGCAAAAGCTGCTATAGAACGTACACGAAATACTGCTGAAAAAGTATTACTTCTTAATCTTAAATGTGCAATACTTCTTAAAAATTCTAAACTATGTCTTTTCTTTTGAAGAGGATAATCGCGATCTGAATTTCCTTCTACTAAAATATTCGTTGCCTTAATTTCAAAGGGCTGTTTTGCATCTGGTGTAAGTACAATCTTTCCTGTTACAATAATAGACGAACTAATACTAAGCTTTGATATTTCTGAAAAGTTCTCTAGTCCTTCTTCAAAAACTACTTGAACATTTTTAAAGAAAGTTCCATCGTTTACTTCAATAAATCCAAAAGCTTTAGATGCTCTTAACGTTCTGATCCAACCTGCAATGATTACTTCTTGATCCTTGAATTTTTCATAATCTTTATAAATATCTCTTACTAAAGTTGTTTTCATATTTTTACCTCCTTATTTAATACAAAAAACCTTCGTCTTATGAAAGGGACGAAAGGTTTTTATTCGCGGTACCACCCTAATTGCTAAATTTTAGCCAACTTGGTTTTCAGTTCTAACGGTCTGATTCCGTCTAAGCCTACTTTCTCATGGATTTTGGTTAGAAACTCAGAGATGTTCTTCCATATAAGCATGGTATCAGCCTTCCACCATCACTGACTCGCTATAACTTTATCTTATATGTACTCTTCTCGTCCTTGTATTTATCTATATTTGTTCATTATTGATATTATAATATTTAGAAAATCATCTGTCAAAACTATTTTACCCAAAACTTTGTAAATCTATATTCTTTGATTCTACAATTCATCTTATTTCCCTTTTTTATATCTAAAATTTTTACATTCTTTTTATTTTATATGTTACAATGAATAAAAAGTTTCTTTGAGGTGATTCTATGAAAGTATCTTTAAAAGAACTAAAAGATTCCAACTTTTTTTTAAATACAATCTTTGAAAATATCACTTCTGCTATTTTTTTAGTAGATAAAAATATAGAAGTTCAACAATTTAATGAACCTTTTCAAACATTATTTAATAAAAAAGAAGATCAAATCCTTGGTAAACTTTGTGGAAATGTTATAGGTTGTAAATATACAATAGAAGAGAAAAAAAAATGCGGTTCTACTAGCAATTGTGATCAATGCTTAATTCGAAAATCTATTATCAAAGCATTTAAAGAAAAAACTCCTACTTTTAAAAATGTAGTCCATAGAGATTTTTATATAAACAATCAATTCATACAAAAATATTTTCAATTTACTACAAAACATCTTACTTTTAATGAAGAAAATATGGTTATGGTTATTTTAGATGACATTACTCAAATAGAAATCAGCAAGAAAAAATTAAGAGAAAGAAATAAAATGATAGAATCTTATCATAAACGTCTAAAAGAAGAACTTTCTCTTGCAAAAAATGTTCAACAAAATTTAATTCCTAAAAAATTACCAGAAATAGAAGGTATCTCATTAACTTCTATTTATCAACCTCTTGAAGAAATTGGTGGAGATTTGTATGATTTTATCAAAATTGATGAAGATAATTTAGGAATTTTTTTGAGTGATATATCTGGTCATGGGGTTCCTGCTGCCATGGTTACTGCCATGGTAAAAGCTATTATGGAAACTGGAAAATATTTATTTAATCACCCTGCAGTACTCATGAGCTATTTAAACAAAAAATTAATGAATATTGGTACAACTATGTACTTAACAGCTCTTTATGGAGTTTATAATATAAAAACTCATCAATTCACCTATATACGATGTGGTCATCCTTATCCTATCTTAATTCGAAACCATGAATATATAGAATTAAATACAGCTGGAAGTACTGTTTTAGGTGTATTTGAAAATATAAACTTTGAAAGTGAAACTATTGAGCTTAAGCCAAAAGATAAACTTATTTTTTATACAGATGGACTCACTGAATCCATAGATCATGATCCATATCATGTAATCACTTTAAAAGATTTTATATTAAGATATAAAGATAAAGATATTCTCTCTCTTATTCATAATATATATGAAGACATTACTCAATATAAAAAAGATAAAGATTTTGAAGATGATATATGTATTTTAGGAATGGAGATTAAATAATTAAGGAGCTGACAATCAGCTCCTTTTAGTTTAAATAAAAAACATATAGATAAACAGTGGCCATACAAATAGATAAAATCATTAAAGGAAATGCAACCTTCATATACTGTATGAAAGAAATTTTATGATTATGTTTTTCTAATATTCCAGCTACTACTACATTGGCAGATGCTCCAATCATTGTTCCATTTCCTCCTAAACAAGCTCCTAATGCTAATGCCCACCATAGAGGAGTTATATTCATAGGTGATAGCGCACCTATGCTTTTAATCAGTGGAATCATCGTTGCTACAAAAGGAATGTTATCTAAAAATGAAGATGCTACAGCAGATACCCATAATATCAAAAGTGCTGTAAACACAATATTTCCTTTTGTTAAAGCTACCATACCATGTGCAATCCAATCAATTACACCTACATTTTCTAAAGCTGCTACTAATATAAATAAAAATGCAAAGAAAAATATAGTAACCCACTCTACTTCATGTAATATTTCTTCAGGGTCTATATTACTAATTAATAATAATATAGCCGCTCCTGCTAATGCAACTGTTGCCGTTTCTATTCCTATAAATTGATGTATAGCAAATCCAGTAATGGTGCATGTTAAAACAACCATAGATTTTTTTAATAATTTAATATCTGTTAGAGACAATTTTTCATCCATTTTCATTATTTTTTTCTTTAATCTTTCTTCTACATGAAGACTAGCTTTATATCTTCTTTTTAATAAAAACAATGTACTTATAAAAATAACAATCACTACAGGAAGCAAATTCAATACAAAGTCCATAAACCCTAATCCGGTTTCACTTCCAATCATAATATTTGGAGGATCACCAATTAAAGTAGCTGTACCTCCTATATTAGCTGAAAGAATTTGAGCAAACATAAATGGAATAGGATTAATTTCTAATGCTTCTGTCATAACTAAAGTAATAGGTGCAATGAGTAAAACCGTAGTTACATTATCTAATAAAGCAGAAGAAACTGCTGTAATAATAGATAAAATCAACAATATCTTCCAAGGATCTCCTTTTGCAAGTTTTGCCGAACGAATAGCTATATACTGAAAAACTCCTGTTCTCTTTGTAATATTTACAATAATCATCATTCCAATTAATAAAGAAATCGTATCAAAATCAATAGATGAAAAAGCAAATTTCAAATCGATTACATGAAACAATACAAGTAAAATAACCCCAAAAAAAGAAATCGTCATGCGATTAATTTTTTCTGATATGATTATTGCATAAGTAAGTATAAAAATTGATACAGTTAAAAATAGTGTCAATACCATCCCCTCCTTTTTACTTTATGGCAATGAATACATTGTATTCTTTTCTCCACAAATAATAAAATGTAATATTTGCTCTTTCTATATGTTTTTTACTAATTTATACCTATCTCCTTTAAATAAATCTATAAATCTTATCACATCTTTTAGTTTATCTGTTTTTATCCTATTTACTATAAAATTTTTATACTTTTTTATTCTTTACTGAATAATCAAAAAAATGAACCGATCTATGCAGTTCATTTTTTTGATTTTATAGCTATGCATTTGTAAAAATTTTTATATACTATCTGGTTCTTTTTCAAAATATACTCTTTTACTTTGATCTTTTGTTTCTTTTATCAATTTTTTTAACTCTTCAATTTTTTCATCAAATTTTTTAGCTTGTACACCTGACACATTATAATATAAATATAAATCTTCAAAATTTTGAGCAATTTCATTAAGTGTTTTATTAATATCTATAAATTTATCAAATTTTTTACTTCTTTTTGCATTCTTCATTTGTAATATATCATGTTTAATAATATTTACAACATCTTCATGAGAAGAATACGTACCTAAATTAATAGGATAGGGTGCTCTTCTCTGAATAAAATAATCTCCCTTATCATTAATATGATAGACATATTTAAGATTTGTATCTTCAATATCCATTTGTACAAAATACATAATACCTTGAATAACCTCAACCTTTGCTCCTAATTGCTGAAGCTTAATTTTATGAATATTACCCTCTACATTTATAAATTTTCGGCTCACATCCATCCATCTCCTTTTAATACTCGAAATATTCTCCGTACTTGTATGATAATACAGTTTTTATAAAAGTACAATTGCAAAAATTAATCATTTTTATATATTTACATATTCATCCATAGTTAAAACATACTCATACAAATATCTATAATGTATATATAATAAAAAAATTTTATTATTATATACGGATTAGTTTATTTAAATCAAGAATTCCAAATAGAGACTGGTATCAAAAAGATTTAAGTGGAAATAATTCATTTTATCGAATTGGGCAAATTCCCCCTTCACATCCTTCATTTCCTAAATCTATATCTATCTCTTCTTTTTCATATTTTCTGATCAAAGAAGGTATAAAAGGTTGCATTTCTTGTACTCTTTTATCATATTCTTCTTCATCTATTGCTTCATAAGGTAACAACTTATAAAAATTATCATCTAAAGATAAAAATGAGAGTGCTACCACATCATCCCAATGATCCCAAACCCATTGTTCTACTTTTTCCCATTCATTTTCTCTTACATGAACAGTAATCGAGCAATTATGATCTACATAATGTTTCATAAACATTCTGTAATTCTCTAATTGGTCAATTGCGGAAACATCATACTTAGTTTTCCCACAAGGAGCTTTCACAGGAAATTCTACAACCTTTGTAGAACAAGTATCCCATTCTTGTCCTACTTCAGGAAACACAGGATATTCTAATTCTTCACATACCTTTACTAATGGATCATCTGCACTAATTCGAATCCGCCTTATATAGTATGGAGAATGAGAATAATGAACTCCACTAGATACAATAGGAAGTTGACTAAGTGTTCCCTCAGGCTTTACAGTAGTTACTAAAGCAGGCTTATTTTGTCCTAGTTCCTTAGAATATTTTTGTACTTCTTCATGAGCAGCTTCCCTTAAAATTTTAAGTATCTTCCCTTGCTCTTCTTTATTCATTCCTGTTATATTAATCATATCCTGCCATCCTGTTAAAGAACAGCCTACAAGCTTATCCCTTTGTTGTATATCATTCCATTTAGGAAGTTCTAATTCAGCACAAGTCATTCTATATCCTGCTCTTACAGAAAGTCTCTGTGCTTCTATTAAAGCTTCTACATCTAATGTATTATCTTCTTTTGTAAAAGCATATACATTAATAGTTGTAAGATTACAAAGACCTTTTGAATCTAGTAATATTTCTCCACAAGGATTTACTCCATTCATATTTGATCTTCTCTTTGAAGCTGCCTCTGCATTGACCCATCCTGGTTCTCCTGAATATCTCATTTTTTCAATTTGCCAATGTAATTTTTCTCTTGTTGGCTTGGATGTATAATAAATAGAATTATTGCTCATTTGTCTATGAATAATTTCTTGATCTACCATCCATTGCCCCTTAATTTGCTTATATAAGTTAGATTTTGCTTCAATAGATTCATAATCATCTTGATCAATTAAAATCATCTCTGCAGTACGTCTAACTCCTCCTACTACTACATTTTCTCCTATAATATTGGCAATGTCTAAACAATCAATAGGCTTTAGTTTCACTTTTTTATAATTATATTCTATTGTATTTCTTTTTAAAACTTTATCAATTTTTACAAACATATTTTTAAGACTAGAATAACCACTAGCGGTGCCTCCAAAAGCTTTTAATTTTTCTCCTTTTGGTCTTACATGATCATAATCTACAATAATAGTTTTTATGTTCCTATATTCATTACTATAAATTAATTTGAAAAAGAAATCTAAAGCTTGAGTCCAACCTTCTTTACTATCTCCTACTGTAATTTTAACAGTATGATTGTGAGAAAATTTTAAGCTTGTACAATCTTCTCTTCCTAAAATAGGTGTAGCTGTATAATCCTTATGAATGATTTCATAATCTATACGAACCTTTGGAAGAGTTTTTATATCTTCTTTTAATACTCTAACTCCTACTCCTGATCCAATCATAAGAAGATAAAAAAGATCTTTAAAACTCTCAAAAGAATCTATGATAAGAAATGCACAATTATAATTTGCCATAGGATAATTTTGAGCTACCGTAGTATTTCCTACCCAAAACGTTCTTCCAGATAAAAATTGTTTCAGATTGTAAATATTATCATATAATTTTTCTGCTTCTTCTTTAGAAGTAGGAACAAGATTACAATTATATTCAACAGCACGCTTTACAGTTTCCCACCAATATTCCCTTCTTTTTTGTTCCGGAAGCCATCTAGAATAGGTTCTATAATATACAAAATTTCCTAGTTCCTTCATAGGAGAAAGTCTGTGTTTATATTGACTGATAAATTCATTTGTTAACAATCCATGTTTTTTTATTTTTTTCATCTTTCTAAGTTTGTTATGTTCTTCTCGATAAATTATGTATGTTTTTGCAACATCTTTTCGATTACTAGCCATCAAAAGCTCTTCTACATCATCTTGTATTTCTTCTACATGGATAGGGTTCTCTTGGTTTTTGATTTTTTCATATATTAAATTAGCAATCTCTTTACTTAAGTTTGAATCTACTCCTGTTTTAGTTTCTGACATAGCTCTTTCAATAGCATTCACAATTTTTTTCAAGTCAAATGGAACCATTTTTTTATTTCTCTTAATAACCTGCACTATAAAATTCTCCTTTCATAGAAAAATTCCTATATTTCTATTGATACTACTTATTGATGAAGTATATCGTTTTCTATAGAATCAAAAAACATCTCTATTTTCAGTATGTTTTTTCTTTTATACACATTATTTAGTATGCAAGCTTTCGCAATACACTATATATTGTATCATCCAAATATTACATTGTCAAAAAAATAGATGGCTCAAAGCCATCTATTTTTTTAATATCTCTAGTATTTCTTTTATAGATTCGTTTATATACTCACCTTTTCTATATTTTCTTCTTGCAACAATAATTTCTACCTGTTTCCCTTTTTCTTCAATCTCTTTTATCATTATAGGTTGTTCCACAAAAGTACCTAATACATTAAATTGATCATCCATAATAACAAAAGTAGGAATTTTCGCTTTTCCATTGACTTTATAATTTTCCATATAACTTTCATTTCCCTCTCTGGATACAATGGATATGTTGAAATTTGAATTATAATCTGATATTGCTTGTACTGCAGGTACATTAATCATACAATCAGGGCACCATATCTCTGCAAAGACTAAAATATGAACTATATGATGAATTGATCCTATTACTTCTAAAATGTCTTCATCTATTTTAATATGATTATATATTTCTAACGTTTTTTCTTTATAGGTATCTTTGTCTTGATTCACAAAGTCTATAAAAGAAATTCCTCTTTGGAAAAGTTCTCGTAAATCCATTAGATCTCCCCCTTATTTCCTTCATCCATATAAAAACAATATGATGGAACAATCCCTGTGTCTTTCCCTACAATAACATTTTATTTTTTAAGGAAACTTTTAAAATTATATTAAGGTTTAATTTATATATATGTAAAAGAATACTTTTTAGAATGACCAATCATGTGAGCAACAAAATTTCTTCATTTCGTTTAATATTTCTGTTTTTTAAAACAAAAAAAATTATCTAGCAACGACCTACTCTCCCAGAGCGCTACCGCTCAAGTACCATCAGCGCTGAAGGGCTTAACTTCTGTGTTCGGTATGGGAACAGGTATAACTCCTTCGCTATTGTCACTAGATAATTTATCTTCTATTATGTCTATTCTATAGATCTTTTAAGAAACAATAATACAACTAATAATATATACCTTCAAAATTGAACAATGCAAAGTCTGGTCAAGTCCTCGACCTATTAGTACCTATCAGCTAAAGACATTGCTGCCCTTACACCCTA
>NZ_RYYS01000075.1 GCF_004138215.1 Anaerophilus nitritigenes
AGAAGGATTGATACAATTTATTGAATATGATAAAATCACTTCCAACATATCTATAGTTATACAATAAGCAAAAAATATATTTGGAGGTGATATTGTGAATAAAATATGTAAAGGTGTGTGCGTGCTCCTTATTTTTATATTAATACAGCCAGGAACTGTATTAGCAAAGGAGGTTATGTATACGCCTAGTTGTGTTGATGTGATGTTCGTATTAGATTCTAGTTATTCGATGAATGCAAATGATCAAAATAAAATGGCGATAGGTATGATGAATATGTTTATAGATGCTCTTCCGTCAAAAAAAGTTAAAGTAGGATATGTAGCGTATGATCATTCCATTAATTCCTCTTTAAAACCTATGCCTATAGAAACTTCTAAGCAAAGATCTACAATAAAAAAAGCTATTAGCAACATAAAAAAATCTGGATATTCAGATATAGGTCTTGGATTAAAAAAGGGATTTGAGCTTTTGACATCTAATAAGGATCAGAATACTCAACCTATCATTATTTTAATATCTGATGGAGAAAATGAATTGCCTAGAAACAGCAATCGAACTGTGAATGACTCTAGCAAAGATGTAAATGATGTTATTCACCAATCAAAAGAAAAGGGGATTCCTATTTATACGGTTACTCTAGGGAATGAATTTGAAAGTGCCAGTATTCTTACTAAGATTTCTCATGAAACAAATGCTCAATTTTATACTCATCCTACTTCAAATGATTTAATAGAAATATTTTCTGAAATCATAAAAAAACACATTATGGCTACGGTAAAACCTATTGCAGCTACTATGTCGACAGGAGAGAAGCAATCCATAACCATACCTATTAAAGATCAATGGAGTAGGGAGGTAAATATTTTGTTGGTTGCTTCTGAACCCATTCAGTATCCTAAACTAATTTACTCAGGAGATAATGTGTCTTTTTCAAAATCTAATCATTTTTTTTGTGCGAAAATTTTAAACCCTGATAAACAAGATATGACTCTGGAATTTATAGGGAAGAAAAATGACACTATAAAATCATACTTATTGTCAGATTATGATATCAGCTTAATTTTAGATACTCCAGATACCATTTATAAGAATAAGCCTTTTAGGATTAGTGCATATTTTAAAAATAATATGGATAATGAACAAATTAAAGATCCTGTATTTTATCAAAAGATAACACCTAACATTGTTTTAATGGACAATAATAATAAAATTAGTATATCCCCAAATGTTTTAAAAGATAAAATACAAATGGATAGTAGCATACAAAATAGTGGAGAATATATTCTAAATGCTATCTTTACTCATGAAGATTTTAATATGCAATTTAATGACTTGATTTTTCATGTTAAAAATCATCCACCTCAGAGTGAATTTTTTGATGAGATTAAAATACCTTTTATATGTAAAACTAAGACATATGCATTAGATAAATATTTTAAAGATCCTGATGGTGATCTGTTAACATATGAGATTGTAAATTCTGATATGGATTTGCATAATTTAAATATTAACAATTCAACACTAACAATACATCCTTCTAAAATTGGGAAATATACATTTTCTATTAAAGTAATGGACAATGAAGGGAAAAGCTTTCAAACAAAACCTATTACTTTATGGGTAATGTCTACACTACAGTATTATTATCCCATTACTATTACTATTATTTGTCTGCTAATTGGATGTATAGTAGGATTTATTATATATAGAAAAAAGAATGGGCCACAAAAGACATTTACGGGTAAACTGGATGGGTATTTTCTTCATCTACAAGATGAGGAAGAGATTCCCCCTCTTAATTTTCCTCTATATCAATTTGAAAATAAAAAGAGAATTAGTTTAGAGGAACTCCTTCTTTATTCCAAAATAGAGAAACCTTTTTTAAAAGCCAGTCAAATTTATTTTGAAAAAGGGTTTGATAAGACTATAATTTTTTATCATGAGTCACAGGCTACGATCATGATTGGTACGAAAATAGTACCTCAGAAGGTACGATGTATCCTTGAGTATAAGACTAAAATGTATATTACCTTTGAAGATGGTGTATCTGAAATGGAAATACATTATAATCAATTCAAGCCAAGTGTTTCAATAATAGGAGATTGTTAAAAAGCCATGACATGCGTCATGGCTTTTTAATGAGATAAAAGATATGATCAATGGCTATATTCTTTATGTCTTACTCCATAAATTAGAGCAAATAAATGATATAAACTATCTTGAAATATAATATTTTAAATCAATTTAAAATGTAGATACAGTACATATGTTTATTATAATTACTATATTTGAATAAAAGACAAGATATATATACCAGAATAAAGCTTTATGATAATATTTATCATTTATTTTATAAAAAAATGTAAAATTATAAATAACTACAAATGTAAAATATTTGATTATAAGGTACGATAAGTATTAAATTACCATATTAATATCTACTTTAGTACTATTTTCCTATTACAAGTAAAATCAAAATTATGTTAAAATATGAAATAAAATCAATAAAATACAATAAATTTACACAAATATGTATTAAAATGTAAAAAATGAAATAATTAATAATTAAAATAGGAGGTATAAAATGGAAATTATTGAACAAACCAATCGAACCATATTATTTGAGGAAGTAAATCCTGAGAAATTAGATTTGCTGACTATGATAGGTGATACAAAGGGAATTGATAGTTTAGATGATGATAAAATCATGGAGATCAATCAAAAGCTTTTGGTAAAAAGTTTTGATGAATTTTTAGATAAGTTTTCTCCAGTTGTATATTCATTTTACAATGCAACAAATCAAAAGGTTATGTATACACTTAAAAAACCTGAAAATTTATCAGAAGAATATATTACCGAAATACCTGTTAATATGTCTAATGACTTTTTAAAGATGTTATTTACTCTCATAGAAACAAAAACAGCTCAAGGACTAGCTAATGTTGATTTTAAATTTGAAAATTTATTAGAGATGCTTTCTCCTAAGAAAGTAATGGATGATATTCGACAATCTAGAAAAGAAATTCAATATATATATGGTCAATACGAGCAATTAGATGAGGAAGATCCTAAAAAATTAGATATAGCAGACAAGCTTAATTGTATGTTTGAAGAAGCTAGTGAAAATTACAATAATGTTATGGCAATGCTTCCACTAGCCATTGAAGATATTAAAACTAGATTATTATTAGGACATGGAGGTAATGAAGATAATAACGAGGAGCTAAAAATAGGTGTACTAAGCATGGGTGAAAATGGAGAATTGAAAATTTTAGAAGCTCCTAAAGAAGAAGAAAATGCTTTAGTTTCACTTGACGATCAGGCAAATACAGGTTTAATTGAAGCCTTCAAAGAAGATTATGATCAAATTAATGATGTGCAATCAGATTATGTAAGAGATTTAGTGGTACGTACATTTTGTCCATTGACATCTACTTTAGAAAGTAAGATAGATATAGAGTCAGAAGTCAACAATTATAATACATACTTAGAATTTTATAAAAATGCGAAAGATGAATTTGTAAAAACTGTAAAACCATTAATTGAAAAAATGCTTGGAGTAAAAATGTTTTTTGACCAGTATCAAGTTCAAAATAAAGGTATGGTTCCAAGTTTATTAATAAGCAATACAAAACTAGATTTACTTGTAAAAAGTAGTAATATCCCTCGTCTAGTAACTTATTTGAATACAGTAAATGATAAAAATGACTTTTCAAACACTATTTGGTATGGGATTGTACCATCTGTGCAAATGGGCATGAGTGGAAAAAAACAATTACGAAGGGAACGCTTTAAAGGAAATCAACATGTAGAAAAAACAGATGTAAATACTATGGAATCGTTAACAATGCTATTAAATGTAGCAAAAGATTATAGAATACAGATATTTTTCAGCTTTGAAACAAATGAAGAAACTACATTTAGCAATATGGCGATAAATGGTATAGAAAAATATATGGATAAATGTACAGCTTTAACAAGAAAAGATTATAGCGAGTTTGCTATTCCTTGTGTCCCTAATTTTACCATCATTCCAAAAGACAAATCAGGAGTAATTCTTGATAGCAAGATGATCATAAAAGAAAATGGATTGGCTAATTTATCAAAAGAAAAAGAAGATATTTTAAAACTCTGGATAGAAGGTGTATATATTGGGGCTTCTTATATAGCAGCAGGAATTGTAGCAGCATATCAATGTCCTGAATATTTAAGAGAAGTATTTAAAAATGCAACCCATGAATATCCAGGTGTTAGATTTGATATAGAGGCAGATGATAATGCTCTTAATGTTAGAACTACTTTAGCAAAAGAAATTTCAGGATTTACTAATAATATAAAAAATGCTATCAATAGAAAAAATTTTGGTTTTGTATTTTCTTCAGAAAATGCACAAGTAAAAGGTAAAGACATAAGACAAATTACAGTTTATAAAGCGAGAAGCCTTCAAACAGTAGGCAATGATTTTGAGTCTATATATAAAACAATTGTAACAACATATATAGAAAGAATGTTGCGTTTTCATACAAATGATTTCAAACAAGATAATATTGTTAAATTTTTTAGCAACAATCCAAACAGTCAAAAGAGCAAATGGCTTTCAAATAAAGGATATATCAACTCCATTATTCAAGAAGGAGATGATATTAGCTTTGGAATAGATGAAAGATTAGGAAGCTGTAATATAGATATTACATTCAATGGAAGTGTAAAGAACTTAGAAGTAGAGATTACAAGAAGTGTAGCAAATTAATAGTTGGAGGTAAATTTTATAAAATCTATTCATTGTATAACCACACTAAGCAATTAGTGAGATTATAAATAAAAAATCATGTAAAAGGAGGAGTTACAATGGGTTTTAGACTTAAAGTAGAAGGTCCTGAAACTATTGATTTAGGGATTGAAAACATATTGACAGTAGAGTTTAAAACAGATACACCAGATGATTCAAATGCACGTTCTACAGATCTAGGTACATCTCTAATTGTGACAGGAAAGATATTAACAGCAGTAGATGGAGAAGAGGCTGATAGCACCATAAAGCTTACTCAATGGTCATTAGTACCTGGAGAGCGAGCAGATTGTTACAGAAAAGTAACTGTAGATATAATCGCAGCATCACAGGTAGTAAGACAAATTCATTTACCTAATGCATTTATAGTAGATTATACAGAAGATTATGGAGATGAAGAAGGTATAGGAACATTTTATTTACATATGAAGCAGAAAAAAGATAAAACACCAATGGTAAAACTAGAAGGTGGATTTGAAGAATAATAAAATACAAAAGTGATAGAAAGGATGTGTCAATATGGGCTTTAGAGTAAAAATTGAAGGTGCAGAAACCATAGAACTTCATGTTGAAAGTGTACAGAAAGTAAAATTAAAAACAGATATACCAAAAGATTCTAATGCACGTACAAAAGATGTAGGTTCAACTATGATTATTAGTGGGAAAGTATTAACAGCAGTAGATGGAGATCCTTTTGATAGTACTAGACAAATGGGACTTTGGTCATTAGTTCCTGCAGAAAAAGCAGATTGCTATAGAAAAGTAACAGTAGAAGTAATATCAGCAGATCAAGTAGTAAGAAAAATATTCTTTCCAAATGCTTTCGTAGTAGATTATATTGAAAATTTTGGAGATACAGAAGGCGTAGGAGAATTTGAATTAATTATTAGACAGAAAAAAGATAAATTAGATAAAGTAACTATAGAAGGCGGATATGGTGCCTAATTAAATGCATAGTATAGATGTCCTTTTTAGGACATCTATATAATTCGTAAAGGATAGGATAGGATGAAAAATTTATATAATATATTAGAAATTCATACAAATGCTTCTTCAAGTGAAATAAAAAAAGCATATAGAACATTAGCAAAAAAGTACCATCCAGATGTAAATCCAAAGGATACATCTTTACCTGAAAGATTCAGAGAAATAACAGAAGCTTATAATATTTTAATGGATGAGAAATTAAAGAAAGAATATGATCAAAAATTATTTAATGAAGAGCAAGTGAAACAAAAAACACAGCATTCTAGTAAAATGAAAGAACAAATGAAAAATAAAAAAAGAACAGACAATTTGAATGTGAATTTTGAGTTTGAAAATTTTTTTGGCTTTGATCCTAAAACTAAAGAAATGAAAAAAGACTTTGGTAATCAAAATAAAAAAAATCCTATGGATACAACAAATATTTTTGATTCTTTCTTTAAAGTAAAAAGAAAATAATGGAGTTGATATTTTGAAAAAGTCAATTTCGCATAATATAACAATTATTGATTTGACAATAGCTATTATTTCAATGATAACATGTGTTTTTATATATATGATCATGAATCAGAGTTTTTGGGAATATTTCTTAATCTTCATATTAGGAAGTATAGCCATATTTTATACAATGAGGATTTTTGTTTCAAATGAAAAAGAGAATATTCAATATTCGGAGATAAATTCTACAAACATTATTAATAATTTGGCTTTATTAAATGAAGAAAATCAAATTATTAAAGAATGGGATTTGTTAAACAAAACATCCTTAGTCATAGGTAGGAATACGAAAGAAATGGAAGTTGATATAGATTTAAGTACATCTAGTTATGCATCATTAGTAGATTCACAGCATGCTGTTCTAAATTTTGCATCAGGTACTTGGTATATAGAAGATTTATATTCTGAAAATGGTATTCGGATACAAAAAGCTAAAGACAAAATAAGATATAAATTATCAAAGGACAAACCTTGTACATTAGTAAAAGGAGATGTTGTCTTTATAGCTAAAACTAAACTTTTGATTAGATGAAACGGAGTGTTAGTAAATGAGCCTTATTAGATGTCAGAATGGTCATATGTTTAGTGCAAGAAGATATGGAACCATATGTCCTTATTGTAATATAGAAACAGCATCAAAGGAACAGCCTCAATTGCCTCCAAAAGATTTTGATATTGAAGAGGAATTATTAAAAGAAGAAATACAGCCTGTATGTGGTTGGCTGGTTTGCATTGAAGGGGCAAGAGTAGGAAAAGACTACAAAATAAAAGAGGGTAAAAATTTTATAGGTAGAGCTGATGATATGGATATACAAATTTTAGGAGACAACAAGATTTCAAGAAGAAATCATGCTATTGTAGTTTATGATCCTAAAAAAAGAAATTCAGTTTTACTACCAGGAGATGCCTCAGGGATTGCATATTTAAATGATGAGGCAGTATATATACCAACAGAATTATCACCTTATGATGTAATAGAACTTGGAAAAAGTAAATTTTTGTTCATTCCATTTTGTGGAGAACATTTCGAATGGGATGATATAGGCAGGGAGTAATCTCTATGAGAGCATTTATATATCAAAATAAGTATATGATTATGACTAGTCTAATCAGTGTGATAGGGTTATTAATCATATGTAGACAAATGATAAAAATCAAACTTTATAAAAATAAATTATACAATGGATTTGAAGTAGGAAGTGCTTCTATTATAGGAAATAGAGAGCTACAAGAAGATGCTATGGATATGATTTCAAAAGGAAAAGCTCTATTAGCTGTGTTAGCTGATGGAAGAGGAAAGAGTCATGCAGGAAAAATTTCAAGCCAACTATCAGTAAATATTTTCAAAAAATTATTTGTGGATGAGGATTTTATATACAATATAAATTATTTTTTAAAAAGAGCTTTTCATATTACAAATAGAGAAATTTTAAAAAATTTAGAGGATCATCAAGGCGGTGCAAGTATTGTATGTGCCATTATTATAGATAATTTATTGCATTATGCATTAGTTGGAAATACAATGATTGCAGTTTTTAGAAATAATGAATTAATACCCTTAAGTGAAGGGCATACAGTCAATGTATTGGCTAAAAGAGGTTTTTATCAAGGGAAAATAAGTAAACAACAAGCATTATGGGCATTGAAGGAAAAAAGGCTACTCAATTATGTAGGACAAGATGGATTTAAGGATGTAGAAATATATGATGTACCTGTCCAACTAAAAAAAGAAGACATCATTGTTCTGATGAGTGATGGGATACATCAATATATTTCATGGAATATACTAGAAGAGAATATGAAAAAGCATTTAACATGTAATGAAATAGCAGAAAATATTATCTGTCAGTTAAATAATGACTCTATACAAAACAAAGATAATGCAAGCATTATCGTCATGAGATATAGAGGAAATCAATTAAGGATGTAAGATTATGAGAAAAATGAATTCAAAATTTATAACAAATTTCATATCAGAGTCAGGAAGCTCTTTACAAAACAAAGACTATTTTGCATTTGTGGAGTTAGATAAATTTGCAATCTATGTGATTGCGGATGGAATAGATCATGATACAGATTTAGAAAGTGCAAAAATAGCAGTAGCTAGTATAATTAGTAATTTTAGTACAAGTCCTAGTATAAGTAGAAGCTTTTTAAGTAAATTATTTAAAATTGCCAATAAAGAGTTAATAGATCAAAGTAAAAACTTAAGATTGAAAGCATCCATTACTATTGTGGTTACTAATTATATAAAAGTAAGATATGCTTTGGTGGGGAATACGAGATTTTCTTTATTTAGAGAAGGGTTTTTAAAACACCAAAGCAAAGATCAATCTTTAACCCAGCAATTGGTTGATCGAGAAAAAGTACAACTAGATAAAATTGCTAAGCATACAGAAAGAAATAATTTATATTGTTATTTAGGACAAGATGAAAAAATAACTCCTTATATATCAAAAAAATTTAAGCTTCAAAATGGAGATGTAATTACTCTTTGTACCAAAGGAATTTGGGAAAATATAGATAGCGAAGAAATAAAAGATGGATTGGTAGATGCAAAAGAAGCACAAGAAGTAGTTGATAACGTAGAAGAAATGCTTTTATCAAAACAACATAAAGATATTGAAAATTACACACTAGCAGTTATATTTGTAGATAAAATATATCAAAATCCAAAAAGAAAACAAACGATAAAAAGAATTTTATTGACTGTAATTCCTATCATTATCCTTGTGGCAGTAATTTTTTCTGTATGGTATGTTAAACATCAAAAAAGATTAGAACAAATTGATGAAATGAACTATGCCGTAAAAAATGCCAATAGTTACATGGAAGATGAAAATTTTATAAGGGCGAATGAAGAATATAAAAATGCTCTAAAGTTAGCGAAGCAATTAAAACTAGAAGATAAAAGAAAAGATATAGATCAATACTTTAAGCTTACAGAATTCATTTTAGCAGCAGATAAAAGTTTTCAGGATGCAGCATATCAAGAGGCTTTAGATGAATACTTATTAGCAGAAGAAAGAGCTTATTATGCAGATAACCTTGGAAAAGATTATATTTGTAAAAAATTGACCAAAACAAATGAATATATAAAAGTACTAGATCTATTAACACAAGGAGATAAAAAGAAAGAACTAGAAGATTTAGAAGGAGCAAAAGAAGATTATAAACAGGCAAGAACATTAGCAGCGAATCTCTTTTTTAAAGAAGCCAAAAAAGAAGCAGATGATAAATTAAATCAGATCTTTGAAACACAAGCAGAAAAAGAAAAAGAACAAGAAGAACAAGATAAGACTATAGCAGAAGAAGAAAAAGTTCAAGCTCAAGAACAAGAAAAAGAAGAGAAAGAAAAATTAAGTACTCAAATGAATGCTTTGGAAATATCTAAAAAAGGAGATGTAAGCTATAGTATTGGAAGTTATCATGATGCCAAAATGTATTATATTATGGCACAAGAAATGTATAAACAAATAGAGATGTATAGTTTTGCAGATCAATTAGAGAAAAAAATACAATTGACACAAGAAAAAATACAACAAGCAACTGTGAAAAAAGCAAAAGCGGATATGTATGTAGAGGATGCAAATTCTAAGTTTGATAATGGCAACTTAAATAAAGCAAAAATATTATATCTGCTTGCAAAAGATATCTATGAAGAAGCCCAATTAGAAGATCAAGTAAAAAAAATAGATGAAAAAATAAAAGCAATAGATGCTTTAATAGAAAAAAGAAATTAAGCCAATGAAGAATGAAGGAGAAAAAATGAAAGAAGAACTCTATGATAAAATCAATCATATTGAAAATTTGAAAGATAGAGCTTTATTAAAAGAATTGTTAAACGAAGTATTTATATCTTTATATGAGCATAGTGAAGATATGTATCATTCCCTAGAAAAAAGAGTTTTTGAGGAAATTGAATACAATCAACAAAATTATAGTTTGTATACAACGATTGTAAAAAAAAATGATTTTGATCCTATACATTATTTTCTATATCCTATGTTAGAAGAGGATGTAGAAGAAAAAGAATATGATCTCAATCAGATTTTAGAGAATATGCTTACAAATAAGCAGGTAGATATGTTTAAAGTGTTTTTTAAGTGTGACTACTTAATATTTAAAGATATATTAAAAAAAGACCTTCAATTTAGAGGAACTATAAAAACAGATAAAAGAGTTTATGATGCATTTTTTAAGATTAAAGAAAACGCAAAGTACTGGGATGAAGTTTATAGACTTTATCGAATGTTTATAAAAAATAACATTCCTTGGAGAACGATTAATGCACCATATATTTCTAGAATTGTAGATGTAGTACTAGTGAAATACGAGAAAGGAATTACAAAAGATGAAGTAATTGAGGAGATTCATGTAGATTTTGGTCAATACAGCCAGTATATAGAATATGATATGGTACCTGTTTGGAATATACAAAAGCTTGTTTTAGAAAGTACAGGATTTCCCATGCCTTGTGAAGATACTGTACATTTTGAACATAATGTCTCTCTAAAGGGAGAAGGTTTAGAGCATGGATATTTAGTTGAATATGATTATGAAGATATAAAACATATTAAACATACAAAAGACAGTTTAATTATTATATCAAAGATGGAAGAAGCAAAAGATTGGGGGATCTTTAAAGTAGTAAAGCCCAAGGAATCTAAAATTGAAAAATATAGCTTTGAACTGGTTTCTAATTCAAAAAAAATTAGTTTTGCTGAAAAACTATCAAATCAAAATGGAATGAATATAAAAACAAAAGCTGAACTGATTAGAATGATAAATTCTTTAGAAACATCGAAACATCTTCAGTTTAAAGATATTCAAATAGTTCATAAAAAAGATTCAGTGAAGGAAGAAACCTACAATATGAATGATTTTATTATAGATGAAATTAGAGATGGAGAGTATGGAAAAACCATGATTTTATACTTTAATCCTAAGGATGAAAATTATTTTATAATAAGAGATTTATTAAGTTTTATTGTTTCAGAGATACAACTTTTTTATCCTGAATATAAATGTGAAGGAAGATTGATATGAATTATATATGGGATATATTACTTAAAGCAGATTGTCAAAATACAAACAGAGAAAAAATTGTTTTTAAATGTGCAAAAGTATATAGTCCTTATATGGAAATTGCATTAGAAGATTTAAATAAAACAGAAATAGATGAAACACTTATAGTAGAAGTAAATCCATACTATAGGTTTTTTTCTATCTTTAAAAATTTCTTTGATGTAAATTTTAAGGAAAGTATAGAGTTAAGAGAGGTTTTATTTGATATTATCATGCACTATTTAGGAAATATAGATTTAAAACAAGGGCTATCTAAACAAGAATATTATAAAAAATATATTTTACAAGATATTCTTGACAATATATTTTCAGAAAATATAAAAGAACATATAAAATATTTAAATAAAAGAGAGCAAGATATTTTATTATCAAGTCTTATAAGGATATATACAACAGGTGTATCTTTAGAGCTATTCAAAAGCGTAGTCAATCAAATATTTGAAAAAAGCATTGTATATATCAATCAAGATCATAAAAAAGAAATACTTATATATATTGGTCAAGTCAAAACAAAAGAACTTGAAAACAAAATACAAACTATAATAGATTTGTTTTTACATATAGAGTTTAAAGTATTTATATATTGGCAATACCATTTTGGTATTTTAGGAATGGATCATACTATGAAAATGGAAAATATGGTATTGTACTAGTCTAAGAAATTTAGGTGATCAGATATGGGATATTCGTATAAACTATACAAAAATAATAATGGGAAAAAAGAGCAGATAAAAAAGGATAGATATAAAGAAAATGAATTGATAAAAATGACAACTTATCAACTCAGAGAAATATGTATAAAAGAAAAATTGATTAAAAATTCTCTCAATACACTTCACAGAGAAGAACTCATAAGATTAATTATGAAATATAGAGGAATAGAAGAAAGCTTATTGATCAGAGAACAGGATAACCAAGGACTAGAGAGATTGCAAGATTTTATAACAAATGTAGATAAAACAATATTAGATCAAAAGGTCATTCATACACCAGCAAAGCTTACCATTTATGATGGGGTAAATGTAGAAATATTTGATCAATATATGATTCATTCAACAGATGGAATAGATGAAGGCAATGTATTATTAGTAGATGAAGAATTTAACATATGTACGATTTTTAATTTGATAAAGGGAAATGATGAAAATTATTATTTGGTAAAAAGTCAAGCAATTGAAGCCAAAGAAAGTACAAAGAAGCATTATAGTTTATTGTATTTTGAAAAAAAACAGTCAGAATTTATTTATGACATCTATTATCAAAATACAAAGTATATGCCTAAATATATTCAATTTTATAAACTGCCTATTTTAGATTTTATCATAAAACAGTTAGTAGAAACAGATCTTCCCTTAGCCATTGATTTTGGTACTACAAATACTACAGCAGGTATTTATATCAATAAAGAATTATTTGATACATTAGATAAAACCAACATTTTAAAAAAGAAAGATCAAGAAAATAACATTCAGATACTAGAAGTTTTAGATACAACCTCTGACACTTTAAAGATCACCCCTCTTATTCCTAGTGTGGTAGGAATAAAGTCTATAGATGATCAACAAATAAAATATGTTTTTTCTTATGATGCTATTCATTTATCTAAATCAAGCTATGTAGATGATGGCATATGTATATTTTATGATATCAAAAGGTGGATTAGTGACTTTGAAAGAGAAGAAAAGATTACAGATATCAAAGGGCAAAAAACTTTTATAAAAAGAAAGTATATGATCAAAGCTTTTTTAGAATATATTATAAATCTTTCAGAACAAAGATTTAAATATAAATTTAAAAAAATACATATTTCTTGTCCTTCTAAACAAAAATACAGATTCTATACCATGTTTAAAGAGCTTTTAACAGATTATGAGCTAGAGTATGAAAATATGTTAGATGAAGGGGCGGCCGTATTATTTAATACCATATCTGAACTCATTGATAAAAAAACATACGAAGAAGGAAGAGTTTATAAAGCTTTGATTATAGATTGTGGAGGAGGAACTACAGATTTATCTTCTTGTGATTTTAGGATACAAAACAATCGTGTATCTTATGAAATAGATATAGAGACTTCTTATGAAAATGGAGATACAGATTTTGGAGGAAATAACCTAACATTTCGCATTATGCAGCTAATAAAAATCATTTTTGCAAATCAATTACTTCATCCTCAGGAGAATACAAAAATGAATATTTTAGATGATTTTGATGTAGATATATTTAGATTTGTAGATGAACATGGGGTATTTGAAATTTATAAAAAATTAGACGCTATATATGAGAAGGTAGAAAATATTATTCCTACTCACTTTAAAGACTATGAAAATAAAAGCAGTGAAGAATATTTTAAGGTAAAAAGCAATTTTTATTTATTATTTGAACTGGCAGAGCAAATAAAAAAAGTATTTTTTCATCATAAAAAATATTTAGAAGTATTGATTACACCTAAAGAAGATCATTTATTGAATCCAAATACAATTTTATATGATAAGTGGAAAATCCATACATATATAGGTGAAGATTTAGAACCTATGAAGGATGCACCTACTTTAACTTTAAGTATGTATGATGTTCATACTTTACTAACAGCTGATATTTATCATATTATGAAAAAGTTTTTAGAAAATATTTATGAAGAAGACAAGCTTTTGGAATATTCAATTATTAAATTGACAGGGCAATCTTGCAAAGTAGATTTATTTAGAGAAGCGCTAAAAGAATTTGTACCGGGAAGGATCATACAATCTAGAAGAAATAAGGGAAAAAAAGATTGTTATGACTTAAAGCTTATTTGTTTGAAAGGAGCACTTCAGTATTTATATGCAAAAAAGTTTGGTTATATAAATGCAAATTTAAAGACACAAATCCCTACATTACCATATGTAATCAGTGCCTATACTCATAGCGGAAATGAAAAAATACTGATTCATAGCTTAGATAGAGAAAATACAAGTGGAAGTATTTCAAGATTTATGGAAAGGATTACCCTAAAGCTTTATTTAAAAGATGCAAATGAAGTGATCAGGCATGAGTATGAGTATGAAAACAAACCAGAAGATTTCATTCAAACAACCTTTGAAAAAATAGAAGAAAAATACAAAGGCATGATTATACAAGATGAAACAGACAACATTGTGAATGAAGAAGTAAAATTTTTCGTATGGGCAAAAAAAGAAGAATGGGGATTTTGTGTAGTGCCTATTTTAAGGGAAGATGAAATTTTATTTATAGGAAAAGAAGCATTTTTTCATTTTGAAAATGATACTTGGGAGCAAAACTTTTTTGATGGATTAAAGTAATAAACTTAATAGAAATGGGGTGGTCCATTGTTTGTCAGTAAATCCCCTATATTTGGTAGAGGAAGAATTTTAAAAATTGAGATGCTAGAGCATGTAAGAGATTTTTCAAAAGATATGATTAAACTGCATCTTCATGGATATTCAAATGGTATCTTAACAGGATGTAGACTCTTGATAAATGATGATTACATTATTATACAACCTGGAATGATTTACTTTGATGAAGAAATTTATATATTAAAAGAAAATTATACAATACCCTATGTACATACAAATGAAACAGCTATCTTAAAAGTAAAATTTATAGGGGAAAATTCAAACAAAGATTTTGTCAGTCATGGTACACAAATACTTATAGATTCAGATATACACATCTATGAAGATGAAATAGAACTTTGTAGGTTCAAACTAAAAGAAGGTGCAAAATTAAGAAACAATTATGTAAACTTTGAAGATTTAATAACAGAATACAATACATTAAATATCATTCACACACCCTTTGCAGCCTATAGAAATAGTACTTTATCACCCTATGTATTAAATTATTTTGCAAAGGAAGCATTCCAGCACAAATTAAGCAATCCACTAGATATAAGCTTTTGTATGCAATGTTTAAAGAATGAAGAGTCAATGAGTAAAGAATTGATTTTAAACTATATAGCAGCAAGACTAGAAATAGATTATAAGGATTATTCCAATGAAAAATTATATAAATTTTTAGTCGAAATCCTTCATCAGATTCAATCCAATAAAGGAAACAAAAGAGATAGAAACTATCTATCAAAGAAAATACTTGTAGATTAAAAGATAAGGAGGGAAAATATGACACAATCTATTTATAAAGTTAAGGAAGGGGCAGTACTAAGTTGTACATTTGGTACAGTAACGAGTAAATTAAAAGTCCCCAAAAATCATGGAGTCAGTATGCAAGGAAAGAATCAAGCAACTATTGCTGATCATGTTGGGAATGTAAATATCATGCCCTTTGCTATGTGTACAAAAACACAACCACCAGTTCCATGTATACCATCCATAATGGTAAAGTGGATAAATGGAAAAAAAGATTTTAAGATTAAAGATGAGTTAGCTTTATTAAACATTTGTATAGTACCATGTGTGAAGGGGGGAATTATTAAAATAGAACAATCAGGACAAATCGAATAAAAAATGTGAAAGAGGGGTCTAGATGTCTGCTATAACTTATTTACAACTAAGAACAAATATAGTAGGGATTCAACAAATTAAAAAGTTAAAAATTATACAAAATATTAATGACCATGCATATCTATATTTAACAGCAATACTTAGTGACGAATGCAAAGATGATTATGTAAAAGGAGTCAAAGCTAAAGAACAAATAGAAATATTTATAGAAGGCAGTCAGTCTGAAATTTTGTTCAAAGGAATGATACAGCACATACAAGTTGAAGCAATAGATGATATTTATTATTTAGAAATAAAAGGAGCTTCAAATTCTTTTAATACGGACATAAAAAAAGAATATCGTTCCTTTCAAGATAAAAATATGACCTATAAAAATATGATACAAAGCATAATAACCAATTATAGTGGTGGAGCAATATTAGATAAGGCATCTCAAGGCAAAAAAATCGAGAAATTTATTATACAATATGAGGAAACAGATTGGGAATTTTTGAAAAGAATGGCCTCACATTTTAATATGGGATTACTTCCATCTATTAAGCATGAAGGACCCAAAATTGTATTTGGGATTTTAGAAGGAAATGAATTAGGAGAAATAGACAATTATAACTATTATGTAACAAAGAATATAGAACAATACATGAAATCATCAAAAAATACAAATCCAAGTTTAAAGCAATTAGATGCTATAACATTTCATATTGAGACATATTACGATTATGAAATAGGTGATAAAGTAACTTATCAAAATATCCATTTATATATCAAAAGTAAAGAAATAGAAATGAAAAATGGAATCTTATTGTTTCGATATATTCTTTCAACGAAAATGGGTCTTAGTCAAGACCGTCTATATAATGAACAAATAGCAGGTATATCTCTAAAGGGAAAAGTTTTAGAAAGGGTTTATGATAAATTAAAGGTACATTTAGAAATAGATAAATTTCAGGATAAAAGTAAGGCATGGGAATTTACTTATACAACAATATACACAGCAGAAGGAAATAGTGGTTGGTATTGTATGCCAGAATTAAATGATACAGTGCTGATCTATTTTCCTACCAAAGAAGAGGATAAAGGGGTAGGAATGAACTCCATAAGAGTTATGAATAAAAGCACAGATAAAATCGGAAATCCAGATATAAAATATTTTAGAACCCTAGATGGTAAAGAATTAAAGTTTGGTCCAGATGAGATATGCATAACATGTATTAATGGGATGGATAAAGAAACTGGAGAGTCTAAGGTAATATACATTAAATTAAATCAAAATAAAGGGATAGAAATAGTCAGTTCAGAGCCTATTTTATTTAAAACGGATAAAGGGATCAAACTAGAGGCTGAAGATAGCATCAAAATATTGGCTGGGGAACAGATTAAACTTAAGTGTAAAACAAGTGAAATAAGTATTGACAGTAAGATTGATATCTGTGGGGAAGATGTAAGAATTAATTAAAAAATAAAGCAATATAAGGTGAGAATATGGAATATTTTTTAATGAAATATGATGATAGAGTTTTATCACCAATAAAAATTGATTTATCTACAGTAGATATAGATGCAACACAAGCTTCAGTTGCATATGCAGAGTTTCACGAGAATACAATGTTTGTTGACTATTTTTACATAAAAAAACTATTTAAGAATTATTTTTGTGTATCAGATGAATTAAAAGAATTGCTAGATATATATGCAGATCATATGACTGCTATACCACTTTTTATAACAGATAAAAAACAACAAAATCAAAAAATATATTGGAAGATAGATATACAAATACAAGATTGTTTAGAAGAGAAGCCTTATATGGGATATGATAATCTGTCCATTATAAAAGATAAAATAAAAAATAAATATATATTTAGAGTGATATTTGAAAAACAGGAATATTTGATTGTATCATTACATTTAGCAGAAAATATTTTGCGTAAAAATTTGTGTGGCATAAAATTTATCCCAGTAAGTTTAAAGTAGAGGTGATAAATGATGAAAAGTGGAGTATCTTATAAAAATTTGATAGTAGATTTGCCAGTAAAGCTTTATAAAATAACAAATTTAAAAATTGAACAAGGTTTAAATAATCATGCTAGCGCATACATAACAGGAATATTAGATGAAGCAGAAAAATCAAATGCAATATATAATTTAAATATTCAAACTAATATAAAAATAAAGATAAAAACAGAATATGAAGAAGAAGTAATTTTTTCAGGGGTTCCAGTAAATATAAGTATTCAGCATATAGATGATGTATATTACATTTATATAGTGCTTAACAGCCATTCTATACATTTAGATTTTAAAGTAAAAAGTAGAAGTTTTCAAGACAAATATAATCCATATACAAATATATTTAAAGAAGTTATCAAAGAATATGATGGTTATATATTGGATATGGCAACAAAAGGAGCTCTTCAAAATAGTGCCATTATACAATATGAAGAGACAGATTGGGAATTTATAAAAAGAGTAGCCTCTCATGTAGGAGCTAAGATATTTTCAGAAATTAAATCTGATAAACCCAAAATATATATAGGGATGAATAGCGGAAATAGTTACAAGGAAAAAAATCATAACTATATAATAGAAAAAAAAATAAAGGAATATTTAAATTTTGAAAAAAACTATGGAAGCTTTAGGGAAAAAGATATGCTTTTTTATACAGTTGAAAGCTTGGAAAATTATGAGTTGGGGGATAAGATCACATATAAAAAAGTGGTATTTGTAGTAGTTGAAAAAATCTCTGAATTAGTGAAAGGAATCTTAATTCATAGGTATAAGCTACAAAAAGAACAAGGAATAAAACAAAATATTTTATACAATAAAAAAATTAAAGGGGTATCCATAGATGGAAAAGTACTTGCTAGAGAAAAGGACAAGCTAAAGCTTCATTTATCAATAGACACTACTCAAAGTATAAATCAAGCAAACTGGTATCAATTGGACACAAGCTACACAACAGAAGGAAAAACAGGCTTTTATAGTACGCCTCAAATAGGAGACAGTGTAAATTTGTACATAAAAGGAACAGATGAAAGAGAAGCTTATGTAAAGAGCGTAAACAGGCTTGATGGAGAAGAAAATCCAAAGGTTCAAGATCCATCAACAAAATATTATGGAACAATCCATGGAAAAGAAATGAAACTAGGGTCAAAAGAATTAAGCTTTAGTACAGTAGAAAATGTGCTGTACATAAAAATGGCTGATGAAACAGGTGTTGAAGTAACTAGCAATAATGATATTCAAATCAAGACAGAAAATAAAATGTATGTAGAATGTGAGAGTATGGAAGTGGAATCAAAGGATAAAATCATTTTAGCTACTAGAGAATCTAGTATAATAGTGGATCAAGTTGTTCATATAAAGAGATAGATACTATGTATTTGCAATGAAGGGGGAGAATACATGGAAGTTAAAAAAACTTATGCAGAAGAAATTATAAAAAAGATTAAGGAATCGAAAAGTGAAGACAGTAAAAATATTTATAATATAAAAAATAACATACAAGATGGATTTGTAATCGTAAAATACAAAAAGCTAGAGATTGAAGAAAGAGAGCTTTTAGATGGAGAAATCCTTATGTTTATACCAAAGGAATTTGAAATTATGGATGAAGAACTAGCGGAAATTAAATATCCAGGAGGGGACAAGCCAGATTATATTTATACAAATGAAGATACTACAGTGAATGTAACTTTTAGTATAGAAGAAGGGATTATTAATAATGAAGAAATAGAAGAAGTAAAAGATATATTACAAAAACAAATGGAAAGGCTATATCCTGCTTCAAAAATAGAAGATAGTGAGACCATAAAAGTAGGGGAAAAAAGCATTAGTTATTTTTCCTTTGATGTACCCTTATTAGATGGTGATGTATATAATTTTATGTTTTTTATGGAAATAAAAGGACAACTACTGATGGGAACATTTAATAGTAATGTATATCAGAAAAAAGAATGGAGACCTATTATTAAACAAATGATAATGACCATAAAAGAAAATCCAGAAAAAATAGAAGAAAGCTCTAAGTAACAGGTGAGAAAATGATAGAGAATACTTTGGGAAAATTTTACGAGAATGATGTAAAATCAGTACTTGATAAGATACTTATTGATTTAGAAGAAGATTTTCAAAAAAACAAGGATACATTAAAAAAGTTATATTTAGATTCATTTAAAGAAATATGTACAAATATAAAAGAATTAGAAAAAAGTACTAAAGGAAAAACAGGCTTTATTATATATACTCTGCTACGGACAAAAATTTTGCAGCATAAATATGTATATAGGGTAATTGTATATGATAAAGATTGGTATTTGAATGATGGTATAAGGGTAGGGGAGATGGATGTAGGTTTCTTTTATAAATATTTTGAAGAAATGTGGCAAAAATTATTGAAAGCTTCTAAAAAATATGTGTTAAAAATAAGTGAGATAGATGTAGAAAGGATCATGTTAGGTCATCTAGATGATTTTCACAAATATCTAGTAGAGCTTATGAGATATAGCTTGATAGAGGCAATAGAAACAAAAGAATATTTAGCTATAGAAAAAGAAGATATACTAGAAATCCAAGCAGGCGAATATTATGAGCCTTGTGACATTATACATATGGAGCACAAAGAAAAAAACTATAAAAAGATTAAGAAGTGGTTAAAGGAAAACGAAAGACAAAGTTATTGTTTTCAGGATTTTAGAGGGATAGATTTGAGAAATTTAAAATATAACAATATGGATTTGCGTTATACAGATTTTAGAGATAGTCACTTAGATGAAGTGGATCTGAGTATAAGCCTATTGATGGGAACAAAATTTAAAAACAGTACCATGATTGGTGCAAATTTAATGCTATCTATGATTCATAGTGCAAATTTTGAAAAAGTAGATATGACAGGAGCAAATCTACAATATTGTGTAGCATTTACAGGAAAAAATGAGGCAAACCAATGGAAAAAGACGGGATTTACAGAAGTAAGCTTTAAAGACAGCATACTTAAAAAAGCTAATTTTACAGAAGCTACCATAATAGAAGGGAACTTTTTGGGAGCGGATTTAACAGATGCAATATTTGAACAAGCAAGATTGTATAGGAGTAAATTTAGTAAAGATCAACTTAAAAAAGTGAAGTTCACAAAGGAACAGCTTGAACAAATAGAAATAATTCAATAAAATAAAGGGGGAGGGAAGGGTGTTTGATGGAATACGAAAAAAGATAAAAGCATGCGTACCAAAGGTAATTAAGGCAGTAAAAAGAACAGGTAAAAGCATATTAAAAAAAGTAGTATCAGCCATACCCGGAGTAGCTCTTGCAAAAAAGGCTATTACAAATATTAAAAAAGGTAATAAGGCCATTAAAAAAGCAGTACGTAAAAAAATAAAGGAAGTAAAAAAGAAAAATAAGAGAATTCTAGATAAAGTAAAACAAGAATGGGCTGAGACCTATCCCAAATTAATAAGAGGGACAACTACTTCAGGGGCTTATTCTGCATTAGGTTATATTCCGTATGGAAATATACAAAAAGTACATAAAGGATGTATTTTACTAGACTTTTTATTTCAAACAAGAAAAGCGGTAATCGAGGAATATCCTTTACTAAATTGGCCTACAAATTTAGGCAAAAAAATTACAGGTGAAGTAAAGAATGCTATAACAGATGTAGGGCAAGGAATAGGCTCTTTTGTATATGAAAAAAATATTCCAGGCATATCAGATTTTGTAGGAGAATTTACAAAAGTCAGGGGAAAAAATGCAGAAAGTAATGTATTCTCTATTACAGGATCTGTGGCACATGGGTTGGTTGTAGATGGATTAGGAGGAACGGTAGAAGGAATTGTAAATGTAGCGGTAGATCCACTTGAAGCTATAGAAGGAATTAATAAAATATTTGCATATCAAGAAGAAATGCTTCCTGCAATATATAGTGGGGCAAAGGAATATGTTGATCAAAAAATAATCCATGGAACTCCAGAAGAAAGGGCAGAAGCAGTAGGACAAGGAATATTTGAAATTGGATCATGGCTTTATGGAGTAGGGGAAGCAAAGGTAGTAGCAAAAGTTGGAGATACAGGACGAGATGCAGCAAAATTAGGAAAATTTGTAAAAAAAGTAGAGAATATAGAAGATGTATCTAAAACAGCTAAAGTAATAAAAATAGGTAAAGAAACAAAATCATTAAAAGAAACATCAAAATTACTAGGAAAAAATTTGGCTAAAGGACTTGATGATGTAGCTATAAAAGTATATAAGTACAAAGAAGGTAAAGTTAGTAGTATAAGAGCCGCTATGAATAATGTAGTGGAAAATATCAAACCGAAGCCAAAGTTTAAATTAGCAACACCAGAAGGAAATATAAACTTAATAGATGATGCATCAAATGCATCTAAAAAAATTAAAATGATCAAGAAAAATGAAGTACAGAAGAACTTTAATGAAATTTATCATAATAGCACTATAAAAGAAAAAGGTGGAAGTGGAGTCAACATTAAGAGCAAAGTATCCCCAGAAGATGTTGGAAAAGTAGTAAATGATAGTAAGGCAATAAAGACAGCTGAGGGGATGGGTAATCTTAATGTAACAGCAGGAAAAAACTTTAAAGACCATTTTGTAAGACATAAAGGTCTTTTAGAAGAGATTACTGGTAAAAAATATTCTAAGTATAAGACTCATGGACAAGAATTCTTAGATGATATAGGAAAAATAATTAATGATGGTACAGTTAAGTTTGAAGGAATGGGAACCATAAAAAAGGGATTTGAAGCAGATAGAATATATCGTGGAAATGGGGTAACTGTAATATTAAAAGAAAATGGTGAATTCCGTACTTTAATAAAATCTGGAGAAGGAATGGATTTAGGAATTCAAATGATAAAAAAATAAAATAATTGGAGGAATAAAAATGATAAATACTTTTAAAAAAGTAGTAAGGAATAATGATATTGACAACATATATTTAACTGGATTTGTTGATATTGAAGATGGCATAGCACAGTTTTATCCTGATTTGAGATTTATATATTTTGAAATCAATTCTAAATTTATAGAATTTGAGTCAATTAATCAATATTCTAAACTAAGGATTAAAGTAGTAAATTCAGTAAATCATAATTTCGAAATTGATGAGGATATGATGAAAGGTAAATCATCAGTTAGTGAAATTATTTTAACGCAAGATGGTGCAATTGGTAATTGCATAGATATAATTAAATTTTATAATTTAGAAGAAAAAGAAGAAGAGTTGATTTGTGATGCTATTGAAATAAAGTTAAAGAATGAACAAGTTATATTTTTAGACCCATCCTTTTATTTTGGAATTAATATAGGAGGGAATGAACAAAAGGAAATATGGAAATTAAATTTAGATAATAATGTAGAAATAAATGAAACCTATATAAAGATATCTGATTAATAGAATATTGTTTAATAACTTTAGTTCTGCAAAAATAAAATCGTAATTGTTACTACTTCCAAAAAATAAATATGGCATAAATCCTCAACTTATGTTAAATAAAAGTTACCACACAATTACTAACGGAGGTTGAGAACTATGCCATATACAACTACTAATATTTTAAATCCAAGCCAAGAAATTTACAACTATATTGAAGATGTAAATTATGGAATGTCTAAGCCACAGTTAGATCATTTAAGTAATCTAATGCATGGTTTAATAGTCGTAGACGGCAATAAATCAATAAATTCAGTTTCTAAAGCTATTCTATCAGCTAAAGATAGTAGCAGTATTTACAAGTTCTTAAGTAAATCTGAGTGGGATAATGCCCTAATCAATAGAAATCGTATATCCCACCTGAACCTAGTTTTAAACCATCATGTAGAAACTAATTCTACAGGCCTTCTAATCATTGATGATACTATTAATCCCAAACCTTCAGCTAAAAAAGTGGAAGGTTTAGATTATCATTTTTCTCACATAGAAGGCAAAAGTATATGGTCTCACTGTGTGGTAACTTCAAATTTTCTAGCAGGAGATATATCGGTACCTGTTCAATATCAGCCTTACTATAGAAAAGAACAATGCGAAGATATTGATAGGTCTTTCTTGAGTAAAGTAGATATAGCTAAAAAATTTATAGCTGACTTTAATGCACCATCCCAATGTAACAAGATTTATGTTCTTGCAGATTCTTGGTATAGCAATAAAGATATAGTTTATACCAGCTTGCAAAAAGGATATCATTTTATTGGAGCAGTAAAATCCAATAGACTTATATCTCCTAAAGGAATAAAGCTTCAGCTTTCTCAATTTGCAAAGCACATAGCCCCCTGCACTTTAGATGTCGTGACTGTCAAAGATAAGGATTATAGGGTATATGTTTATGAAGGACCTGTAGCGAAACTAGAGAATGCCTTAGTGGTTATTTCCTACGAAGTTGATGGTGATGATTTTAAAAACCCAGTATATTTGATTTCTACAGATATTGAACTAGATGCTAAAACTATTATTGAATATTACTCTAGACGTTGGAGCATAGAAACCAATTACAAATATCTCAAAAGCAACTTAGGCTTTGATAAATATAGGATTCGTAACATCCTATCTATTGAGAGATATTTTCTAATTTCATTTTTAGCAATAAACTTTTTAGAGATTATTCGATTAACTCAAGAAAGTTCAACCCTTAGGACTATTGGCGAAGCTATAGAATATCAGAAAAATCTATCACTTAAAGAATTTATTTTATATATCTACAAATCCGCAAAGAGAAACAAACCACTACAAGAAATCTATAGTCATCTTAAAATAGCCTAATAAATTTAAAAAACATTCGTGTTGAAATTGGATATTTACATCCAATTTTACTGGATAAATATTGTTGTACAGTAGTATTAAAGTAAGCGTAAAGCCTATGACACATACAAAACTGAACTTTTAAGTGATAAAATCATCTCAA
>NZ_RYYS01000076.1 GCF_004138215.1 Anaerophilus nitritigenes
GATATATATAATATAGAATTTGACGATTATTCGGATTTTTTTGAAGCAATTAAATTGAATTACAATATTGTTAAATTACTTGAATTGAAAGAATTATTATATACAATTAGTAATCAACTAAGAAGAGATATAAAAGTAGAAGATATAAATGTAGTAAATTCAATTAGGGGAAGGTTGAATATTCGAAAATACATAAGAACTGAATATTTAAATCTGCATACTAAAAAGTATTTTCCATGTAGGGTTCTCGAAGAAGATTATAATATAATTGAAAATAAGTTTTTATTATTGATAGTACAATATGCCTTTAAACTTATTAATGATATTTCCATTAGTGATAAAGATTTTATTAAAGAATTTTATTCAAGTGGCCATTGGGAGAAACTTGTTAAATTAAAAAAAGAATTGTTTAAACTATTACATTCTGGGGATTTTAAACTACTCATTGAAGAAAATATGAAAATAGGTAAAAAGAATTGTGTAAATTTGATAAATAAAATGTTACCAGTAGTAGAGCAAAAAGTTAGGAGACGTGAAGCTAATCCTAAAACTTATGGTGAAATTATTAAATGGTGGCATTCACTAAATTCTAAAATAGATAATTTAGACAGATTACCTTTGCTTTTATATAATTCTAGTTTTGATGATAAGCTATTTGAGTTATGGATTTTAGAACAAATAAAAAATAGCTTTATTAGTGATTTTGGAATGAATATTGAAACTGTTACTTTAACAAATAGTTATGCTGCTGAAGGTATAAACCCTTTATGGAAAAGAAAAAGAACGCATATATATCAGTTGAAATATGTAAATGATAATGTAGCAAAAAATATTAAAATATATTTCCAAAAGTCAACTGAATTAATGTGGGACGATGATAATAAACCTAAATGGATTCAGATTTCTTCAGATAATGAAGAAAATATAAAATATTTACGAGGTAATTTAGATATAGTTATAACCTGTGATGATTGCCAAAATTTTGACCCTGTATTAATCGATGCAAAAAATATATATTATAAAATAAATAATAACAAAAGAGAGTATATAAACCCAACTGTAAGTGATAAGGTATATAAAATGGTTGGATATTTAGATAATTTTAATAAAAAAGCAAAAAAACATAATAAAGGGTTAGGTGTTATAGTATTTAAGAATAGAGAAGCATCTGTGAACAAAGAAAAAGAATATGTTAGTGATATGAAAGATAGTTTTATAAATATTTTCACTGTAAATCCCGATGCAAATGTAATTGATTTTTCACAATTAACTAAGTATATACTAAATCATTTTGGGTTGTTAGCTGATAGATTAAAAACATATAATAATTTGAAATCGTCTTTTGTAGATATGTTAGAGAGCAAAAATGAAAGTGAAATAGACTCTAAAATTCAAGTGCTATTTGAACACGTATCAAATAGTATAAATATTTTAACACGAGGCAAGGAAGATGATATCACAACATTCCAGAAATTTTTAGAATTTAATATATTTGGACAAGATATCTGGAATAGCTTTGAATTAGAGACTAAAAAATTTTTGAGCCAAAGTGAGTTCTTACTTACATCGTTAAAACAGTGTTCAAACTTAGAATATTCAATGTTTGCTATAAATTTAGCTAAAGCGGTTGAAAATGAAGTGAATATAAAATTTATTGATGATTTACGAAATTATTTATTAAGCAGAGGAATTCGGAATCATGGGTATTTTGTAATTGATAATATAGTAAAAAATAAGCATTTAGCAATTGGACAAATTGGAAAATGTTTAAATGGCAGACTTGATAGGGTAATTATTGATTATATTAATACTAAAACTAATAATAAAGATGACAAAGATTTTTATATAGAAAAGTTAAATTTAATTGGAAATAAGTTGGAACAATTTTCAAGGCTTCGAAATCTTGTCGCGCATAAAGATGGCATTACTTTTAATGAATTTTCTGATATGCGAAATCAAGTTTTGGGTATTGGACTTGAAAAATCTTTACTAACAATGGCATATGAAATAGACCAAATGAATAAAGGAAACTACAGTTTTATGTGATTAAGGTTTTTCTAATCACAAAATTTATAATAGAGAATGATATGGAATTAATGATAGAGCTAATAAAAAATAGTTAGCTCTTTCTTTATGTACAAAAAGTATCAATAATTTCATAAATGAAATTTAGTTTTTATGCCTGACTTATTTATGTTTTTGCGGTAGTATATAGATACACAAAGAGCTGAAAGGAGTGGAGTTGTGAATAAAGACACTTTCATAAATAAATTTTGCAATGATTTAAGAAACTCATTTGATACAGTGAAATTTAAAGATGAAACAATATATATAACTCATAAAGGGTTTGATATTCATTTGCCAAATGATTTGTATTTAGAATATATGAGAGATGGTAATTACAATAAATTACTAAATACTTATATTGATTTAATTGAAAATCAGATAATGCAACAATGTCATAAAATTGATATTGATAGAATACTACCTGTCGTAAGAAAACAGGGGTTTGCTGGGAAGAATGATGACATGTTCATTAAAAAAGAGCTAGGAGCTGATTTATATACTTATTTCGTAGAAGATATGGGCGAGGTGTGGAGATATATCACACATCAAGATGCGATGAATAATGATTTATCGCTTTCAGAGATAGAAGAATATGCTCAAAATAATATCAACAAATTCAGCAACATTCTTGTCCCTTTAGATGAAGAACTAAAAATCTATATGCTAAAGTTTGAAAATTCAATTGGTAGTAATATTTTTTTTAATACACAGATTCAACAGCAGATTAAGAAAATATCTAATAAGAAAGATGCACTCATAGCTTTTCCAAATGAGACTACATTTCTTGTATGTTCTAACAATAGTGTATATCAAGATGTTCTAAGTGAAATTGTAGAGTTTGACCCTGGTATCGAGAAAACAATCTCAAAAAGGATTTATAAAATTGAAGATGGAAAATTAAGTTTTGCAGATAACAAGGAAACAAAATTAAGACTAGTTAAATAAATAAGAAATGAGGAGTGATAAAATGAGAGATTTAAAATATAAATTATTTACAATAATGATGGTTGCAGTAGTGGGATTTGGGTGTTTTGCAATATTAACCAATATAGCATCAAGGATGTTTATTGATGTTAAAGAATATGTGCCATTTGCTTTTGGTATGGTAGCATTGTTTTTTATAAAGGAATCTTATGAGATTCTTAAAGAAGAACCAGTAAAAATAAATTAAGTTATTTAAGAAATGGAAGCCGAGAGGCTTCTTTTTTGCTAGGGAAAAAATTACTTGAAATGTGATGAAATCAATTTATAAAATATGCAAAGATAATAAAGGATTTATATATAATAGGAGGTATTGAGATGAGTGTTGAAATAAGATTAAAAGCATCATACTCATTGGTAAAATTTTTTATAAAATTAGTAAATTACCATATAGAGATATTAAAACAAGAGTTAGAAGCAAAAGCTCGGGATGAAGAAGAAATTAGAACTGAACTTGAATTTCATAGAAATTTAAGGATGAAGATATTATTGTATTTGGGAAGAGTTTCAGAAAATATTGAAATGAGCTTTGATGAAGAAGATATGATTGTACTAGATAAAATCTGCTATCTTCATTCTATGATAACGAATAAGATTATGAAAGTAGATGAAAGGTTAGTGAAGGAGCTAGAGCAGTTTTATATGCAAGTCAAAGAATGGGTGATGATTGTACAAGGAGACGAATCGAAATATTTGAACTAGTGCTTCGAAAAGTACAGTTTCTGGAAAAAGTGAATTTTAGGTGGGTATTAAGGTCAAATTTATAGATTATGGTTTTTAAGTATATATCCAAATAAGATATAGTTTTTGACATTAAAAAGTCGTGGCTAATTTAAAGACCACGACTTTCATTTTTTATAGTTTGTTAATTGCATCCTCTAATTCATCTGTTAGAGGTAAAGTGTAAATTTGAGATGTAATGAAACCCGATGAATGTCCAGCAAGTGCTGCTACGATTGATAAGTCAACTCCAGATTTTAGAAGACTACGACAGAAATAATGTCTACAAGAGTGAACACTATATCTTTTCTCTAATCGAAGTTCAGTGAAATAATTATTAAAAATTTTCCAAATTCCATTTCTGGTATAGGGAGCTTTTCTTTCTGATATAAATATATTTGTATAGTTGATATTCATATTACTCCTAATCTTTAACCAGTCATTAATAGAATCACGAACCATATTATTTAGAGGAACATATCTTATTTTATTTCCTTTTCCACGAACACGTAGTTTACCTTTCCGTTCAGACAGTTCAATATCTTCAAGTTTGATATTAGTTAATTCGGAATTTCTAACACCACAATTTACAAAAATATTCCACATACACCAATGTTGCAAATTACCAGACTTTAGTATATGCCTGCGGACTTTCCTGAAATCTGAATCGGAAAAAGATTTTGATGTAGAGTTTAAAACTGATTTGATTCGCTTAACTTTTAAGCTAGGATTTTGGTCTATTATTTTTTCGGCTTCCAGAAACTCAAAGTAATTTTTTAGGCTGGCTAATTTTAGATTGATAGTATTTTCGTTTTGATTGATATTTTCCTGTAAATGATTTCTCCAATCTATAATATCTAACTCGGTAATATTTTCGGGAGCAAAAATCTCTTTGGTTTCATTTTCAAACCATTCAATAAAAAGATTTACATTGATTGTGTATGTTTTGATTGATGATTCTGATTTGTCATTTTTTAATAAGTAGAGCCTAAATTCTTTAAAGTATAAATTCCTATTTTTCATTTGGATAATCTCCTTCATATTTTTAAAAACACTATAAAAAATAAAGCGGAGTTGTTTCAAGTTCAGAAAAAAGTTTTGTTTCCAATTTTTATAGGGATAATGGGCTAGTTTTATATGATATAGGGGAGAAAAGTTAAAATATTGTGTACAAAACAATAGTTTTGTACAAAGTAGGTTGTATTAATGTTTGAATAAAAGATTTATTGAAATATAGAGAAATTTTAAACAGTGGATTATAATGGATATATTAAGAAATTAATTGAAATTTCATAAGGAGGAGAAAGCTATCGGTAATATTTATAATAGACTATTAAAGTTATATAGAAAAAATAAAGATTCTGGGAAAACACCATTAGAAGATTATACTACAGAGATTCTAGTAGGTTTGCTTCAAGAAAATCCTGATATACTTAATGATTTCGTAAATAACGTATTAGAAATTTCAGAAGATAATTTTCAAGTAGAGTCTCAAAGAAAATTTTATTTAAAGAATGACACTGATTGCATAGTTGATATTGTATTAGAAAATGATTATACAATATGTTTTATTGAAAATAAAGTCAATTCTACAGAAGGTGACAGACAACTAGAAAGATATGTTAAGGTTCTTGACAATATACTGAAAGAGGAAAATAAGAGTGTTTATTTGAGATATTGCACCAAATATTATGATAAGAAAAACATCACCAATATAGATTTTAAGCAGTTCAGATGGATGAATGTCTATAAGTTTTTAAAGAAATATGAAGATAATAAAATGGTTAAAGAATTTTTAGAATTTATGAGGAGTGAGGAAATGGGTAGTGCAGGAGAGTTTAATTTTCAAGATATGATAGTTCTAAGCAATGTTAATTATACATTTTCAAAAATAAATGAATGCTTTGATAATGTAAGAAGTATGTTGGCAGATAATTTTGGAGTATCAAAACAGACATCTACTATAAAACAGATTAATGAGAGTAATGGTTGTTGGTTATGGGTGGAACAAGTATTTGGACAAGGATATTCGGAAGTGTATGTGGGATTCTCTATTTCGGCAAATGAGGGGAAAATAATCCCTAAGTTGATGGTAGGTATAAAGTGTAAAAAAAACAATGATAATTGTAGTAAGTTTAATGAGATTATAGAAGATGATGATAGTATTTTTGATTATATATATGTAGGTAATGATGGAAGTAATGCATGGTTTGAAGAACCACTTTCTAAATTTGTATCTAGTAAAAATCAGCTAGACGAAATACAGGAATGGTTTGTAAAAAGGCTAGAGGAGCTAGATGAATTTAGAAAAAATACTAGTGAATTGGATTGGAAATAGGAGTCTGCGTATATGAAATTATAATTTTTTATTTAAATACATGAGTGTGTATAATAGAAAGGATATCTAAATGAAAAATATTGTGAAGATAGATAGCAATAATATATACCAGTCATTTATGGATAATTTTGGTATAAATAAGGGTGTTGTTGAGGAGTATATTTACTCTAATTTAAGAGAACTATTATGCGTAGACAGTGTGAAAGAAATAAATGTGCAAAAATTTATAAATTATATTATAAGTAAATCCAGTGATTCTATTAAAAGTGTAGAAGATATTTATATTGATAAAATAACTATTTCACATTTAACAACTAGAAAAAATAAAAAAGAATTAGAGAATAATCCAATAAGAAATTTATTTAATGTATTAACTGAATCAACGACACTGCAAAAACATTTTGATAAGCATAATATTATATTTAAAAAATATAAAGGAATTTTAAGAATGTATAATGATGGAATACTAGTTGATTTTAGTGATTATTATAATAAGTCAAATGGACCAACAGCTAGAATGATTTCAAGAAGGTTTGAAGGAAATAGTTTTTATGGGCCAGATAAATGTGTCAATGGATTCTTATTCAATAAAGAGCTTAAATCAAATGGAAATGTAAGACATATTCAATATTATCCAGAGATACTTGAAAATATTGCTAGAGTAATAAAAAAGAATGAATTAATAAACGATTGGCAATATCAAAATAAAACTTTTAAAGTGACTTTTTGGGTAGATGTAAATAATCTTACATTTGATAATAACAAATATTTAAATTATAAAAGAAAAATATTTCTGATATACAGATATTTATTATATTTTTTGATTAAAGATATGTATTCAAATTGGGATGGACATGATAACCCAATTATACGACTTAAAGATGGAATAGATGTGAGTAGGAAAGATATTTATTTAATTGAAGAGATTAAGGAGCGAATTTAAGTTATACTATATAACCAAAAGTATTGATAATTTAAAAAATATATATAAGTTCCAGGGTGTGGTAATTACAATAATTAGTGCTGATTTATGGAAATAATTCATACCAAAGTGATGAATTATAAGAATAGTAAAATGAAACTTTGCATTATTTAGTTTTATTTGCAATGAATATAATCTTAGGGGGGAATAAGTGTTATGGGTATGATTGAATATAGAGATTATGCAGATATTAAAAAAATTCTAGAGTTTTATATTTCTAAAAATAATAATCAAGTTGTAGCGGACTTACTTTCATTCTATTTTTTCGATGAAATAATACATATTGAAGAGGAAAATGGATTTTTTAAATTATATTGGAAAAATGATGATGTACAAAATATGGATGAGGTAATTGATATTTTTCAAGCACATTATATATACTTGGGAGGACAGATTGAAAAAATAAAAGTAGTTAATATGGATAGAAGAGAATATATAGTTATTAAAATGTTCAGAATGGAACATAGAGATATAAGAAGGAGTTTAGGACTTCCGAATAGTCATCCGATTGTATCAAGTAGTGCTGACTTTTTTTCAGAATTGAGATATATTAAGAACAATAAAGTTTATCAATGTATTATAAATGATATGCCTTTTTTTAGTGTAGTTTTAACTCACAAACCAGGTCCTAATATTGAATATACAACAGATTTTCTTAGATTTATGAATTTGATAGATATTGAAGAACAGGTAGAATCAATAAAAAGTGATGCTAAGAACACAAATAAATATGATTATATGAAAATTAGTAATATGGGAAATTCATTGAGAGTTCTATTGGAGAGAGCATTAAAGTTCTATAATATTAACTTAAATAGTAATTATATTACAACTGCTAATTATAAAAAGAAAACATTAAATCAGCTTGAACAAGATGTTAAAAAAAATAACACTAATATGGATAAGTTAATTGAACAGAAAAAAAGATGGATAATGAATGATTATTCCCATGATTCTGGCAGCCGTCCTAATTTAAATGATATAGAGATGCTAGCAGATTATATAATAAATATATTATATGCAATGGCAGAAGATTTATAGTGTTTTAGGTAAAGGCTACAAAAGTACATTTTGAAGCGGTATAATAAAGCTGTATCAAATTTATAATAAAATAATATGAATATAGAGGTGTCTTTTTATAGGTGCAATTATTACTTAAAAAAAAGTGATTAATTTGCAAATATGGAAAGACACTTTTTATTTACAGACAAGAAAAGAGGTGATTTATCATGAGCGAGTTAGCGTATTTTGTGAATTGTGCTTGTAGCATCGCTCTAATAGTTTTTAATATCTACATTGAAAATAATTTTTTTAAAGATGACAAAAAGAGAAGTAAAATTTATATAACGATTGATATATCAAATCCATTGCATATTCTTACGTTTAGTATGCTTATATCCATAATAGTAACAAGTCCACTGATATGGTTCCTAGCAATTGCATATGGAATCATAATACTGTGGTGGGCATATAAACGTAACAAAGATAATAAGAAATAATTAAATATCTAGTAAAGGGGATTGAAATGGCTAAACGTGATAATAGTTTCAACGAGTCAAAGCTCAATAAATTTTTAAAAGAAGGTCGTGGAAGTGGAGTTGGAGGTGAATATAAGCCGTGGCTATGTATTCAAGACTTCCCAAGTCAAGGAAGAGCATCGAGGGTTTATGGATGGAAGACAGGGAGAGTGCATCACTTTTTTACAGATATTCAAACAAGATACTTTTATCTTTTAGAATGGGAAGATTGTGTAAAGGATATTCGAGAGCATTATCCTTTACTTGAAACTAAAGATATTTATACAGCAGACATCAATTTAAATACTTTTAAAGATAAGAAAACTGGGTTTCAATATATACTTACAACTACTTTTCTAATAACGATATCAACAGCACAAGGAAATGTTGAGGTGGCTAGAAGCATAAAGTCTGCATCTGAATTTGAGAAAAAACATGTTATAGAAAAATTTGAATTTGAAAGAAGATATTGGGCATCCAAGGGTATTGAGTGGGGAATTGTAACTCAACGAGAAATACCAAGGATAAAAGCTAAAAATGTGCAATGGGTTCATGCTACTAAGAATTTTGAAGGACATGTAACAAATACAGATGATGAAGCAAGGCGTTATTGCGAATTATTATGTGATAGTTTGATAAAATCCACTGATAGTATTAGAAAGGTGACTGCTGATTTTGATTTGAGATATGGATTAGATGAAGGCTCGGGATTATTCATATTTAAACATCTTATAGCAAATAAAATTATAAAAGTAGATATGAATAAAGAAATAGATATGAATAAGCCATCTATTGAGATAATAAAAGAGATTAAAATGAAGGGAGTATATAATTGGAGAAATGCAGCTAACAGTTAATATGATTATAAAATCCGTATTTAAAGAAGTAGAGAGGATTGAGAGAATTTTATGGATTGATGAGAAATATCAGATAGCTTATGTATTTGATATTCACTCTAATAGATTGCCATATATGAAGAAGATTACAGATATAGAAAATATGTTAGAAACAGGATTAGCAGAAGTTTTAAAAGAGGACCCATATATTAATAATGTTGTAGAAGATGATATGAACCATACAGAGAAAGAGGTTAGGGATAAAGCATGGGAGATAATTTCTCAAATAGCTCTTAGTAATAATGAGCCAAACATATATATACCTAAATTTAGAAGTAAGCTCATAAAAGGAGCAGTACAACAGTTTGGGGTAAGTGACAGAACAGTAACTAAGTATTTAAAGAAATATTGGTGTGGTGGCAAAAATATTAATGCTTTAGTTCCTTATTATTCAAGATGTGGTGGTAGAGGGAGAAGTAAAAGTTCAAGTAATAAAAAACGAGGAAGACCAAGAAAATATGAAAATGATTCAAGTGGAGGAATTAATATTGATGAGGCCATAAAAAGAATTTTTAAAACAGCAGTAAGTAGATATTACTATAGTAGAAAAAATCCATCTATTACACATGCTTATGAAATGATGCTAAAAGATTTTTTTTATGAAGATTTTAAGATGAAAAATGGAGTTAAAATTCCTATTTTAAAAGCTGACAATGAGCTACCTACCATAGGACAATTTAAATATTGGTTTTATAAAGAAAGAAATCTAAAAAGAGAGATATCAGCACGAAAGGGTAAGAAAGCATATTCTCAAGAAAATAGAGCAATTACAGGGAGAGCTACAGATGATGCATTAGGACCAGGTTCAATTTTTGAGATAGATGCTACAGTGTGTGATATATACCTTGTCTCAAGGTATAACAGAAATTGGATTGTTGGACGCCCTATTCTATATATAATAATTGATAAATTTTCAAGGCTAATAGCAGGTATACATGTAGGATTTGAAGGACCAAGTTGGACAGGAGCAATGATGGCTTTAGCGAATGCAGCTATGGATAAAGTGGAGTTTTGCAAGATATATGATATTAGAATTACGAAAGAAGAATGGCCAGTTAATTATTTAGGAGAATCATTAATGGCAGATAGAGGGGAATTGGAGTCACCGAAAATTCAAGAGTTAATAAAAAATTTTCAAATAAAGGTGATGAACGCCCCACCATTTCAAGCTGAATCCAAAGCAATCGTAGAACGCCATTTTAGAACGATTCAAGAGAAAGTAAAAAGGATTGCACCAGGAACTGTAATTGCTGATTTTAAAGAAAGAGGGGGACGGGATTATCGATTAGATGCAAAGCTAGATATTTTTCAGTTTACCCAAATAATCATAAAAAGTGTATTACATCATAATAATCATAAAATTTTAACTAACTATAATAGAGATACTCTCATGATAGAAGATGATTTGAAGTGTATTCCAATAGAGCTATGGAATTGGGGAATAAAAAATAGGGCTGGGAAGTTAAGATATGTGCCAGAAGAACTAGTGAAGTTAAATCTTATGCCAACTGATACAGCTACAATTACGGCTAAAGGTATTAGATTTAAAGGAATATATTATGGTTCAGAAATTGCGCTCAAAGAAAACTGGTTTGAGACAGCTAGAAATTTTGGTAGTTGGAAAGTTGATATTTCCTATGATATTAGGAATATGGACTATATTTATATGAAAAAAGATAATGGTAGAAGTTATGAAAAATGCTTTTTACTTAGTCATCAGAGTAGATATGAGAATAAAACATTAGAAGAAATTGAATATCTTTTAGAAAAAGAAAAATTAGAATTAAATAAGAATCATCAAGACTACATGCAATCAAATATTGATTTGCTATCAGAAATTGAAAATATAGTAAAGAAGGCACAAGAGGAACATAAAAATGAAGTAAATCAAAAGATAAGTAAAACACAAAAAATTAAAGGAATTAATCAAAATAGAAAGATAGAAAAGATGATAAATAGAGAAGAAGAGTATTTTGAATTAGGTAAGAGAGAAAAAAATGAGGATGCAGAAGTAATATCAATAAATAAAAAGGAGGAAGAGGATTATACATTACAAAGTGATATAGAGCTATTGAGAACAAAGAGAAAGGAGAGATTAAATGGAGGAGAATAATAAGATGATTTTACCTACAAATATTAATGTAGTATCAGCTGAATATAAGCAACAAATTATTGAAGATTATATTGGGAATCCGCTCATTGAAGCATTACCACCAATACTTACCAAAGAAGAAGTGATTGAAAATATTGCTTATTACCCAAATTATTATGAAAAAGAAAGAAAGTTAGAGCCACATTTGAGAGTTCATATTATACAAAGAATATTTCAATATTTTCAGCCATTAGCGCATCATATTGATTTAGAAAACAGAATATCAAGAATGATAAGGCAAGGATATATGGGGCGAAATCCTATAAAACCTCAATATACAAAAATGCTCCATAGAGGAAACGAAAGGATAAAAGAAGGGAACATAAATTACATGAATAATGTAAATTACCCAAGTACAGCAGCAGGATTTACACTGGTGGGACCATCTGGCATGGGAAAAAGTACAGCGGTTAATAGAATATTATCTACTATTCCACAAGTTATTGTACATTCGAATTATAAAGGTGTAGATATGAACTTGGTACAGATAAATTATCTTAAAATTGATTGTCCGCACGATGGTTCAATAAAAAGCCTTTGTGTTAATTTTTTTATAAAAATCGATAATTTACTAGGAACTAACTATTATCAAAAGTTTGGAAAGAGTAGATTATCTGTAAGTACAATGTTACCAGCTATGGCACAAATCGCAGCTTCAAAAAATCTTGGATTACTAATCATAGATGAAATACAGCACTTGTCATCTGCAAAAAGTCAAGGTTCAACAAGAATGATGAATTTTTTCGTAACTATGATAAATATGGTCAATGTACCAATTATGTTAATCGGCACGAATAGTTGTATGCCAGTGCTTCAAGGAAGTTTTAGAGAAGCAAGACGTGGTTCTGGGCAAGGAGATATGGTATGGGAAAGAATGAAGAAAGATATATCTTGGGATTTATTAATTGAAGGTTTGTGGGAATATCAATGGACTAGAAAGGAATGTGAATTAACTGAAGAAATAAATGAGGCTCTATATGATGAAAGTCAAGGGGTAATGGATATAGCTGTCAAACTCTATTTTTTGGCACAAATCAGAGCAATTGCAACAGGCAAAGAAGAAATTAATGCAAGGTTAATAAGACAAGTGGCAAAGGATAGTTTACAACTTGTTAGACCAATGATAAATGCATTACGTTTAGGCAAAAAAAGCGAAATAGCTAGATATACAGATATAGCACCAATTAACATTGAGGGTTTTATACAAGGGGAATTATCAAAAATTAGCTTAAATACTAAGATTAAAGAAATTCAAAAGTTAAAGAAAGAAGAGAAAAAATTACAATCAAATAATATTAAAGATGAAGCTATATTAAAATTACTTGAATTAGATGTTAGTGTATCAGATGCAAAAAAATATGTAGAAAAGATAACCACAACACAAGGAGTATCAATAGGTACTAAGGAAATTGTTAAATTAGCATTTAAAATGATACTAAATAAAGATATAGATAAAGATAAAAAAACTGAAGTGAATATTAAAGTAGATAAAAAAGATTTAAGAGTTATTATACAGAGAGGTAAAGAGAAAGGGTTAAAAGCATATGAAGCATTAAAAAGAGAAGAAGTAATTAAAATACATGAAAATGATATTGTAAAGGCGGTGTAGAGGATGATTATGTTTGTACCAAGAATGTATGAAGATGAATTATTGTATAGTACTATTGCTAGATATAATATTAGAGAAGGGAATTTAAATATCAAATTGACTTTGGAAGAGCTGTTTGGTTCAAGAACCATTACGGCAATAGTAGATTTACCATCTAATTTAGATGTAATGGTAAATAATATTTCCATTAACAAAAATCTTACTTCAGAAAAAATCATATATGAAAATACACTATACCCCTTCTACACAACATTTTTACCAAAAGATAGAGCTATTGAAATAATGGATTCAATGAAAGGAAAGGGTGGGAGCAGCATTTATAATAGAACGGGCATAATGGCAAGCTCCATAGTTCAAAATAAATATTTTAAGTATTGTCCCCAATGTGCTAAGGAAGATTTAAAAAAATATGGTGAACTGTATTGGCATAGAAATCATCAAATTCCATGTATCCATATATGTACAAAGCATAAAACCTTGCTATTAGATAGTGAGGTTTTAATTCATTCTAAAAATAAACATGAGTATATTGCAGCTACAACAAATAATTGTAGTGTAATAGGGAAAAGAAAAAATATTTCAGAAAGTTTTTCACATAGAACTGTGGATAGATTAATTAAATTGGCTGAAAATGTGGATGTTTTACTAAATAATAAATATCCCAATAAACCATTAGATTGGTTTTGTAATCAATATGGTAATAGATTAAAGGAATTAGGGTTAGCAAATATAAATGGTAGAGTTAGATATAAAGAGCTTATTGGAAAATTTAAAGATTATTATGGAGAAGAATTTTTAGAACTTGTGCAAAGTAACGTAGATGATAATAATGAATCTAGTTGGTTAAGGATGATTATTAGGAAACACCGAAAATCATTTCATCCAATTAGGCATTTATTAATGATAGATTTTTTAGACATGAATTTAGATGAATTAATATATACAAAGAGGAACTATCAGCCTTTTGGAGAAGGAAAGTGGCCATGTTTAAATCCAGCATCAGAGCATTATAAAAAATTTGTTGTTTATGAATTGGAGATTAAATATTCCAGTGAAGAAAAGACTTCTATTGGAACATTTAAGTGTGAATGTGGATTTGTATATCATAGAAAAGGTCCTGATACAAAACTAGAGGATATTTATAAAATCACAAGAGTAAAACAATATGGACATGTCTGGGAAGACAAGTTAAAAGAATTAGTTGAACAAAAACTTGCACTAAGGGAAATAGCTAGAAGATTAAAAGCAGACCCTAATACAATCAATAGATATGTTGAAAAATTAGGATTAAATGCCTATTGGACAATAAAAGAGAAAAGTAAGCTGGATGACATTAGTGATGAGGTAGAAGCAGTCAGCAGTGATGGTTCTTTTCAAGAAAAGATGTGTGGAAAAAGGAAGGAATGGCTTGATTTGATAAAACAGTATCCAGATAAATCAAAAACTGAATTGAGAGAATTTAATAGAGCTGTCTATGCATGGCTTTATAGAAATGATAGAGCATGGTTAAATATTAATTCGCCTATAAGCTCTGCTAAGAAAATTATTAATAAAAGAGTAAATTGGCAAGAGAGGGATGAGGAAATTCTTAGAGAAGTAAAGGTAGCTATTAATGAAATTTTGGAAAGTGAAGGCAAGCTAAGAAGATTGACGATTAGTAGCATAGGGAAACAAATTGGTAAACTTTCATTACTTCAAAAGCATATAGATAAAATACCTAAAACTAAGGCATATATTAAAGATAATGTGGAGAGTATAGAGGATTATCAACAGAGAAGAATAGAATGGGCTATTGATGAATTAAAAAGAGAAGGTGATGAGATTAAAGAATGGAAGGTAATGAGAATGGCGGGGATTAAAAGAGGATACAATCAATAGTTGATTACATTTCACGAAATTATAAATTAGAATAAAACAATTGAGAAATTTATCCAATAGAATTATAATATTAATGAAGAAAGTTCGGTTAGTAAAAAGGGGGGATACTTTGAGACAAGTAAATCATAATATAAAAAAAATAAGAGAAGCTGTAGATGCTGGAAAGTTAGTAGTATTTGTTGGTGCAGGCGTTTCTATGAATTCCAAGTTACCAAGCTGGTCTAAACTTATCCAAAAATTTGCTAATTCTTTAGGAATAGAAACTAATTCACATATGACAAGTGACGATTACCTTAAGATTGCTCAATACTATTATAATGAAAGAGGAAGAAAAGAATATTACGATGAAATAAATAATATATTCGACAAAAAATGTGAACCTAATTTAATACATGAAAAAATATTAAAACTAAACCCTAAGCATATAATTACGACGAATTATGATGACTTAATAGAGCAAGCTATTGAAAAAAGTAATCTTTATTATGATATTATTTGTGAAGATAAAGATTTGCCATATGCTCAAAATAATAGATTGCTTATAAAAATGCATGGTGATTTAAAAAGAAAAAATATAGTACTAAAAGAAGATGATTACTTATCGTATTCTAATCAATTCAAATTAATTGAAACATACTTAAAGGCTCTATTTGTTAATAATAAAATAGTGTTCATAGGATATTCTTTACAAGATATTGATTTGAAAATTATTATAAAATGGTTGAAAGATATATTAGGTGAAGATTTTCAAAAGGCTTATATTCTAGATTCTGAAGATAATCAAAAGAGTCAGGTGGAAATCAATTATTATAAAAATCTTGGTATTAACATTGTAAGTGCTGTCGATATAACAGAAGTATTTCAAAATAGAGATATAGAGAGCTTGGATGATAATAGGGGAAAAAATATTGTAAGATGTATTGATTACATTTTAGAATATGAAGGAAATATAGATGATGTTATTAACTATTTTTACGAGAAATTATTACCATTAGAAGAGTTTAGAAAACTAAGACTAAAAGATATATTTCATATTATGGGTTTAAATTTTGCGTATAATCTTAAAGGAAGCAATTGTATCCTAAATATGGATTTTAATAATGAAGATTATTATGATGCAAATATATTTACAACTTTAATAAAAAAAATCAAAGATACTGATGAAATAAGAGAAGTGGATAAAAGAGTAACTAAAAAGGTAGAGTATATAAAAAAAGTTATGATTAGAGCTGGTATTGAAAATATTGATATTACAATTCGCAAGAATAACGGTAATGAAAAAATTTGTTACAAATTCTCACGAGATATTGGTGAATTAGAGCTATTTAATATTCTAAAATTTAATAACTATATAGGCATAGAAAATTATGCAAAACAGACGTATAAATCTATAACTGTGTTTAGAAACAAATATTATAATGAATTACTACGAGCATATTCAAATTATCTTTTAAAGAGGTATGTCAGTGCATATGAAATTTTAAACAATTTATCTAGAAAGGCATTTAGAGATAAAGAGTACACAATCTTTTATATATGTGAATTTAATAAGCAACATTTAGTTAAATACCTTAAATCGTCACTTTATCCATTTTCTAATGTATTAGGAGAAACGGCATATATCGAGCATATAAAAAAGATAATTTCAAACTCTAATATCGAAAATAATGAAAGTGATTTGATTGAGATATTTTATTCTCTTCCCAAAAAAGATAGAGATATTGTTTCCTTTTTAAATGATATTTTATTTAATAATAATTATCTATATTCAAGAAAGATTGATGCAGATAATCTAAAGGAAAAAATAAAAGAAGATGTAGATAAAACATATATTGGTGGAGACCCATATAAAATGAGTAATATGCCTGAATATAAGAGACAAATAAAAGAGTTTTGGGAGTGCACACATAATTATTTTCTGATGATTGATGAATACAGAGATGTAAAAGAATATTATAGGGAGTATATTGAAACTTTATTGAGAACTTATGATAGAAGTCAAAATGTAGATTATAAAGAGGATAATGAAGATTGGTTATTTGATGGCATGGAAGGTAGAGAAATGCCACTTCATGAATTTGATGAATTTGAACTATTCCTCATGTCAAAATATATAGAACCTAAGAAATTAAGAAAAATGATTGAGGAATACAATATAAAAGCAATTAGAATCAAAATACCATCAATCTATTTGGAAGGGATGTTTCAAAACATTGTATCAAGTTATAGTACAATTGAAAATAAAAAAATGCTGCTGAATTCATTTATCAATATGATTTACATAATTTCTATAATACATTTTGAAGGAGCAGATAAACTGAAAGTGTTTATCGATAATATTATTAATTTTATATCCAATAATCATACTGATTTAGAAGTATACAGAGCTATTGACTATTTTATTGTAGAACAATATAAAAAAGATGAAACTATTATAACAAATGAGTTTTTAAAGGAGATTATAATTGCTTTTATTAAAAAAATCAACAACTCTCAATATAATAATGGAAGTAATGGATGGGAATTAGAAACTCTTAATAATTCGAATTTAATTAGAAATTTAGCTTATTTAGTAAAAAGAGTAGATGGCAGTTTAACAGTTGAGGAGGTTAATATAAACAGTTTAATTGATAAAGTTAGATTTGGAGAATTGAAATCACAATCTTCTAGCATTTTAAGGAGATTATTTATTGAAATGTATAATGTATTTGATAAGAATATCCAATTTAAAATACAAAATTGGGTAACAGATGAATTAAATAATAAATTTACCGCTTCATTATATGCTGAAGCAAGGATAAGAGATACTATAGAATTTAATTATGAGTTGGAGAAAAAATTTTATGAATCGATAGATAAAATAATACAGGAGCAAGAAAAAACAAGTGTGAAGTCTTTCCCTGACCCTGTAAAGACCCAGATAGGATATTTGACTAATCTTGTTTATAATAAAAAACTAAACGATATAGAAGCACTTAAAAAGTATAAGAATAAAGATGATTTGTTTGATTTGATTTTATCAATTGAAGATTTTGATTTTGATAAATTTAAGTTGAATTGGTTATTAAGGTTAAATGAAGAATTCATTGTAAAACTAAAGTCATCAAATGTAGCAAAAGATAATATTAAAGCAAAATTTATAAAAGCTATTATTAATGACGATTTAAACAAAGAACTAAAAGAAATTTATTTTAAGTATTTTGAATAAAATATGGTTATTATTCCTTAAACCATAACCCATGGCTCTATACTATGTATTAGCAAAAAAATCTCTTTCGCTGTAAAAAAAACCTCTTCGGAGTAAAATAAAGTTGT
>NZ_RYYS01000077.1 GCF_004138215.1 Anaerophilus nitritigenes
CTTTTGAGATGATTTTATCACTTAAAAGTTCAGTTTTGTATGTGTCATAGGCTTTACGCTTACATATATAATCCTTATCTATTGTATCACTTTTCATATCTATATGAAAACAAATTCCCAGTTGCTTTATGCAACTGGGAATTGATTAGATTTCCATTTGTTTTAAATCCTTAGGAATAATTAATTTTGCTTCTGTAGCTTGTTGTACTTGTTCTACTGTATATTCAGGATTGATTTCAGTTAAAATAATTCCTTCTTTTCTAACTTCCATAACACCCATTTCTGTAATAATCATATCTACTTGATTTGCTGCTGTAAGTGGTAATTTACATTCCTTTAAGATTTTATGTTTTCCTTTTGCTGTATGTGTCATAGATATAATTACTTTCTTAGCTCCTACTACAAGATCCATAGCACCACCCATCCCTGGCACCATTTTACCTGGGATCATCCAGTTCGCTAAATTCCCTTTTTCATCTACTTGTAATGCTCCAAGTACTGTAGCATCTACATGTCCTCCTCTTATAATTCCAAAAGATACTGAACTATCAAAGAAAGCTGCACCTGGTACTATTGTTACTGGTTGTCCACCAGAATTTACCAAATCTTCATCTTCTTTTCCTTCTTCTGGTACAGGACCTAATCCTATAAAACCATTTTCAGATTGAAACATTACATCCATGTCTTTTGGTATGTAATTTGCTACCATAGTAGGAAGACCTATTCCTAAATTGACTATATCTCCATCTTTTAATTCCTTTGCAACTCTTCTCGCAATAATTTCTTTTGCATCCATCTTCTACACCTCCACCATATAATCTACAAATAGACCTGGAGTCATCACATCGTTTGGATCGATTTCTCCAACTTCAACAATTTTTTCTGCTCCTACAATTACTATATCTGCTGCAGTAGCCATTAGTGGATTAAAGTTTTTTGTTGCTTTATTAAAATATAAATTTCCTCTTTTATCTGCAATAGAAGCGCTAATCAAAGCAATATCTGCTTTTAATGGTTTTTCTAATAGATACTCTACTCCATCTACTTCAATTTTTTGTTTCCCTTCTTCAACTATAGTTCCTACCCCTGTTGGTGTTAAGAGCCCACCTAGTCCATTTCCACCTGCTCTAATTCGTTCTGCCAGTGTTCCCTGAGGAACTAATTCCATTTCAAGAGTTCCTGCATTCATTTGATTTCCTGCTTCTGGATTTAAACCAATATGGGATGCAATCATTTTTTTTGCTTGCTTATTAATTAATAATTTCCCAATTCCTCTATCTGGCCATCCAGCATCATTTCCAATAAGTGTTAAATTTTTCACACCTTTTTCTACTAGTGCATCCATAAACTTCTCAGGAGTTCCAGCTGCCATAAATCCACCTATCATTACTGTCATTCCATCTTTGATATGACTCATAGCTTCTTCTAGTGTTACTATTTTGTTTATCACAATATACACCTCCAATAATTTTAATATTTTTATAAAAACATTAATCCTAGTGCAATAATAATTCCTGTATAAACTAAATCGATAATACAAAATCCCATGATATCTCTAGCGCCAAGTCCTGCTATACCTAATGCTGGAAGTGCCCAAAAAGGCTGGATCATATTTGTCCAAGCATCTCCCCATGCAATAGCCATTCCAGTTTTTGCTGCTGAAACACCAAGCTTAGCTCCTGCCGGCATCATAATAGGCGCTTGCACTGCCCATTGTCCACCACCAGATGGAACGAAAAAGTTTACAATTCCTGCACTTAAGAATGTAAATAATGGAAAAGTTGTTGGAGTAGAAATGTTTACAAACCACTCTGAAATAAGACCTGCAAAAGATACTCCATCTACATTTTTTCCTATCATCATTCCCATTATCCCTGCATAAAATGGGAATTGTAATATAATTCCTCCTGCTCCTTTTGTAGCAATAGTAATTGCATCTAAAAATCTTCTAGGTGTTACATGTAAAATTATTCCTGCAAATAAGAAAATAAAGTTTACAATATCTAAGTTTAATTGAAGTCCATTCTCTTTAACATAATAAAATATAGCTAACATACCCATAATCCCTATAATCATAGAAAGAATAGGACTATTCTCCATCTTATCTGCTGGTGTAGCATTTTCTAAAATAGTAGCAGCTTCTTCATCCATTAATAATTTAGGATCTACCGAAACTACTTCTTCTTTACTTGGATGCATAGCTTTATTTAAAAGAGGCATAGTAATTAATATAATTGCACTTACAACAATATTAAAGAATGAAAATATAGTTGTACTGGTAGGTATTGCTTCTACTATTGCTCCACTTGTAACATTCGCTAAATCTTCTCCTCCTGTAGCTAATGTAAGTGGAATAGAACCTGAAATTCCTGCATGCCACACTACGAATCCTGAATAAGCAGAAGCAATCAATAATCGATAGTCTACATTTTTTACTTCCTTTGCTAGTGCTCTTGCATATAAAGCTCCTATTACAAGTCCAAATCCCCAGTTAATCCAACATGCAATCGTTGAAATAAAAGTTACTGCTAAAATAGCCTGCGTAGGGGTTTTTGCAACTTTTGCTAAGTTGTCCAGCCCTTTTTTAATAATAGGTGCATTAGCAAGTGTATGTCCTGTTACTAATACTAATGCCATTTGCATGGAGAATTTTAATAAGCTCCAAAATCCATTACTCCAATGCATAACCATAGGTACTACTCCTTGCCCAGTAGTCCACCATCCACATATAAGTACTACTATTGTTAATATAACTGCAAATAAAAATGGGTCTGGCAGGTACTTTTGAACAAGTTTTACACATAACTTTGTAATACGTTTAAACACGGTAATTTCCCTCCTTTTAAAAACTATATTCCTATGTATATATTATACATTAAATCCTATATATTCCTATGTTATCACAATGAATATAAAATTCAACCTAATGAAAAAACTTTTTATTTTACTCAAATATTTATATAAAAGACAGGTGCAGTGCACCTGTCTTTTTAATATTTAATAAATTTTTCTCCTGGAACTCCACAAATAAAGCATTTTCCTGGAACTGATTTTTCAATGTTTCCACAGACTGGGCAAAGATAATAAAATACTTCTTCTTCATTGTCTACCTCTGCTAAAGCTTCTTCATAAAGCTTTGCATGAACTTCTTCTGCTTTTAATGCATATTCAAAGGTTCTTATTGCTTCTTTATTTCCTTCTTCTTTTGCTACTTCTAAAAATTCTGGATACATATCTTTAAATTCATAAGTTTCTCCTTTTACTGCATCTTCTAAATTTTCTTTTGTAGATTTTATTTTTCCTGCTACTTCAAAATGCTTATGTGCATGAAGAGTTTCTGCATCTGCAGCTGCTTTAAATAATTTTGCAGCATTTACTTTTCCTTCTTTTTCTGCTTTTTTTGCATATGCAAGATACTTTCTGTTTGCTTGTGATTCTCCAGCAAAAGCCGCCATTAAATTTTCTAAAGTTTTATTTGTCATAAAATCTCCTCCTATATATATTAATTATTTTATATAATGTCTCACAATAGTATATATACCACACAAAAAATTTATTAAACAAGTTTTTTGATTTCTTTTAAAATCTTCATAAAAGCTGTTGGAAAAGCATATTTTTCAATATCCTCTATACAGATCCATTGATTTTTATCCTTATCTACTAGATTGTTTTTTATGAGTTTGTATCGATATACATTCATATTCCATTTTAAATGGGTAAAAATATGTTCCTTTTGAAATAAAAATTTTTCTTTTTCTACAATCATTTCATAATTTTCTTTCAATTTTAAAAGAATACTTTTTCCATCTTCCATATTCTTTTCTTTCTCTATACTAGGAAGAGCCCAAAGATTCGCTAACAACCCTTCTGAAGATCTTTTCACAATAAAAAATTTATCTGTATTACAAATCAGTGCAACCTCTAAGTCTACCTCTCTTTTTGTTATTTTTTTCTTTTTCACTGGAAGGTCGTCTGCTACCCCTAACTCTCTCCCACTACACTGGGAAAATAATGGACAAGCTATACATTTAGGATTTTTAGGAATACAAATCATGGCTCCTAGCTCCATAAGAGCCTGATTAAAAAAGGAAGGCTTTTCTCTACTAACTAGAATTGATCCTAATTTTTCCATTTCTTTTCTTGTCTTATTTTCTCCTATATCTTCTTTTATACAAAACAGTCTAGAAAAAACTCTCATTACATTTCCATCTACTGCTGATACTGCTTGATCATAGGCAATACTAAGAATGGCTCCTGCTGTATAAGGTCCTATTCCTGTTATTTTTCGAATTTCATTTTGGGTTTTAGGAACCACTCCTAAAAATTCATCACAAATCATTTTAGCTCCTCTATGAATATTTTTTGCTCTGCTATAATATCCAAGACCCTCCCAAGCCTTTAATACCTCTTCTTCATGAGCATTTGCTAAAACTTTTACATCTGGAAACTTATTAATAAAATTTAAGAAATAAGGAATAACTGTCTCTACCCTAGTTTGTTGAAGCATCACTTCTGAAATCCATATATAATATGGATTTTTATTTTCTCTCCAAGGGAGCTTTCTATGATTTTTCATATACCAATCTATTAAATTACTTTGTATGTCTTTTATGAGTTTACTACTTAAATTTTCATAATCTCCATATTTATAAAAATCCATATTTTCTCCCTTCTTATTAACACTAAAAAGGAATTCTTATATAAGAATTCCTTTATTTTACCCATGGAATTGGATCTGTATATTGTCCATTTTTTCTAACCTCAAAATGAAGATGTGGTCCTGTTGAATTTCCTGTACTTCCTGCCTTTGAAATAGTTTGTCCTCTTGTTACCTTTTGTCCATCTGATACCAAAAGACTTGAATTATGGGCATATAAGGTAACCACTCCTCCACCATGATCCACCATTACAGTTTTTCCATATCCGCCTAGCCATCCAGAGTGAATAACAGTTCCATCTCCTGCAGATACTACACTTTTTCCTGCAGGAATTCCTATATCAATTCCTGTATGCATTTTCTTCCTTTTAAGAATTGGATGAATTCTATATCCATATGGAGATGTAATTCTTGTATATCCTGGAGCTGGCCAACCAAGTTTTCCTCCTACATACTGTCCTGTAGATTGTTTTTTTCTGATTTCTGCTACAATTTTTTGTGCATAATCATTAAGGTCATCTATTTGTTTTTCTAACTCCTTTGAATTGTTTTGAATTTCTCCTCTAACTTTATTTGCTTCTCCTCTACTTACCTGAAGCTCCTTTTGTTTTGACTGCATAGTACTCATCATAGAAACCATTTTGCTTTTATGTGTTTCTAATATTTTTTTCTTTGTTTGTATATCATCTCTTTGATCTTTCATATAAGCCAAAAGATCCATATCTTGAGAAAATATTTTTTTAACCATATCCAAATTAGATAAAAGGTCTATAATACTTTCTGAATTTAAAAGAACTTCTGCATAACCCATATCTCCATTTTTATACATTACTCTTAGTCTTGAATTTAATGTATCATTTTTATTTGCTATATTACTTTCTGCCTTTTGTAATTCATTTTGTGTAATATTAATTTTCTTTTTTGTAATAGTTACTTCTTGATCTATTTGAGCTAATTCTTGTTCTGTATGATAAATTTTTTGATCTAATTCTTTGATTTGTGTAGATAAACTTATTTCTTTTTGTTTATTCTCTCTTAGCTTTTTCTGTGCAGTATTAATTTCTTTATTGACATTATTGAGTTTCTTTTGCTCACTTGTCACATTTTGAGCAAAGGTAGGTGTAATCAATAAAGAAAGCATTAATCCAATGAGTAGCACAGATTTTTTAAAACTGTTCTTCATTTTCTATCCCCCTTTATACTTTTAAAAATTTTCTCATAGAAAATATACTTCCTAATGCACCAATTCCTACACCTAATACAATAAATATTACAGTTATACTTTCAATGACAACAGTAGCAGGAATCATATATGCAATAACCATTACATAGATTTTTTGAGTAATTACATCAAATAATTTTTTATATCCAAATCCTACAATTCCTAATGCAATTAAAGATCCAAATAATCCTATCATCATTCCTTCTATTAAAAAAGGCCAACGAATAAACCAATTTGTAGCTCCTACATATTTCATGATACTAATTTCTTTATTCCTTGCCATAACTGTAAGTTTAATAGTATTGGCTACTACAAACATAGAAATCAGTATTAATGCTCCTATAATAAAAATACCTATTGTTCTAATAAAGTCTGTAATTTTAAGAAGCTTCTCAATAATATCCTTATGATATTTTATTTCTTCTAAACCATCTAGTCCTTCCACTTTAGTTACTACAGTCTCAGCATAATTAATATCTTTTAATTTTATAACATAACTATTTGGCAATGGATTTTTCTCTAGTCCTTCTAAAAGATATCCATTTTCGCCCCATTTCTTTTTCATATTTTCTAAGGCTTCTTCTTTAGATAAAAATTCTACTTGATCTACTCCTTCAATACCTTTTATAATCGATCCCATTTCTTCTATTTGACTATCCGTTAAATCATTTTTTAAATATATTGGAATAGAGTCAAATTGTTCCTTTGCATCCTCTGCTAAACTGTTGATATTAAGTACTAACATAAATACAATTCCTAAAATGGTAAGCATAGATGCTATAGATGCTATGGCTACAATACCCATTACTCTATTTCTCCAAAATCCTTTTAATCCTTGCTTGACCATATACATAAAGGTATTACTACTCTTCATAGCCATACACACCTTTCTGATCATCTCTTACGATTTTTCCTCCTTCGATAGCCACCACTCTTTGCTGCATCATATCTACAATTTCTTTGGCATGTGTAGCCATAACTACAGTTGTACCTCTTCTATTAATTTGTTTAATAAGCTTCATAATTTCCCATGCTGTATCTGGATCTAAATTTCCCGTTGGCTCGTCCGCAATGAGTACAGATGGATTATTTACAATAGCCCTTGCAATAGACACCCTTTGTTGTTCTCCTCCTGAAAGTTCATGAGGATACATTTTCGCTTTTCCACTAAGACCTACCATAGCTAAAATGGTTGGAACTTGCCTTCTTATTTCTTTTGAACTTGATCCAATAATCTCCATAGCAAATGCTACATTTTCATATACTGTTTTATTTTGTAACAGCCTAAAATCCTGAAAAATAACACCCATTTTTCTTCTTAAATATGGAACCTTTCTATTACTTAATTTTGTAATATCCATTCCATCTATTATAATTTTCCCTTTTGTAGGTTCAATTTCTTTTAATAATAATTTGATAAATGTAGATTTTCCAGCCCCACTAGATCCTACTATAAATGCAAAATCTCCTTTTTCTATTTTTATATTCACATTAGAAAGTGCAATAGTCTCTTGTCCATACTGTTTCGTAATGTTTATTAAGTTTATCATAAAATCAACCCCTAATTTATCTATTAATTCTACATATGTCTTTTCATTTCCTGCATATTTTAAATAATATTTTTAGGTCTATCGTATCATTTGTCAAAAAAACAATCCTTTATATATTATATTATGATTTTGTAAAATTTCCAAATGTAATGTTTTTATTCTTATTCATTTTTCTGCTATATGCTTCTTTTTTCTTACCTATAAGAAATGATATAATAAACTAAGCATTTATTTTGAAAGTCCAGCTAAGAAATGTCAATAAAAAATAAAAAATATTTGATATCTTTGCTGAGAGAAAA
>NZ_RYYS01000078.1 GCF_004138215.1 Anaerophilus nitritigenes
GGGATCGAACCTATGACCCCCTGCTTGTAAGGCAGGTGCTCTCCCAGCTGAGCTATGCGCCCTTAATAACTTACCAATGATATTATACACACAAGTAGTTATTTTGTCAATACTTCTTCATAGCACAGTAGTGAATTCATTCAACTACTGTGCTTCTTCATAAAGCTTTTGTAAATGTTCTTTGTTAAAATGATATTTTCTATTACAAAAATGACATGTAAGTTCTGCTTGTTCATCTTCTTCAATAATTTGTTTTAAATCCTTTTCCCCAATGCTAATTAAAGCTTTCTCAAGCTTTTCTTCTGAACAATCACAATTTAAAAATACTTCTTTCTTATCTAGAATTTCAAAATCAAAACCTTCTAATATTCTACTTAGCATTTCTTCTCCATCTTTACTCTCTTCCATTAATTGAGTAACAGATGGAAGTTCACTTATTCTATTTTCAAGCTTTATAATCACATCCTCTGATGCATCTGGAAGTACTTGTATAATAAATCCTCCTGCTTCTTTTACAGAATAATCTCTATCTACTAATACTCCTAATCCTACTGCAGAAGGTTGTTGCTCTGAGTATGCAAAATAAGCTGTAAAATCTTCTGCTATTTCTCCAGATACTAAATCAGACTGTCCTACATATGGGTCTTTTAATCCCAAATCTTTAATCACAATCATTTTTCCTTTTCCAACAGCTCTTCCTACATCTAATTTTTTATCTTCTCTTAATGGAAGCTCTACATTAGGATTTGATATATATCCCTTTACATTTCCTTTTGAATCAGTAACAGATAAAATCTGCTTTAAAGGTCCATCTCCTTTAATTTGTATAGACAATTTATTTTTTTCTCCTTTTAGCATAAGGCCCATCATTACAGTCCCTGTAAGAGTTCTTCCCAAAGCAGCAGTAGCAACAGGTGTAGTATTATGAATCACTCTTGCTTCTTCTACTAAATTTGTTGTAACTCCTAAAAAAACTCTTATACTTTTATTTGCTGCAACTCCTCTTAGTACATAATTTTTCATCTGCTCCATCCTTTTCACTTGTTTTTATATCAGAATAAACTATTCTTTGAAAAATTTATAACTTGATCATCTATAGTAATAAAAGCCCTGATTGATCTATCAGGGCTATTAATGGCTACACGTTTTATTATCCTCTTGTAACGTTTGTAGCTTGAGGTCCTTTTTCTCCTTGAACTACTTCAAATTCAACAGATTGACCTTCTTCTAAAGTTTTGTAACCATCCATGTCGATTGCAGAGAAATGTACGAAAACATCTTCTCCATTTTCTCTCGAAATAAATCCATAACCTTTTTCTCCATTAAACCATTTTACTGTACCTTTTTCCATTTAAACAATCCTCCTAACCAATATCATACGTAGCAAATCATTGCTACAACTAGAGTTTATCACAGGTCATTTTTAGTGTCAATGGAAATTGACTTTAAGTTTATAAGCTCAAATTTTATTTTTGACAAACAAAATAAACTCTTTCACTTGTTTCTTTAGGAGATAAAAAATTTAAAGCATCAAAAGATTCAATTTTTTTAAATCCTACTTTTTTTAACATTTTTATTATTTCTTTTTCTTTATAAGCCCTTTGTATATGATCTTCTTCATATTTTTTATAAATATCACCTTCTTTTATAAAAAGAGTCAAATCTAAATTACATATACGCTCTTCTTCATTAAAATAATTTTCCCATATATAAGAAACTTGTTCTAAGTTTTCTGCATAAGTATGATTCCCTAGTATTTGCGATAATTTATAATAACTACTAATATCAAAAATAAATAATCCATTCTCTTTTAAATGGTTATGTACTCCTTGAAATACTTTAAATAAATTTTTTTCATCAATGATATAATTGATTCCATCGCAAATACATAAAATAGTATCTAAATGAGTAGGTAACAAAAGATCAGTTATATCTTGATTTAGATAAACTACATCGATCTTCAGATCTTTAGCTTTTTGAGAAGCAACATAGAGCATATCTTCTGCTATATCTACTCCAATCATATTGTATCCTCTTTTAGCAAGTCTATTCGTAACATTACCTGTTCCACAAGCTAGTTCTGCTATATTTAAAGGATTTATATTATATCGTTTAAATATAGCTTCAATATACATAGTCCACTCATCATAGTCTACATCTTCCATCAATTGATCATATACATAAGCAAACGCGCTATAGCTTTTCATCCCATCTCTCCCTTATCTTATATTTCTACTTTTTTTATTATAATATATTTCCAAAACAAAAAGAGATAGATTTTCTATCCCTCTGTATTTTTCTTATTCAATTTCTTTTTTCTTACAGTAATGAGTCCTCCAATTCTTCCAGTTTCCTTCGCTGTAAGTCCTCCCCATCCTAAGCTTTCTACTTTTTCTAACAATCCTAATTCCTGAGCAATTTCATATTTCCATTTGTCTTCAATAGTTTCTATTTTATTTTTTTTATTCTTCATACTATTTTTTTTAGACATTCATACCCCTCCCCTATTTTTTATTATTGGTAAGGGGTACATTTTTTATACCTACTTTAATTTTTTGATAATTGATATTTTAAAGGTCTATATAAAATACCAATTATAAAAATAGATATAATCAATTCTGGTACTAAATAGCTTGCATTATACTTTATAGAATAAATCCAAGGATTTTCACCTGCTGGTGCATAAGCTTTAAACACAATTGCTCCAGATATAACATGAGAAATAAATCTTCCTATAGTAGCTATACATACACTAATATTCACTCTTTTTAAATTTTTATTCAAAAGCCCTGCAAGTCCTAAAACTCCAAAAGCAGCTATATAATCAAAAACTATAGATAGAATATGTAGCGACCATGATTTTCCTAACAAAAATTGTAAAATACCGTATACAACTCCTGCCAAAATTCCAGGTCTACACCCCCATATTATAGAATAGATAAATATAGGTACCATACTTCCTGCTGTAATAGATCCTCCATAAGGCGCTTCAAATATCTTGATATAGCTTAAAATTTGTGCTAATGCAATCATAATCCCTGCTTCTACGATCATTTTTGTAGTAAACTTTCTCATCTTTTCACCCTTTTCATACTTAATTTTAAACATACAAAAACTGCATTCTGAAAGAATGCAGCTCATTTTCTTACTTATGTTCCTACGCTGGCATTATCCAGATCAGGTTATGGGTCGAAACAAAGAAGTTTCCTCTCAGCCAATTTTTTTAGCTCCCCTTGTATTTAATTATAATCATTATATTACCAAAAAATAAATAAGTCAAACTTCAAAAGTAACAACTCCAATGAGTCCTGGTCCTGTATGAACTCCTAAAACTGGACTAATTTGTGAAAATAATGTTTCATTAATATTTCCTATATCTTTTATTCTTTCTAAAAGTTTTTTAGCTTCTTCTTCTGCATTTCCATGCATAATCGCAATATCTATTCTTTTATCTTTTATTTTTTCTTTTACAATAGAATAAATATCATCTATAGATTTTTTTCTTCCTCTTACTTTTTTATAAGTATAATATTTACCATCCTCATCTATAGAAATAATAGGTTTTATTCCTAAAATTTCTCCTACAGTTCCTTCTACCAAACCAATTCTTCCGCCTTTACGTAAATATTCTAAAGTTTTTAATACATAAAAAAGCTCTGATTTATGAAGTATTTTTTTTATTTTTTCTATGATTTGTGCAAAATTAGAATTTTTATAAACTTCCTTTGCTGCTTCTAAAACTAAAAAACCTAGTCCCATAGATAGTGTTTTAGAATCCACTAATTCTATAGTCAATTTTTCAAACTCATCTGCTACATTTTTAACCATATTGTATGTACCACTTAATCCTGATGAAATAAATATTCCTAATACATGAGTATATTCTTGTTCTTGTAATTTGTGAAAAAGATTTTTCGCATCCTCTGGAGAAGGCAAAGAAGTTTTTGGAGTCTCTATTTCCAAATTTTCATATACTTCTTGTGGAGAAATTTCTACACGATCTCTAAATTCTTGTTGTGAATAGATCACACGAAGAGGAAGTACCTCAATATTATATTTTTGAATCCATTCTTGTGGTAAATCACAAGAAGAATCTGTAATTACTGCTATTTTTTCCATATGCACTCTCCTAACTATACTTAAAGCATCATATATTTAATTTGTAAATAACCCATATATATAAATATAATAACCGTTAACCCAATAGGTGTAAACACAAATCTAGGTATTTTGTTAGTTTTTCCTTTCTCTTCAATAAAATAACATGATCTTTGATTCGTTTTTATATCTTTTATGATTCTTTTATACAATGAATACCCCAATGTAGCTGTAAAAATAGATATTATTCCGAAAAAAGCAGCAAATATTATAATTTGAAAAATTTCTAAATGTACTACATCTTCAACCATTGGTTTTGTTTTTTTACTATATAGATGAATCATATATCCTAATGTTACAGCTAACCCATTATTGGTCATATGTCCAATGATTCCTGCAAATAAAGAATTAGTTTGACATACTAAATATCCAAATAAAATTCCTAATACAGTAGGTCCCAAGAAATTTTGAAGATTAAAATGAAATAACCCAAACAATAAAGCAGATATCCATATAGCCTTTTTTTTGCCTATTTTTTCATAAGTTTTTAATAATAATCCTCTGAAAAAAACTTCTTCACAAATTCCTGCAGATATAGAAATAATAAATAAAAGCACAAAATACTCTGAAAGATTCGTAGCAGTTGGAATAGCTTGTGGTTTTATATTTACAAAAATACTTAATACAATCATAGCAATCAAGTTGAAAAAAAGAGCTACAGGATACATACAAATAGTTATAAAAAAAATCATTATTCCATGCTTAAAAGATAAAGGATTTAATTTTAATACATTTTTTAAAGAATCTCTTTTTATTGTTATGTACAAAAGCGCAGGTAGCAAAATAATCCCATATTCTGTAATCAACAACCCTGTTTTCAAATTTTTTTGTTGGACATAATACCCTATCGTTACAAGAAAAATAGCTGTAATAAAATACAATATGTTCACTTCTACAATTTTTATTTTTTCGCTATTTCCCAAATGTTTTCCTCCTTTTTTTTATATTTTTATGCTTCTATAGACTGTAATAAATTTTTATAGATTTGAATCCCAATCAAAAGTATTTCTTCATTAAAAGAAAATTTACTATGATGAAGAGGGTATATATGTCCTTGATCTTTATTATTCACTCCTAAAAAGAAAAATAGTCCTGCTACTTTCTTTTGATAATAAGAAAAGTCTTCTGCAATCATTTGAGGAGCTATCCACTCTATATTTTCATCTCCAACAGCTTTTTGAAGAATTCTGACCATTTCTTTATCATTTACTACTGCTGGATACATATCTCTAAATATCACTTCTATAGAACAATTATACATCTTCTCTATTCCTTTGCTCATCTCCTTCATTCTTTTTTTTATTTTTTCATATACTTCTTCTTCAAAAGCTCTGATGGTTCCTTCTAAATAAGTTTTTTCTGCTATAATATTTCTTCTTTCTCCTGCCCACATTTTTCCAATAGTAAGAACAGCTCCTTCTATAGGATTAATATTTCTGCTAATAATCGTTTGAAAAGAAGAGATAAGATTTGAAGCAATGACAATACTATCTATTGCCTTTTGTGGAATTGCTCCATGTCCTCCACATCCTGAAATGACAATATCAAATTCTCCAGTTTGAGCCATCATAGGACCTACTCTGCATCCAATTTTGCCTTCTTCAATTTGAGGATATACATGAAGCCCTACAATTTTCTGAATATGAAATTTTTCTATGATCCTCTCTTTTATCATAGGTAATGCTCCTCCTGGTCCTTCCTCAGCAGGTTGAAATACAAATACCAAAGAATAAGGTAATTCTTCTTTATATATAGATATATATTTTGCAAAACCTAATAAAATAGACATATGTGCATCATGTCCACAAGCATGCATCATCCCTTTATTTTGAGATTGATAAGAAACATTTGTTTCTTCTTGGATCGTAAGTGCGTCCATATCTGCACGAAAAGCAATAGATCTTTCGCTTTTTCCTTTTATGAACCCAATAATTCCTGTCTTTGCTATATTTTTATATACCTCTACACCATATTCTTCAAGCTTTTGAATAATAAATTCACTTGTTTTGTATTCATCAAATCCTATCTCTGGAATTTTATGAAGTTCTCTTCTTATTTGAATGATCTCTTCTTTCATGCTTAATATTTTTTCTTCTATATGAATCATATGCTACACCTCTTTTCATTTATTTACATATAAAATATTGTATCTTGTTTTTTATTTTTAGAAAAGTACAAAAATTTTGTTGACAACTATATATCTTTTTGTTAATATGCTTAACAACATATATAATAAACTTTTGAATAAATCATTTACAAATATTTTATCATATAATATGATAAAATATAATCACATCATGATAAATACATTGCAATAATATGATCATAAATTGATCATTCAAGGATATAGGGGGCAGCTACATTGATTACTGAAGCAAGAAGAAAAAAAATTATCGAACTTGTTGAAGAAGAAGGGGTTATCAATCTTCAACAATTAACAGATACTTTTCATGTATCTATCTATACTATAAGACGAGATTTAACAGCTTTAGAAAAAGATGGCTTTCTTAAAAAAACTCATGGCGGAGCTGTACGTATTGAAAAATCCAAATGGATTTCATCTATGGAAGAAGGTAAATTAGAAGCTTTAGAAGAAAAAAAGAAAATTGCAAAACTAGCAGCAACCCTTATTGAAGATGAAGATACAATTATGCTTATGGGCAGTATGATTAGTCTTTTGATGATCCCTTTTATCGAAAATAAGAATATCACCATTGTTACAAATTCTTTAGATATTGCAAAAGAATTGTCTAATATTTCAAATATAGAAACCATCATAATAGGTGGAACAATTAATTATAAAAGAAACATTCTAGGATCTAGAGCCATATCAGATCTTAAAAACTATCACTTTGATAAAGCTTTTATTCCTTGTGCAGGTATTAAAGATGATCCTGGTGTCACTACCTCTACCCTAGATAGTAGTGATTTTTTAAAAGAAGTAATCCATTGTAGTAGAAAAAAAATTTTAGTATCAGACTATAGAAAAATAGGAAGAATTACTTTTGCTCATGTATGTAGTATTGAATCTATTCATATGCTTATTACAGATGACAAATCTAATGAGCAAGAATTAAATAAAATAAGAAAAAAAGGTGTTCAAGTAGAAATAGTATAACAATTCATTATTTTATCAATCATTTACTCATAATATTTAGGAGGGAATTTATATGAAAAAAGTAAATATTGCTTTAGTAGGAGCTACTGGAATGGTAGGAAGAACATTTTTAAAAGTATTAGAAGAAAGGGATTTTCCTTTTGAAAATCTATATCCATTTGCTTCTGCTAAATCAGCAGGTATAACAGTAACTTGCAAAGGAAAAGAATTTGTAGTTGAAGAATTAACAGAAAAATCTTTTGATAAAGATATTCAAATTGCTTTATTTTCGGCAGGAGGAGATATTAGTAAAAAATTTGCTCCTATTGCAGCTTCAAAGGGAATTATTGTAGTAGATAATAGTAGTGCTTGGAGAATGGAAAAAGATGTTCCTTTAGTAGTTCCTGAAGTAAATCCTGAAGATATAAAAAATCATAAAGGAATTATTGCAAATCCAAATTGCTCTACCATCCAAGCTATGGTTGCATTAAAACCTATTCACGACAAATTTAAAATAAAAAGAATTATATATTCTACTTATCAAGCTGTATCAGGCTCTGGAGTATCAGGGGTAGTAGCTTTAGAAGAAGGCTTAAAAGGAAATGATATTTTAACACCTTATCCTCACCCTATTGCTGGAAATTGCCTTCCTCACATTGATACATTTTTAGAAAATGGATATACCAAAGAAGAAATGAAAATGATTGATGAGACAAAGAAAATTCTACATGATGAAAATTTAAAAATTACTGCTACCACTGTAAGAGTTCCTGTAAAAGATAGTCATAGCGAATCTATTAATATAGAGTTTGAAAATAGTTTTGATATAGAAGAAATCAAAAATATATTTAAAAATGCACCTGGTATTATTCTTCAAGATGATCCTACTAATAATATTTATCCTCTAGCTCGTGAAGTTGCTGGACAGGATATGGTTTATGTAGGAAGAATTAGAAAAGATTTCAGTGTTGAGAATGGACTCAATTTATGGGTAGTTGCAGATAATATTAGAAAAGGAGCCGCAACAAATACAGTTCAAATTGCAGAATTATTAGTTCCTACTCTTTAATATTAAGCATATAATAATATATAGTACATTTTCATGAAAGGATGATTTTAAAATGAATTTATTTACTGGTTCTGGCGTTGCTCTTGTAACACCATTTAAAGATGGAAGTGTAAACTATGAAAAATTAGAACAACTTCTAAATTGGCACCTAGAAGAACATACAGATGCAATTATCATTACAGGAACTACAGGAGAATCTTCTACTCTCACAGATGACGAACAAAAGTCTGTTATAAAATTTACTGTAGAAAAAATAAACAAAAGAATACCAGTTATAGCAGGAACAGGAAGCAACTGTACTTCTCATGCCATAGAAATGAGCCAGTATGCACAAAAAGTAGGCGCAGATGGACTGCTACTAATTACTCCTTATTATAATAAAACTACACAAAAAGGACTCATCGCTCATTTTAATGCAATTGCTGATGTAGTTTCTATCCCTATTATTTTATATAATGTTCCCGGAAGAACTGGTGTAAATATATCACCTAAAACATTAGAAACACTTAGTAAACACCCAAATATAAAAGGAATCAAAGAAGCAAGTGGAGATATTTCTCAAGTTGCAGAAATGATTCGTCTTGTACCTGATGACTTTTATGTTTATTCAGGAAATGATGATATGGTAGTCCCACTCCTTTCTTTAGGAGGTCATGGAGTCATTTCTGTAGTAGCAAATATTCTTCCTAAAAAAACACACCTTATGGTCGATTATTTCATGAAAAAAGATCTAGAAAAAGCTCGTAACCTTCAACTTGAAATGAAGCCTTTCATAGATTCTCTATTTATAGAAGTAAATCCTATTCCTATAAAAACAGCTATGAATCTTATGAATTTTGAAGTCGGCCCTTTAAGATTACCTCTTGTAGATATGGATGAGGATCATCTATGTATATTAAAACAAAGAATGCAAGAATATCATTTACTCAAATAAGGAGGATTTTATGAACGTAATACTTAGTGGTTGTAATGGAGCTATGGGTCAAGTTTTAGTAAGACTCATAAAACAAGAAACAGATTTAAACATCATTGCAGGAATTGATCCTAATACAACACAATGTGAAAATAGCTTTCCTGTATATAACACTCCTTCTTTATGTAAGGAAAAAGCAGATATAGTAATTGATTTTTCTCACCATAGTGCTTTAAATGATTTATTAAAATATTGTGTAGATAATAAACTACCTTTGGTAATAGCTACTACGGGACTTGATGGCAATCATTTAAAAAATATAATGGATGCATCCAATCACATCCCTATTTTTCAAACAGGAAATACGTCATTAGGCATTCAGGTTACAAAAAATATTTCACAAATGGCAGCTTTAGCACTTGGAGATAACTTTGATATAGAAATTATTGAAAAACATCACAATAAAAAGGTTGATGCTCCTAGTGGAACTGCTTATTTAATAGCAGAAAATATTAATAAAGCATTAGGTAATAAAAAGAATTTTATATATGGAAGATATGGAAGAAATGAAAAAAGAAAAAATACAGATATAGGAATTCATACCATTCGTGGAGGAAGCATCGTAGGAGAACATACTATTTTATTTGCAGGTCCTGATGAAATCATAGAAATAAAGCACACAGCCCTTTCTAAAGATATATTTGGATTAGGAGCTATTCATGCAACAAAGTTTTTAACAAATAAAAAACCTGGCTTTTATAATATGAACGACTTAATTGAATCATAAAATGTATAATTTTATCCAATAAATAAGTTACATCTTCATATAAAGAAAGGATTGATTTCACTAATGAATATAGAAAACACTAATGAAAATATAGATCTAACAAACCCTTATGCAATAGCTAAATTTATTAAAAAAGCTAAAAAATCTACTCCTGTAAAAGTTTATGTGGATGGATCTTTACAAGATATTGCTTGTGATTCTATAAAAAAATTTGGAAATGAAAACTTCTGGATTTTATTTGGAGAACATGAGGAAATTCAAAATTTCTTATCTATTCATAAAGAAAATATCAGAGATTATTTTATAGAAAATAATAGAAGAAATTCTGCCATCCCTATTCTAGATATAAAAAATATAGATGCAAGAATTGAACCTGGTGCTATTATAAGAGATCGAGTGCAAATAGGTAAAAATGCTGTAGTCATGATGGGCGCAGTCATTAATATAGGATCTGAAATTGGAGAAGGCACCATGATTGATATGAATGCTGTATTAGGAGCTAGAGCAACAGTAGGTAAAAATGTACACGTAGGTGCTGGAGCTGTCTTAGCTGGAGTATTAGAACCTCCTAGTGCTACTCCTGTCATCATAGAAGATGATGTAATGATTGGAGCAAATGCAGTGATCTTAGAAGGTGTCATAGTAGGAAAAGGTGCTGTAGTTGCAGCAGGCTCTATCGTAACAAAAGATGTTCCTAGTGAGTGTGTAGTAGCAGGCTCTCCCGCAAAAATAATCAAACAAAAAGATGAGAAAACTATGGATAAAACAAAATTATTAGAAGATTTGAGAGGTTAAAAGCTGAGGATATCCTCAGCTTTTATTTTTAGAAATTTCCTGTACAGATTTTTTTAGCTTCTCCCTTCATAAAAATATCAAGATTATTATTTAGTTCAATTTCTATTAAACCTCCTTCTGCTTGCACCTTTACCTTTTTATTTAATTTTCCTAAAACATGACCTATCACCACACTTGAACAACATCCCGTTCCGCAAGCTAGTGTTCTTCCTGCTCCTCTTTCCCAAGTATATACATGAATAAAATCCTTATCTTTGATCTCTACAAAATTTACATTTGTTTTTTTAGGAAAAATAGAATGTTTTTCTATTTTTTTTCCTAATCTATTAATATCTATCTTTTTAATATCCTCTACAAATATAACCGTATGAGGTACTCCAACTAATACACTAGAGAATATAATGTTTTCTCCATCTATAGATAAAGATTTTTCTAATACATCCTCTTCCTCACACAACATAGGAATATCTTTTGGACAAAAAATAGGTTTTCCCATATTTACTGTTATAAATTTTACATCATTATTTTTTACTTCTAGATATACTTTCTTTACTCCTGCTAAAGTCTCAACTTCTATTTCTTCTTTTTTTACTAAACCTTTTTCATATACAAACTTTGAAAAACAACGAATTCCATTTCCACACATTTGTGCAATTGAACCATCTGAATTGTAATAAACCATTTTGATATCATTCTTCTCAGAATTTTTTGCTACCATCATTCCATCTGCTCCAATTCCAAAGTGCCTGTTGCATACTTCTTTTGCAAGTTGTCCATAATCTTTTATTTTTTCATTTGTACCATCAAATAATATAAAATCATTTCCTGCTCCATGCATTTTAGTAAACTCCATATTTATCCTCCTTCTTTATACAAAAAAGTCAATAGCATAAAAAGCTACTGACTTTACTTATCCACAAAAGCAAATACATAAGGTACATTTCTATAATAGTCACCATAATTGAGTCCGTATCCTACAATAAATTTATCAGGTATAGTAAATCCTACATAGTCTGCTTCTAATTGTGTTTTTCTTCTTGAAGGTTTGTCTAATAATACGCAACATTTAATACTAGCTGGATTTTTTTTCTTCAAATGCTCTAAAACAAATTTCATCGTAAGTCCTGTATCTGCAATATCATCTACAATTAAAACATCATAATCTTCTAAATCTACTGATAAGTCATACAATATATTTACCTTTCCAGAAGATTCTTCACCATGACCATAACTAGATGTTGCCATAAATTCTATACGAACAGGAGCATCAATCTCTCTAACTAAGTCTGCTGCAAATATAAAACTACCCTTTAAAAGAGATACAGCTAATATTTTTTTTCCTTCATAATCTTTTTTAATTTGTCGTCCTAATTCCTCTATTCTTTTTTGAAGATCTTCTCTAGAAAATAGTACTTCCTTTTTTTTCTTTTCTATATCCATTATTCAATTCCCTCCAACTATACAACTATAGTATCTCCTTTATACATTATTAAATATTCTAATCTATAAGCTATTCTTTGTCAATTGTATAGATTATGCGATACATTGCATACTTTTCATAACTTTTAAAATGACTTGATCCATATTTTCCATTCCCTCTATAGAAAGCTTTCCTAAATTTTTAATGGTATCCTCAGCACTCTTTCCTATGATTCCATTTTGATTTGGAATTACATGTCCATTTAAAGCTAAAAGAGCTGATTGTATAGCTGTAGAAGCTGCTGTAGACAATTTAAGGGCACATCCTACTTTTGCACCATCACAAATCATTCCACTTATATTTCCTAACATATTTTGAATGGTACCATCTATTTGTTTTTTATTTCCTCCCATAAGCCACACAATAGCTACACTAGCTCCTGTAGCTGCTGCAACCCCACATCCACATAATGCAGAAAGCCTTCCTATATAAAACTTAATGTAACTATTTATGATATGACTAATGGCTAATGCTTTTACCAAATCCTCTTCTTTTACAGAAAATTTATTTTTATAAGCTACAATAGGTAAAATAGCTGTAAGTCCATTATTTCCACTTCCATTGCTACTCATAACAGACATATTCTCTCCAGACATTCTTACATCAGAAGCAGCAGCAGTTAGCATCATGGCTTGATTCATTAAGTCATCAGATAAAATTCCCTTTTGTATATTTTCATACAAACTCATTCCTACTCCCATTCCTACTTTCTTTTTTAATCCTTCTAATGCTACTTTTTCATTCATATAAAGTCCTTCTAATAAAAAAGATAACTTCTCATAAGGTATTTTTTCTATTTCTTCAATAAGATCTAAAACTTTTAAATCATACAAAGCAATATCTTCATCCTTATGATTTTCATATTTTTTTATTTCATCTAAAATGATTTGTTCATTTTTGCTTATATATACAATTCTATCATGCTTTCTTTCTATTATTACTTTTATGCTATCTGTATTTGTTTTTACTAATGCTTCAATATAAATTTTCTCTTTCGTATCTTTGATACCTATAAAAATTCTTTTATTTGCTATTAAATCTTTTGATTTTTTTACATGTATAGGAGTAATGTCTTGTAAAACTTCTAATTTTTTTTCACTTTTTCCTCCTACCACTCCTAAAGCAGCTGCTATATATAATCCAACTTCATTTGTATTGGGAATTCCTACTCCCAATCCATTTTTATAAATATTAGGACTTACTAAAATGTGTACTTCTTTTATTTCTTCAGCTGTCATTTCTTTAGCTTTGGCACAAGCTAATGCTACTGCAACAGGTTCTGTACATCCAACAGCAGGCACTACTTCTTTTTTTAAAGTTTCTATAATCAATTTTTGCAATTCCATATTCAATCATCCTCTCTTTTATATCTATTTATATGGCAATAATCATGCCAATAAAAAAGAAGCTTTTTTATATGATTTTCTCATTTTGAGATATACACTCTATAAAAGAGTCTCAAAGTGAGAATTAATTCTCACTTTGAGACTCTTTTATATGATATAGTTTTAATTTTCTATATAAAGTTGCACGACTTATACCTAATGATTTTGCAGCCTTTGCAATAGATTGTTTGTCTTTTTCAAAATAAAGCAAAGCTTTTTGTATTTCTCTTTTTTCAAGTTCTTCAATAGGAATAATTCTATCTTCTACTTTTTTTAATATATGGTTTTGATCTTTTAGACGATGTGGAAGATCTATCTCCTCAACAATCTTATGACTACACATATTGACTGCATATTCTATAGTATTTTCAAGTTCTCGTACATTTCCAGGCCATTCATATGATAAAAATCTTTCAAATACTTTTTCATTTATTCTTTCAATATGTTTATCAAGTTTTTTATTACATTTTTCAAGAAAATACTTTACTAAAATAGAGATATCTTCTTTTCTTTGTCTCAAAGGAGGAATCATAATTGGAATCACATTAAGTCTATAAAATAAATCTTCTCTAAATTCTCCTTCTAAAACCTTTTTCTCTAAATCTTGATTGGTAGCTGCAATAATTCGTACATCAATAGGAATCAATTCTTTTCCTCCTACTTTTTCAATGACATACTCTTGTAATACTCGTAACAGCTTTGTTTGTAAATGAATAGCCATATCTCCAATTTCATCTAAGAATATAGTTCCTTTATGCGCTAACTCAAATTTTCCAGATTTACCTCCTTTTTTAGATCCTGTAAAAGCACCTTCTTCATATCCAAACAATTCGCTTTCTAATAATTGTTCTGGAATAGCTGCACAATTAATAGGAATAAATGGTCCCTTTGCTCTTTTGCTATGAAAATGAATGGCTCTAGCAAACAACTCCTTTCCTGTACCACTTTCTCCTTGAATTAAGACAGTAGATGTACTTTGAGAAGCTTTTTTCCCTTGTATTTTTACTTTTTCTAAAGCAGAACTATTTCCAATAATATTTTCAAAAGTAGTAACCATAGTACCTGTAGTGATGTCATTGACTACATTTAATATTTCTGAAATATTGCTAAATATAAAAACTACGCCAATACTTTCATCTTCCATCATAATAGGATTGGCATCAAATACTCCTCTGCAATCATACTCCCCTTTTTTATAATGAAAAGATCTATTTTTAATAGAAATATTTTTGATAATCTTATCATTTACATCTATATTTAACAATTGATGAATATAATCATTTGTTTTACTTTTTTTATCTATATGAAATAATTCTTCTGCTTTTTTATTATAATGTATAATCATTCCCTCTTCATTTACTGCAATAATTCCTCGATCTACTGAATGAAGTACTGTCTCTATTTCTTTTGCCATTCTTTTGATTTTTTCAGTTTTTTGTTGTTCTAAAAGTTTCGTTGCAATTAAATCTGCCATTCTATAAAGAAATTCCATAAGATTTGTTTGGTTTTCTAAAATAGCTTTTTTTTGCTTTTCTTCAAATGCAATAAGTCCTATTACTCCTATAATTTTTTCTCCCATTTTAATAGGACAACATACCTCAGCAAACTCCTTACAGCTTTTTATTTTTTCGCATTTTAAACAAACTATATGATTTCTTGGGTTTTCAATAATAAAACTTTCTCCCTTATGTAGGGCGAAGTCAAAAACTGAATGTGCATTGACCTTTTGTCCTACCATATTTTCATATCTTCCAGTTGCAGCAATTCTATTTCGTCTATGATCTATGATGGTTACATCTACTTTTATAACACTAGCAATAGCTTGTGCAATCTTTTGAACACTTTGTGCAATGTCAATCAAATTCATATTAACCATCCTTTTTATTTTTTACATTTATCATTCAAATTGCATATTATAAAGATGCGCATACACTCCATTTTTGCTTATAAGCTCCTCATGAGTACCTATTTCATTGATACCTTCATCTGTAAGCACAATGATTTCATCTGCATTTTTTATAGTACTAAGTCTATGAGCAATAACTAATGTAGTTCTATTCTTTGATAAATCTTCTAAAGACTTTTGTATAAACTTTTCACTTTCATTGTCTAAAGCAGATGTAGCTTCATCTAAAATGAGTATAGGAGGGTTTTTTAGAAATACCCTTGCAATAGAAATTCTTTGTTTTTGTCCTCCTGATAGTTTAACACCTCTTTCTCCTACATAAGTATCATATCCATCCTCAAGGCTCATGATAAAGTCATGGATATTGGCTTTTTTCGAAGCATCAATAATCTCTTCATCTAACGCTTGTCTTTTTCCATAGGCAATATTTTCTTTTATAGTACCAGAAAATATGTAAACATCTTGCTGAACGATTCCAATACATGTTCTTAAGCTTTTTAGTTTAATATTCCTTATATCTATCCCATCTATGGTAATGATTCCTCCATTGATTTCATAAAATCTAGGAATAAGACTACAAAGGGTAGTTTTTCCGCCTCCAGAAGGGCCTACTAATGCTACAGTTTTTCCAGCAGGAATGCTTATATGAATATTTTTTAAAACATCATGTTTCTCATTATAGCTAAAAGATACATCCTCAAATAAAATATTCCCTTTAGGGTTTATAATATCCACTGCATCTTCCTTGTCCTTTATATCTGGTTTGGTGTTAATAACTTCTAAAAATCTTTCAAAACCAGTTATACCTTTTTGGAATTGTTCTGTAAAATTAATAAGTTTTTCTAATGGATTTAAAAAGATATTAATGTATAAAATATAAACAATCAGATCAGAAGTTTCTAATGACCCTAAAGATATAAATATTCCTCCTAATAGGATCACACTAAGATATAATAAGCCTTGAAAGAATTGATTGCCGCTAAAAAATCTTCCCAAAATAAAATAGCTTTCCTCTTTTGTTCCTAAAAAAGCTTCATTTCCTTTGCTAAATTTATGTTTTTCCATCTCCTCATTCGCAAAGGATTTTACTACTCTTATACCTGATAGACTATCTTGTATCTGTGCATTCACATTTGCTATTTTTTCTCTATTCTTTCTAAATATTTTTCGCATTCTTTTATTGTAAAAATATGAAAAGTACAACATGATAAAGGTGAAAAATAAAAGAGTCAAACTCATCTTAACATTAATACTTAGTAAAATAATAAAAGATCCAGTTATTTTTAATATAGAAATAAATAAATCTTCTGGTCCGTGATGAGCTAGTTCTGATATATCAAAAAGGTCTGTAACGATTCTTGACATAAGCTTACCTGTGTTTTTTTCATCATAATAAGAAAAAGATAATTTCTGTAAATGATCAAAAATATCGTATCTCATATCCGCTTCCATTCTAGCTCCCATAATATGTCCCCAAGAAGTAATAAAATACTGACAAAAAAATCTTATGATATATAATAAAAATAACCCTATTCCTATATACAATACAGTGTGCATAATGATATTTTTATCTCCTAGTACGTATACATCATTTAGAAGATATCTTACAACTAATGGAAATAAAAGATCAACAAAAGATAATATGCATGCACAAAACATATCTGCAAAAAATAAATTTTTGTACGGCTTATAATAAGCTATAAATTTTTTAATACTATTCATTTTTTATACCCCTTCCTTAAGTTATTACAAAACCATGTTAAAAAAAGTTGGAATATCATTCCAACCTCAACATTTCTATTTCCTCATAAAATTTTTTTACATGATCTATATCTACATATCCTATTCCTTTATCTATAGCATTAGCAGTACCTGTAGCCACTGCTAATTTAAATGCTTCTTCTACGCTCTTTTTTTTATATAAAGCAACAGCAAATCCTGCTACAAAAGCATCTCCACAGCCTACATCATTAATAGAGGTGACCTTTGGAGCACATACTTTGTAAACACCTTCTTTTGTAATAAAAATTGCTCCTTTTTCTCCTAAAGAAATTCCTACTACCTCAATTCCCTGTTTACAAATATGTTTACATTCAAAAATAATTTTATGTTCATCATCTAATTTGTATCCTACTAATTCCTCTAGTTCCTCAAGATTAGGCTTGATCATAAAAGGCTTAGCTTTAATCGCTTCTTCTAAGTAACTACCACTTGCATCAATAATCATTTTTACATTATTGTCTTTTGCAATCTTTACCATATCTCCATAAATCGTCTTTGGCAATCCCTTAGGAACCGTACCTGCTGCTACAATAATTTCACTATATTTTAATATCTTAACAAATTCTTTGACAAAAGAATTCAATTCTTCTTTTGTTACTACAGGTCCTTTCTCTGCCAAAATGGTTTCTGTATTATTTGCAGGATCTAAAATGGCAGTAAATATTCTAGACGATTCATTAATTTGTACAAAAGAAGTATAGATCCCTAGCTTGCCCAATTCTTCTTGTATAAATTTTCCAGAATATCCCCCTAAAAACCCTGTGGCATTTACTTTTTCTCCTAATATAGAAGCTACCCGAGCTACATTCAATCCTTTTCCGCCAGCAGTAATTTTTACATCATTCGTATGTAGATGATATTTTTGATTAGGTTTAAAGTCATGAATCACATAAGCTCGATCTATAGCAGGATTCAAGGTAACTGTAGTAATCATATAATCCCCTTCTTATTCTTTACAATTTACTAAAATATTAAAAGATACAAATCTATTATAAACACAAAAGTATAATTTTGCAAAGAGTTTTTTACCACACTACTGTTTTACTCTATCCTTTGTATCTAATCTATATAATATATCTCTTATTTCTTTTAATAGTACAATCATTTTATTAATAGAATATTGTATGCTTATCAGTATAATAAAAAATATGATTCCTCCTACAATCCAATAATTCAAATTTATCCCTCCTACATTTAATTTTTACATAAACCCAATTTTTCAAAGTAAAATATAGTAATTCCATTTTAAATACAGTATTTTCTAATAAATTAAGTCTTTAAATTACTATCTAGTACCAAAGATTTTTTAAGTTATTGCCCTTTTATATTTCAGCAATTACCCTACACGGCAATCCACTTATATTTTTTATATTAATTGGAAATGTATATACTTTAAAACTTTTATCTTTTACCTTATTAAAAAGTAGTTCTAGATTATTAAGGTTTTCAATTATAAAAATTCCATTATCCGCGCAATATTGGTCTGTTTCGATATGAATGTCAGGTTTTACAATACTGGCTGTATCTATTCCAATAAGATTCACTTTTTTAGAAATTAGATTATCTATTAAATCTTTTGAAAGAACAGGATAATCTGTAAAATACTTTTCTGTTCCATATGGTTCTTCACCAAGATAGCCAGTATAGAATATCACAAAATCATTTTCTTTTATTTTATTTAAATCTATATCTGTAATGTTAATTTCTCTAGCTCTAATATTTCTAACATCAAATAATCTCCCATTTCTAGTAGTGTTTTCTAAGGAAAACTCTTTGTTCATCACATCAAAATGTGTTCCAATATGCCCTATAATATCTCTTTTAGTTTTAAAAGACTTCTCTAAAAGGTCATTAAAGAGTTCTCTTTGAATACTTATACTTAAATCAATTTTCATTTTTATCTATCTCCTCTATTTGTTCTTTAAAATAATTATTCATTTCTTTTAAAAAACTTATAATTATTTCTATTTCATTATCATTAAATTTCTTGAAGATATTAATATATTCCAGCTCAGATATATCATGCAATTCTCTATGTGCATGGTATACTTCCCAGCCACTATTTGTAAGCTCAAATAAAGTCTCTTTTTTGTTATGAGGTTTTTTATATTGTTTTATAAGCCCTTCAGAAAGTAATTTCTTAGTTATTTTGCTTATGGCACCTCTGGTCATACTTAATTCTTCTGATATCTTAGTAACATTGACATTTTCTAGATTACCAATACAATCTATACAGTGCACTTGCGATAGATTATATTCTTTGAATATTCCACGATTATGTTCTGGAACCCCTAAGTAATCTATATTCTCTGTTAAACTTTTAAAATTTAATAATAATTTATTTAAATTACTCAAGGTAGTACCTCCTTATATTGTTTCCTAGGATACAATATAAGAATACAATATTATTGTTTCCATGTCAACAATAATATTGAGTTATTTTTATATTATACGGTTATTTTGACTTTACAGCACGTAGCTCCATCAGACAAATATTTTTGCATAATTTCATTTGTAAACATAAAAAACACACTCCTCCTGTATTTTTGTTATCTAACAACATACATAGAAAAGTGTGATTCTTTTAAAACATTGAAAAATAGTATCTTTTATACTGATTTAATGTTTTTAGTTTTCTTCTTGATTGTTTTCTTCTTGAGCTACTTCCATTTTAGATATAGAAACTTCATAAGCCATTTTTGTAATGACTTGGTCTTCTCCTAATTTTTTTTGATATTGTCTACTTTGAATTCTTCCCCAAATTTTTAAATGATCTCCAACTTTTAATTTTTCTGAAAATCTTGCATTTCTTCCCCATGCAATACAAGGGATATAATCAGATTTGTTATAAGGCCTATTCACTGCAATTAATAAATCAGTAATCTCTCTTCCAAAGGGGGTAGACCGATAAACAGGGTCTTTACATATATAACCATCTAAATAAATTTGGTTTGGGTTTTTTATTTCATCCTTTTCATCATATAGAGCGATTTCCCTTGCAAAAATAGTCAAAATTAATTTGTTTTTTCCATCTACATATTTATTGTATGATCTTAGTTGTCCTTCTACTTTTACAATTTTTCCTATTTCTAAATTTTCATCCATAATGATACGTTCTGAAATGGTAATAGGAAGTACATCATTATGGTCACTTAACCTCGCAACCTTCATCTTAAAGATATAAAATCCTTCTCCATACATTTCATGGCTAAATGCCAAAGGACTATGTATCTCTCCTATAACTGTTACCTTATTCGTATCAATCACCTTATCAGACATGTAACTCTCACACTCCTTCCTTCATTCTTGTGTACTTTTTTTGATGAATCTAAAACTATATTTATTCATCATAGGACGAGATTATGAATGAGAAAAAAAAAAAAGAGAAATTAACTTTTCTCTTTTAACAAATTTAAATATTTACAAATATATTCAGGAAGTATGCCATACATTAGTACTCCTGTAATTATTGCTAATATAGAATATATATGATTTCTATCTAACATCCTAATCTCTACAGGAAATTCCATAGGATCTATTTCAATATGATCATCTGTAGTGAGTCCTCTTTGAATACAACAGCAAAACTTTATAAATGAAGCTTCACCTATACTTGATGCAGTAATAGTAGCTTTTGAGCAAAAACCATACGTAATCATCATCTTATTTTTTGCATGCTCTAAAATTTTTATATTTTTTTGATCGTCTGCATTCCATATAATTATACTATTTTCATTTAATCTATTGAGTATCATTTTATGTATCTTTAAATCTTCTTGTGTATAATTTTCATTGATATAGGTATAAATTATAGTATCTAAGTAAAAATCTTGACAAAACTCATATAAACCATTACAATCCATCTCTACAATAAGAATATCTACTTTTCTTTTTATCATTTCATCTAATAAATGATCTTTTTGGTTTATAATTTCTTCTCCTATATACATACCTTTTGAAGAAATATTAGCTATCCTTAATCCATGCTTTTCAAATAAATAAGTCATCCATTTTGCTATTATTATTTGTTCATCTCCTTCTACAATTCCAATAATTTTTATTGAATTTTCCTTTTGAATATACACGGATTTTCTCTCCTTTTTAGCATTCTCATATTCCTTATATTTTTCCTCATATTCATAAGAATATGTATTTCAAAAACAAAAGAATAAGTTCTCATGCAAATAATGAGAACTTATTCTTTGTCATTTTTTTTCTGCATTCCTGTATGATCAACATAATAGTCTTCATTTAAAATAAGCTCTGATATAGGTACAATTTCATATCCTTCCTTTTGTAATTTTTCAATGACAGCAGGAAGATATTTCAATATATATTTTGCATTATTGTGAAACAATACAATAGAACCTTTTTTTACATTTCGAGTCACTCGATCTACTACAGGTTGATCCCCTAATTCTTTCCAGTCAAGAGAATCTACATCCCATTGAATTGTATCATAACCATTTTCTTTAGCTGTTTTGATCAAAATATTGTTATAATCTCCAAAAGGAGGCCTAAATAAATTTGGCTTTTGTCCTGTAATTTTTTCAATCTTTTCTCCTGTTTCATTCAACTCTTTTTCAATTTGTTGTGATGATAACTTTGACATATGAGGATGAGTACTAGAATGATTACCTATATTATGCCCTCTCTCATAAATTCTTTTAACTTGATCTGGATATTTATCTACCCAAAATCCAACTAAAAAAAATGTAGCTTTTACATTATATTGATCTAAAATATCTAAAATTCCTTCTGTATATTGATCCCCCCAAGCTGCATCAAAACTTATAGATAATTTTTTTTCTGAAGTATCTACACAATATATAGGAAGAATTTTATCTTTATTCATAACCCCTACAATTGCATTTCCAAAATCTCCAAGATATAAAAATGATATAAAAAGCAGTAGGATTATCATTATAATACCTAAAACAATTCTTTTATGAATAATCCATATTCTCATCTCTTCTCCTCCTTATCATCTAATGTATTTATACTATTAAATGTATTCTAAAATGATTCTTATATGCTAAAAACTTTTTAGTCATATATTCTCTTAAATCCATATAAATATAAACTAGTAAAGTTAAGTCTAACAAAAGGAGAGAATCCATGTGCTTTCTATTTTTATAGGAACTATTTTAGGTATTATTATTTTTTTTATAGGTATCATGATGATTACTGCTTCTATGAAAAGTTTGTCTCACAACCACTTAAAAAAAATCATTGCTTCTCTTACTAAAAATTCGTTTTTAGGGATTTTAGTAGGAATCTTTGTAACAGCCATACTTCAAAGTAGTAGTACTACTTCTATACTTGTAGTAAGTCTAGTAAATTCTAAAGTGATGAATCTATATCAAGCTGCTTCTGTAATGATGGGTGCAAATATGGGCACAACTTTTACAGGACAGTTAATTAGTTTTAACTTTTTCTTTTGGATTCCTCATATTCTCATGATAGGAGTCTTGCTTTTTTATCTAAATTTTAGTTCATTCACAAACAACATAGGTAAATTTTTTATAGGATTTTCTTTTCTTTTTATGGGAATTCAAATTATGGTTGTTTTTTTAAAACCCCTAAATAACATTATGGGATTTCAAGAATTGATGCTTTCCATAGAAAATCAAAAAATGAAAGGTATTTTTATTGGTGCTATTACTACTACAATTATACAAAGTAGTTCCACTGGCATTGCTATTTTACAGGGACTTGCATTAAATCATTCCATTGGAATATCCCAAGCTTTTCCAATTATCATTGGTCAAAATATAGGTACTTGTAGTACCACTCTTTTTTCAAGCATCATTACTGATAAAAACGGAAAACGAGCTGCTGTGATTCATCTTTTATTTAATGTAGGTGGAAGTATTCTATTTTACCCTTTTTGTCACTCTTTTTCTCATTTCATCTACTCTATAACTCCCCTAGATCCTGTAAAACAAATTGCTAATGCACATACTTTATTTAACTTAATTTGCTTATTTATTTTCTTTCCATTTATAAATAAGATAGTAGATTTTTCAAAAAAAATCATTCCATAAACCATTTTTTTATAAAATATTTTTATTTCATTTTTTACTAAAAAAGCTTTAAATTATATGTTTTTAAAAATACTAACATTCATATTTCTTATGAAATTACAAAAACTAATTTTGAATGATCATTCATTCAAAATTTCTTCTTAAGGAGGATTTTCTTTGTCTACTATAAGAAGTCAATACACTAATATTAAAGGTGAACGTGTTGAATTAGGACGAAGAACATTTAAAACAGAAGAAAGACATTTTTTAAGAGAAGCAAAATCTCAAAAAGCACAACTTGAAAGTTCTCATCAACATGGAACTAGAAAAGATGTAAAAATAAAAATGCATAGAAAGCTCACATAGGGTAGTTTCACTACCCTATCTTTTTAAAATATTAGTTCCTTTTTCACAGACCTTTATACATACACCACAAACTACCCCTCTTCCAATATGTTGATAATGATTATGCATATGAGTACTACATGCTCTAACATCTATGAGTTCTTTTCTTTCTATGTTTGGATGCCACAAAGCTCCTCTTAATGCGAGTGCTGGGCATGCTTTTATGCATTTTGTACATGCTCCACACTTAGACTTGATAATAGTATCATCATAATCTAATTCCATATTTGTAAGAACTGTTCCAAGTCTTACTCTTGGACCAAATTCTTCTGTTACCAAACAACCATTTTTCCCAATCCATCCAATACCTGCTCTTGTAGCTGCAGTTCTATGTTGAAAAATACCTCTATATTCTTTTCCATCTATATTTACACTTTGAGAAGCAGGTATTGCCATAGCTAAATATCCTAAGCTTTGTAGCTCCATTGAAATTCTTAAAGTCAATTGATCTATAAACGCATTGGCAGTTCTATAATGATGAAAATATGTGTGAGTAGGTTCATCTTTTATGTGGCTAATAATTTCATCTGATAATCGAATAGCAATAGAAATTCCTGTTTTTAAATGTTTTAAATCATTAGGCAATACATCTTCTAATAATCCAAAGCCTACTTTAGATGCTCCCATTTCTTTTATTTTTTGTCTTAATATTTCTGTTTGATTCATAATGTTCCTCCTTGTATTTCTTTAATTGTATGATTTATATTTTATTGATACAAATGAACTTTTTTCAAAAGTATATTATTATTTCCATTTAATCTACTAATTATAGGTGATTACAAAATATACTAACATATATTTTATAAAATTGGTTAAATTAATAGTACAACATCTTAATAAGATGTTCTAAAAAAACCGTTTGGGAGGGAATACAAATGGCAAACAGAAATAAAGCTGTAGTTCCACAAGCAAGAATGGCATTAAATCAAATGAAAGCTGAAATTGCAAGTGAACTTGGACTTGCTAATTATGAAAATATGGATAAAGGAACTTTAACTTCAAGACAAAATGGATATGTAGGTGGTTACATGACAAAACGTCTTGTAGAAGCTGCTGAAAGAAGTATGGCTGGAAAATAAATAAAATAAAAGGAGAAGTGCTTAAGCATTTCTCCTTTTATTTTCCCAATTTCCTTTAGAATATGCTATAATTATTATAGAAAAGTCCATGTTTTCATAAAGTAGGTGAGAATATGTTTTATGACAACACAAAACAATTAGCAGAACACAAATTAATTTTATTGTACATATTTGACAAATTCTCTATGCCCCTAACCAATGGACAAATTACTCAATTTGTCATGGAAAAAGATTATATGAATTATTTTTTACTTCAACAATTTTTAGGAGAGTTAGTCAATACAGGAATGCTTGAATACAGTAAAAATACAGATAACTTTTTTTATGTTTTAACAGAAAAAGGAAGACGGACTTTACAATATTTCAAAAATAGGTTATCTAACAATTTAATTCAACAATTAGATCAATCTATAGAACAAAAAAAACAGATTTTGCTAAAAGAAATGCAGGTTATAGCCGATTATTCAAAGAATGGAGAAAATGAGTATATTGTTGATTTAAAAGTAATTGAGAATAATATTATGCTCATTGACTTAAAAGTTAATGTAGTTTCTAATAAACACGCTAAGCAAATGTGTGAGAAATGGAAAAAAGAAGCACCTAGTATCTACGGAGATATTATCGGCCTTTTGATTAAATCATAACCCCCTACGTTGTTTTATTCAAACGAGGGGGTTATGTACATAAGATACTACTAGGCTCTACTCCTACTGAAATATTTTCTATGACTTTTAAAGTTTTTATTTCTATAATGGATAGAGTATTATCCTGTATATTTCCTACAAACAAAAATTTATCTCTTCCATCTTTTTTTATATTAGATGGCATTCTTCCTACATGAATTTTATCTATAAGTTTTTGTTCTTTAATATTTAAGACATGTACTACATTCAGTTCTGCATCTGTAATGTATAAAATATTATCATTTTTTCCAATGATTGCTTCAACAGGCATTCTTCCTACTTTCATTTGATCTAATATTTTCATATCTTTACTATCTAAAATAGTAATCATTCCTTGATCTATGCTTGAAAAGCTAGTGCTTACAACAAATATAAGATTTCCTTCCTTATTTAAAGTAATATGATAAGGATTTTCATGTACCGATACCGTCTTTTCTACATCGTTATGCACAGTATCAATCATAGTTACAGTATTTGAATCTACATTTGTGACATATAATTTTCTTTGATCATGACTTAACTTTACATCATGGGGCATGGTGCCTACAGGAATTTGAGTGAGTAAACTATTTTTTTCAAGATGAATAGCAGAAATAGAATTAGAGTCTGTATTCGATACATAAATCATCTTATTTTTTCTGCATATGGCTATATGACTTGGACAACTTCCTACATACACCTGATCTTTTAGTTTATTCTGAATTAAATCCACAATACTAATGCTACCATGATGAGAATTTGTTATATATAAATATTTTCTATTGTAATCTATAACAGCATCATGAGATCCAAAAACCGACTGTTTTCCTTTGTAGAAAAAGCCTTCATACAACCTAATTTTATATAATAAGGATCTACTTAATAAATCTAGCACTGAAATCGTGTCTTCTCCCATATTCACAACAAAAACAGTATTTTCTAATTTTCTCTCCATCCCTTCACCCCTAAAATCCACCTCATTAAATATTTAATTACTTGATATCATCTTATGCATAGAAATTTTTGTTGTGAACGATTTCTATTGACCTTTTATGATTTATGTATTAGTATCTTTTATAGATTATATATAGGAGGTTTAATCATGTATTCTTATCAAACAACAGGAGTCTGTGCAAAAGAAATTTATTTTTCAGTAGAAAACAATAAAATAAAAGAGGTTCAATTTTTAGGTGGATGTTCAGGTAATTTACAAGGTATTAGTAAATTAGTACAAGGAATGGATGTAGATGAAGCTATCAATCGACTTAGTGGAATTCCCTGTGGAAATAAAAATACATCTTGTCCAGATCAATTCTCTAAAGCATTACTTGCTCTTAAAGAACAACTTGTATAAAATTCAAAATAAAAATTCTCTACTTAGAGAATTTTTATTTATTTAAACAATTTTTATATAGTGTTTCTTTAGAACAAGAAATATTTCTTATTTTTGCTTCTTTTATTAATTCATCACATAATGTAAATTTTTCCTTATAATATCGATCATCTGATTTTAATTTTGTAAAAATATCATGCATCTTGTAAATTAATTCTTCATTACTTAATCTTTTAAAAGGTCTAAAAACATATAATTTCATAAAATCCCCCCATTCATATAATTTATTTGTATGAACAAAGAGATCTATTTATTCTTTGGTAAATTATTATAAATTTGTTAATTTATATTATTTTTATTACCAAAAGAAAACTTTACATACAAAAACTGCTGTTATAAACCCTGCTAAATCTGCTAAAAGTCCTGCTGGAATGGCATGTCTTGTATTTTTAATAGCAATTGCTCCAAAATAAACTGCAACTACATAAAAAGTAGTTTCTGTAGAACCCATCATAACAGATGCAATATGTCCTATCATAGAGTCTGGTCCATACGTTGTAAGAAGATCACTTAAAATACCTTGCGCTCCCCCTCCAGACAATGGCCTCATAAATGCCATAGGTAGTACTTCTCCAGGGATTCCTAAAAGATTTGTCACTGGACTTAATATTTTTGTGAGAATATCCATAGCACCAGATGCTCTAAATATACCAATTCCAACTAACATAGCTACCAAATAAGGAATAATTCGAACTGCTGTTGTAAAACCTTCCTTTGCTCCATCTGTAAATGCTTCATATACTTTGACCTTTTTAAAATGACCATATACTGGAATACTTAGTAGCACAAATGGTACTGCATATTTGGAAATTCCATTAAGAATATCTAAAAACATATCTTCTCCTCCCCCTTTTTACTAATCAATATTTTTCACTTTATCTGTTTTTATTTTAAAAGGTCCTACATTTTGTAAAAGCTTACTCGTAACAATAGCCACAACAGTAGATGCCGTAGTAGCAATAATAGATGGACCAATAATACCTGTCACTTGACCAGCTGTTGCTCCTACAGCCACTAAAATAGCCATTGTTCCAGAAGGTATTAAAGTAACTGAGGATGTATTAATTGCTAAAAATGTACACATCGCATTGGTAGCTGTATCTTTTTGATCATTTAATTTTTGAAGTTCATCCATAGCTTTTAATCCTAATGGTGTAGCTGCATTTCCAAGTCCTAATATATTTGCTGCAATATTTAAAATCATAGCTCCCATTGCAGGATGATCTGGTGGTACCTCAGGAAATAATTTAACTGTTATTGGTTTTAATCCTCTAGCTAATAGTTGTATCAATCCACTTTCCTCTGCTATTTTCATAATGCCAAGCCAAAGTGCCATAATTCCGATCATTCCCAAAGATAATTCTACACCTGTATTCGCTGAGTTAATTGCAGCTTCTGTTACTTGCTCAATGTTACCATTGATGACTCCTACCACAATACCTACAACTACTAGCAACAACCAGATTATATTGATCATTTTTTTCCCCCCTTATTAAAATTTATTTATGCTCGTTACAGAATTCTACAACGAGCATAAATACTGCATTTTATTATACTAAAAATGATACACTCTTTAAAAGCAACACTAGGGTCGTTCCCTACTCTCTTATAGATACAGTATATTATATATCTCTGCTAATTAAATCATCATAGGTTTCTCTTCTTACCATTAATCGATCTACACCTTTATTTACTATAACTACTGCTGGTCTTGTAAGTTTATTATAATTACTTGACATAGAATAATTATATGCTCCTGTACTTTTAATGGCTAAAATATCTCCTGATTCTAGCTTTGGTACTTTTAAGTCCCATATCAATATGTCTCCTGATTCACAACACTTTCCTGCAATGGTTACCACTTTACTTTTAGGTAAATCTATTTTATTAGCAATCACTCCTTCATATTGTGCATTATATAATGCAGGTCTTGGATTATCAGGCATCCCTCCATCAATTCCTACATAAGTTCTAACACCTGGAATCTCTTTTATAGAACCTATGGTATATAGAGTAATTCCTGCTTCTCCTATAATCCATCTTCCAGGTTCTATAATAATTTTAGGAACAAAAATATTTAATTCTTTACACTTTTTTTGTAAATCCTCCATAATAGGATCTACAAAATATTTTAGTGGTTTTGGATCATCTCCTTCCGTATAATATATTCCAAACCCTCCTCCAATATTTAATTCTTTTGTTTTAAAACCTACTTGATCCTTTACTTCTTTTATTAATTTGAGTAATATGTCAACTGCTTTTATATGAGATGTATTTTCAAACAATTGACTTCCTACATGAAAATGAAATCCTATAAGTTCAATATTAGATGAGTTTTGGGTTTTAATAATCCCTGTATGCAAAATTTCTTCTACTAAAGGAATTCCAAACTTAGAATCCATTTGCCCTGTACAAATATATTTATGTGTATGACTATCTACTCCTGGAGTAATTCTAAATAGAATTTTTACTTTTTTTTCTAAATCTTTTGCTACTTTCTCAATAAGTTCTAATTCATAAAAATTGTCTACTACAATTCTTCCTACGTCACTTTTTACTGCTAGTTCAATTTCATCTAATGTTTTATTATTACCATGAAAAATCACATTCTCCATTGGAAAATCTGCTTTTATGGCAGTGTATAGCTCTCCTCCTGAAACTACATCTATTCCTATCCCTTCCTTTTTGAGAATCCTACACATTTCAAGAGTCAAAAAAGCTTTACTTGCATAAACCGCTCTTGTATTAGAATACTTTTGTAAAAAGTCTTTTTTGATTTCATTTATTTTTTCATGGATTATCTCTTCTGATACAACATACAAAGGAGTTTTGTATTGTTTTGCTATTTTTACCATATCACATCCACCAAATATAAAATGTTTATTTTCTGTATTTTTATGATTCATGTTTTTCTCCTTTCAAGCTTCAATTTTATATAATAAAGGAGCAAAAATCATGCCATTGAAACTTATTTATTTTTCTAAATATTATGCTATACTTTTCCGTATTTTCGAACACTCTTATATTATATAAATAGTTTTTAGCTGCATATATGCATAAAATTAGTCCGTATTTATGAACTATTTTCCGTTTTCTTGAACGAATTTATTTCATATTTTTTTAATTTTTCATAAAAACTGGTTTTTCCTATTCCTAAAACTCTCATTACTTGGTTTCGATCATAATCATAATATTTTAGTGCTTTTAAAATAGCTTCTTTTTCTGCTTGTTGTATAGAATCCTTTAAAGATTTTATATGTTTTATATTTGCATTTTTATTGTTTAAAATATTCAAATACAAATGAGCTACATCTATACTATTTCCTTCTGAAATATTCACAGCTCTTTCTAATATATTTTCAAGTTCTCTTATATTGCCAGGCCACTCATATTCCATCAATCTATACAATACCTCTCCTGATATAATTTTTTCTTCACATTCCATTCTTTTACATATTTTAGGCAAAATAGCTTGTACTAAAAAATAAATATCTTGTTTTCTTTCTCTAAGAGGTGGAAGCCAAATGGGAAAAACATTAATTCTATAATAAAGATCCTCTCTAAATCTTCCTTTTATCATTTCTTCTTCTAAATTTTTATTTGTTGCTGCAATGATTCTTACATTTACAGTTTTTTCTGAAGTTCCTCCTACTCTATAGAATGTCTTATTTTGTAGAACTTTCAACAATTTTACTTGTATAAAAGATTCAATCTCTCCTATTTCATCTAAAAAAATAGTACCTCCTGATGCAACTTCAAAAAGCCCTTGTTTTCCTTTTGTACTAGCTCCTGTAAAAGCTCCCTGTTCGTATCCAAACAATTCACTTTCTAAAAGATCCTTTGGAATAGATGCACAGTTTACATGAACAAAAGGTTTATTTTTATACTTACTAGCTTGATGAATGGCTTTTGCTAAAAGTGTTTTTCCCGTACCACTCTCTCCTAAAAGCAATACAGTAGAATTAGATTTTGCCGCCTTATAAGCTAACTTTTTTACATTATTGATAACTTCACTTTCTCCTAAAATATCTGAAAATAAATCTTTACTATCTTTTTCTTCTCTCATTTTGATTTCCATATGTTGTATAGATAATAAGGCTTCATCTCTTTCTTTGATTAATTTTTTTAAAGCAGATATATCTTCTACTTTTAGAGCTGCTCCTACTCTTTTATTTTGCACTGTAATAGGAACTAATGTACATAAAGTAGGAAATCCATTAATTTGAGTAAATTTATCTTTATAATGAAGATTCATTCCCTTTGCAACTTGATAAAATTTTTTAATAGTATCTCCATCTTCATGGATTTCAAAAATATCTTTTCCTATAACATCTAATTCTTTTGCATCTTTTCCTTTTTCTCTAAACTCTTTCCCTAAAAGTAAATCTTTAATTGATTCTTTTCTAGCTGTATAGCCTTCCTTTTGGTAAAATTTAACTTCTTTTGTGTCTTGATCTAATACTACAATATGCCCCATAAAATGAATATATGAAAGCTTAAAAATTTGATTTTTCACAGTAATATCCATAAACTTTTTTAAAAAATTAATTTGCACACGGATATTTACATTTTGAAAATGAGTATCTATAGATAATATGTCTTGAGAATTTTTTTCATATTTATAGACAGGTAAGTTCTTTTTTCCGTATATACCTATTCCTATGAATGAATCTTTATATTCTATTTTATTATCATAAATTCCTATTTTCTCTAAATCTTTATATTCAAGACCTCCGTCATCTTTTCCTAAAGCATTGTCTGCAATAATTACTATATCTCCTACATTTATTTTTCCTTTTGCATGTCCTATTCCACCTTCATGACAAATCCCAAAAATTTCTTTTGCCTTTTTATTATAAATACGAATTTTACCTTCTTTATCAATAAAAATAAATCCCTCTGATATTAAGTCTGTAAATTCTTTAATATATCTTTCATTTTCAAACATATGGATCATCCTTTTATTTTTAAGATACTTCTTACTTCTCCAATCATATATAACGATCCTGCAAAAACAAGTACGTCTCTCTTATTTGCTATCGCTAAAGAAGTCTCTACCGCATCTTTTATATTTTCCTTCATCCATATCTCTTTTTTATATTTTTCTATTTTCTTTGCCAGTTTTTCTACTTGTAATGCTCTTGGATTATTAGGCTTTGTAACAACAACTTTACTTGCTAATGGAACTATTAAATCTAACATTTTTTCATCTTTATCTTCTAAAATTCCTATTCCTAAAATAATATTTTTACCCTTAAAGAACTTTTCAATTCCTTGTTTTAATGAATTCATACCAGATATATTATGAGCTCCATCTATAAGAACTACAGGATTTTTTCTAATTATTTCAAATCTTCCTGGCCATATTGCTTTTTTAAAACCTCTATCTAAAGCTTCTTTTGATATACACACATCATACTCATTTTCTAAAACTTTTATTACATTTAATGATAATGTAGCATTTTTGATTTGATAATCTCCTAGCATAGATATAAACACTTTTTGTATCTTATCCTCCATTACTACTTCAAATGTTTGTCCCTCTTGAGTTTGATTAATGATCTTTATGTCTTTTATAGGAGCTTTGATAAGCTTTGTATTTCTTTTGTGACAAGCTTCTTCTATTACTTTCATCGCCTCAGGAGCTTGAGGATATACAACTGCTATAGAATTCTCTTTTATAATTCCTGCCTTTTCATAAGCAATTTTATCTAGAGTATCTCCTAAATAATCTACATGATCATAATCAATAGAAGTAATAACAGATACTAAAGGTACTACTACATTCGTTGCATCAAATCTTCCACCCATTCCAACCTCTAAAACTAAAAAATCTACACTTTCTCTTTTAAAATATTCAAAAGCTATAGCTGTTACAATCTCAAATTCTGTGGGATGATTTTTTCCTTCACTTACCATAATATCTACTTTTTCTTTTACAAAAGATGTAATATCTCCTAGCTCTTTTTTAGGAATATTCATTCCATTTATTTGTACTCTTTCTGTAAATTCTTCTAAGTAAGGAGATGTATAAAGCCCTACCTTAAATCCTGCTTCTTTTAAAATAGAATGGATAAAATTACATGTAGATCCTTTTCCATTAGTTCCTGCTACATGAATAATTTTTAGATCCTTTTGTGGATTTTCCATTAAACTTAATAAATAAGTAATATTTTCAAGCCCCAATTTACTTCCAAACTTATATGTACCGTGAATATATTCTAAAGCCTCTTGATAGTTCATAGTTTACCCTCCTTTATATAAAGCCGGGTATCATTCACCCGGCTTTATTTTATTTTAGTTTATTTTATTTTATTTTTCATAGTTTTCAATCTTTCTAATACTTTTTCCATCATAGATTGATAATTGTCTTGTTTTTGTTTTTCTTCTTCTATCACAGATTCTGGAGCTTTACCTATAAATCCTTGATTAGATAATTTTTTGTTTACTCTATCTAATTCTTTTTGAAGCTTTTCTTTTTCTTTTTCTAGTCTTTCTATTTCTTTTTCAAAATCCACCAATTCATTCAATGGAAGATATATTTCTGCTCCTAATACTACAGAAGACATAGCATCATCTGGAATATCTTTTTTCTCTTTTTGAATGATGACATCTGAAGCACTTGCCAAAGTTTTAAAATACTCTTTTCCTTTATTTATAGCATTATGTGCATCATCTGTTGCTACTATGATTACTTTTGCTTTTTTAGATGGTACTACATTCATTTCTGCACGAATATTTCTAATGCTTCTGATTGCATCCATAATAAGCTCCATATCTTTTTCTTCTTGTTCAAAAGAAAGATTAGTATCGTTTTGTGGCCAATGTGCAATAATTACACTTTCTTCTTTAGTAGTAGGAATACACTTCCATATTTCTTCTGTAATAAAAGGCATAAATGGATGTAATAATTTTAATATATTTTCTAAAACAAAAGTTAGAGTATATAAAGCTGCGTCCTTTGTATTTCTTTCTTCTCCATATAACCTTGGTTTTACAATTTCAATATACCAATCACAATATTCATTCCAAATAAAATCATAAATCTTTTGTACTGCCATTCCTAGTTCAAATTTATCAAGATTGTCTGTTACTTCTTTTGCTACTGTATTCATTCTAGATAAAATCCATTTATCTGCAAGCGTAAAATGTTTTTGACACTCCTCTTTATTAAATTGATCTTTATCTAAATTCATCAGTACAAATCTTGTAGCATTCCAAAGTTTATTAGCAAAATTTCTATTTGCTTCTACTTTTTCTATATAAAAACGCATATCATTTCCTGGACTATTTCCAGAAGCTAGAGTAAGTCTTAGTGCATCTGCACCATACTCATTGATGATCTCTAATGGATCTATTCCATTTCCTAATGATTTACTCATTTTCCTTCCTTGTGAATCTCTTACAAGTCCATGAACAAATACATATTTAAACGGAATGTCTCCCATTTGCTCCATTCCTGAAAACATCATTCTAATAACCCAAAAGAAAATAATATCATATCCTGTTACTAAAACATCTGTAGGATAGAAATATTTCAATTCCTCTGTATTATTTGGCCAACCTAAAGTAGAAAATGGCCAAAGAGCAGAACTAAACCAAGTATCTAGTACATCTTCATCTTGTCTTAAATGATTACTTCCACATTTACTACATTTTTGTGGAGTATCTTTAGCTACCATAATTTCTTTACAATCATCACAATAATAAGCAGGTATTCTATGTCCCCACCATAATTGTCTTGAAATACACCAATCTTTTATATTTTCAAGCCAATGATAATAAGTTTTATCAAATCTTTCTGGTATAAATTTTGTTTTTCCTGATTTTACTGCTTCTATAGCTGGTTTTGCCAGTTCTTCCATTTTTACAAACCATTGATCACTAAGTCTTGGTTCTACTATTGTACTACATCTATAACAAATCCCTACATTATGATCGTGTTCTTTTATTTTTACTAAATGTCCTGATTCTTCTAGATCTTTTATTAAAATACGTCTACACTCATAACGATCCATCCCTTGGTATTTTCCTGCATATTCATTCATCTTTGCAGTATCATCCATCACTGTAATTTGTTCTAAATTGTGTCTAAGTCCTACCTCAAAGTCATTAGGATCATGAGCTGGTGTAATTTTTACTGCTCCTGTACCAAACTCTTTGTCTACATATTCATCTGCAATGATTAGAATTTCTCTTCCTACAATAGGTAAAATCAAAGTCTTACCTACTAAATGAGCATATCTTTCATCTTCTGGATGAACTGCTACTGCTGTATCTCCAAGCATAGTTTCAGGTCTTGTAGTAGCAATTTCTAAATACTCATCTGAATCTTTCACAGGATATTTAATATGCCAAAAATGTCCTTGTTTTTCTTCATGCTCTACTTCTGCATCTGAAAGAGATGTTTTACAATCTGGACACCAGTTGATCAATCTATTTCCTCTATAAATATACCCTTTTTCATAAAGTTTTATGAAAACCTCTGTAACTGCTTCATTACATCCTTCATCCATGGTAAATCTTTCTTTGGACCAATCACATGAGTTTCCTATTTTTTTCATTTGCTCTACTATTCTTCCACCATATTCTTCTTTCCATTTCCATGCTCTTTTTAAAAATTCTTCTCTTCCTATTTCTTCTTTTGTTTTTCCCTCTTCTTTCATAATCTTCTCTACAACTTTTACTTCTGTTGCAATACTTGCATGGTCTGTTCCTGGAAGCCACAATGCTTCATATCCTTGCATTCTTTTGTAACGAATCAATATATCTTGTAGTGTATGATCTAGAGCATGTCCCATATGAAGCTGTCCTGTAATATTAGGAGGAGGAAGCACGATTGTAAAAGGTTCTTTTTCTTTATTTACATTAGCTTTAAAATATCCTTTTTCCATCCAATTCTCATAAATTCTTTTTTCAAATTCTTGTGGATTATATGTTTTATCAAGGTTTTTTACTGTCATAAAAACACTCCTTTTTTAAAATATTCATTAAAAAAACCCCTAACATCCTTGTAAGGACGAAAGGGACTTTCGCGGTACCACCTTAATTCCAAAAATTGGCTCTTTAGTATCTATAACGGGATTTCCCGACTAAACCTACTTTATTTTCAGCTTAGTAACTCAGAAGCTACCTTCAATAATACTCCCCTAAGAAACCTTACAGCCTCCGGATTTCTCTCTCTAGAGGGGGGTGTTTATTTACTCCTCTTCTTCAACGTCTACTCATATAGTATTTTTCATTAATTATATATTATTTAAGACAAAAGTCAATATGTACTTTGTTTTTATTTCACCAATTTAAGAGAATATATTCTTTCTAAATAATTAATGAGTTCTTTAACCATATGGATATGATTTTTACTTAATATATCCCATTCTCTTTTGTAATTTGCATAAATATATCGTCGCATATTTCTAGTAGGTGCATAAGGACTTCCTCCAAATTCTACCACATCCTTATATATACAAAGCCTTGTAATTCTTCCCCATCCACTTTCTAAATTCATAGGATCAATTCCATACTCTGTCTCTTCTTTATGCACTAATGCATACCATCGAAAATGATCTACAATTCCTTTCATATACCCATATCGATGCTTTCCTTCTTCTATCTTGATATTATAATCCATAAAAACCCCACCTCTTTTATAACGTTTTCTATTATAGTTATATTCTATAGTCTACCCATTTAATAATATTTTTTTACATTTACTCATAATATATACAAATTGATACAAGGAGGATATTCATGAAAAAACAATATACACTCTATCTATGTACACTTATACTGGCTTTTTTATGTAGTTTAGGAAAACAAATGCTCATATCAAGTACTTGTGTCCTTTATTATTATGAAACTTCATGGATTTATCGTATGGCGAATCATTCTATCATAGGGATTGTCCTTGGTTTTATAGGATTTATACTATTCTTTAGTTTACTTTTTCATACAGCTCGTTTCTTATTAATACGTTGGAGTCATAATCAGATCCATTCTATTATGAATATTTTAGGATTAATATGGATTATGCTTCTTTTGTTTGCTTGTCTTTATGAAGGAATTTCTTTGTACTCTATCCTAGGATATTCTTTTCTTTTGTGTATCCTTATATTTTCTTTATTGTTAATGATTCATTATTTTTATCCTAATATCTAACTTTGATTTGCTGTCATTTTTTCTAAAAAATCTAGCTTCATTTTTGTACATTTTATATAAGTTTCCTGTGAAATTTTTTCTTTTAACAACAAATCATCACACAAATCAATAAAATCTGTTACTATACTCACAAGCATTTCTTCCACTTTTTTCGCCTCCATTATACGAATTACTATTTATTTCTCATTATATTCATAATATCCTAAATTTATTCATTTTATTTTGTAATTTTAAAAATAATGAACCATTATTTTTATCCTGCATATAATAAAATTATGTAAAATCATGAATCATGGAGGGATTATGATGAAAGTTTTTAAAATAACAGCATTTGTTCTTGTTCTAATCCTACTCATTTCAATAGTATTTACTGGTTGTAGTGACAAAACTTTAACAAAAGTTAGAGTAGCCGAAGTAACTCATTCTGTTTTTTATGCACCTCAATATGTATCGATTGCAGAAGGATTCTTCAAAGAAGAAGGACTTGAAATAGTGCTTATTAATGGGCAAGGTGCTGACAAAACTATGACTGCTTTATTATCTGATCAAGTAGATATAGGATTTATGGGCCCTGAAGCATCTGTTTATGTGTACAATCAAGGAAAAGAAGATTATGCTGTAAACTTTGCACAACTTACACAACGAGATGGTTCTTTTTTAGTAGCAAGAGAACCTATGCCTAATTTTAAATTTGAAGATGTAAAAGATAAAACCATCATCGGAGGAAGAAAAGGCGGAATGCCTGAAATGACACTAGAATATGTTCTCAAAAAAAATAATGTGTATCCTCAAGAAAATGTCAATGTAAGAACAGATATTCAATTCGCCGTTATGGCTGGAGCTTTCACTGGAGGAGAAGGAGATTTTGTTACTTTATTTGAACCTGTTGCATCTTCCTTAGAAGAACAAAACATTGGATATATTGTAGCTTCTATAGGTGAAGCTGCCGGATACCTTCCTTATACTTGCTATAGTGCAAAAAAAAGCTTTCTAGAAAAAAATCCAGAAACCATTCAAAAATTTACAAACGCTACCTATAAAGGTATGAAGTGGGTAGAAAATCATTCTCCAGAAGAAATTGCAAATTCTATTGCTTCTCAATTTCCTGATGCAGATTTAGAAATACTTACAAAAGTCGTAAAAAGATATAAAGATCAAGATACTTGGAAACCTGACTTAATTTTAACTGAAGAAGGTTTAAGTCATATGATGGATATTATTGAATTAGCTGGTGAATTAGATCAAAGAGCTCCTTATGATGAAATTGTAAATACAAAATTTGCACAAAAAGCTATGACAAATTTAAAATAAGTAAAATTAAATCCTCCTTAAAAAGGTTCTTTCATATGAAAGAACCTTTTTATATTTAACTCCATTTTGGTGTATTAAAATTTGAATCTTTAATTCTTTCCCCTTCTTCTTGTGAAACTATATAAGCTGTTGTTCCTTCTTTATCATATTCTTTTACTTTTTTTATGGCTTCTTGTCTACTCATGGGCTCAGATATAGATTGATGTGTTTTAATTACATATTTTTTGTCCATGACTATCCCTCCTCTTTTTTAGTATTCCTAATTTTATATAAAATTAAATACCCTGATAAAATTTTTTATTTAGTTATTGCATAAATATATTCCATATTATTTTTCCTTACAAAATTCATGTTGGCTTTCTCTCCATGTCCTGGGTAAATAATTATATCATCTTCCCATTTAGATATTGTATTTTTCATAGAATCTAGCATAGCATAAGGATCTGATCCTGCTAAATCTGTTCTACCAATTTCTATATTAAAAAGAGTGTCTCCTGTAAAGATAATTTTTTCATTCTTTACTTTCAAACACATACCTCCTGGTGTATGGCCAGGTGTATGAATTACTTCTAAAGTAATATTCCCTCCATTTATTTCATCTTTATCTTTTACTATTTTATCAGGAGTAATAGACATGTCTTTTGAATAATTCAAATATGGATTTTTAAGTCCTTCTACGTCATCTTGATGTATAAAAATAGGTACATTATACTTTTTTTTAATAAACTTCACAGCACCTATATGATCATGATGATAATGTGTTAAAATAATTCCTATTGGATGTAATTGATGATCCTCTATATAATTTAAAAATTTTTGTGCTTCATCTCCTGGATCAATAATAAAAGCTTCCTTTATCTTTTCATCATAAATAATATATCCATTTGTTTCTAAATTTCCTACTACTAACCTTTCTATTTGCATAAAAATCTCCTTTTCTTCTTTTAAATTTTATTATATTTTTACCCAAAATACATGTCAATATATATGCTATATATTTTTAAACTACATTTATCATATTTTTATAATTAGGCATGACTTTTGCATTTATATTAAGTATGATAGATAATATAAGTTTGTTATAATTTTAAAAAATCAATCATTTTGATTTTAAATAAAAATTTAGGAGGATTTTTTATGATTATTCCAAAGAAATTAAAAATTGGAGATACTATAGGGGTTGTCGCTCCAGCAGGGCCAGTACCCAAAGAAAAAGCTCTCCAAGCAAGATGTGTTTTAGAAGAAATGGGGTTTAAAGTAAAAATGGGAGAAAGCTGTTTTTTATCCTTTGGAAGATATTTAGCAGGAGAAGATCATATTCGAGCAAAAGATATCAACGATATGTTTATGGATCAAGATGTAGATGCTATCATATGCATTAGAGGTGGATATGGTTGTATGCGTATAATGGATAAAATTAATATAGACTATATCAAAAAAAATCCTAAAATATTTGTTGGATATTCTGATATAACTGCCTTACATATTCTATTTAATCAAATAGCAAATTTAGTTACTTATCATGGTCCTATGGTTTTTTCCAATATGATTGATTTAAATAAATTTACTAAAAAATCATTTTTTGAAGTCATAAATAGTGATGATGATATACATTTACAAAATCCACTCAATGAAGAAATCAAGACAATGGTAAATGGAGTTGTAAAAGGTCCTTTAGTAGGTGGAAATTTATGTTTAATAACATCTACTCTAGGAACTCCTTATGAAATTCAAACAAAAGGGAAAATTCTTTTTCTAGAAGATATAGGGGAGCAACCTTTTAAAATAGATAGAATGTTAACTCAACTTTCTTTGGCAAATAAATTACAAGAATGCAGAGGCATTATATTAGGTGATTTTAATGATTGTGAAGATAACAATGGATTTACTTTACTAGAGGTACTTAAAATGATTATTAAGCCACTCAATAAACCTACTATATACAATTTCAAATCTGGCCATTGTGAACCTATGATAACCCTTCCTCTTGGAACGATTTGTGAATTAGATGCAACAAATAAAAAAGTAATCATAAGAAGGAATGAAGCATGAAAACTTTAAAAAATAAAATAGAAAATATTATCAACTCTATAGATGGCCATAAAGGAATATATATTAAGGATTGTTCCACTAATAAAGTAATCTGTATAAACGAAAATAGAATATTCCATGCAGCCAGTACCATAAAACTTCCCATTTTATATGATGCTTTACTTCAAGTACAAAATAAAAATCTAACATTAGATGATACCTATCATCTCAAAGCATCAGACAAAGTTGATGGTTCTGGTATATTAAAACTTATGCATATTGGACTTGAGGTTACATTAAAAGATTTAATAACTCTTATGATTGATGTAAGTGATAATGTAGCCACAAATATTCTTCATGATCTTTTAGGTAAAGACCATATTAATAAATCCATTCAAAATCTTAATCTTAAAAATACTTTTTTTGCACGAAAGCTTATGATATGTGATTCTAATAGTCATAGCTATACGACTGCTAAAGATTTAGGATTATTATTAGAAGAATTTTTAGTATGCAAAAATCTAAATAAAGATATGGCAAATATAGGACTTGATATACTTTTCAATCAACAATATAACGATAGAATATCTCATGATTTGATTTTATGTGGCAATTGTCATAAATACTTAGGTCATAAGACTACTTGCTTAAAATGTAATGAACATACGTCAAATTTTGATCCTTTTTTTGTTCCTTTTGCTCACAAAACTGGAGAAATTAATGGAGTCATTCACGATGGAGGTATATTAAATATAAAAAATAAAAAAATCATCATCGTATGTCTTACAGATAAACTTACTGATCACGAACTTGGTATTTTAATGCAGCAAAAAATAGGAAAAGTAATTTTTGATTACTTTAATAAATAAAGCAAAGTATTTATAATACTTTGCTTTATTTAAGTTATAATATAAACATTCTAGCTGTCATCATCTCTTGTATATCTTTTGCTTTGTACTTTACTGTACAATCATCTATACGAATTACCCCTGGATAATAAGATGCTTTGTTGGCATCTTGATGTTTTTGAAATCTTATTTCTAGTTCAAATTCTTTTGGAGATTGTATTTTGCATTGTTGAATTTTTTTAATCCCTTCTTTTACACCCTCCTTTATACATTCACATGCATATTCTGGATGTATATTAAAAGTAGCATTTCCCTCACCTTTTTTTACTGCTACTGTCTCTATATTTGACACCAAATCCTTTGAATTTCTACAAAGCATTTCATCTCCACTTAAAAATACTACCGGAACACCATAATAGGCTGCTATATATGTATTCATAGTAAATTCTGATGCAATTTCTCCATTAATTTTTACATATACTGGTTTTTGTGCATCCATAGTATGAGATAATGGATTTCCATTACATGATGATGGTGAATGATATCCTATAAAGATACAAGCATCATATCTTGAATCAACTCCTGCCATCATAGATTCTGGAGATCCTGTCCATCCTCTTATTACATTTGCTTGTCTTGGCAATTTTGCAATATCTATATTTCTTCCTGAATCATGAGCATCTTTTACTGCAATCTCTTTTGCTCCCATTTGTATTGCTCCCTCACATGCTGCTATGGTTTCTTTTGTCATCTGATCAGCTGCCCATCTATGTTCACTATTTCCTAATATAGTTTCATTCCAATGCGTTACACCTGTAATACCTTCTATATCTACACTTATGTATATTTTCATTTTTATAACCTCCCATTTATTTTTTTAATAATTGAAGCAATACTTCTACTTGTAAAGCTACACCTGTTTTTATACATTCCTCATCCACCATAAAATACTCACTATGGATAGGTGCATTCCATCCTTTAGCATGATTTCCACACCCTAAATTATAATATGCTCCCTTAGTTTTTTGACAAAAAAATGAAAAATCATCGGCTCCCATGCTTGGAAACTCCTTAAATAAAACTTTGTCTGTACCTAAAAGCCTCTCTGATGTTTCCTTTAAAACATCTACTACTTCATCATTATTGATAAGTGCTGGGTAACCTTCCTCAAATTTAATTTCTGCTTTTGCTCCATGTGCTTTTGCTGTATTTTCTACTATATTTTTTATTTTTTCTTTTGCATATTTTCTCGTGTCTTGATCAAGGGTTCTTAAAGTTCCTGACATGACTACTTCCCCTGAAATTACATTGTTTTTTGTTCCTCCATGAATTTGTCCTAATGTTACTACTGCTGAGTTAAGTGGTGAAATATTTCTACTTATAAAGCTTTGAAGTGCTGTAATAATATATCCTGCTGTTACTATAGTATCTATAGATTGTTCTGGATAAGCCGCATGACTTGATTGACCTATAATTTTTATATAAAACTCATTGGTAGCCGCATTTAACTTTCCATATTTCATCTCTACATAACCTGCATCTATAGATGGCATTACATGTAGAGATGTAACATAGTCTACATTGGGATTTTTAAGACACCCTTGTTGAATCATTCTGTTCGCTCCACCTATTGTTTCTTCTGCTGGTTGAAAAAATATTTTTACATTTCCTAATAATTCATTTTCCATTTCTTTAAATAATTTTGCTACTCCAAGATGTATAGTAATATGAACATCATGTCCACAAGCATGCATGACTCCATTATAAACAGATTTAAACGCAAGATCATTTTGTTCTTTAATAGGTAGTGCATCTATGTCTGCTCTAGCACCTACTGTCTTACCGCCTTCTTTCCCTCTAATAATTGCTACTACTCCTATTTGGGCAATTCCTTTTTCATATTCTATTCCCCATTCATCTAAATAAGCACAGATTTTATCACTTGTTTTGTATTCTTTTTCGCTAAGCTCTGGGTACATATGAAAATCTCTTCTTATTTTTACAAGACTTTCAAATAATTCATCTACTCTTTTTTTTATATTCATAACAATCTCCTCACCCAATATAATTGATTACATTTACAATTTTATTATTTTTTGTATAAATACGTGGTGGTCGTATAGAAATTCTACTTAGAATTTCATTTTTATTAGTTCCTGAAAGCTTAGATGCAGTATCAATATCTAATGTATTATTTGTACCATCTCCATATATGATGACTTCATCTCCTTCACAAACATCTGGTATACCTGTTAGATCAATCATACATTGATCCATACAAATCACTCCAATAATTGGGGCTTTTTTCCCACAAACCGTTACATAACCTTTACCCCTTAAATTTCTAGGATAACCATCTGCATACCCAAAAGGAACTGTTCCTATAATACTATCTTCTTTTGCTTTCCATAGGTAATCATAGCTTACCCCCTCCCCCTTAGAAATTTTTTTAATATAAGATATTTTACTTTTAAATGTTAGTGCTTGTTTTAAATCTAAGCTTCCATAATGAAATCCTTTTATACCGTATATAATTGCTCCTGGTCGAATCATATTGAGCCTATACTCTTTGTAATCTACTGCTGATATACTATCTTCAATATGTTTATATTTAAAATTAATTCCCATGTCTTGAAACTTCTCTATTGCATTTATAAATTTATTATATTGCTTATTATCTTCCTCTTTTCCTGCAAGAGCTAAATGAGAAAAAATTCCTTCTACATAAATATTGTCTATCATACAAATTTTTCCTATTTCTTCAATACTATAATCACAATCTTTAAAACCTAATCGATTAAACCCTGTATCATATTTTATATGTACTACAGGTTTTTTATTATATTTTATACCTAACTCATTTAAAATTTTAGCTTGTTTATATGAAAATATAGTTTGTGTAATATTATTTTTTACTACATATTCTAAATGTGAATCTTTTGTAGCTCCCATAATAAATATCTTATAATCTTTAAAATTTTTTCTAAGCTCTAAAGCTTCATTTAAAGAAGCAACTGCTAGATAGTTAGCTCCATTTTCAATCAATGCTTTAGCTATCCCCACAGCTCCATGTCCATATCCATTAGCTTTGACTACTGCTGCAATAGCTACCTTTTCTCCAACCATTTTTTTTATACTTTTCATATTAAAAATAATATGATCTAAATTCACCTCAACAAATGTATCTCTTAATATAGCTTCCATTTTTATACCTCCACATTTTCTTTCATGAACTCTTGTTGTAGGATATTATATATATTTTCAAATTATATTAGATGCATAAAATATACCAATTTAAGTATACATCATTTTAAAATATATACAAAAATTCAAATACCTAGGACATAATGTCCTAGGCATTTAAATTAATAAGTGGTATTTTGCATGCCGCTATTTTGAACTTTTTCTCTAGCTTGTTGAACTTCTAGCTGATCGATATTATTTGAATTACTTAGGCTTGTTGTATTACCATATGCCATTCCCATTGTGCTTGATGTCATATTCATTCCACTAGACATCATATTTGACCCTTGACTATAGTTAGACATATTGTTCTTTACCTTTTGTATTTCACTCTGATCAATAGCATTTGAGTTCTTTAAGTTAGGAACGTTTCCCATAGAATTATACATAATCGGCATTCCTCCACTTTTTTATTTTATAAGCATTAAGCTTACATTAAATATTGTGTACATTATTTTAATAAATATAACTTGTAAAAACTTACAACCATCTTTCATAATATCTTCTCAAAACTTTACTTTTTATTTTGTATTTTTCTTTTTCTTCTTGGAATACTAATAGATGAAACTATAAAATAAGGAGTTGAATTTATGGATACATTAGCTCTTTTGTTAGTAATAATTGGTGCCCTTAATTGGGGTTTAATCGGCTTGTTTCGATTTGATTTAGTTGCAGCTTTATTTGGAGGATCAGCATCTATTTTAAGTAGAATTGTATATTCTTTAGTTGGATTAGCTGGAATCTATGCAATTAGTTTCTTTTTCAAAGAAAGAGAAAGAACAAGGTAATAAAAATAGAGAGTAAAAAATACTCTCTATTTTTATTACCTTTATTTAGATAACATTTGAATAAACATATCTACTTTTCTTCTTTGATCTGAATCCAAAAGATTTGTCATTTCTTTAAGCATTTGAAGTTTATAAATCAATTCTTTCTTTTCTTTATTTGAAAACCCTTCAATTAATTTATTCATCTCTTGTTCAATTTCAGATTGAGATTTGTTTCCATATTGATTAGCTAAACGAGAAAGTTGTTGTAATTGTTCTTCACTGGCATTCGTAGTTTTTGCAAAATCCATTAATCTTTGATTCATTCCTCTCATTCTTCTCATTTACTTGTCCTCCTTTTTCTACTTTGGGCAATATTATAGTATGTATATTTTATAAATTCGTTCCAAAAATTCGCAATAAGAAAAAAGCCTTCTTATTTAGAAGGCCTTTACATCATTAATACTCCATCTTTTTTGACAATCACTTGTAAAATTTTTTGTTCTTCTCCCGTGTCTGCATTAATATAAACTAAAAATGTATCTTGTTTATATTTCGCTTTGATTTCATAGCATAAAACCTCTTTCCCACCTTCCGTAGGGATAATCACCAATCTTGGTGTAGATGCTTGTGCATAACTACTAATTTTCTCCATTGCTTCATTTATAGAAATCTTTGGTTTTGAAAATGTACGTTCATGATTATTTAAAAGATATCCTTCTGTTTCTAATCCTAAAATTTCACCTTGATCTAGACCTACTTTTACTTTTATTAAATCAGTGTAAAATATAATATCATCTTTTTCATATGCAAAGTTAATTGTCAATTGACCATCATATTTTTCAAAATAAGTAGGGCTCATATTGATATAACCTATTTTGTTGAGACAATCCTGTGCAATTTTTATTGCTTGTTTTTCTGAAATTTTTATTGCTTTTACTTCTCTTGTATCTATCATCCATAAAATATTTCCTTCTATTTTAGTAATAGCCATAGTAATTGTATATTGTCCTTTTTGAGGTTTTAATTCTACTACATAAACTGGAATTTTGGTATCATTAGATTCACTAATGATCTTTGCATCATATTTTATAGACTCTTTACAAAAATCTTTTGCTATCTTTATCACTTCATCTTTTCCTATAGTTCTTCCTTTTTTATGTAATTTCTTATTTTTTATATGCTCAGAAAAAGGTCCATCATAAATAAGTTCAGGATATTTTTGCATTCTCTCTTCAATATTTACAAGACTTGTATTAATTAAATTAGAATTGACTTTTTTTAGATCTTGATTTGCCTTTTTTCTTAATTCTCCTATTCTCATTCCATTTTTAAACATATTATCTTGCAATGAAATAAATTCTTGAGATAAATAATTTGAATAATTGTGCAACTCTTCTAAAGTCTCTTTTTCATCTATACTAAGAGGCTTTCCTTCTAAGTTTTTTCTTGCTAAAGAAATACTCAAATCTCCTACTTGACTTAAAAATTTTTGAGTTTTACTTACGTTCTTATGATCTAATGGTAATTGTGTAAGTTTTTCTTGTGCATCATAACAAAGATAAGAAGTTTCAGAAAGCAAAAGTACATTTTGCTTTGGAGCTCCTGTAACCATAATCTTTGATAAATTTACTTGTATATTTTCTATATCTACTATCATATCTTGAAACATTCTTTGAAATTGATTTTCAAGAGTAATACTGTATGATTTATTTTCCTTATATTGAGCATATCCCCAGGCTCCTACACTTACAAGAAATACTGTAAATATTGCCATCATAGTAATAAATCTCTTTTTCATCATAACCCCCCATTTCTATTGATGTGCAAACCAATGTTTTCCTATTTTTAAAGTTACTTCTCTTGTCCATATCCATTTACTCGTTGCCTTCGCAGGATTCCAGTAATAAATGGCGCCTCCTGTAGGATCCCATCCATTAAGAGCATCTCTTGCAGCTTTATAAGATTGTTCATTTGGATTTAAATATATTTGACCATCATCTACAGCTGTAAATGCTCTAGGTTGAAAAATAACACCTGCAATAGAATTAGGAAAAGATGGATTTTTTACACGATTTAATATTACAGAAGCTACAGCCACTTGTCCTACATAAGGTTCACCTCTTGCTTCTCCATGGATAGCCATTGCCAATAATTGTACATCATTATTTTTTGACACACCTCTGCTTGTGGCAGTATACGTGCTCGTTCCTTGTTTTTGTTGTATTCCAAGAGCACGTTTTGTATTTGCTCCTATTATTCCATCTACTTTTAATCCATTTTTCCTTTGAAATTTTGTAACTGCACTATAGGTTCTAGATCCATAAATTCCATCTACAGCTCCTGTATAATACCCCCATTGCTTTAGTTTTTTTTGTGCTTCTTGTATTATACTACTATATTTTGTAGTAGATGATTTTTTATGGATTCCCAAAGCTTGTCTTGTTTTATTTCCTATTTTCCCATCTGGTGTAAGTCCATTTTTTCTTTGAAAGTTTATAACAGCTCCATACATTTGCTTTCCATAAATTCCATCTATATTTCCTTTATAATATCCCCAATTTTTCAACTTCGTTTGTATCAGTCTTACTTCACTTCCACGAGCTCCCCAAGAGATACTTGCTGCATAAGTTAGATCGATCAACAAAATACTTATAAAAACACTAACTACTAGCAAAAATAATATTCTTTTTTTTGTTTTCATTTCCATTTCCCTCCTAATATGCTCTTCTTATTTTGAGTTAGAAATGGATAAATTATTCTTTTTATTTAAAATTGGTCAAAAAAATAATGGTCCAAAGACCATTATTTTACTGAGTAATCATTTTACTTAAATTGGTAATTCCAATTGTAAAACTTGATAAGAGCACTATAAACATTGATGCTACTATAAAAGTTTTTACTTTATTCATATTATATTCTCCTTACATTTACAATTATTGTATAAAAGCTATTATAAGTATCGGCAATTTTAAAATTTTTTATACATCCTCCCTTTTCCAATAATATATCTCTTATAGCCCATTATATATATACCACAAATACACGCATACAATCAATGACAATTGCATTACAAATTCTTTATTTTATCTACAATTTAAATGTATAAAAAAATCATAGCATATAAACTATGACTTTTACCATTTTATTTTTTCTATTCGATCAAATGCTTCTTTTAATGTTTCTATTCCTACTGTAGTAGCAATTCTTATATAGTTTTCTCCACTTTTTCCAAAAGCATTTCCTGGAATAGTCAGAATATGAGCTTCTTTTAAAAGCTTTTCACTACATTCCATAGAGGTAAGACCTGTCTTTTTTATATTGACAAATAAATAAAATGCTCCTTGAGGTTTCATAACTGATAACTTAGGAATCTTATTGATTCTTTCATATGCATAAAAAACTCTTTTTCTGTATTCCTCCTTCATAGGTAGAATAATTTCTTCTCTCATATTCAAAGCATAAATGGCTGCTCGTTGAGAAATGGATGGAGCACAATAGCAAATTCCTTCATTGATATCTTTTATACAATCAATGATATAATCAGAAGCTAAAACATATCCTACTCTCCATCCTGTCATAGCATAGTCTTTTGAAAAACTACCCAAAGTAATAGTTCTCTTCTTCATTTCTTCTATCGTAGTAAAAGGAGTAAAATCTTCTTCAAAGCTAAAGCCTCCATATACTTCATCTGTAATAATCAACAAATTATTTTCCTGAACAATTTGTGCTATTTTCTTTAAAATTTTAAAATTTAGTGTAGCCCCAGTTGGATTATTAGGAGTATTAATAATAATTGCTTTTGTTTTATTTGTAATTTTTTCTTTTAATTTTTCTATATTGATTTGAAAATGATCTTCTTCCGTAGTTTCTAAAGTAATCATTTTGCCTCTTGCCAATTCAATTTGATTTTTATAAGGTGTAAAATAAGGCTCTGGTACGATGATCTCATCTCCTTCATCTAGAATAGCTTCTAGTACAAGATGCATACCATGACACGCACCTACTACAATCATCATTTCTTTTTCATCTACTTTATAACTATACGTATTTTGATAAAAATTTGAAATAGCTTTTCTTAATTCTAAATCACCTAAAGCATCTGTATATTTTGTATGCCCAGTGCATATATCTTCAAAAGTTTTATCTATAATTCTTCGATCTGTAATAAAATCAGGATCGCCTAGACTTAAATTAATCATATCGTCGTATAAATAAGCCAGTTCCGATACTACTCCCATAGGAGTAGTCATTTTATCGTGATATTTCTTAGCAAGAAATTGATTTTTCATGCAAACCCTCCTCTACAACACTTTTCCTAAAAAGTCTTTTGTTCTTGGATGCTTTGGATTTTCAAATATCTCTTTTGGAGATCCTTCTTCTACGATTTGTCCTCCATCCATAAAAACGACTCTTGAGGCTACCTCCTTTGCAAAGCCCATTTCATGAGTTACGACTACCATAGTCATTCCATCTGATGCTAATTCTTTCATTACATCTAATACCTCTCCTACCATCTCTGGATCTAGGGCTGAAGTAGGTTCATCAAATAACATTACATCTGGAGACATAGCTAGTGCTCTAGCAATGGCAATCCTTTGTTTTTGTCCTCCTGATAATTGATTTGGATAAGCATGTGCTTTATCCTCTAATCCAATTCTATTTAATAAATTCATAGCAATTTTTTGAGCTTCTTCTTTTTCCATCTTTTTTACTTTTATAGGAGAAAGTGTAATATTTTCTGAAACTGTCATATGTGGAAATAAATTAAATTGTTGAAAAACCATTCCCATCTTTTCTCTTTGTTTATTTACATCATTTTTAGAATCTGTAATAGAGACTCCTTCAAATACAATTTCACCACTTGTAGGATACTCTAATAAATTTAAACATCTTAAAAAGGTACTTTTTCCAGACCCACTAGGACCTATGATGACTACTACTTCTCCTTTTTTAATATGTTCGTCTATTCCTTTGAGTACATGTAATGAGCCAAAGCTTTTATTTAAATTAGTTACGTGAATCACTAGCACTCAACCTCCTCTCAAGGTTACCAACCAATTTAGAAAGAGTAAAAGTAATAATAAAATAAATAATTGCAGCAACCACTAAAGGTGCAAAAGGTTTATATGAATTTCCTCTTACTGTATCTGTTTGATACATTAAATCATAAATCCCTACTACAGATACAATAGCTGACTCTTTTACCAGTACAATAAATTCATTTCCTAATGCAGGCAATATATTTTTAAATGCTTGCGGAATAACAATATATCTCATAGCCATAGAATGAGTCATTCCTAAAGATCTTGCAGCCTCCATCTGTCCTTTATCAATAGATTGAATTCCTGCACGAATGATTTCTGATACATAAGCTGAACTATTAAAAGAAACTGCAATAATTCCAAGTAATATATCAGGAAATTCTATTCCTGTAAGCATAGGCAATCCATAATAAATCATAAATAATTGTACTAACAAAGGGGTTCCTCTTACAACCTCTATATAAGCTGATGCTGGTACTCTTATAAAAGATTTTTTAGACATTTTCATAAGAGCTAAAAATATACCTATAGCAACACCAAAAATAACACCAAAAAAAGAAAGAAATAAGGTAATCTTTGTTCCATTGATGAAAAATTTATAATATTTTTGAATAAATTCCATATAAATCGTTATATAATACATCATTATATTAGCCATTAATATTGCCACCTCCTAAATGCTCTTTAAAGTATTAGAAAAAGGTTTAAAACCTTTTTCTAATACTTTATTTACTTTCTGTAAGTTCTACTGCTTGTGCTACAAACTCATCTATTTTTCCTTCTTCAATCAATTTATCTAATATTTTATTGAATTCATCTACTAATTCTTTATTTCCTTTTTTCACTGCAATTGCAGCTCCATCTCCTTTTTGTAGAACAATTCCTGGCGCAAAAAGTTTTTTATTACTATTTACATAAGAATGAGCTACTGGCTTTGGAATAATAATTGCATCAATTTTTTCATTTGATAATTCTAATACTAAATCTGTAATTTTACTTAGTCCTTTTACTTGTGCTCCTTCAATACCTCTTGCAAGTTTTTCTTGTACTGTTGACTTTTGTACACCTATTCTTAATCCTTTTAAATCATCTTTTGATTTTATTTGATCTTTATTTTTTACATTGATTAGTATACTTTGTTCTTCTGAATAATATTCTTTTGTAAAATCAACACTTTCCGCTCTATCTGGATCTGGTGTCATACCTGCTATAATAAAATCTATTTTATTTGCTACTAAAGCTGCTAATAACCCATCAAATTT
>NZ_RYYS01000008.1 GCF_004138215.1 Anaerophilus nitritigenes
AACAAATATATTTTACATATAATGTAAAGTAGACTCAATTTACACGAATGGCTGCCCTACCCCATAAAGGCAATGAAAGACAAAGGTGCAGGGACAGAAATTATAAAAAATATATTAAATAAATCAGTTGATGCCCTAGCTCAAAAAGAACAATCGTTAGAATTAGTTACGATAGATAGATTGACAGGCGCAGAATTTAGAGAAATGATGTTAAATCAGTTTGCCGATCTTTTAGCAGAAAGAGATTCTAGACTTCAACAACAATATGAAAAGAGAATTGAGCAACTAGAAAAAAAATGGAGTGTGAACTTGAATTACAAAGAAAAAAAATACAAAATCAAATAGACAATGAAAATGAAAAACTCATAAAATATATAGCTGCTGCAAGAGAAGAAGAAAACAAAAAATCATTTTGGAGTAAAATCTTTGGAAATTAAAATTTCATATGAATAACGATATAAATTTCCTGATGATACAGGGCAGTACCCGCGAAGCTGTCACCAGGGGCAAAGCAACTAGTAAAAAATGTATAGAAATCATTCATACAAGTGTTAATTTGAATTCAGATAAATCAACCTATTTTTATGTCGAAAATCGTATAAATCTATTGAATATGCATATAGTTGCATATTCATATAACTCTATTCTATGCAATTCATCCCAAAGCAACAGAATCTTGTTTGTGATACATAAATGCTTAACGTTAGTTTTATCGGTGATGTTGGCAGTACCCCTTATAGTAAAAATAAGAAATATTTGAAAATATTTTACAATTACTACTTTTTATGTTACATTAATCTTGTAAGTTGTGTAAAATTTAACAAATTTGAAGGGAGATTTATATTATGAGTAAATTTAAAAAAATAACATCTGTGATGTTAGCTATTGTAATGATATGTTTACCAATTATGACCACAACTGGTTTTGCTATGAACAACGTACACAATGCTTTTTTAAATAAAGATACCTATTCTAGTAATGAATTATATAAAGGATTAAGAGACATTGGGTTTTCTGATGCAGAAATAATGAACTTATATCAAAAGGAGGCTGATCAAACAGGACAAGCTTTTAAAGTACCCAAAGCATTAGCAAAAAAAACAAACATATCATCTGTTTCTCCAAAATCAAGATCAATGATGGCTAAAACATCTGGTTTTCCATCTAACCCTAGAGAAGGGGATGTTCATAGTGAATCATATAAGATCAATTTCAATTCTATAGCTAGAACTTTAGGTTGGACCGGGGGAGGAACGGGTGTAGCGTACCTGGTTGCAAATTGTTCAAAACAAGCAGTGGCTCGAGCTATAATTTCAAGTACAAGTTTAGGCATTTTTTCTGCTGCTTTAAGTGTAGCAGGATTAATTTTCTCTGAAGCTAGCAGATATCATGAAGGAATGACAGTGACGATAAAATATCATTACATATATAGCAATAACATGATTCTAGAATGGGTTCCAGGTCCTATGAGTTATAAATTTTGGTAATTAAGGGAGTTAGTTATGATAAGCACTGATTATCTCTATGTTCTTTTAAATTTTATATTTATAGTTGTTTATATTCTCAGATATCGAAATAATTTAAGTAAAAAACTAGGACTTTTAACTATTGGTTCGTTTGTTTTATATATAATATTATCTAAATTTTTAAATATAAAATTTAATTTAATATATATATCAAAGAGTATATTACTTTATATACTTATTGATCAAATAATTTTTTATATAAAAAATACTAAAAAATAAAGAATTACTTATAAATTTCACACAACGAAGCACCTTTATGTTACTGATTTTGTATGAGAAAATTATAGATAAGGTGTTAACCTATCGTTTTAAAAAATGGACAATTGATTAATTTACCATGTCCCACTTTTGGTAACATATTGTCCATTTTTTAATTATCTTCATTGGAATAATTTGAGTATACATTTTTTTACACTTTTAAATGTTACTTCCTGTCTTTTTCAAAATACTTACTTTCTTATATCCTAAATTTAGCAATATCAAAGAATATATCAAATTATGATAGATTCTTTTTTTATGTCTATAATTTGATAATCTTATTATATAATCATAACTTACAAGTTTTGATTATATAAGTTAATAGTAGTAATTTCAATAGTTTAAGCATGGTCATAACTAACAATCATAAGTACTTAACAAAATTGCTACTTTTACATGTGGCCTAAAATGCACGTATCTCGGTGTACCCCCATATATGTGTTAAATATTATTTTTAACATTGTATACATCTTTTTAATTCTTTTTTATTTTAACTAGATTACTGTATTTATATATTATGAAATATATAGGTATAGAAAGTAGAAATCTACTAACTGTATCTATTGTATTTAAATTTTTATTCAAGTATATATTTTGAATAAAATCAGAAACTACTATAATAGCTAAATATATTTTCCAAATTTTATGCGTAAATAAAATTTTTTTATGTGTATATGCAATAGCTATTATAGTAGATACTAGAATTTTCGATATCCATAAATAATCTAGTAGTTTATATGGTGTATTTATTGATAAAATTGATAAAATTGGTAAAATCAAGAACACTATGCTGTATATCATCATCTAAATTGCCTCCTTGATAATAACTAAGGCATGCTATATATAGC
>NZ_RYYS01000079.1 GCF_004138215.1 Anaerophilus nitritigenes
TTTTTTTGCAAAAAATTAAATGTTGGAGTTATTCACCCCAACATTTATTATAGAACCTTTTTTATTTCAATTTTCACATAATCATATTGTTATATAAAAATAAAGAAGGAGGAAGAAGATAATGTCTAGACCATATGTAACTATATCTATTAATGATAAAATTCATGAGGATAGAATCATATTGAACAAAGAGAAACTACTTTCCATTAAGACTAAAGATTTGTATTCTTGGCATTATGAAATAGTAAGAAGTGTAATTACAGACTTAAAATTAATTTAAATATAAGAACTTTAAATAAAAAAATATTATTCAATGAAAGGTAAGTGAGAGATTATGTTAAAGGAATTATTCAAATATCTAAAAAAACCAAAACTATATGCACAGAATACCTGTAAATTTTGGGATGATGAACATATTTCTAAGGGGTTGCTGGAAGCTCATTTAGATCCACAATTAGAAGCATCTAGTAGATGTCATGATTTTATAGACAAATCAGTAGAGTGGATTACTGAAATAGCACCATCATCAAACTATAAAAAGCTCTTAGATTTAGGCTGTGGCCCTGGTTTGTATGCTGAACGACTATTTAAAAAAGGGTACAAAATTACTGGCATTGATTTTTCAAAGAGGTCAATTAATTATGCTATGGATAAAGCGTGTGAAAGAAACCAAGATATAAACTACATTTATAAAAATTATCTTGAAATTAATTATAATAATGAATTCCAGCTTGTGACATTAATATATTGTGACTTTGTAGTATTATCAGATGAGCATAGAGAGATTTTATTGAAAAAAATCTACGATTCGATGAAGGTAGGAGGGAGATTTATATTTGATGTTTTTACTTTAAAGGAATTTGAAAATAAGAAAGAGAATAATACATGGTATTTAAGTGAGGGGAGTGGTTTTTGGAAGTCTGAAAGACATATATGTTTTGAATCGCATTTTATTTATGAAAGAGATGTGAGATTAGACCAATTCACAATAATTGACAAAGACGGAAAAGTGGATATAATTAGAAATTGGTTTAAAGTATATACGAAGGACACGATTATTAAAGAAATTAAAAAAGCAGGCTTTAATAAGATTGAGATATATTCAGATGTGACAGGCAAACCATATTTTGAAGAATCTAAAACGATGTGTATTGTAGTTGAAAAATAGAATAGATATATTAAATAATTATTAATATTTAGGAGGTGTTTATATTGATAAGAAAAGTTGGGGGTAGTTAACAACTAATAAACATGGAGGATATAAAAACCGCAGTTAAAGAGGTACGGTGAACCGTACCATAAATAAATGTAAAAAGCAGTCTTAACCGTTGATAGTGTTTGGTTAAGACTACTTCTATAAGTAAAAATGACATATCACAAGTAATAATGTATTTACAAAATATATTATAATTAAAGAGGTAAGAATTATTTTAAGTATAAAATAAATATGAAAATGATGTTTAAAGAAGCTTGTATTTTCTATTATCAATGTTATTATCGAAAGTTATCATTTTCCGTAATATTTTTTTATAAATGGTAATAAAATTCTTAGAAAAATGAAATCATTAGTAGCTATGTAAAAAGTATTTAGGGGAGTGGGGTTAAAATGATAATTAAAAATCTTTTGATAAATAAAAGTATTGAGTATATTTTACAGCATATGGATGAGGACATTTCTATTGAAGATGTTGCTAATCACTGTAATTTTTCAAAATATCATTTTAGCAGAAAGTTTAAAGAAGAAACAGGAGTAAGTATTTATGCTTTTATCAAACGTATAAAAATGGATCAAAGTGCAGTAAGTCTTAAGATTGAAAAAGATAAAACTATTACTGATAATGGCGTTGATTATGGATACAGTTCTTCCAATTATAGTTCAGCCTTTAGCAAGCAGTATAGTATTTGTCCAGTGAAATTTAGAAAAGCTGTGAATTCAACATCTGTTGTTAATCCATTTTATCCTAGTGAATATAATACTTTTAAGTCTTTTGAATATTATGATGAAAAGATTATTATACAAAATCTAGCTGATTTTAAAGTAATCTATGAAAGATATATTGGGAATTACAGTGATATAGGAATTAATTGGTATAGTTTTATGGAACGGTACAAAGCCTATATTAAACCAGATACACTTTTGATTGAAAAATCCTATGATGATCCATCTATTACCCAATTAGACAAATGTATATATGATTTATGCATCACTGTTGGTGAAGATGTAGAGTTAGAAAATGTTACAACGATAAAAGGTAGAAAATTTGCAGTTTATCGATTTAATGGATATATACATGATATTTTTGTGACATTCCAGGGATTTTTTAATATTTGGCTTCCACGTAGTGGATATAAAAGGGATGAAAGATATGGATTAGGTATTTACCACAATATTGATAGAAAAAATAATCATGTTGCTATGGATTTATGTATTGCTATTAAATAGAGCAAGAATTCAGAAGTAAAAAAGTAAGTTTTCATTTATTATGAAAATAGTGATAAAGCTATCACTAGATAAAGTTAGAAAAAGGGGGATTTTATGTTTGATATAAGGAAAATCCAAGAGCATGTTATTTATGAAGCTGTAAAAAATGAGAGCAATGAAGATATGGCAAGGGAAGTTGTATATGGAAAAGAGGAAAGTGGTAAATCAGAGGGTAATGCTATATGGGTAAATTCTACAATGAAGAGATTAGAAAGCAAACTTGATAAGTCAACTACTAAGAAGATTAGAATGAAGTGCCAGTGTGGATATGGAATGGATGAGAAGTTAGAATTAGTGAAAGAACTAATGGAATTATCATCAAGTTTAGAGGAGCTTGCAAATTTGCAGAAAGCAAAAGATGCAGGATTATTTTATGAAAATGGAGATCTTTATTTACAATTTAATTTTTGTCCATGTCCAATGCTTGCAGATGTAGATAGGCTAGATTCTGATGCATGGTGTCAATGTACTACTGGGTATAGTAAAGTGCTATTTGAAAAAGCCTTTCAGTGTAAAGTTGATGTTGAGTTATTAAAAAGTATAAAAATGGGTGATGAAAGATGTCTTATGAAAATAATTCCACAAGGAATTATATGGAAATAGAACTTTTATTTTGTTTTAGCGATATTGGATATTGGATAAAATATATCGATTTTGGATGAACTATTTCTTGTAGTGGGCTTAGTGTAGGCATTTATATATTTAGTAACAGTACGAGCATCAACGTCTAATTCTCTTGCTATTTGGTTTTTATATAGGGAACTAGCAACTAGGAACGCAAGAGACGCAACTACAACTAGGTTACAACTACAACTACAACTAGGGACGGTTAAATGTTAAGAATAATAAATAAAAAAATACAAAAACTACTTCTAAAAGAAAAAAGGAGTAGTTTTTTATGCCTAGAGTAGCCAGAGTAAAAAGTAAAGAAGGAATTTATCATATTATGTTTCGTAGCATAAGTGAAGTAAATTTATTTTTAGAGGATTTAGATAAAATCAAATATTTCAAGTTGATTCAAAAATATCAAAGAAAGCTTCAATTTAAGGTATATGCTTATTGTTTAATGGATAATCATGGACATCTAATTATAGATTGCAATGGAGCAGATATATCTAAAATTATGCATAGTATTAATTTTTGCTATGCTCAATATTTTAACAGAAAATATAAAAGACATGGACATTTATTTCAAGATCGATTTAAAAGCAAAATGATAAAAGATGAGAAATATTTTATCATTTTGTCCGCTTATATTCATAATAATCCTAAAGATTTACCTAATTACAAAGAGCATGTAGAAAGATATCCGTTTTCTAGTCTGAATGATTATATACTAGGAAGTAATAGCTTTGAAATATTAGATATTTCTTTTTTAAGTGAATTACTTAATTTAAGGAATAAGAAAAATAAGAAAGCTTATATTGAATTTGTAAAAAAATGCAAAAGTGAAGATACGCCTATTGATGTAGAATTTGAAAAAGTTGAAAATGTATACAAAAGTGAAAGAAGAATTATTCCAAGGCATTATGCAGGAGAACAAGTTATCGAAATAGTAGCTAGGCATTTAAATGTAGAGAAAAATAGAGTACATATAAAGTATAAACGGCAATATGTAAAATTAAGAGCTATTAGCTGCTTTTTGATGAGCTGTTATTGTGATATGAGTCAAAAAAATATATGTAAATTAATTGGAAACATTACTCAAACACGAGTGTCAAGCTTATCTATGATAGGAATGGAAATGGTTTTTAAAGAAAGAGGATTGTTAGATGAGTTTTTAAAAAGTGCTTAAGATAAAATAAATATTAGATAGGATGAAGGGGTTATTTTAAGTGCGCAAAAATAAAATAGTATTGATTAAAGTAGTCTTTTATCGAGCGATAAGGGATTTTTTTATTGAATAAAGGATAAAAACAATTAACCGTCCCTATGATATGATATAGTAGATGCATGTAATAAGGTATATGATTATGAAAGAGTGCTAGGCTACATTATCATATTAGTAATATCCTTAACTAGATTTCCCTCCACATCACAGATTTTTATTTTGATGCCATTATTATCAGAAGTAAAGTATAATATCAATTCAATTCTTTCATCATTAAGCATTTTTCTAGCAATTCTAACAGGACCAAATATATTTTCATCTTCTATAATTACTTTAGGTTCTTGGTTATAGCGACTAATCTTTAATCTCCCCTTATGATTTTCGTCATAATAGGTATATACTAAAGTGTAATCTTCATTATAGGTAATGGAATCTATAGAGGGAACCCCTCCGAAAATATCAGTATGAAATGGAATCATATCTAGTATATCCAAATCTTTAGTACGGTTTATAGACCTTCTAACCATAAAGATATTTAATAATTCTTCTTCATCTGAAGCATTCATTCCAATAAAACCATAACCATCCTCGATGGCTTTAGCAGTAATAACGTTTTTGATAAGAGGAAGATTAAATTTTGTTATCGGTGTTCCGTCAAAAGACATGCTATATAAGTACACATTGTTTTTATTAACAGAGGTATAGGTCAATACCCTATCAAGCAAATTAGCATTAACGATGTAATAGGGGTTTCTGTAAAAGGTTGTATAGCTAGGTGCTGAAGTGGTGTTAAACGTACTGAAAAAAGATCCAGTATAAAAATCTTTTCTGTGAAGGAGTTTATCGGTGGACTTTGAAAAGAAAAGCTGACCTTTATAATCTATACTATTTGCATTTTCAAAACCTTCTATTGCAATCATATCACTACTAACTATCAAATCTTTATCGTTATTTTTATGCAGGGTGGTTTTCACAATGCCAGCCTTATAAGGAGTAATAATATTTCTGCTGGAAAAAGTATTATCAAATAGAATTACATGATCTAAATTTTTATGGGATGGAAATTCCGATAATAGTATTGACTGTCCATCATTAATATTTAAATAAAATAAAGAAGAGTAATCAATTCCTTGTTTTTCTTGGCTTGATAAAATGAGTAGTGATGTATCTTCACTTACAAAGTTATCTAGCCAAAGCATTTCTTTGATTTCTCCAAATCTTGATGAATTTATATGAGGGCTTGGAAGTATTATTGTTGGTATTTCAGTATAATAATGATTATACATATAGCTTATTGATGTTAGTAAAATCATTGTAATTGTAATCACTAACATGGTATATTTTTTCATAGGATGCCTCCAATTTTAAATATGTTATAATCATTATAACACCACTTTACAAGTAATCGAATATTAATTTCCATAAGATAACAAAATCAGATACCTAAATCCTAGGAATACTAATTTTATGAAGAACAATACCCTAGGAGGCATCTGATATGATTAGTATATCCAAAGATTCATTTATTAAAACTTTACAACAGTATTTACTTAAATATCGCTCACTTTTCAAGAAGCGTAGCTTTGATGGGTTTCTCTGGTTAATGTTAGCCATTATTTCTGTT
>NZ_RYYS01000080.1 GCF_004138215.1 Anaerophilus nitritigenes
CTCCAATAATTAGTGTAATCATTGTAATAATTGAAGAAATCAATCTTTGTTTCAAAATATCTACCCCCTAAAATTGTACTCATAAGATCATTCATTTGCTTACCTCTTTCTTAAACTTTTCTTTACAGCTTCTTTTAAATGTCCTTGATATAATTCATAAATACGTTCGCAATGATTTGCTACTGCATCATTATGCGTAACGATTACAAATGTCATACCTTGCTTTTTAAGGTTATCAAAAATATTTAAAATATCTTCTTCTGTATTTTCATCTAAAGAACCTGTTGGTTCATCTGCTAATATAATTGAAGGTTTTTTAACAATTGCTCGAGCAATGGCTATACGCTGTTTTTCTCCGCCAGATAAATTTGAAATAGGCTGTTTTATAAATTCTTCCATGTTTAGTTCACATAAAACATTTTTCACACGTTCTTTTATTTCGTTTGAAGAAATGTTGTCATACTGCAATGGAAGTGAAACATTTTCAAATACATTCCTATCTTCTAATAGATGAAACTGTTGTGTTACAAATCCTATATGATGTTTACGGTATTTTGCCCTCTCATTCAAAGAAGTTTTTGTTATATTTTTCCCTTCAAAGAACATTTGCCCGTCTTCAAACGATAATAATCCTCCTAAAATATTCAATAAAGTAGATTTTCCAGAACCACTTCTACCCTTGATTGCAATAGAGTCTCCATAGTCAATTTTAAAATCTAAATTTTTCAAAATAATTTTATCTTTATTACCATTTTTTACTCTTTTTGTTATTTTATGAAGTTCGATCAACATATCCTATCCCCCATTTCTTCATTATTGGATAAGTAATATACAAGTGGTCTATGTAATAGCTGATATGACGATATACAAGATAAAATAAGACTCATAATAAAAAGGAGCATAAATAATATTCCATGAAGCTTATAATTACCTAACTTAAATATTTGATCTAAAATAATGAAATATGTAATAAAAGACAGTAACATTATTATGCTAATTTCAAGCCATTGCTGTCTGATTATACTAAACTTTGTAGCCCCTTGCATGTAGTGAATTGCATAAGAAGAAAGGCGTCGTTTCTGTTGTAAATATAATAGCAAGCTCAGCAAGAATAAATTTAATCCAGTAGAAATCATAAAAAAACATTTTACCAATTTACTATTTTCTTGTATAGTCATCATTAAACAATGATATTGTTTTAGATGAGGGTTTGCTCCTATAAAAGAATATTCCTTAAATGAAGTAATTTGAGATAGTACTTCTATTTCTTCCATCATATTACGAATTTTAGGAGTCTCGTTATCTGTAACAACATATCCATTAATTAACATATAATAACTAAAAAACTGAAAGTTGCTATCTTCCTTTGAAACTGGGTCATTATACTTAAAAAAGGGTAATAATATATACCTATCTAAATAAAATTCGGTATCTTCATTATAAAAGATTTTACTATTTGATTTTAAAAACCCAATGACTTTTGCATTTATTTCTTTACCAATGTAACTTATGTTCAATTCGTCACCTATTTCATATACATTTTTATAAGAATCACCTAATAAAACAGGTATAGTATTTCCTTGATCTTTAAAATCTTCATTTGTCCATATGCGTCCATGAGATACATCTAACTTAAAAAAATTAAAAGCTTGTTGGTTTAATTGTACTGATTTGATAAACTTATAAGTTTGTCCATTTATCTTTGAATCTGGATACTCTTTTCCTTGCTCATAGCCTGCACTCATTATTTGAGGTATATTTTTTTTGTTTATACCAATACGCTGATCCGAAATTGCAAGATATTTAAAATGATCAGCAGTATCTAATCCAACATAAAAATCCCGTATTCGTTCAAGCGCATCAGGATGACTTATAAACTCTTCAAATTTATCGCCCTCACAATAATTATCAATGAGTTGATATACTGCTTTCCCTTCATAGATATCTTTCATACCATCTTCATTATAATTTAATGCATCAAAAAAAGAATAAAATGCCCCTAAGAGAATTAAAAATAAGGTGATTTGCAAATAAATAATTGATGTTATAAATTTATACTTTTTAAAATAAATACAAAGTTCTTTAAAAATCATTTTGCAATTCCTCGCTTCCATAGCTTATTATGAATAGAGGCTTTTATAATAAAAAACAATAAGAATATACAACTACTGATAAGAAGTCCCATATCCACAATTACAATTTGTTTTATAATATGAATTGAATTATATCCTTTCAATAAAACTATACTATTTCCTATAAAGCTAGCAGTTAATATATTTAAACTTATTTCTTTTATATACTCAGCTATCATTATATTTTGAGGAACTCCAAATATAAACTTAACATACATTGTAGCTTTTTCTTTTTCATACCAATATCTCAAGTATACAAATATGCTACAAATGATCAATAAACATGAATCCATAACAAGCAAATGATAAAAAAAAGTAGCATTACTTGTTCTAGATAGCCCTTTTGTTTCACTTTTAATATAAGATATTGTTTTATGATTCTTCCTAATATGTTTTATAATTTGATCAACTATGGACTTCCGGTCACTATCTACAACAATTTTTGCTTCATTCATCATGGGAATCTTTTCAGATTGTAGCAAAACAAGATAATCAGCTTGACTTGCAAAAGAAGCTCCCATAATCCCTATCACTTCATAATTTTCATCTTGAAAAGTAATATGCTTTATACCATTATTCTCTTTAACATATTTTACCATTTCTTTTCCAATTACTGCTTTTTTCCCTTTTTCATAAGATAAAAAGAACCTTCCACTTTGCATTGGTGGTTTCCAATTCTCGTTTTTTTGAATAAAAAATCGAAATACATTATTACATTCAATAAATACTCTAAGCCCCATTTTTTCATTTAAATCTTCTATATATTTTTGTGGATCATTATCATTAAAAACAGCACAATGAGTTGTATAAAGTCCATTTGATAACTCATTAAGCTGTTTCTGTTGCGATGCAAATATTAAAATAGAACAAGCAAATAAATTTAAACAAATAAAAAAATAATAAATATAATGTTTTTTTTATTTAAATAATACATAAATATCCTCATTTCTTTAAACAAAGATGTTTATTGATATCAATAAACATCTTTGTTTTTAAACTATTTTCCCTTTTTCCAATATGATCTACACTCTATATTCTCAAATACATCTGGTACATAATAATCTGTAGTTATGTCAGTATAATTTATGTCAGTATCTTTGGCTGACTTTCGTACTTTTCCCTTGCTATTTTCTACCCGTGCTGTTGTTGTATGAAGTACACCTTTCCATGTAGTTTCTGCATAGCATGCAACTGCCATAGTACCTCCATTGTCGATTACTTTTGATAGTCTTTTTCCTTTGTGAGATTTAGGCTTATCACTAGCTCTAGAACTCATTATAGACATAATGTTAGACACCATGTTTCTATTTGTGCCATTTTCAATTTAATAAATTTCCAGTATGTAGAAAAACAGATTCTTAAGTTATTTTAGATTTTTAAAATTTTTTATATAAAAACATTGAATTAACAATATTCTTCAAATGATTTATTTGAGGTTTTGTAAGATAAAAATTGAAATTTAATTCTTAAAAAAACTTACCTAATGATAATAGGTTTGATGTAATTAAGTCCTAAAACATTTATGCACACCTATTATTTAAGGGCAATTATCCAATTATTCTTTTCTATATCCAGAACCAATTCATTTTTTTCTGATTAAAAACAATTTCTATAACCCATAAGTTGTAGATATAATAGCTAAACACGCTAACCCACAATCTTTTATGTCATGTCTCTTTATGCATATATATCTTTTATACTTGTCTAAAATTTTTTAGCATAATACTTAATACTCTCCATAATAAATTATTTATTGTAATTCTTCTAATCCTTTTGGTATTTTAGGATCA
>NZ_RYYS01000081.1 GCF_004138215.1 Anaerophilus nitritigenes
GCTTTATCGAATTCTTAAATAATAAAATTAACCTGTAAAATTCATATAGATTAAAAAATCCCACAGATCAACTAATTTATTAGTCTTTCTATGAGATATTTTGATTATATAATCAATGTACCTGTCCCTTTGATTTCTCATTGCATTAGCATTAGGATATATTTTTTACAATTATGCTAGAATAATTAGCAATTAATGCTTGAAGATTCATCAAAATTTACTTCAGATTTAATTATTGAAGGGGACAATTTAGTAACTCAAACTTTTCTTTTGAAAGAATTCACGGATATCACTTGCTGCCAATATAGAACCACTGATAATAAAGATAGCACAAATAATATCTTTTACAGATACCGTTTCATTTAATAGTAGGTAGCCAAATACAATTGCCCACGTACAATAAGTAATGTTTAATGCCGTTGCTTTAGCAGCTCCAATCTTATGAATAGCTTTATAATAAAACACATATGATGCTGTTCCAAACAATGCAGCTGCTAATATAATCAATGTAGTTTTTGTAGATATGATATTAATAGTAAATCCCCAGCCTCTAATTATAGGCAATATAATTATTCCGTAAAATAGTGCTGATGTTAGCTGTCTAATTTGTAATGCTTGCTCATCACTAATATCAGAACCTTTCAAGCCATAAGATATAATTACTGCTTCTGCCGCCCAACCAAACACACACAAGAGTGCGAATAATAAACCTATAAAAGCATTGCTTACTCCTCCGTTTTCAGGTGTATACCCCAATAAAACAACTCCTGTAATGCTTACGATTAGACCAATCAGTTGATACAATTTCATCTTTTCCTTCAAAAAAACATACGATAAAAAGGCCCCAACTGCTGGAAACATAGCAGAGATAATAGCAGTATATGCAGCACCAATATATTTAATTGATAATACATAACCAGTCATACCAATAGGACCACCTAAAAGTGCTGCTAAAACTACAAACCTTCCACCTTTGCTTTTTAAAGCCTTTATAATATTACTATATTGCTTTTTAATTCCCATGTAGATGAGCATCCATAAAGTCGAACAGAAATCATGAATAAAAGTGCTGACAAATGGTGCTAGAAAAATTGCTTGCTCAGTACTTATAAAAGGTGTCATTGCGAGAGCTACGCCTAAAATAACAGTGTTAAGCCCCCATAATAAACCTGCAGCTAATCCCTCAAACATAGTGATATCCTCCTATTATATTAATGAATTATTTTCATTAAATTACATTCACAAATTGTTTATTTAGAAGAGCTAGATTCGTCTTTGCCCTTTTATAACGATTATTTGCATATTCGACCAAGTCCTCACCATTAGCAGATCTTTGTTTTCCCCAAAGACTCCATAAAAAATCTAAGAAAATTTTATTTATTAGAATGCGTCGTTCTATCATACTATCTACAGCATGCCCAAAATAAACCCTAAAGAATATAATTTCCTCTTGTGCTGTTAATTCCGCCTCAATAAAAAAATCTGCTAAATCCCACATTGGATCATTCATACCTGCATATTCCCAATCTACCAAGTACATTCTATCTTCGCCCTTAATAAAGTTCTCGCAAAGGGGATCATTATGGCACATTGTCATCTGTACATTCATTCCTTCTAGCTCATCCTTTAACTGATAAACCTGCTCTTTTACGACCTGATAATCTTTCCAAAAATAATCCTTTGTATATTTATTTAAAAGATTTTCATAGTCTTCAATCTTTTCAAATACATCAAATACAACAGGAACTGACTCTCCACATGAGTGCAATCTTTTAAATATCTCTGCAATTGCTTTCATATTCTCTCTCTTGCGAACTAAATGATAATTCATTGTTTCAGCATTATGGATATAACGACAAATCTTGATTCCTGTTTTATCATCAAAGTAAATGAGCTGAGAGTCAATATCGATTTGATTTGCTAGATCAGTACATAAATGTTCCTCATCTCTGTTTATCATTTCTTCCGTTCCGTCACCAGGAAGCCTTATAACATATGTCCCTAATTCCGTATCTACCTTATAATTTTTATTTGTCAATCCCCCTAGACGTTGTGTCCTGATACTCTTCAAATCTCGGACCTTTATCTTATTCTTACATAATTCTAAAATCAAGTTGAAATCTTCTTTATTCATACTAATCCTCTTCTATTCTTATTACTTTTTCACTGTATAGGTATTTATATAGAATATCATTTGTTATGAATGTAAAACCTATAGTTTCTCCATTTATATTTAATGGCTTTGCTTTAAGAATATCCCGTTCTTTGCATTTTAACTCTTGACAGACTTGTTGCAAAATTTTAGATCTAGTACAATCCCAATATGTATTATCAAACGTTCTGAGTTCATCTAAAGTATCAAACTCAAAAATTATTTCTTTTGAATACTTTCGAATATACATAGGAAGTTCATTTATATGTTTTGTATAAATCCCTTCCCACAATAATGGTTTAGTCTCTGGATTATCATAAATTCTCTCCAGTATTTCTACAAACTTTTTTGAGAATTCTTGAGAAAAAAATGCATGTCCCAACATTATCCAAGAATCAGATCCACCTACAACTACATCAGTTATCAGACCTGTGTCATCTGTCTTAATGCACCATTCATTTGTCTCGCCTTTTTGGAAAACAGCTGAATAATATGCTTCCTGTACATAAGCATCAAACACATTTACAGTAAAATAATTATCTGCAGAACAAATATAGGTATTAGATAATATATCCTTAACATAATAAAGTGTTGAGTTATTGTTACGTACATTGTATTCTGGGTTTTCCACAATATTAACATCATATTTGTCCTTTAAGTAGTAAAATAATTCCTTCCTATAACCAACTACTACAGTAATATCATGAATTCCTGCCTCTTTTAACTGCCGGATTTGACGTTCTATTGATACTTCACCTTTAACATTAAGTAATGCCTTTGGATACTCATATGAAATTGGTGCAAAACGTGATGAAATGCCAGCTGCCATAATAATTGCATTATCAACTTTATAATGGTCAATTGTTTTAACAGCCTCATCTGTAATACTACTATTCATTTTTTATCCTCCTGATTTTATGGCATCATTTTGTTTCTAACTAATTCTTCCTGAACAATATTATAATATTCCTTTGCATAACGATACTGTTTTAAGGAATATTCTCCAAATTCAACTCCACAAAACCTTTTGTACTCACACCAGTTATTCCATAACAAGCTACAAACTGCAATATAACAATAGATCTTAATACGAATATCTTCAGGGCAACCCTCTATGAAATAACTATCAATTAATAACTCTACATACTCTCTATCATACATAGAGTAAATAGCAAACATAGCAATATCTACATGTGGATCCTGCATACCGGCATATTCCCAATCTATTAAACAAACTTCGTCATCTATCACAAGGAAATTGTCTGGAACAGCATCAATATGTGTAAGTGTCCAATCTCTTGGCAATGACTCAATTATAGGCTTTAATGACTTGACTTTTTTCTTCGTTTCGGAATAATCCACAAATATTGAAGGCTTTCCATCCCAAAGACTTTCATAAAACTCAATTTGCTTAAATATATCAAATGTATGTTCAACATTTAATTTGCTTTCATGAAATTTTCTTAAAAACTTCATACACAACTTTACATCATTAATATTAAACGGATCACAAACCCTTGCATTATCCAAAAACTCTGTTATTTTATATCCAGTATCTGGAGATATATATATTACTTTATCACTAATACCTTCTTCTTTTAACACTCGATATACTTCATATTCATTTCTTCGATTGATCAATTTATCGGTTCCTTTTCCCGGAACACGCATAATATATTTTTTATCCTTGCAGCTAAATCGGAAAGAACAATTGGTCATACCCTTTTTTAAAACTGAAATATCTTGAATATCAACTGATGTGACTTTCATTTCCATAGCTATTAAAGAAATACTATCAGAATTCAGATGTTCTGAGTTCTCATCTAATTCCCTAAGTTGCTCATAGGTATTGATTTCAAATACCTGGTCTGCTTTATAAACTCTAGCATACACAACCATTTTATCAACTTTATCAAATAAAGCTTCTTCCCAGAATGACTTATCATATTTTTTCATACTACAAAATTTCTTAATCTTATCTCGTACTATAGATGCCTCTTCTTCTAAAAGATAAGAAATCCCTATCATTGTATTTCCAGCTTTTCCTTCTTCTACAGAGACAAGTTCCATCTTTCTGTTTATTCTAACAGTACTCTCATCATCTACTATGTCAGAAACAGAATACCATGAATACAATTCATGATTTGAAAATGGATTTCTTTCTGCCCATATATCACAGGGAATAATATAGGTATTTGATATTTTATCAACTACTAAATTTAATGAGTGAATATTATTTTTAAGGGCATAATCTGGATTATAAACAAGATTAACTCCATATTTATCAATTAAATATTCATATTTTTCTTTCATAAAGCCAACTACAATATCAACATTATATATTCCTACTTTATGAAGTTGATAAATTATTCTTTCAATCAATGGTTCTTCATGTATTTTTAGTAACCCTTTTGGAAATTCCATATTAATTGGTACCATTCTCATTCCAAAACCAGCAGCAAGAATTATAGCATTTTTAGGTTTCTTTCTATGTATTTCTTTTAAAGCTTTCTCTGTTAAAGTAAGCTGGTCATCTAAATATTGCTCATCAACTAAAGTTCGTACAGCTGAATTGACTTTCCCTAATGAGTAATTTGTAACCTCTGCAATACTTCTTTGATTTGTATAACCTTCTTTAATGACAGTGTTCATCACATCAAATTTATATATGTTCACAAACATCCTCCTTTTTATTATTATGAACATTATAGTACTAAAGGAAGATGCTGTCAATAAAGCATAATAATTACACTAAAATAACTTTACTTGGTAGGTATCCGTCAAATACAGCCCATATATAGCACAAGTCCTATCTATGAGATAATAATCATAAATAGGACTTATGTTATTTTTTGGATTTTAGTTCTGATTTACATTCCTTGGGGAAGTATTCTGCCCATGGAATACATTGGTTAAAAATTCCCAGTTAGATAAACTGTAATTACCTAACCAAGCTTACTTTTTGGCAATACTTTAGGTTTAACTTCTTGAAGCCATGACAAATAAGCCTCTAATAGATGGTATCAAATAATATTTAAACGTATAATAACTTTAATTTAAATTCCACATTATAGGTTTATTTTTAACTAAGCTATTATTATAAATTCTTTTATATGATTAATAGCTATATTTGTATATTTTTCTGTTTTTTCTTTATAAATATTTGTTTCATCTTTACCTGTTAATTTATTTATAAGTTTCACATTGAAATTTTTCAATTGAACTCTTCCATCTTTTGTACATACATCCTTTGTATTAAAAAAGAATTTATGCTTCAAATCATTTATTGCTAGTCTATATGGATTATTAGGAAAAACACTTTCAGTTATAGTATATTCTCTTTCATTACCATCTCCAAAATGCTTAGGTACATTGCCATCTTTTATGTCTACATTACCTATACCTATTGAATTTAATATAATAGGGAATAAATCCAATCCCTGAATTAGTTCATTACATTGCCCTTTAGGTATATTTTTACCTCTAAACATCATAGCAACATTTGTCCTTCCTTCATCTAAAAACTCATCAGTATCAACTAAATAACCTTGTCCATGATCTGCAAACAAACTAATAACAAATTCATCATCAGAATAATTATCTTTTATATAATTGAATAGTACCTGTAGATACGTGTCTATCCTTTTTAGTTGGATCCCATACCTTTGTATTTTACTAATATCATATTTCTTTTTTACACTAGACTCATTAGTCTTTTCAAAAACTCTATTAGTAATAGAAGATTTAACCTGAGTACTAAATCTAGTTTCAAATTCATCTGCAACATCATGAAGATCTGGTATGCAAATCCATAAAAAGTTATTTTTCTCTTTAAAAGCTTCTAAATGTTCTATACTTTCCATAACTATATCATCGGAATGCATTCCACGAATTGATGGTTGATATAAAAATCTGTCTAAACCTTTAATATATCCATATGTAGGAGTACTTCTCCAATCTCCATCTATTCTCGAACAAAAATAACCATTTTTTTTCAGAATTTCACTATATAGTTCTTTGTGAAATATATTTTCTGTATCATAATCTGGTTGAAAAACTCTATGATTCTTAGTGTATTCTCCAGTAAAGAAGCTTGCCATGCTAACATACGTCCATTCTCCACTAACATAAGCATTGTTACAAATAGTACCTTCTTTAAAAAAGTTATATGTGTTTGGCATAAATTTTTCAATTCCATTGTCTTCTAAAAATTTTTGGGATAATCCATCTACAAATATATTTAAAATCAACTTAGGTTTTGACTTATCTGCTTTAATTTCTATTATATCACCAACAACAAATTCATCTTTACTATTTACTGTAACCATTGTATTTTTGTTTATAGGATAATAATAAAATCTATTAACTAAGTTATTATTTAAATCGAATTTCTCATTATTATTTATAATTACTGATACATTGCTTTGATTTATTTTCATTATAGGCAATATAGATTTATTTTTTATATTAAATGTTTCTTTTTTTACCTTTCTTCCTGGAAGTATTTCACTCTTAAATAGCCCATAAGTATCATTGTCATAATTTAGTAATAATCTATCCCTTTCTGGAAAATAATAATCATATATGCCACAATAATAGGATTTTTCTTTTAATTTTATACATTTTCCTATATACAATTCCTGTGCATTTTTTATTGGAAAACTCCTTTTATAATTTGAAAAATATGCATATACTTCATTCTTTATTTTATCAAATTGTTCTCTATTTAAACTTTCCGTGGGTATTGTAACAAGCGCATCTTTTGCAAGTTCACTTTGACCTGAATCTATAAACATAGCTTTAACTAAATATTTAGCTGCATCTGTGTAATTTTTTTGATGTATTTGAATCACACCTAAGTTATAATTTATATCAAAATTAAACTCATATTTATCATAGATATCAATTAAATAACTTTCTGCCTCTTTATAATTTTCATTTAAAAATTCTATTATAGATTCCATACAGTAAACTTCCATATCATATTGATTTAACTCTTTATATTCCTTTAAAGCTATTTTTGCTTTTTGTAAATTACCCTCTTCTATGTATTTTTTTATTTTTGCCTTTTTAAATCGCTCTAACTCAAACATTTCTATATCCCCTTATTCTTACTTTGTATACTTTTATCTCATCTTTACATCTATTATATCGTTGTATGGCATATTCTGAAAAATCTTCTCCTTCTCCAACTGGATTATCAACACTAAGTTAGACAATTTTTTAAGGTTATGTAATTTATAATCCTTTGGACTAAAATAACCTAAAGTTGAATAGATTCTGAAATTATTAAACCAATTTACATAATCTGCTAACATTATTTTCAATTGCTCTAAACAAGACTAGCATCTTTATGACTCTTGGTTACTATGAATTTTATCGGCAGTTTGGATTGGATTGTTTATACTAGTATGGAAATTTTATGCTTTATCGAATTCTTAAATAATAAAATTAACCTGTAAAATTCATATAGATTAAA
>NZ_RYYS01000082.1 GCF_004138215.1 Anaerophilus nitritigenes
GGAATTTAAATAAGATGACTCCTGTTAAATACAGAAATCATCTTATGGCTAGCTAGTTCTTTTCTTAAAACGTCCTTGACAAAGGGTACACTTTACCCCTTTTGCATACATATTTTTATAATTTTTTTATTAGTTTATGAATTATATATATTACATAACATAATAACAATATATTACTAATTTGTAATATAGATGATATTGTATTAACACCATTCACTTTATTAGTTAACCTGCAATAGCATCAATTACTTGATAATTTAACCTAAGTGATCTAGTCTCAGTAAACATTTTTACTATACCATCTACTAGTAGGTAATTGTCTACTTCACATTCACCCTCTATAGTTACTGAGTTCTTATTTGAACTAATATCTACATCAATATCAATACTTCTTGGATCAACATCTAATCCTACAGTAAAACCTGTTAAAGACATTCTTTCATTATATACTCTATCAATTTTCCAATTTTTAACTTTTACTTTAGCAGTTAAATTTAATTTTGCACCTATAGCTACGCTTTCTGATGTAGATAATGATTTAGTGTAATCTGAACTTGACCTTGCTAAATTTAATAATCTACTATTTTCAGGTTCTAACTCAAGTTCTATATCAAGGTTGTTAAAATCATTAATTTTTTGCATATACTCTTTCATATCTGCTTCTGAATTAATTACTATAGGTTGAACTCCTTCAGGAATTTTATCAACAGTTTTTAAATTATATTCTGTAGATAATTTTGTTACTAAATCATTACTAGTATCATCAGCAAAAACTACAGACATGCTACTAATAATTAAAATTAAAGATAATATTAAAGATATACTTTTCTTTATAATTGGTAACTCCTCCTATATGTATAATTATGTATGCAAGCATAATATTAACATATACATAAAGAATATATTGTCGAAATTTGTTATCAAAACTAAAAAACTTCTCTATATGGGATACGGCAACCATTCATGTAAACATTGTTAGAGCTAATGGGCATAGACCAGTTTGATTTTAATAGTTATCAGATTTGATAACTATTAAAACAGTTCCAAATGCTTGGTCTTAAGGCATTTCTTATTAAATATTGGTACTATTTACTCTCACTCTATATATAGAGAGTGTACAGCAGGGGTTTCACCCCTCGGCGTTGCCTTCACCCCACAATCCCCTTTTCAAAGGGGATTGACCCCTAAACCATTCTGTAAAACTCACACTAAGGTCAAAACCCTTCTGAATAAATATAATATTCAGTTCATTAAATTGAATATATTTACTTATATTGATTTATTTGTTAAAATAAAATAAAACTAAAGACTAATCATTGGTATTTATTCTTTTATTAACATTCAGTACAACTGTTCAAGGAGCTTATGCTTATACAAATTTAAGTAATGAAGTACCAAAACAAGAAACAAAAAAGTTTACAATAGTTGAAAATGGCAAAATCCAAACTATTGAAATGAACGAAAATAGAGAGATATTTGTAAATGGAAAGAATATAACAACAATCATAAAAAAATCTGAAATCCCATCTTATTCTATACAAGATAGATTTTCTATACAAAATAAATCTGATAATTGGCAATATGCAGGTGAAGATGAATATCGTTATGATCTAGGGGGATTAGGATTTAAAGCTTTAAATAAAATTGGAGTTTTGTTAAAAGTAGCAGATTCAATAAGTACGATTAAAGCTATTAGTGGGGCTTATATGGTAGATGGTGTTTTTAAAACTGGTGTTTATATATTCGATCGTAGAAGTATTTACTATAAAAATATTCATCAATCTAGACCAGATATGAAATCAATACATAGACTTTACTTTCATGTATCTTTTGTTGGCTCATATGAGAAATATTTAGGTTCATTTACATCATATAATTAATTAAATTGATGGGAAGTGAAATTCTCATGGAAAAAGATTTTTTAAAACAAATTCATGACGATATCCTTAGTAAAGGATTTATAACCATATCTTTTTTAATGGTTTTAATAATATTCCTAATCATAGATATTGAAAAAATTCAACTGCTTTTGAATATAATAACATTTACATTATCCTTTATTGGTTCTATTGTTCTAACAATGATAAATATCAAATATAAAGCTTATAGAACTGAAAAACAGAATAAAATAATTTTTAATAATACTTTATTATTTATTGCTTTGACTGTAACTGCTGCATTTAAAATAATTAAGCAGATATATTAAAACTACACCACTTTACAAGAAAATCTAGATCGCTAAATCCTCTACATCTATAAATTGATGTATGTATGATATACGAGATAGATTTTTTTAAATTTGCTCTATTTTCAACAAGTTGCTTAAAAATAATTCTTCTCTGATAGCTTCGCATTCGCATTTTTAAGATTATCTGAGGAAGTATTAAATAATGGAGGTACATCAATGACTGCAGAAGTACGATTTAACTGCGCAAACAAAGGAAGACAAGGTCATTATTACAAACCATATAGCCTTAAAATAAGCTAGGTATAGAGATTATAACAATAGATTAAAGTATATATGCTTTAATCTATTGTTATTTTGATCATTATTAAAAACGAGATGTAAAATGTATATAAAAATAGATAGAGAAACTACTACTAGTATTAAAGAAGTTCAAAACAATCAATAAATTACATATGATGAAATAAAAATAAGTATAGTCTCATATGGTTGAGGTCCAATATATGGGCTAAGTTTAGCCAATATAGAAAAAGAAAGTACAGTGATTAATTCACATGGAATTAAATTTATTATCAATGAAATATTATCTGATTTAATAATAGGGTTTGAAATAGAAAAAAAAGGTAAAATATATGAAGTAATACCTATCTATGCTGATTGAAATACTCTCATTTCTAAATGAGAGTATTTCAATATGAGCTACTTAAATATTCTTCCAAGAAATAATATTCCTATTATAAAAAATATAATACCTTTTATTTTTTGATATAATATATTATTTGCTGTTAATATCTTTTTAGTAGTTAGTTCAATAACAAGTTCAGGATTAATAAGAGAACTAATTCCCATAATTGTGAATATTGGAAAATTAATAATACATATAACTTTTACTATAGAATACATTTCTACTTTTACTGCAATTAATCCAAAAACTGCCAAGTTTGTTATAAATAATTGGGTAAATAGAATAAGCTTTAGGTTTTGTAGTATTTTTTTAATAAAAAAACCTCCTCTATAAATGTACTAACTATTAGTTTAACGTACAATTAATATCTAATTATACTACAAATAAATTCCATTTATTAACATATTTTCAGCTTTTAAAGGTATATTCATCCCATCAAAAACAGGCGAAAACATTATAAATATCAAATTATAATAGGCTAAAGAGCGATGCTTACCCCTCCTTTAGAATTCTTTGAATGGTTTTATGGCAAAGACCATATTTTTTTGCAAGCTCACGAGAGTTGTAGCCGTTGTACTCCTTTAGAATCTTTTTGTTTCTACTTACTCGATCCTCTCTAGGAATATAAATAGAACTACCTCCAAACTCTTTCATAAGCTTTTTTGTATTTTCTATACCAATTAAATCAGAAATCATATACAAATCATGAATGATCCTCGCCCCCTTGTAAAAATTGTATCAAGAAAGAAAAGAAAGAGTCGTAAAAAAAGTCATAAGAATTTTCTTAAAAATATTTCCAAAGATAGGTATACTCTATATAAAGTTCTTTAAATTATTTATTGTTCCTTTTTACTTATTTCGACATTTTAAATACTACTCAGAAAATATTATATTTTAAGAATAACATATAGGTCTTATCTTACTTTTTGATTTCCTATTGTCTAGACCACATCATTCCAAAATCAAAAATCTTATAAACATTATCATCAGCAGTTTTCCCAACTATAAAATTCCTATAATATTTTCCATCTCCCCATTGTGGGCCTAGTTCATTTGATTTTTTTGAATGAGTTTGTGTAAAATTAACATTAACAATTTCATATTCTGTTAAGTTATATTTTTTTACACATTCTTTCCAATCATAGTAATACAAAGGATTTAACTTACCATTATCTAATTTTTCCTCATTATATTCTTTTTCTTTTAAAGTAGAGATTTCATGGATAATATATGATTGTATATAAATTCCATCTTTAAATGATTTCTCTTCATTTTCTAGTAAAATCTCAGAGTTTTGTATGTCTTCGTCTCCCCTATTATCCAACATTTTAGAGAACTCACTAGTAATGTTATATAAAAAGTTTTTTAAGACTGTTTCTTCTGCCATATTCTTTGGAACATCTTCTAACACCAAGCTTCTATCATCCACACTTATATGGGTTTCTCCTTTAAAAGTATATGGTTTTTCTATTTCGCTAGTGTTTTCAACTTCAGTTTTTTTATCTTCCTGTGACTTTTCTTTGCTACATCCTACACTTAAAATTACTATCATTAATAATATCAATACCACTAAAAATAATTTTTTCATTTTTATTCCTCCCAAGTAACCTATTCATAATCATTATTTCTCATTTTTTTATAGCTGTACAATACTTATTTTACCATATATAAAAAACTCTTAGATGATATGTAATCAATATGATGGGTACCTGTCCCTTTGATTCTGATGGGTACCTGTCCCTTTGATTCCATAAAAAAAGAGCCTGAAAATTTAGGCTCTAAAGATATTGTTTTTTGAATATATTTAAAATAACATATAAAATCAAAAATACTAACATTGTACCTATAAATCCCATATCATAGTAATCTTTAATGTATAAACTTATAATATATATTAATATGATTAAAATAATGTTTATTATAAATTTCATATTATTTCCTTCCACAAGATTCTGACTTATTTCCTTCCACAAGATCCTGGTGGATTTGGTCCTAAACATGGATGATCTTTTATAGTTATTCCATTTTTAACAGCGTCATAAGCTTTCCCTACTAGTGTTTCTGTAATTACTTTTGACCATCCTTTTAAATCGTTTCCAGTTACTCCTTCTATAATACCATTTGATACTTCACATGTTACATATATTGCTATTCCTTCTATTATAACTTTTACAACAGCGGCCCCAGTAATAGAAGCTGGTTGAATGCTATGATATGTAGTATTATATGTGGTATTATTTAGTGGTTTTGCAGCAAATACACTCATAGGTTGTAATAATAGACATCCCATTATAAATGATATACTCTTGCGTTTGATTGATGTATTCATGTTGATCACTCCTTTTTTATTATAAAAATATTTATAAAAGCATCTTTATAAATATTTCTTTGCTTTAATCATATCATGAATATATTGAAAATTCTGTCGGAATAGTGGACAAGCATGAAAATAAGAAAAAATGAATCAATAAATTTAAGATATATATGTATATATTCTGTTCAAATTCTGTAAAGGGAATGAGCTATTAATAAAAAAAACCCTTAAAAAAATTTATTTTTTCTTAAAGGGCTTTGTTGTGAAACCTTTTCTAATATTCTTCACTTTTTATTGGGATATATTTGAATATATCTCCTGATTTTACACTCTCAGATAAACGCTCTAGCCAAAAATAATATTCTTTTGATTTTTCTAATTGCTGACAATAATATTTGGCTTCTTCTTTGATTGTTTCATTAGCTTTAGAATCCTTCAAAACATCTTTTAAATTTTCTTCTACCATTGAAATCGCTTCTAAATTTATCCTTACTTCTCTATTCCATTTTTCACAGAAAAAAGTTGCAAAATACTTAAAAAAATCTTTTTCAGCTAAATAAAAATCTTTACGAGAACCTTTTTGCCAAACCTTTTTAACCAAATTATTTTCAGATAAGGTACGTACAGCTTTACTCATGCTAGGTTTACTCATACCTAGTTCATTTTTCATTTCATCTAACGATATGGCATTTTTATGAAAATACATAGTTCCATACAAACGAGCAATAGAATTGGTAACACCATATAAATCCATTGTTTCAGCAATAGCATTAATCACAGTATCTTTACTTTTTTCGATTTTTTCCTCTATTTCAAGTTCTTCTTTTCTATCCATATTTGTAACTCCTTTTGCAATTTACTTTTCTATTAACTTTGTTTGAAATATTAAAAAAGTTTCTTGTCTTTCCTCAGTATTAATATATTCACTATACAATAAGTTGTCAAATATTTATATAAAATAGCTAATACAATACATTTTATTAGCTATTTTATATAAATACAAGCCTAAGAAAGCAACTTCCACTTTTGTTACACTCTTAGGCTTAAAAATATAAATAAACTTTAAGATAAAAGCTTCATGATCTCCGCCATTTCTATCAAAGACTCTTCTATATTGAGTACCAGCCTGTTTAATTTTTCTTTCATATAGGTTCTGCTTGTTACATTAAAACAAATATAGTCATTCTCTTTAAGATATCGAATACCAAACCCATCCTCAACAACAGGTCCATATCCAGCTAGCTTTAATCCCTTTATAGAACTTGTACTAGTACATATTGTACTATGAGTCAATGTTACATATCCCTTATCCGTAAAAATTGGGGGTAAATTATCAACCCCTATCTCCTTACCAAAAGAATCATACATGTTGAGTAATCCCAATAAATGGCCATCTATCCCTCTTCCATTTTTGCATTCTTTGATTCGGTCTACATGTTTTTGTGCTGCTTTTTTTAAAGATGCTGCTTTTTTATTATGATCACAACAATCAGATATCATATTTTTTATAAACTCAATAGATTCCATAGATACACAATACATCACTTCTATACGACCTGCCAAAAACTTTCTAGTCATTACTGCTTCATATACGCTATAACATCGTCCATATAATTTATACTGGGCCAATTGCAAAGCTAATTGAACAAATGCATCAGGGCTTATTCCGAATGTTTTTATTAGATTTTTTCCAAACTGATCAAAATGAAATACCCTTGTTTGCGTATTAGCAACAACTTCATTAAATTGATTGAAAGCCTTACTGATTTGTTTTTTCAATGTATCATTTAAATCAAATGTTAGTTTTTCAGGTCTATTTTGAAAATATTTTTTTTCATGTATATGAATTTTATCCATATCTTCATAAATCCATTGGGTAAATCTTGATATAACAGACCCATCTATCCCAGTATGCTCCATATTGATCCCTATTTCTCCGTTTTTAGAAACTATAAACTGTAATGATTTATCAAACCATCTATTTTTTCCATTCCCATGAAGCATCATATTGGAAGCTTCTTCTAAGTTATTTGGACTTTCATCATCTAAACATAATACAAAAATCGCATTTTCTATTTTTTCTATATTTACTTTATTCCTCTCATCTATTTTAAATAAAGATGTTCTCGTATCTGCCCATTCATCTCTATTCATGGTAGTAAGTATTCCCAGACCTTCTCCTTCTATTCTTTTGCTCATATTTATGATATACTTTAAATCCTCTTGAATTTCTAAAAAAGACCTGATATCTCCTGATTCCATCTCTACATCTACGGTAAATATTTGCCCTTTATATAAAACAACAATATATTTTTGAGAAGGTTTTATTTTAAATAAATCCTTTTTTCTTCTAGCAACCCTTGTAGCAGAAAATAATCTTTTATACTGAAGCATACAAATAGGTCTGTCTTCTTGTAAATCAACATCTAATTCTTCTCGATCAATTAAACCCTTAAATCTGCAAACAGATAGAATAAGAGCAGTAGCCATATACTCTTGTGTAACCCCTAAATCTTTTAGCTTATTTTTTATAATATAAAAAACATTTCCCTCTATGATAAGAGGGTTTCTAGATGCTAAATATAGATTCTCCCAAAGAGGTGCTGTCCAGTTGGATAGATTGTTTCTTTCTGCCCACCTTATAAGCTCTTCTTGTAGCTTTTTTCCATCCCCATCTTTACTTTTGAATTTTTCAACCATTTCTTTTGTTTTAAGAAACTCTTCTTCTGTAAGTAATGGTTGAACCCATTCTATAAATCTATTACATGTATCATTTAATTTAGGAATAGGTATTTTAGGTAGATTGTCTTGATTAGCAAATGTTCTTTTCATATAATTCCCCCTAGTATAATTGTTCTTTCATTGAATCTATAAACTATTTTCTAAGTATTATCAGATAGCTTTTTTTACTTTTTTAGCTATTTCATTTGGAACCCACTTTGTCCATAAGTCTTCATTTTCTTTTAAAAACCATTTTGCTGCTTTATCTGCATTTACTTCATTCTCTTGCATATAAGCTAATGCCTTACTTGTAATTTCACTACTTGTTTTATACTGCTTTAAAAAATCTACAACTTCAGGTGCTTCTTTTAAAAGTTCTTTATTTACTGCAATGGTCAAATCCTGTGATGGATACTCACAAGCATAGTTATTCTCCCATTTTTCTTTTGTATAAGGTTCATCTTCAAGTAATGTCATATCATATTTCCCTGTAATCCAAGTAGGTTCCCAATAATATCCTAACCAAGGCTCTTTCTTTTCAATTGCTTCTGCAATGGATGCAGCTAAAGCGGGAGCTGAACCTGCTTGAAAATAGTTGTAGTTTTTGTCTAGCCCATAGCTTTCCATTTTCTTTCGTAGGCTTGTATCTGCTGTCCATCCAGGTATTGAACCATAGATTCTCCCTTTTTTTGGATCTTCTATATCTTTAAAAATTTTCCAATACTTATCTAAATCTTTTACAGATTTTAATTCCGGCGCTATTGGTTCTATGCCTCTTTGAGGATCTCCTTTTATAACATAAGTTGGAACATATAGTCCTTGCTTATTATCAGAATAGTTAATAGACAATTCAACAATCTCTCCACTTTCAATGGCTTCATTATATAAATCTATAATATTTCCTGTCCAGATCTCTGTATAAACATTAATGTCCCCTCGTCTTAATCCTAACAATGATGTTTGTTCTGACCCCATTATTTTATTCGTTGGATATCCATATCCTTTTTCAAGGATCATCCTTGCTACTGCATTATGAAAACGAATACTGTCCCATCCAGCATCTGCAAAAACAATAGTCTCTTTTGTACCTTGACTTTGACTGTTTGCTTGATGAGAACAAGCTGCTAATATAGAAACCATTAGCATCCATAACATTATTATCATTAAATGTTTTTTTAATTTCATACTTTGTAATTCCCCCTATTTTATTTTGTGTAAATAAAGATTGATATCATCTAGCTGTATCTTTCCTCCTTTCAAATCTTTTTAAATTTCATTTGTCTATATAAAAATGTTTTGCATCACTTTATACATTGGGATAAAAAATTGATTTTGCAATGATAGGTAAGTTAATCATAGGAAGTTTTCGAGAGTTTCTTTTGTTAGATATATTCGAAACGTTTCTTTTGTTATATACAATACTATACGTAAATACCCTTATTTGTCAAATTCTAACGGGTTAGATGTTCCGTGATAACTTTTATAAAGCTTTATTTTTTTCTTTGAAATAACTATCGTTTAATTTACTGTAATAGAGTTAATATCTATAAAAGAAAGGATTTTACCATTTACATAAATATATTTTTTAGCCATAGTAGTCCTTTCTTGAAATTTATGATTATATAATAAGATTATCAAATTATAGACATAAAAAAAAGAATCTATCATAATTTGATATATTCTTTGATATTGCTAAATTTAGGATATAAAAAAGTAAGTATTTTGAAAAAGACAGGCAGTAACATTAAAAAAAGTCTTTTATTTCATTCTTAGCTTTTCCTCAAGCTCTTCTTTTGTATATTTTGAAGTCCTTCCTTCAAAATTATGAAATCTATTATTCTTTGTTTGTTTGATTGGTTCTTTGTAATCTTTTTTTATAGCACTAATCAAAAATCCTACCAAATTGTCATATGTAGATGATTTTGCTAGTTCATATTTTTTAATAATAGTGGTCATATCATATTTAGCAGTGTCTAATATAGCTTTTAATTCATCGTCTGTTAGATCTTCTTTTATGATTTGTTTTAATGAAAAAACAAAAGGATCAAATTCAGCTTTCTTATCTTCAGTCGCTGCAATTTCTTTAAAAGCATCATCTTTAGGGAGTTTATTATTTTTAGATTCTATGTAAAATTTGATTTTATCTACTTTTCGTCCTTGTTTGATTTCTTCAAATTCAAAGTATATATCTGTCTTTTTATTAATTTCTTTATGTGCTACTTGCAAAACTTTTTGTTTTAAATTTGCATATTGCTTGTACTGTTTAGGTTCCATTCCTAATATATCCCTTAATTCTACTAATGAAAAAACTCTTTCTCTAATTTTTTCATATTGTTTTAACAGTTCATAAATTCGCATAGAATAATAACTTTTTAACCGTATGATATTTTTTAATTTGTAACTCGTAAAATTTTCTTTTAACTGTAATAAATAAGGCTTTAATTTTGGATCAAAACACACCTCAACCATACCTTCGCCTTTAAAATACTCAGCAGAAGATAGCCAACTAATTTGTAATGTAGACCTTTCTTTATGTACTCTCAAAACTTTTGTCATTAAGTTTTTTGTTATTTGTTCTACTTGTTTGTATTTATTCTTGTTTTTTATATCTAAGGATTCCATAAAATCTTTTACAGATATTTGATATTCTTTAAATTCCTTATCACTTGGTTGTATCATAGACACTAATAACAAAATAAGCTTTTGTTCTCCCAATGTCAGTTTATAACTTGCTTCTATTAATGCGTTAGATTTTGTCACCATATAATTTTTAGACATAATACCCCTCCTTAAAACTCCCCTTTCTTATTATATATTTCATACTATAACTTTTCAATATTTAAGTTATATTTGGGTATGATTAAGTTATCTTTACGGTATCTTTAGGTTATGTTTTGGTATCTTTAAGTTATGTTTGAGTATCCTTAGGTTATATTTAGGTATCTTTAGGTTATATTTAAACTCTGAAGACAAGTAATACCAACGATTTTAGAGCTCAGAAAACATATAAAACATTTAAAAACATTTAAAACAACAAAAAGAGATGTTTTGTTAAAAATAAAAAAAAATAACCTAAAAATACTAAGTTATTTTGTAGAATTACTTTTTTACACCTAAATATAACTTGAGTATCTATAAGTTATATTTAGGTATCCTTAGGTTATATTTAACTCTTTAGAACGTAAGGACGTTTATTTGGATATCTAAGCATATAGTCCTAAAATTACACAAAAGACTTTACACAGTAGAAACTATACTTTACTCTAGTAATAGCTATAATTCCCTTTATTCTATAAAAAGAATTTAAATATTTCAAAGAGCTATCCTATAAATATACAAAATGTATAGAAATAAAAAATAAAGGAGTTGGATAAATATTGAAAAGTAACGATGTTTCTGTAGTTAAAGAAGAAATAGAACAAAAAACAAAATATGAAGAAATAAAAGAAGGTGCTCCTACATCCGCTTTTAAAGGAGCATCTTACTTAGCATTATTAATAGGGGTATCCGCTTATATGATAGGGCTATATAATGCTCCTACTATGCAGTTAAACGAAAAGGGGTATTACTTTGCAACACTATTATTTGGGTTATATTCCGCTGTATCTCTACAAAAGGCCGTAAGAGATAAAGAAGAAGGTGTACCCGTAACAAGCATTTATTATGGTATTAGTTGGTTTGCATTACTAATATCAATATTTTTAATGACAATAGGGTTACGAAATGCAGGCAGTATCATTTTAAGTGAAAAAGGTTTTTATGCCATGTCCTTTACATTAAGTTTATTTGCAGCAATAACAGTACAAAAAAACATAAGAGATACACAAAATGCAAGGGAGAAGAATTAAACTTGATCTTTGTAATCTATGTAGCTTTTAACCATAAAAAAGCAGCTATTTAGGGTCCTTAAAACATTTAAAAGATTTATTTAAACAACATAAAAGAAGCTTTTGTTTTAATACAAAGTAAAAAGACAACTCTATTGAATATAAAGAATCAAAGAGTTGTCTTTTTACTTTGTATTTGATTGTAATTCATTCATGTTTTGGTGGACTCACCCCTTTCGTTTTGATATTTAATAGATACCCATCTAAATATTTTAAAAACATTTTTTACTTTTTTTATTTTAAAAACTTTTTAGGAAATTTAAAATGACTACTAAGAAAAAAATAATTAATAGTAGATAATTCTTTTTTCTCTTTGTGCACAAAATGATTAGTTAGTTCATGAAAAGAATTTATTTTATCCAAAGAATGAGGGTACCTGTCCCTTGTGATTCTTTTTAATAAAGATTTATTTTAGGAGAAGTGATTAGATGAAATTACTACCCAATTGTATATCCTCTAGTAGAATAATTTTTTCTCTGATGTTAATTTATACCAATCCACTAAGCTTCGCCTTTTACTTAATATATGTAATTTGTGGATTTAGCGATATTATAGATGGATTTATTGCCAGAAAGACAGATACAACAAGTAGTTTGGGTGCAAAGCTTGATTCAATAGCTGACATGATAATGGTAGGTATATTATTATTTTTAATTTATCCGATTGTAAATATTACAAGTAAAATTGTCATTTGGATTATTTTAATTGCCATTATTAGATTAACATCCATATTTATAGCAATGAAAAAATATAAAACTTTTGCAAGTATTCACACTTATGGAAATAAAATTGCTGGTATAGTTTTGTTCCTGTTTCCTATATTGCTTCCATATATTAATACAACTGTGTTAATGTATATAATTTGTGTTGTGGCAAGTATATCAGCAATCGAAGAATTGATTATTCAGCTCACAATAAGAACCAAGGGGACACCTTGATTCTCTTCTTTTGATTTAAAAATCATAATATCCTTTTTTGCCTACTAGCACAGATTCAACTATCCGATAAGGTGCAAATATACCAATATCATATTTTTGACATACAAATCCAATATTTTCTTCAAAATCAAGATGGCTATCTAATTTTTGAAATACATTTACAATGTCATCATAATTTTTATTTATTAATGAAACATTATTAAAGATGATTTCTGTAGGTTCAAAAAATTCTATTGCTTCACTTTTACCATTTTCATCATA
>NZ_RYYS01000083.1 GCF_004138215.1 Anaerophilus nitritigenes
AGCTCTTCAGCGCTGATGGTACTTGGGCGGTAGCGCCCTGGGAGAGTAGGTCGTCGCTAGTTTAAGAGGACTTAGGACGCAGGACCGTCTTAGGTCTTTTTTTCTGTTAATTTATGTAATATATACAAGACAAAAAATGGATAAACTGTGGATAAATTTTTGAAAAATCAAGTAGTTATCCACAGTCCATCCATACATATATGAAGCTTCATGTTGTAGATAAACGATATTTTGGCAAAGTTATAAAATTAATAACCATTATTGAGAATTTGTGAAAATTTAGTGAAGTTTTTATGATGTTTTATACAAGCTAAAGTTGTTGTATAAAAGTCTTGATTCTGTGGAGTCCATCTAATAAGTATTTTTCATCACAAGCATAGGATATGCGAATAAAATCATCTTTTCCAAAGGCTATTCCAGGAACGACTGCAACTTTTCCATTCATTAATAAATCATTACAAAATTCAATAGAAAAGCTATCTTTCCATGTAAACTTGTTTTTGAGAGCAGATAAATCAATAAAAAGATAAAAAGCTCCATCAGGATGAATAAAATCAATATTTTTTATTTCTTTAAGTGCATGTATAGCTGTATCTCTTCTATTTTTATATACACAAACCATTTCTTTCATTTCTAATTGGCAGTTTGTTAAAGCTGAAAGAGCAGCGTATTGAGAAATAGTACTAGGATGAGAGACTAAGTGACCTTGTATAGTCCCTAGAGCCTTTGCAATCGTTTTATTAGAAGCAGTATATCCAATTCTCCATCCTGTCATAGCAGCAGATTTAGACAATCCATTGACAGTGATGGTAATATTTTTTGCACATTCTGAAAGAGATGCAATACTTGTAAAAGTATCAGTATAACAAATTTTTTCATAGATTTCATCTGCAAGAATATATATATTGTGTTTTGCACAAATTGCTACGATCTGATTTAATTCCTCTTTTGTATAGATAGCTCCTGTTGGGTTAGAAGGATTTGTAATAAATATCATTTTTGTTTTTGGAGTGATCGAAGCTTCTATATCTTTTGTTGTGACTTTGAATTGATTTTCTTTCTTTGTATCTATAAAGACAGGATTACCTCCTACTAATTTAACCATTTCAGGATAACTTACCCAAAATGGTTTAGGGATAAGTACTTCATCTTCAAAATTTAAAAGGGCAATGAGTGTATTGGTAATAGCATGTTTTGCACCACTAGATACAACAATTTCATCTAAAGCATAAGATACACTATTTTCGTTTTCAAGTTTATTTTGAATGGCTTTTCTAAGATCCGTTAAACCTACAGCTAAATCATATTTGGTTTTATTATGCGTGATGGCTGTTATTGCATTTTCTTTTGCCACATGTGGAGTAAAAAAATCTGGTTCTCCAATACTCAAATCAATAATATCTAAGCCATTATTTTTTAATTCTTTTACTTTTGCGCTGATTCCTATGGTAAAGGAAGGTGTAATTTTATTTAATTTGGATGATAGCATGCAAAATACCTCCTATTTTAAAAATTTTTCATCAGATTATATCTTATTATTTTGTACATTGTAAAAGTAAAAATTTATATTACATAAGTATTTTTTATTCTTTAGGAAATTATATAAATGAGTAAATTGTGGATAACTATAATTTTTTCAAAGAGAGACTTTTTTATTTTGATTCATTATAACATAAAGAGAATTTTTGACTACGCTTATATTAAATAAAATGAATATTTAAGTTTAAAAAAGTCTAAAAATAAAATCAATAAAAGTAGAAATAAATAAAGACAAGTATTAGTTTAAAGATGAAATACAATGAAAATTATATTTTGTAAAAAGATATTGACGACATATAAAAAAAATGGTATAGTAATATTTGTCCTCGCAAGAAGGGTAAGCTTGTAAGATTAGAAAAAGCTTTTAGTTGACGAAATGTGAAAGATGTGATATTATATATTCTGTTATCACAAAAAATGTTACAAAAAAGTGATTGACAACAAGAAACAAAAATGATAAGATATTTAAGTCGTCAAAACGACGGCGAGTTACAAAA
>NZ_RYYS01000084.1 GCF_004138215.1 Anaerophilus nitritigenes
TATTTTTTTGCAAAAAATTAAATGTTGGAGTTATTCACCCCAACATTTATTATAGAACCTTATGTTTTTAAGAATCAAAGGAGGGTATAACTTAAAAAATACATAAAATTTTAAAAATAAATAATTTTTTAAAAATATCGAAAAAGAAATTATGGATCATGATACATTAAAAAATAAAAAATCTTCATGAAAAGCAATGTAAAGAACTAATAGAAAAACATATTTGGAGTTTGCATCAATCGTATTATATTCATGAAAGAAAAACGCATACAATGAATAAAAGATATAAAAGTATGCAAAAAGATTTAAATGATAAGGATAAAATAAATAAGTATGGAGGGATATAGATGTTGGATTATATACCTATGCTAGATATGTATATATTTGAGACAAGTCAACTTATTGAGCAATTGGAATCTATTGCTATAGAAAGTGAAGGAAAGGGAGAGTTTACACAAGAAGAAATCCATGAAATATTTAGATGTATGCATAATATTAAAGGATCTTCAGCTATGATGTTATTTAATGAAATAGAAGTTTTGGCTCATTCTATGGAAGATTTATTTTATTTTATTAGAGAAAAGCAGGATATAAAAATAGATAATGCGGTTATATGTGATTTAATTTTAGAAGAAATTGATTTTATTCAAGGGGAGCTTGAAAAAATTAAAAAACATGAGAAAGTAGATGGAAATCCTTCGTTAATCATAGAAAAAATTAACAACTATCTAAATAGTTTAAAGGATAAAGATTGTTTAGAAAAAGAAATCAAACAAGAAATATTTACTGAAAAGCCTCAATATTATATAGCTCCAGATTTATCTAAGATATCAGAAAAACATTATAAATTTAGAATGAAAATTTTCTTTGAAGATAGATGTGAAATGGAAAATATTAGAGCTTTTACAATGATTCAAAATTTAAAAAATAATTGTGAAACAATAAAACATATACCTGAAGATATTATAGATGAGGATAGTACTGAGAAAATTAGAGAAAATGGTTTTGAAATATGGATAAAAACGGATAAAGAATATGATGAAATTTATCAGATGGTAAATAAGACTATTTTTTTAAAAAGTTTAGAAATAGAAGAATTAGAAGAAGAGTATAAACTAGAAGATGAAATTATCAATCACAATCCCCAAACATTAATTGTAAATTCAGAGGATATAAAAATACCAAAAATGAATAAAGAAAATATAAAAACAGAAGATGTACAATGTGATATAAAAGGAATCAAAGAAAGTTTCATGAGTGTACATGTGAAAAAATTAGATCATTTAATGGATTTAATGGGAGAAATGGTTATAGCAGAAGCCATGGTTACTCAAAATCCTGAAATACAAAATATGGAATTAGAAAATTTTAATAAAGCTGCAAGACAACTTCATAAAATAACAAACGAAATTCAAGATGTAGTTATGTCTATTCGAATGGTGCCTTTATCTAATACATTTATGAAAATGCATAGAATTACTAGAGATATGTGTAAAAAGTTAAATAAAGATGTACAACTAAAATTAATAGGAGAAGATACAGAAGTAGATAAAAATATTATTGAACATATATCAGATCCTATTATGCATTTGATTAGAAATGCTATTGATCATGGCATAGAACATAAAGAAGAAAGAATAAAAAAACAAAAAGAGTTTTTTGGAACAGTAACGTTAGAGGCAAAAAACTCTGGTAGTGACGTACTTATTATTGTTCAAGATGATGGAAAAGGACTTAGCAAAGAAAAAATATTACAAAAAGCTCAAGAAAAAAATTTGCTTACTAAACCTATAGAAGAAATGACTGATAAAGAAATATATAATTTAATTGTACTTCCAGGATTTTCAACAAAAGAAAATGTTACTGAATTTTCAGGACGAGGAGTAGGTATGGATGTAGTGGCAAAAGGATTGGAAGAAGTCAGAGGAACTTTATCAGTAGATAGTATAGAAGGAGAAGGAACTACTATTATTATGGAGATACCCCTTACATTAGCAATTATTGATGGAATGAATGTAAAGGTGGGTACATCTAAATATACTATTCCTATCATTTCTATTCAAGAATCTTTTAGACCAGAAAAAGAGCATTGTATTAAAGATCCAGACGGAAATGAAATGGTTATGATCAGAGGAGAGTGTTATCCAATTGTTAGACTTTATGAATACTATCATGTAAAAACAAATATAACAGAATTATCAGCAGGTATATTAGTAATTGTTAAACAAGATCAAAAATCAATTGCCTTATTTGTAGATGAGCTGATCGGACAACAACAAGTAGTTGTAAAATCTTTGCCTCAATATATTAAACAAAAGAAAAATATTAAAGGACTTGCAGGATGCACTCTTTTAGGAGATGGAAGTATTAGTTTGATTTTAGATATTCAAAATATATTTTAAATATAAATTCTAGAAATTAGATTTAGAAAAGAGGTGGTATAAATGGAGAAAGAAATATTTTATGAAAATGAATTCAAAGAAGATACACAAAAGGATAAATATTTAATATTTGAAGTTGAAAATGAAGATTATGCAATTTTAATAGAATATGTAATTGAGATTATAAGTATACAGCCAATCACAGAGGTACCAGATTTACCAGAATATATAAAAGGAATTATTAATCTTAGAGGAAGAATTATTCCTATTATGGATGTAAGAACTCGATTTAAAAAAACTTTTAAAAGATATACAGATCGAACCTGTTTGATTGTGATTTATGTAGCAGATAGTGTAGTGGGTCTTGCGGTAGATCAAGTCTCTGATGTGATAGATATACCAGAGCTAGATATTGTTGATCCACCTCAAATGAATACAACAAGAAATAGATTTATGAAAGGGATAGGAAAAGTAGGAGATAAAATAAAGCTTCTCATAGACTGTGAAAGGTTATTAAATGATGAAGAAATAGAGACTATCATGAATATGAAACAAAATAAATAAGGGGGAGATTTTATGAAATGGTACGCTAATTTTAAAGTAGGAATAAAATTAATGTTAGGATTTATTATAGTGTCGATGATTACTACTGTTGTTGGAATAGTAGGTATGATTTATTTAGATGAAATGAAGGAACGTGATAGAGCAATGTATGAAACTATGACAGTTCCGTTAGCACAAAAGGTAATTTATACAGAAGCATATCACAGAATGAGAGGAAATATAAAGGATATCATACTTACTGAAGATCCATTTATGATAGAAGATTATGAAAATAGAATCAGAGAAAGAAATGAAGAGTTTGATACAAATATTAGAAAATATGAAACTACATTATTTTCAGAAGAAGGAAGAAAACTTACTCATGAATTAAAACAAAATAAAATAAAATATGATGAAATTATGAAAAAAGTTATTGAATTATCTAAAAATGGATATAAACATGAAGCTATAGTTTTGATGAATGGAGCAGAAGCAGAAAATACAAGAAAAGAAATGGAAAATTCATATAGAAAAATGGTGGAGATGAAGGTACAAACAGCAAAAAAAACATACCAGAGCAATTCCAATGCAGCACAAAATGCAAGTATAATTATGATAATATTTATAAGCATAGCAATTATATTCTCTATAGGGCTGGGGCTATTTATTACTAGAAGTATTAAAAATCCTATAAAAAAATTGATTCAAGCTACTCAACAAATAGCAGATGGAAATTTAGATATAGAGATAGATATTCATACAAAAGAAGAATTTGGAAATCTTACACAAAATTTTAATGATATGAGTATAAACTTAAATCAAGTTATGTCTCATATTAATTTGGCAGCAGATCAAGTGTCAGAAGGATCTAAACAAGTGGCAGATTCTAGTATATCTTTATCTGAAGGATCAATGGAACAAGCAAGTGCCATACAAGAATTGACAGCGTCAGCAGAAGAAATATCAGAACAAGCGAAAAAAAATGCTACGTATGCTGTAAAAGTAAAGGAATTAGCAGAGGAATCAAAGATACATGCAAATCATGGGAATGAACAAATGATACAAATGTTACAAGCTATGTTAGAAATTAACAATTCTTCTAATAATATTTCAAAAATAATAAAAGTAATTGATGAAATAGCGTTTCAGACAAATATATTAGCTTTAAATGCGGCAGTAGAAGCAGCAAGAGCAGGTCAACATGGAAAAGGTTTTGCTGTAGTTGCAGAAGAAGTAAGAAATTTGGCAGCAAGATCTGCAAAAGCAGCAAAAGAAACTACAGAAATGATTGAAAATTCTATTAAGAAAGTAGAAAACGGAACAGTGATTGCCAATAAGACAGAAGAGGCACTTCAAAAAATAGTCGAAGCAATTTCTCATGCAGCAGAGCTTATTCAAGAAATCTCAAGAGCATCTGATGAACAAGCTATATCTATTGATCAGACAACAAAAGGTATTAGTCAAATAGCAGATGTAATACAAAATACTGCTGCAATTTCTCAACAAACAGCTGCTGCTAGTGAGCAGCTATATAGTCAAGCAGATACTATGAAAGAGCAGGTTAAAAAATTTAAATTAAAAAATAGATAACAAAATAATATTATATGAAAATGATTTTGATGAGAATAGCAAGAAAGAAATAAAAAATAAATTTAAATAATGAATTTTACAATATGAAATAGGTTATGAAATAAACGGTGGCAAAGGAGGTCTACCCTATGAAAGCAAAAGATTACCATATATTAAAAGAATTAGATATAAAAACAATAGAAAAAAAAAATTTAGAGACTAAAAATTTAGAAAGTGTATTTAGAAATATGCCAATAGGTATGATTGCTTTAAATGATCAAGGAGAAATTTACAAAGTAAATGAGTCTATCCTTAGAATGTTTCAATCTAAGGAAGACAATATGATTGGAAAACAATTAGGAGATGGTCTAAACTGTATTGTTTCAAATGATAAAGGATGTGGAAGTGAAGAACTTTGTCAATTTTGTGAAATAAGGAAAACAATTCATGATTTTTTATTGAAAAATGAGAGATCAACTCATAAAATTATAAAAAAGACTTTTCTTATTCAAGAAGAAAAGAAAACTGTGTGGTTTAAATTGAGTTTTGTTCCTATTGATACAAATAAAAAAAAAGAGGTGTTTATAGCAGTAGAGGATATAACTTCTCAAATAGAATATGAAGAAAATTTAAAAAAAGCAAAGGAAGAGGCTGAATTAGCAAATAAAGCAAAAGGATCTTTTCTTGCGAATATGAGTCATGAGATTAGAACACCTATTAATGGAATTGTAGGAATGATTGATCTAACCTTAATGACAAATCTTAATAAAGAACAAAGAGAAAATTTATATACGGCAAAAAATTGTGCAAATACATTATTAAATATTATTGATGATATATTAGATTTTTCAAAGATTGAAGCTGGAAGACTTTTGATTCAGAATATAAAATTTGATATAGATATCATTTTAAATAATATTAAGAAACCAAATACAATTGCAGCAAAAGAAAAAAAAATTGAATTTATTATTCAAAAAGATGAAAATATTTCTAAACAATTAGTAGGAGATCCTTATAGACTGACACAAATATTAAATAATTTAATTCACAATGCTATTAAATTTACAGACAAAGGTAAAGTAGTTGTAAATATAAAAAAAATGTCATCAGAGAATCAAAAAGAAAAAATTCTTTTTTCTATTAAAGATACAGGAATAGGAATTTCACCAGAAAATCAAAAGAAATTATTTGAAAGATTTAGTCAATTAGATTCTAGCTTAACAAAGAAACATAAAGGAACTGGATTAGGACTTGTGATTGTTAAACAAATTATTGAGGTAATGGGAGGGAGCATTGATTTTAGAAGCAAAGAGAATGAAGGCAGTGAATTTTATTTTTTATTATCTTTTAAAATTGCAAATGATAATAAAAACAAAAAAGTAAAAATAGAAAATAACTTATATGAATATCAAAATAATTTTAAAAAGGCAAATATACTTATTATAGAAGATGACATAGTAAATCAATCGCTTCTTTTTAAATTTTTAAAAGAAAAAGGATATTTTGTAGATATTGCTCAAAATGGATTAGAAGGAATAGAATGTTTTAAAAAGAAAAGATATGATTTAATTTTAATGGATATACAGATGCCTATTATGAATGGAGTACAAGCAAGTAAAGAAATAAGAAAATTAGAAAAAAATAATAAAAAAACTCCAATCATAGCTATTACAGCTTTTGCACTTCATGGCGATAAAGAAAAATTTTTAGAAAAAGGGATAGATGAATATATATCTAAGCCTATTCATCTTAAAAAGCTAGAGACAATGATTTTTGATATGTTAAGAAAAGATCAATATATTGATAAAGAAAAACAAATGATGGAAAAACATATAGATCTTATCCATAAATCATTAGAATTCAATAAATTTGATGAAGTAGAACAGTTGTGTATAAATTTAGAAAGTTGGCTTGAAAAAGTCGTAGCAGTAGAGGAGCTAAGAGAAAGTATATTTAAGATTAAACTTTTATCTAGGAAAGAGGATAAACATGGAATATTAAATATTGTCAATACTGTATGTGAAAAAATTATATAGGGGAGGATCATATGAAAATATTAATTGCTGAGGATGATATGATAAGTAGAAAAGTTCTTAACAAATTTTTATCTCAATATGGTGAATGTGACTTAGTTATTGATGGCATGGAAGCTATAGAGGCATATATGTTATCTATTAAAGACAAATCATATTATGATCTGATTTGTTTAGATATTATGATGCCTAAATTTGATGGGTTGCAAGTATTAAAAACTATTAGAAAAATTGAGCAACAAAATCATGTAAAAAGTGAAGAACAGGTAAAAATTATTATGACTACCGCTCTTTCTGATACAGAATATGTACAAGAAGCTTTTGAATATGGATGTGAAGCTTATGCATCTAAGCCAATAGATATGAATAAATTAGTAGAAGTGATGAAAAAAATTGGATTTAAGATATGATAAAATAAGGTACAATTGATACTTAAAAATTAATATAAGCAAGAATGTAAAAATATAGCTCTTTAAGGCTAAGATGGATACCATATTTAGTCTTAAGGAGATTTTTTTGAGAAAATATAATATTGTGCGTAAAAAATTCTAGCTATATATCAGATTTAAGTTATGCATCTGCAGTAAATGACGATAGGGTAATATCGGTACTTAAAAATAATATGCCATCATTTGGAGTAGATTATGCTCTTCCTTTAAAAAATACGCAAAAAATTAAGGTTACCAGCTATAAATATAGGACTTTTTAGTAAAGATGCTCAAAGATTTACTGAAAGACTAGAAAAAAGATATTTATATAAAATAGCTCCAAAGTTAGTATATAACAATAATAAAAACTTGATAAAGGAAATCTTAAAAAAGTTAAATATTTATGATGAAAAGTGTATATTCATTTTAATCAAGTTGAGAGAACCTTTTTTTTATAATATAATGAATATGAAAAATTTTCAAATATAATAAAGAAAGAAGTGAAAAAATGAAATCAATAAAAACTAGACTTATTATTATTTTTACTACGGTAATACTTTTGATCGCATTAGGGGTAGGTTTTGTAGCTATCCAAGTAGTTACAAATAATTTAATTAAAGAGGCTCATGATAAATTCGAAAAAATGGCAATTTTAGAAGCAAAATATGTTCAATCAAAAGTAGATGAACAGTTAAGATATATTGATGCTTTTGCTCAAAACAAAATTATTTTAGATGAAAAAATTCCTTGGGAAGAAAAGGTGAGTTACTTTCAAAATGAAGCAAAAAGAACAGGATATTTAGGATTTGCTTTTATAGATAAAAATGGAGAATCTGTTACCTTTGATATGGAGAGAAGTACAGCAAATTTAAAAGATAGAGGTTATTATCAGAAGGCTATGCAAGGTGAAGTGACAGTTTCAGATGTAATAATTAGTAAAGTTACAGGTGAATTGGTAGTAATTTTTGCAGCTCCTATTATAGAAAGTGGTGAAATTCAAGGAGTATTCTATGGAAGAAGAGAAGGAACTTTTCTAAGTGATATTGCAGAGAATGTAAACTATGGAAAAACAGGATTCGGAATTATTATTAATGATCAAGGAAATACTGTAGGCCATAAAAATAGAGAACTTGTTTTAAATCAAAGTAACATTGTACAAACTGCCAAAGAAAATCCAGCTTTTATGAGTTTGGCCAACCTTATAGAAAATAAAATTTTAAAAAGAGAAGCAGGAAGTGGAGATTATAGCTATGATACAGTGAAAAACATTGTTGGATTTGCACCTATACAAAATTCACATTGGGTGATTACTATTGGAATGGAGACTCAAGAGATCTTACAAGAAGTAAATCATCTTAGAAATTTACTTATAGTATTTGTTTTCATAGCAGCAACAATAGGAGTAATGATTACATACTGGGTAAGTGGAAGTTTAGTCAAGCCAATCACATTATTAACGGGTCATATTGAGAGAGTTTCAAATTATGATCTTACTTTTGTAGAAGATGAGGCTACTAAATATATGGACAGAAAAGATGAAATAGGGAAAATTACAAATGCACTTGCAAAATTACAAAGTAATTTTACAGATTTGGTTAGAAAAACATATGAGGTATCGACTCATGTATCAGCTTCCTCTCAAGAACTTATGGCAATATCTCAACAATCTGCAAAATTTTCAGATGAAGTAGAAAATACGATAGAAGAAATAGCAACAGGTGCATCCTCTCAAGCAAAAGATTCACAAAAAGGTGATGATGCTATGGAACAAATGGGTAAAGTATTAAATCAAAATCAAGATTATATGAAAAAATTAAATTTATCTACAGATGAAGTAGATCATTTGAAAAATGAGGGGATAGAGTCTGTTTTGTCATTAGTATCTAAAACAGAAGAAAGTATAGAAAATTCTAAAGAAATAAAAGAGATCATAATTGGTACAAATGAAAGTGCTAAGCAAATAGAAGGGGCAAGCTCTATGATTCAATCTATAGCAGAGCAGACGAATCTATTAGCATTAAATGCGGCTATTGAGGCTGCACGAGCAGGAGAATATGGCAGAGGTTTTGCAGTAGTTGCAGAGGAAATAAGAAAATTGGCAGAAGATACAAACCAATTTACAGAAGAAATTAGAAATGTTGTTTTAGCACTTACACAAAAATCAGCTTATGCTGTAGATACTATGATAAATTCAGAAGAAGTAGTAAAAGAACAAACAGATCAAGTTATGCATATGAAGGAAAAATTAGAGGGAATAGCACAATCTATAGAAAACACTAAAAAAGTTATAAATAGCTTAAATAAATCTGGCCAAGAAATTGAAAATAAAAAAAATGAAATGGTATCTATTGTTGATAATTTATCATCAATTGCTCAACAAAATGCAGCAGCAACAGAACAAGTTTCAATTTCAGTAAAGGAACAAACAGCATCTATTGAAGAGGTGGCAAATTCTAGTGAACAATTAGCAGATCTAGCCCAAGAGTTAAATGGATTAGTAAGTAAATTTAAAATATAAATTTTTAAGATAATTTTACATTAATTTTAGATGATTTTAAGACGATTACAAAATAATTTGATATGATTAGGATATGATCAAATTATAATAAATCAATATATAGTTTGATCTAATATATAAGGAGGAATATACAAGATGAATAATTCCCGAAATTTTGAAACAAATGAGGATATATTAGCTGCATTTAAATTAGTACTTCCATATTTAAATAAAATTGTTCATGAGGATATGGTAGTTGGTCTTACAGATTTAGAAACGTATATAGGATATCATCGAGCAAATGAATTTGAGCTAGATTTATCAGAGGGAAAATCTATAAAAGGTATCAAAACTATAGAAGAATGTATTCGTTATGAAAAAGAAACTTTTGCAGATGTGCCAGCAGAGGTATATGGTAGAGAGATAAAAACTATTTTTACACCTATATATGGTCTAAATCATGAAGTGATAGGAACCTTAAGCTCTGGAATAGATTTTGCAAATAGTAAGAATCTTACGGAGAGCATTACAAACCTAGCAAAAGTTGTTAAACAAGTAACTGAAAGTATTAATCAAGTTGCATCATCTGCAGAGAATTTGGCTGAAACAGGACAAAATGCAATTATGCGTGTTCAAGAATTAAATAAAAAGCAAAATGATACTACAGAAATTCTAGAATTTATAAAAGGTATTGCAACGCAAACTAATTTATTAGGTCTAAATGCTGCTATAGAAGCAGCTAGGGCAGGAGAAAATGGACGTGGATTTGGCGTAGTAGCAGAAGAAATAAGAAAATTAGCAGATCAATCTCAAGATGCAGTCAAAAACATTCAAAAAATAATTACAGAAATGAATACTACTGTAGGTCATATTAGTAATACAATAGAGAGTACAGGAGCAATTAGTGAAGAACAAGCAGCTTCTACAGAAGAAATATCATCTAGTATGGATCAAATTAATACTTCTGTGAGAGCATTAGAAATGTTTGTGGAAAGATATAAATAATATATATCATTAGAAGTATTTAAATAGACCAAATACTTTTGAAATATATAAAAAAATATCTAGGGGGGTTTTTTTTGTGAACAAAAGAATCAATACAATGTATTTTAGTGCTACAGATACAACAAAAAAAGTAGTATTAGGAATAGGAAATAAAGTTTTAGAGAGAATGGGAAATCAAGATCATTTGAATAATATTGATTTTACATTACCGAAAGTAAGAGAAACTACGGTATCTTTTACAGAAGAAGATGTGGTGATTGTAGGAGTACCAGTTTATGCTGGAAGAGTTCCTAATGTATTATTAAAATATTTAAATACTATTGAAGGAAATGGTGCATTGGCAGTTGCTGTAGTTCTTTATGGAAATAGAAATTATGATGATGCTTTAATAGAATTAAAAGATATTCTTGAGAGTAATGGTTTTAATGTGATGGGAGGGGCAGCATTTGTAGGAGAACATTCTTTTTCTAAGACTCTTGCAAAAAACAGACCTGATCAACAAGATATGGATATAGTTAATAAGTTTGCTGATGAAATATATAAAAAGATTGCAACTCAATCTCCGATTGAAAGTGTAATAGTAAAAGGAAATACACCATATAGAAAATATTATATGCCTAGAGATAGAAGTGGTACACCAGTTGATATCAGAAAAGTAAAGCCTAAAACAAATAACAATTGCAAAAATTGTAAAATTTGCGTAGAAGTCTGTCCTATGGGTTCAATTGATTTTGAGGATGTTTCTAAATTTAATGGAATTTGTATTAAATGTGGAGCATGTATTAAAAAATGTCCTAGTAATGCTAAGTATTATGATGATGAAGATTATTTAAGACACAAATATGAATTAGAAGAAGAGTATGCTTCTAGGAAAACACCAGAACTATTTATATAACCCTAAAAATTTCATATATTATATAAAAATAGAGCAGGAAGACAAATTTCCCTACTCTATTTTTTATTATCCATGTTTTTGTCCTTTTCCTCTTGCTTTTATAGGTGGTAGTGATTTTTTATGTACGAATTCATAATACAATTTTACTACATCAGGAAATGACCTTTTATCTGCAGGAGTTAAATTTTCATCAAGATACAAAGTAATACGAAATTTTTGTGCATTTTCTTCATTTACAGTGATCTCATCCAAACTTTTTTGGTAGGATGATTCTAAATTTTCAGCAGCTTGAATTAAAATTTCTGCTTCTTTTTGATTAGAGTTCATTAAAAACTGATTAAATCCTTCTCTATTCATATAATCCCTCCATTATTTAAAATGATATTATATATATTTATTCTGTAATTGTTTGAAAAATCCTTTAATTTCTTAAAATTTTAAATAATATAAAAATAAAATGGGAATGATAAGTAAAAAATTTTCAAAAATAAGATAAAGCCCTAGAAGTTTAGGGTTTAATCATAAAAATAGTAAGATATTTGTAGAAAGATTTATCTTTATAATATGATCATTGTGGGTATATTTTATACTAATAAAAAGAGAGTAAGGGGGAAAATATGAGAGATAAAGAAAATAAGGAGATAGAAGAAATAAAAAAAGAAATTAAAAGATTAAGAGAAAAACTGAATCAATGTTATATAGATTATGAAATAGATTTTAAGGATAAATTAAAAATGAGTGAAGATATGGATCAACTTATTATTAAGTATTATAAAATTATAAAAAGAAAATAGCACCAAAACAATAGTTGTATAAAAAGTTATTTTAAAAATAAGTTTGTCGTTTTAAAGGAGTATGATACAATAAAGGAAGTTTTGAGAAATGTTGATTTATTTTATAAAAATAAGGGAAAAATAGAATATAGGAAAGAAGGTGCGGTATGATTGAATTAGGAAAAATACAAATATTAAAAGTAATTCGAAGTACTTCTATAGGAATATATTTAAATCAAACAGAGAATGAAGAAAATGATGATATTTTATTACCACAAAAGCAAGTACCAAAGGATATAAAAGTAGGAGATGAAATAGAAGTATTTGTCTATAGGGATTCTGAGGATAGAATGATTGCTACTACTAAAAAACCTAAAATAACTCTTGGAGAATTAGAGAAATTAAAAGTGATAGAGACAACTCAAATAGGTGCTTTTTTAGATTGGGGATTAGAAAAGGATTTATTTTTACCCTTTAAGGAACAAACAAATAAGGTACAAGTAGGAAGAAGTTATTTAGTTTCTTTATATACAGATAAAAGTGATAGATTATGTGCTACTATGGATGTTTATAAATTATTAGATGATCAATCAACCTATAAAGAAAATGATCAAGTAACTGGTACTATATACAAAGTAAAAAAAGAAATAGGTGCTTTTGTAGCAGTTGACTTAAAGTATCATGGACTCATTCCCCAAAATGAATTTTATGGAGATTATATGTGTGGAGATGAAGTAGAAGCTAGAGTTGTTAAAGTAAAAGAAGATGGAAAGTTAGATTTGAGTTTAAGAAAAAAAGCTTACAAACAAATGGATGAAGATGTACATATTATTTTAGATCAATTAGACAGATCAATGGGTGTGCTTCATCTTAATGATAAAACTTCCCCAACGAGAATAAAAGAAGAATTAAATATGAGTAAGAATGCATTCAAAAGAGCTATAGGAAGACTATTAAAGGAAGGTAAAATTAAATTTACAGATGAAGGAATAGAAAAAATATAATCTTCATATAAGAGAAACATCTACTAAAAAGGGTAGATGTTTTTTATGTATTTAAAAGGTATAATAGAAATAAATGGTATAATAAATAAACAGAGGGGTAATTAAAATGAATGATCAAATGAATATGAAAGGTACTCTATGTGCTATTTTTTCAGCTCTTTCTTTTGGTACTATGCCTATTTTTGCAACTTATGCATATAATGGGGGAGTGAATGCAATTACTGTTGTATTTTTTAGATTCCTTTTTTCAGGGATATTATTAGGTTGTTATTTTTTAAAAAAGAAAATAAATATAAAAGTGGGAAAAAATACTTTTTTAACCTTGCTTTTTACGGGGATTGTAGGATCATCTTTAACTTCATTAACTTTATTTTTATCTTATCAATATATTTCAGTAGGACTTTCTACTATATTGCATTTTATATATCCTGCTGTAGTGATTTTTCTATCTTTTTTAATATTTAAAGAAAAACTGTATAAGACAAAAATAATATCATTGATTCTTTCTGTTATGGGAGTTTATGTATTGATAGGATTTAATTCTATAAAATTAAATATGTTAGGAGTTATGCTTGCGTTGGTTTCGGGAATATTTTATTCTATTTATATTTTAGAAATTGGACATAATATAAAAATAAAAGATATAGATAGTATTATTCTAACTTTTTACATTTCTATTTTTTCTTCGGGAAGTATATTTTTATTTGGTATATTTACACAAAATTTGATATTTCCAAAGAATATGTATTCCTTTATTCCTATTTTTGCTATCACTATCGCATCTACTTTGGGGTTATTAAATTTTGCTATAGGAATTAAAATGATCGGACCTTCTAATACATCCATATTAAGTACTTTTGAACCTATTACAAGCATTATTCTAAGTTGTATTTTATTTGGAGATAAAATTACCTGGAATACAATCATTGGTAGTTGTTTAATTATTTTATCTATTTATGGGATTATAAAAGGGTCAGAAGGTATTGAAAAAGATAAGCATCTATTAAAATAGATGCCTATCTTTTATTTACTTAAGAACATATTAATATCCATAAGCTTTTGATTTAATTCTAAAAGTTTATTTTTTAATTTATCGTAATCTTTTTTAAGCATTTTTTCATCAATCAAAAGATCTGTTTTATATACTAAATTATCAAATACCGTATATATTTCTTGCAATTCTTTAATAATATTTTCTTTTTTCTTAATAGGTTCTAGAATTTCTTTTGAGTAACTTGTAAGCATATTATCTTTGATTTCAAATACATAGCCTATATTTGGAATGATTGTATCTATATGAAATTTTTCTTGTATAAGATCTGAAAAGGCTTGAGAGGAATCTTCTTCTCCATGAACAATAAAAACTTTTTTTGGAAGTTTTTTAAAACCTTTCATCCAATCTATTAAATCATTTTGGTCTGCATGACCTGAAAAACCTTCTATACTATAAATTTCTGCTTCTACTACAACTTCTTCACCCAGTAATTTTACTTTTTTTGCTCCTTCCTTTAATTGCCTTCCAAGAGTTCCTTCCGCTTGATAACCTACGAATACTACACTATTTTTCTTTTTCCACAAATTATGCTTCAGATGATGAAGGATTCGCCCTGCTGTACACATACCACTAGCAGAAAGAATAACTTTAGGATAAGACTGACTATTTAATCTCATAGATTCTTGTTGACTTTTTACATAGTAAAGATTTTCAAAATTAAAAGGATCATCTCCATTTAGAATTTGTTTTTTTGTTTCTTCATCAAAGCAATCAGTATTTTCTCTATAAACTTGTGTAGCAGATACAGCCATAGGACTATCTACATAGATAGGAACTTTCATAAAAGCTTCTAGTTCCTTTGTATGAGCATAATATTTATTGAGTTTATAAACAAGCTCTTGCGTTCTATTAACTGCAAAACTAGGAATGATTACAGTTCCACCACGAAGAGTAGTTTTATTGATAATTTCAATGAGATTTTTTATGCTTGTTTCGTTTTTTTCATGAACTTTATTCCCATAAGTAGATTCGATAATTAGGTAATCAGCTTCTTCTATATATTCAGGGTTTTTAAGAATTGGTTTATTTTTAATACCTAAATCTCCTGAAAAAACAATTTTTGCAGTTTTTCCTTTTTCAGTAATCCAAAGTTCAATAATAGAAGAACCTAATATATGTCCTGCATCTCTAAAACGAATAGTAATATCTTCATTGATTTCAATTTTTTGATCATACAAAACAGATGAAAAATAATTTAGACTAATCAATGCATCTTTAGCAGTATATAGGGGTTTTACAAAAGGTAGACCTGCTCTTTTTCTTTTATTGTTTTCCCAAGTGGCATCAGATTCTTGTATATGACCACTGTCTACTAACATGATATGACATAAATCTTTGGTAGCTTTAGTACTAATTATTTTTCCTTTAAATCCTTCTTTTACTAATTTAGGAATTCTTCCGCTATGATCAATATGAGCATGACTAAGGATTACAAAATCTATTGTAGAAGGATTAAATTGAAAATCTTCAAAATTGAGTTTTTCTAATTGTTTGCTTCCTTGAAACATGCCACAATCAAGCAATAGCTTATATTTATCTGTAGTAATTAAATAATTAGAACCTGTTACTACTTTAGATGCTCCTAAAAATTGTATTTGCATTGAGAAGACCTCCTTAAAAAGTTAAAAGTTTTTATAATTATACCCTAATCTATTCAAAAGAAATTATAAAAATTATAAAATTAAGAAATATTAATAAAAAAGGTTCAAAACAGGTGAATACTTACATATAATAAATAAAAAGACATCTATTGCAAAAGCAAAGGTGATCTTGAATTAAAAATAGCCATGTTCTAAAGAACATGGCTATTTTTTAATTCAATTTCATATTTAGTAAAACACCTACAATTGCTGCAAAACTTAATCCTGAAATTTTTACTGTATTTGTAATAGGAATACCTATACTAATTCCAAATTGTTTTTCTATATAAGAAGATCCTAATCCCAAAATAAGAATAGATGCCATAACACATATATTTTTTATATTAAAATCTATTTTATTATTTTTGATGGTTTTTACTCCTATTAAAGAAATCATACTAAAAAGCATTAAACTGATTCCTCCCATAACGGGTACTGGAATAGATCTTAAAAATCCTCCTATTTTTGAAATAAAGCCTAGGCAGATTGCAAATACTGCTGCCAGTCTTAATATAGATGGATCATAATTTTTTGTTATAGCTAATACACCAGTATTTTCTCCATAAGTAGTATTAGCAGGCCCACCAATGAACCCTGCAAATAAAGTTGCAAGACCATCTCCTAAAAGAGTTTTATTAAGTCCTGGGTCATCAATAAAATTTTTGCCTACGACTTGGCCATTTGTTGTGATATCTCCAATATGTTCCATAAAAACAGCTACAACAACAGGTGCAATTATAGCTATTGCTCCTATATCAAACTTAGGTAGTGTAAAATGTGGAACAGATACAAGCGGTGCATCTTTAATAATGTCTACATCTACAATTCCTAACTTTAAGGAAACTAAATAACCAACTACCACGCCTGTAAGAATAGAAAGTTGCTTTGAAAATCCTGTTCCTTTAAAGGTGATAATGAGTGCTATGGATAAAGTAATAGCAGCTACCAAAAGATTATTTTTCGCCATTTCATACGCAGTAGGTACAAGGTTTAGTCCGATGACAATAATCATAGGTCCTACTACTTGAGGTGGAAGAAATTTTTCTATTTTTGAAACTCCTACTTTGCCTATTACAAAAGACATGATTACATATATAAGTCCTGATACTATAATTCCACCTTGTACATAGCTTAAATCTCCATGATACATTTCTTTTACTGTAAGAATAACAGGAATAAATGCAAATGAAGATCCTAAAAATACAGGGACTTTTTTCTTTGTCACCATATGAAAAAGTAAAGTGCCTATTCCTGCAGCTACTAAAGCTACAGATGTATCAAATCCTGTTAAGATAGGTACTAATACAGTAGCTCCAAACATTGCAATAAGATGTTGAAGGGCTAATACCATTTTCTTTACAAGTACGATGCCTGTTGGTCTTTCTTTTACTTCTACTTTAGATTTTCCCAATACATTTTCTGACATAAAAAAACCTCCTTGTTTTGTATTAAGGAGAACTATAAAACGATTCTCCTTTTTCAGCCTCTCAGGACCAAATTAAAAGGTGTTTGATAAAATAAAAAACTTCTTACTCAGTGGCAAGAAGTTATCTTCTAAAAGCATAATCATTTTATCAACATCTTGCCAGCCTCTCTGGACTGGATTAAAGATCTTTTCTGTTTTTATGATTATATCATTTTTTTTTATTTTAATCAATATGAACTTTGATATTTTTTATAGATTTTAGTAAAAGATTATGAAAGTTGTATAGATCTCTTTTCAAGGGGTGGATTATTTTGTATAATATGAAATAGCTATATTGTATTTAAAAAGGAGGTAGTAGATATGGATTCTTTTGAACAATTTATTAAATATGTAAAATTAGATGAAGAAAAAAGGATTTTAATTTCTCTTCAAAATCATCTAGAAACCTATTTGCAAGATGAAAAAGTAAAATCTATGCTTAAGGAGTCTGCACAATCTATTTTAAAAGATGATTTTATTCAACTTGAAATAGGTAAAAATATATGTAGAATAACCGTAAAAGAAGGAACAGAAGAAAAAAATCTAAAACTGATTGAGGAAGAATTAGTAAAAGGGATTGAAATGGCTATGGCTTTCTTAATACAAATGAATAACATGAACAACAACTAAAGTTTGACATAAAGTCAAACTTTTATTTTTAAAATCTTTTTTATATTGAGGTTTTCATTAACAAGTTATTTTTACTATGATATAATAATTTTTAGGTATGTTCATTTTTATTTTTGTATTTAGGAGGGGATTAATTTTGGCAGAAAATAATGAAGATAAATCTAGAAGTAGCAACAAAAAAAAGAAAAAGAAAAAAGTAAGTTTTTTAAAAGTGTTTTTTCTTATGATGATTTTAGTTACATTTATAGGAGCAGGAATATTAGGAGGATGGGTAGTTGCTGTAATAAACTCTTCAAATTCAGAAGATTTTAGCAAAATATATACATTGCTTGATGAAAATTCATTTATCTATGATAGTGAAGGAAATTTAATTGAAAAAGTAGAAGGAGATGGACTTAGAACTATTGTAAAATACAATGATATTCCAGATCATTTAAAAAATGCTTTTGTTTCTATTGAAGATAAAGATTTTATAGATCATAATGGTCTTAGTTTTAAAAGAATTGTAAAAGCTTTCATTGAAAATGTGAAAGCAGGTGCTCCTGTTCAAGGAGGAAGTACTATTACGCAACAGCTTGTTAAAAATCTTTATTTAAGTCATGATAAAAAAATAGAAAGAAAAATAAAGGAAGCGTATTATGCAATTCAAATTGAACGTCACCTTACAAAAAATGAAATTTTGGAAGCGTATTTAAATACCATATATTTAGGTGGTGGAGCAAAAGGAGTACAAGGAGCTGCTTATACTTATTTTTCAAAGGATGTTAGTGAATTAAGTTTAGCAGAATGTGCATTGATTGCTGGAATTACTAAAAATCCAACTAGATTTGCACCTATTAAAACTCTAAAAAAACAAGATGTAGATCCTAGTAAACATTTTATTATAGATGATAGTGATGAAATATATACGCTCGTCTATGATGACCGATATAAACCTAGACAAGAATTAGTACTAAAACTTATGAAAGAACAAAATAAGATTACAGAAGAAGAATATTATACAGCAATAAATGAAGACTTAAAAAATCATTTCAAACCTGGAAAAAAAGAAATGTATGATATTTCATCTTTTTTTACAGATAAAGTAAAAAATGATGTAGTACAAGCCTTAATGAAAGAACTAGGAAAAAATGAAGAAGAAGCAAATAATATGCTATATAATCAAGGCCTTAGAATTTATAGCACTATGGATTTAAGAATTCAAAAGATATTAGAAAAAAATTATGAAGAAAATAAGAATTTTCCTAATTTAGTTGCTAGAAAAGATGGGGCTGGAAATATTTTATCTAAAAACAACAAATCTATTTTACTTTATAAACATTCTAATTTAGTAAATACTCAAGAACAATTCATGATTCCAAAAGGAGACTTTAAATATGATACGCAAGGAAATCTTGTTTTATTAAAAAGTAAACGCCTTAACTTTGTTCCTTTATATGTGGATGGTCAAAGAAGTGCTATTCAATTAGTAATAAAGGATTCTTATATACAAAATTCAGGAAATGAAATACTCGTGTTAAAAGGAGGAAGTTTTAAAATCCCTAGTGAGTACAAAGAATATGACTATGAAAAAAATGCCATTGTAAGTTATAAATTTTTAAATGAAAACCCAGAGTTTTCAAAAAAAGATTCAGCAGGGAACCTACTAATTGGAAAAGATTATTACTCTATTAGTCAAAAAGGAGTTATACAACCTCAGTCTTCAATGGTAATTATGGATTATCGTACTGGAGAAATTAAAGCATTAGTAGGAGGTAGAGAAGTTACTGGAAAAAGATTATACAATAGAGCTTTAAATCCGAGACAACCTGGATCATCTATTAAATCTATTGCAATCTATGCACCTGCTATTGATAATGGTTGGACTGCTGCAGATATTGTAGACGATGTACCTCATTATGACACAAATGGTAAGATATGGCCTAGAAACTGGTATAAAGGATATTATGGATTATCTTCTCTTCGAGAAGGGCTTAAATTATCTATGAATGTTCTTCCAGTAAAAATTGGAGCACAAATTGGTATCCATACATCTATAGATTATTTGAAAAAAATGGGGATTACTACTGTTAAAGAAAGTGGAGCTCACTCTGATAATAATCTAGCTGCTTTAGCTCTAGGAGGAATGACTCAAGGTATTAGTCCTTTAGAAATGACTGGAGCTTATGGATCTTTAGCAAATGAGGGGGTATATATTAAACCAAAATCTTTTATAAAGATTACGGATAGAGATGGAAATATCATTTTAGAAAATAACGGTTATAAAAATAGAGTCATTAGCAAAGAAGCTGCTTTTATTATGACAGATATGCTAAAAGATGTAGTAAGTAATGGTATTGCAAAGAGTGCAAGATTAGATTCAGGTAATTCTCAAATTCCTGTAGCAGGAAAAACAGGGACTACAACAGATAATTACGATGCCTGGTTTGTAGGGTATACTCCGTACTATGTAGGTGCTACATGGATTGGGAATGATATTAATATAGAATTATCAAAAGGGAGTTCTGCTAGTGTAAAACTTTGGAATACTGTTATGAAACAAATTCATGAAGGTCTTCCTGCAAAAACATTTGTAAAGCCAAACAATATTATTTCTCTTGCTGTTGATACAAAATCTGGAAAGCTTCCTACAGAATTAAGTAGACAAGCAGGACATGTACGCACAGAATATTTTGTAAAAGGTACAGAGCCTAAAGAACATGATGATACACATGTATTATTAGATGTAGATACTACAACAAATAAACTAGCAAGTCCTTATTGTCCTTCTGCTTATGTACAAAGTAGAATTTTTGTAAAAAGGCCAGTTCCGTATAGTCCTTCTAAAAATGGAGGAATTGTTCCAAAAGACTTTGGGGAATCAGCCCCAGTAGAATATTGTACACAGCATAATGAACATGGCTATACAAATGACAATTCTTCTGATGGGGGTATTTATACAAAACCAGATGAAGAACCTAATGAACAACCTAATGATGAACCCAGTGAAGACCCTTTTATGGAATAATTCAATAAAAATGCTACCTCAAAGATGAGGTAGCATTTTTAAAAGGCTCTATGTCAATAGTTGGGGTGGGATTGTTCATAATCCTGCTCCATTACTTTATTAGAG
>NZ_RYYS01000085.1 GCF_004138215.1 Anaerophilus nitritigenes
AGTTCCCATACCTGCGATTCCAAAATTCTCTACTAACACTTTAGCTACATTTGGAGATAAGAAGCGTATTTAAATACATCCTATGTTGGGGTTCAATATACTTAGCAAATATATAAAAGGGAAAAGAAAATCATTTAAATACATCCTATGTTAGGGTTCAATATGGTTGAGATGGGAAGAACAGATAAAGAAATAGCATTTAAATACATCCTATGTTGGGGTTCAATGGAATAGATGCAATGCAAAATAATATAAATGTATGCATTTAAATACATCCTATGTTGGGGTTCAATGATATTTTCATCTATAAAACTACTTATTTTCTCTATTTAAATACATCCTATGTTGGGGTTCAATAAGGAGTACCAACGATTATGAATTTACTTCCATGTTATTTAAATACATCCTATGTTGGGGTTCAATTAGTATTTCTTTTCTTTTCTTGATCCACTGTGTACATTTAAATACATCCTATGTTGGGGTTCAATGAAAAAGTTAGCATGAATAAGGACATGATTAATTTATTTAAATACATCCTATGTTGGGGTTCAATTTTACCATCTCTATCTATATGTTTAGCATTAATAATTTAAATACATCCTATGTTGGGGTTCAATCCGATTTATCCGCTGATGAATATCTGTTAGTTTCATTTAAATACATCCTATGTTGGGGTTCAATTAGCATCATATTGTTTATCATCACAACTTAGATATTTATTTAAATACATCCTATGTTGGGGTTCAATTTATCTTGAACTTTTTTATACAATGCAGAAAAAAAATTTAAATACATCCTATGTTGGGGTTCAATAGTTCCCTTACAACAACAGGCGAAGGCGTAACAGATTTAAATACATCCTATGTTGGGGTTCAATCAATGTTAAACTCCCTGTTCCTGTCCAACCATTTATTTAAATACATCCTATGTTGGGGTTCAATTAGTTCTGCATATTCTATAAAGCTTTCCCTTACAGAATTTAAATACATCCTATGTTGGGGTTCAATTCCTCTGCCGTCTCCTGCGTGCCAAGCTACTTCATATTTAAATACATCCTATGTTGGGGTTCAATGGATTAGTATAATGAATTGTTGCTGCACCTATACTAATTTAAATACATCCTATGTTGGGGTTCAATCCCATGTTTGAGCATCTGGATCATTCCAATCTATTCATTTAAATACATCCTATGTTGGGGTTCAATCAGACACACCTTTTTCAGTTACAGCATTAGCAACATTTAAATACATCCTATGTTGGGGTTCAATAATGTTTGTAGTAAAAGATAATGACGTATTAAAAGAATTTAAATACATCCTATGTTGGGGTTCAATCTTCATTTCATTCCCCATGTCAAACCCCCTTTAGTATTTAAATACATCCTATGTTGGGGTTCAATTGTCTTTTTGAATATCCTAATTGGTCTGCTATCTCTATTTAAATACATCCTATGTTGGGGTTCAATCGCATCAATATATGGATGGGCAAACTGTACCATAATTTAAATACATCCTATGTTGGGGTTCAATATTTCCAGTGGAACATTTACAGACTTATATATAGGATTTAAATACATCCTATGTTGGGGTTCAATAGCTATTGGTTTAATTGCTTTTAGCAATCAATCTCCAATTTAAATACATCCTATGTTGGGGTTCAATCGATCTCTCCTGCACTATTCCCACACTCAATAAGCATTTAAATACATCCTATGTTGGGGTTCAATTACAATAGTTTGTCCATAAAGGTCAGCATTAGTATTTAAATACATCCTATGTTGGGGTTCAATCCTACTCCAGGGACTTCAAGAGCCCATTGTCTATAAATTTAAATACATCCTATGTTGGGGTTCAATTAAATTTAGAACCTGTGTAAATAGAAATTGTTTTTATTTAAATACATCCTATGTTGGGGTTCAATTACAGTTCTTGAAACATATTCAGGGAATAATACTGCATTTAAATACATCCTATGTTGGGGTTCAATGCTTTCAATCTGTTGTATAATTTCTTTTGTTAATTATTTAAATACATCCTATGTTGGGGTTCAATTTTGGCTGTTATATGACTTTTGCATAGCTACTTATTGGATTTAAATACATCCTATGTTGGGGTTCAATACTAGTAAAATAGCTATTCTTAAATATTAGTATACACTATAAATGTCTATATTTCAACATTTCTTAAAAATTTTACCAACCTATTTTGAATTTTTGACTTTTTTATTTAAGATTCCACCTAATCTATTGAAAATGCTTACATCTGCATTGTTAAACTATATACTTCACTTGGTAAAATCAAATTATCAAATCCTCTCCTGTATTATTACTCTGCATTCCTAAAATTTCTTCATCAAAAACATTACCATTTAACAATTTTATAATACATACAAAATCTTCATTCTTATTAATAACTCTATTTAAATCTGTTCTCAAAGAAATCAGCTTAGATGGAGTCATTTCTCCTCTGAAAACAGACTTTTGAAAATGAGATAAATACTTTTTACAAACCTTAAAGACCTTTTGAACTCTTTTTTCATTAACATCATAGAAAAGGAAAGCATAATTATAATTCAAATTTTTACCCATCTACATTCTCTCCTTAAGACTAAATGGAACAAATTCTTTATTTTCCATTATGAATTTAATCAATTTATAACAATCTAGCTTAATTGCAGTTCTATAGCTAACTTTTCTTTTCAATCTAGGATGAACAAATACAGATTCTAAACGTTCCTCGAATGCTTTTATGAATATTTTTCTTCCATCTTCATTTAATAAACAATAATTTACTTTTTTATCAAAATGTTTGGCTACTTGCAATTTTCTATTATTTACTAAATCAAATATAGTTTTATATACAATGACAGGTTTAAATACTTCACTTATGTCCAAACTTAAAGAAAATCTCCCTTCTGAGGGTTCATGTAAAAAACTAACCCTTTGATCTAAGTGTGTCCTATATATTGAAGATATAGTTTTTGCGTACAACAAAGTATTTCCAAAAGATATTAAAGCATTAATAGGATTATCTGGCGGTCTTTTTACTCTTTTATTTATGATAAAATCTTCTGGTAATATATTTTTAAATTCCCCATAAAATCTTTGCCATAGCTCCCCTTCTACTGCCATAACCTGATGTATATCTTTACTTTCATTTATTCTTTGAACAAATTCTTTATTGATCCAATCAATAGTATTCTTAACTTCTTTTTTGTTATGTTTATAATAGTGATATAATACCTCTGCTATATTACTCCCTATACCATTTACGATAGATTTAGCCACACATAACCTTTTACTATTAAAAGTCTCCACTTGTTTAACCAGAAGCTTTCCACTATTATATTGATTTCTAGGATAAAAACTTCCACTATATCCTTCATGGTAATTAAAAAAATGTACAATAATATTATTTGCTGCTAAAAAATCTAGTAGTTTTGAGTTGATGCTTACCTCATTTAAACAATATATTTCTTTTGTATTTTCTACTGGAATATATACGTTTTTTCCATTTTTTCTAAAGCATAATGAATTGTCCTTTCTCGTTAATTCACCCATAGATGTTATATATCTTGTGCTCCCCATTTATACTCACCTCTATATATAGCAATATTCGTAATATGCACATTTCTTACACTTTGCTTCATTTAAGACTGGTGGAATTTTATCCCCATTGATTAATAAATCGATCTCAGATACATATTGATCCAATTCTTGTAATGCTTCATCATTCAATTCAAAATATAGAATCTTATTATTTCCTTTCTTTTTCTCAACAAATTCTAATTTACCTTTTCTATTGATTCCTTTATCTTTTAATATTTTTAAATAATATAACAATTGCCACTTACAGGCCTCTACATCCGCATCTGATTTTTTGATTTCTACTAAATATTCATTTGTAAGCTTATCAATTCTTATATTGTCTATTGCAATTTCACTATTTTTACTTTTAGATTCCTTTTCTTTATGTATTGCTTTTCCTATCTTTACATTTTCACTATTATCTTCAAGATTAAGTCTGTTTCCATGGAGATAACACTGTCTTTTGCAATGAAAATAATAGTTTATTAAAGTACCATTTATTCTCATTTATATAAACTCTCCTATTCCACTTGCAAATTTTTCTTTATCTAGTTTGCCTTCTTTAAAATAATCGTCTCCATCCTCAATAAAATAAAGTTCTCCTACCCGATCATTATAAGGAAAACCATAATTCCACTTGATCTCATATATAAAGTTATTCATTTTTGATCTAACTTGAGATAATTTAACCCTTCTCTCCGAATAATTCATTGTTTCATCAAATAATAACTCCTTATATTCATGCCATAACTCTTCCCCGTTGAGCTTTTCTTCCTTTACAATAAGATTACTGCTTAAATAAACAGATATTTTACTTTCATTATCCTTAATCAAGCTTAATCTTTCTTCAACTTTTTTAAAATCCAAGTTTTTAACATCTTCATTAAAAAATCTCTCAACATTTAATTCATTCAACCCACCTGTTGCATTTTTTAATCTCTCAATAACCAAGTTATAAAATTTATCAAAATCCTTTCCTTTTAAAATTTCTTTTATACTTTCATTCTCTAGTGTTAAATCCTTATTGATTCTTATATCACTATATGATGTAGATCTATCCTTATAAGTATTTTTAGCTTCATCCATCTTAAAAAAGCAAACTGTACATTCTTCTTTCTTGCAAGATCTATTGATTCTTCCAAGAAACTGTTCTTCGCTATCTAGCATAGAAATATTTTTGTAACCAATATCCATATCTATATCTACCCCAGCTTCTACAACCTGTGTTGCAACTAATATTAAGGATTTCATTTCTTTAGCCTCATTTATAATTCGATCTCTTTCTCCGATGTTATCATCTCCACTCATAAGCTCAACAGCACATAATATTTCATCATCCTCTTTTAATCGATTATAAAAACTATAAGCTGAATTTTTGCTAATAAATTCGATGAGAATTTTTTTATCTGTATCACTTTTTTCCTTTACATGATTATATAAATCATCTATTATATTTTCACTTTGTAATAAATCATAATCCACTTTCACTCTATTTTTAAATATAGGATTTTCAAAGTATTTTGTTCTGTTTTCTATTAATTTAACAGTATTCCCTCTTGAAAGAGATAACTGATCTAAGTCTGGTAGGGTTGCAGACATGATGATTATTTTTATATTTAAAATTTTTGCATAACAAGTTAAAAAAGTGATAATCTCTCCCCATATTAAATTTTTATAGCTTTGAATTTCATCTAATACAATTACACTATTTGCCAATTGGTGAAGAGGAAAAACATCTTCCTTGGATGTTCCAAATAAATATTTAAAGATGGTCACATGGGTTGTAAGTACCATTGGATAATTTAAAAATTGTCTATTTAACAAAGCTTCTTTATAATCATCCAAATTTGTATCTTCACTTTTACTAACTTTCTTATCCATCTTTATAGGCTCAATTGAATTGATTACTGCAATTTTGTCAAGTATGTTCTCTTCTTTTTCAAATACTTTTTCCAAAATATTTATATTTTGTTCTACTAGGGTATTAAACGGATATACATAAAATATTTTGTTTTTGCTTTTATCCTCCTCAAGTAGTTTAAAGCTTAAATTTGTGGCAACATTACTTTTTCCGCTACCTGTTGGGGCTTCTAAATAAAAAATATTTGATTCTATATGATTTATAAGCTTATTTTCTGCATCTAAAAATAGCTCATTTCTTAATATATTTATATCTTTTATATTTGAAAAATCTTTAGTTTTGCCATATTCTTCTTCATCATATTTTCGGATTAATTTATATATATCACCTTCTTTAAATACACCATAAAATTCTTCTATATTATTAATAACCCCAATATCTTTGATCTCAACATCCTCCATAAATTCTGATGTTGAATAAAAATCACAACCAACTAACATAGATAATAAGAGTCTTTCATATATATATCTATAAACAAGCTGATCTTTATTATATTTCTTATGCTCTTTTTCAATAATTTCAAATATCTTATTTATGTTTTTTATTTTTATATTTATTTCTTTACCAAGGGTTTTTTCAAATAAAATACGTTGTTCGTCAATTAATTTTTCTCCTTCTCCATCTAATTCAAATTTTTTCTTGAATTCTTCCCAAGAATTCAGTTCCACATGATGCCTTGATATTACGTATGCATTCATCATCATAAAATCTAATAAAAGGTTTCTTTCTTCTTTTTCAAGCTTTCTTATTACTTTAAAATATACATCCATATAGAAAATAGCTGAGAGCATAGAATGGTGATAGTTTTTATATTTTTCACATTCTTTTATATTTAAATCGTTGTCTAATCTACTCTTTTGAAAATAAGGATTTACCTTACCCATATCATGTAATGTAATAGTATTTAAAATCATTTCTTTAAATATTTCTATTCCTTCATATGAAAAATCTTTTAAAAATGCTATTTCTATTTTTTCAAAAACCTGTTCTAAGTTCTTTCCTTTCACAATTCCCAAAAAATATTTCACGCAAAGTTCAATATGCTCCTCTAATTTTTCATTTTTATCATCTTTTTTATGAGCATATATTGAATAGTTCTTATTTATAAAATCACCAATATCCATTTTTTTATGATAATCAAAATACATAAGATTCCCCTTTTCATATGATTAAAGGAGGTATAAAAACCTCCTTCTTCTAAATAAATACTATATTCTTACCACATATACTATAAACAGAAGTACTTCCCTTTTTCTTTAAATTTGCATTTGTATAAACAAAACTTTCTAATTCATACTTATTTGTCATTTTTTCCAAACTCATAGGAAGCTTTTCTTCATATTTGAATATAAGAACATCTTCTTCATCAAAGTCATCAAAATCATCATTTTCAACGATTTCAAAATCATCTTTCCTAAATAAACTATTAATCATAGATAATGAATTGATCTCTTTCACATCTTTTATGAATTCAATATTTTTTATATCTGCTAAATGATCATTTTTACCTAAATAGGGTATATAAACAAAGCTTCTATCTATCAATGCTTTAGCCAGCTTTTTTCCTTCTTCGTCTTCAATAGCTATATAAATATCCCAGCTTGGTTTTTCTAACCACTGCTCTTTTACGATTAAATTTCCGCCTTGTTCCTTAGATGCATATCCTACAGAATTATTAAAGATTTGTACCTTTTTATTAATATGAACCTCTTTAGGAGTAATTCCTATCTTTAAGTAGTTTAGTTTTTCATAAAATTCTGGGTAATATCCTTCATTATCTTCAAGTAAGCCTTTAAAATCATTTTTGTATTTTTTACTAAAACTCATTTGATTGTATCCTTTGTAGCCTAATATGGCTCCAAACATTCCCAAAAGAGCCACCTTATGAATATTTCCATAAGTAAAATATAGATAAGTATTCACATCTGGTTTCTTAAAAAAAGCAAATCTCCCCTCTAGGGTAAATTTTATAACATCCATATCTTACACCTCTTGCTTTGTAAATATATTATATTTCTTAACTCCTTCTATATCCGTATCAATTATTGTTGTATATGGATTATAATAAATTTCTACTGATTCGATCTTATCTTTTAAAGCATTTAGTAAATCTCCACATTTTAGAATTATTGTATTTTTATCCTCGCCTTTTTCAAATGCTACATACTCTGAAAGGGTTGGTAGATAAGTATTACTTTCGGATTCAACAAATAATGCAAATTCATTTTCGCATCCAACCTTAGCATTTGTAGCAAAAGAAGTTGCAGAGCAAAGTGCTGCTTGTTTAAACTTTTGATAATCATTTTCAGTATACCCATCTGTTACACCTAACTTTATAAATTCATTGTATGCTGTAGGATTAATTGTAAATGGGTAAAAATAATGAGCCTCATTGCTTACAATTTTACTACCTAGTGTAGAACTTTTTGCTTCTTCTTGTTCTTCATCATCTTTCTTTTTCTTCTTTTTTTCTGAAGCATCGCGAAATGGAGATAATATTTGCTGTTCTTCTGCATAGGAGTCTTCATATTTATTAAACCCTTGTCCTATTTGAACTGCTCCTGTAATGGATATATTGTTTCCTTCTTCTGCAAAGGTAGCTCCAAAATTTTTAACATCTATGGCTGAAAATAAATTCGTTAATACTTTTTTACTATCTTTACTTTCTTTTAAATCCTTTTCATCAAAAATATATTCATATCTTTCTTTTAAAGATCTTGGAACTAAATCTATTTCACCTTTTTTATCTTCTGATAACTTCATAGATTTTATATATAAAACTTTTTCCCCTTCACTCTCCCACATTTTCTTCATAGGATATTTTAATGCTTTATCACTTCCAAAAATCTCACCTGTTGATATAGTTTTAGGATAGCCTGTAAAATCCGCATTCCAATTAGACATAATGGATGATATCCCAATAATTCCATATATTCTTTTATTCATGCTCCTCTACCTCCTCATAATCTGTCCCTAGTTCTTTTTGTTTATCTTTATCTGGCTCTTCTTTTTCTAATTTTTCATATAATAAATTACTATGTAAATACCCCGCAATAATCATATCTTCATCAATTTTATTCTCTAACTCATAGGACATAACCATAGCATATAATCCTTTGAATTTAAAACTATAGCTTTCTATGTCATAATTATATTTTTTATACAAAGCCTTTAATTTCTCTTTTATCACTTTGTCTCTTTTGGCATTAATAAATGGATTTGCAAGTGAAAGAGGCTTTTTCTTTCCTTTACTCCTAGATATAAAAAAGCTTACCAACTGCCCTACTGCAAAAAAATACTCTCTATCGTTTTCTATAAAGCTAGTATTCTTTTGTGAAATTTTTTCTCTCAACTTATTTTTCATTTCTAATATCACATCTGTCATTTCTTCCCCTCCTTCAAAATATTCTTTTAATGATAATCTAAAGTTAAACTGATCAGCTGCTTTTGTCATGTAGCCGTTTTTAATACTCCCTTTGACTAAGCTTAATGATGCTTTTTTAAGTAATATCCATATATTTTTTCCATTTCCTTTATAAAACCAATTAAAAAGTTCTGTTCTACACATCAATATATTAAATTTTAATACTCCATCATTTATTTTTATATCTTTTGGTTCAGTGAAGTAATTAGAACTTAAATATTTACTAAACATTACCTCATTAACAAATTTTTCCATACCTTTTAATGTTTTTATTTTTTCATATGAAGCATTTAATCTATCATAATCTATTCCCAATATATTCTTATATTCAAATGGATCTTTAAAATTAGGATTAAATTTAGAAATAATATCATAATCTTGAATTTCTACTTCTTTACCTTTTTTTATCCTTAAAAAAATACCACTAAATTTATCATCTAAAGAATTTTTACTATCTAACGTCTTAATTTCTTCTCCCATATAAATATTCAATTTTCCAGCAGAAGCCTGATTCATTAAATAATCAAAAAACTTTTTTTGATAAAGTACCTCTTCTTGGTCAATCAAATATGGAAATGTAACTTTTCTCGTTTTATTCTCTAAATAAGGCTTTTTTGAATTAAGTCCCATGTTGTCATTAGGAAGGCCATAGATCATATTTCCTACCTTCTGGTTATAATCATTGTTGTTATATATATTAGGTATAAAATATCTTTCACTTTCTTTTTTATAATCCTCAGGATAATAAAAGAATATCTTTAGATAATCCTTACCTGTATATTCCTTAAATAATGCAAACAAATTTTCCTTAATCCATACCTTTATTTTATTTAACTGCTCTTGATTTACTTGTCCTACTTTTTCTTCTGCTAACTGGTATAAATCTAGTGCTTTAGCTTTTTTATCATATTTTAATCTAGGATTTTCTAAATAGCTATAGTATTTATCTATAATTTCTTCTGTAAGCTTCCCATTGGTAAGGCTTTCTTTTTTTATAATAAAAGATAAATAATTATTCCCTTGTATTACTTTACCACTACTTGATAATATTGCTTTATTCATATCTGTTACTTTACTGTAATAGTCAGCTAAACATATAAAATCCATATACTGACTTTGAGTTCTATCAATTGTTTTCATTTTTTTATCTAACTTTATATCTACAGCATCCTCTATCAAAAATCCATCATCACTAGGCTTAACTACTACATATGTTCCGTCAGCTGGAATATACTCGTCTAGAATAAGTGCATCTCCTTTTTTTTCATACTCTTTTTTAAATATTGCTAAAGCTTGGTTTAACACATCATCACCTCCCTTTATAAGTATTTAACATTCATATACCCTGCACCACGAGCATTCATTTCTAACATTCCTATTCCTAAACTCATATATGCTAATTGTTGAGAAATTTTATCATCACTAATATGTATAGTAAGCTTATCCCCAAGAATCTTTTTCCCTTTATAACTTATAGCTACAGGTTTTTTATTATTAAATTCTATAGATGTATAAAGCTGAAAATCTTCATTTATTTTTGTATTCATTAATGAATTATATTTTTTTATTAGGTTCTCTTGTAACCTTCTTTCAAAATCATCTAAAGAAATATTTCCCTTCCAATATCCTTCATTAGTTTTTAATACCAAAGGTGTTATAGAATAAATTTTCTCTATATGATTTTGGGGTAATATTCTTATTGTTGATGTTAAAGCTTTTATATTGTCGTTAAAATGATTTACTAATTCTTTATTAAAAAAATTAGCCAATTCATAATCTACCGTTCTTATTCTTATTGTATAATTATTTCCTCTCTTATGAATTTTGTCTTTTTCTAATGGATAAAATGAACAAAAACAATAATTTTTATAGGTATTTTTATTATGTAATTCTAATAATTCTGATCTTTTTGCCATTCCACTGTCAATAAATTCCGCTATTTTTGAAAAAGAATCCTTTGAATCTATATCCTTTATTAAAAATACCAACACAGATATTTCAAATACTTTCATAAAGCACCTCCTTTATCCCTAATATTACACTTATTGTTTTAATTTGTAAATATTTACTCAGAATATAAAAATAGCCAGAACACCTATGTATTCTGACTATTTTTATATATTCTTAATTTTTATTATCCTAAAAACATT
>NZ_RYYS01000086.1 GCF_004138215.1 Anaerophilus nitritigenes
TAATGCTATTTTCGATCGTTTCTTTATATTTTCCAAATTTGAAAATTTAGTGACGTTTTTTATGACTTTGTCTATAAACTCATTTCTCTAATCCGTATAGAAATTTATAATATATTTTATTCACAAGTACATAAAAAGTACTTTTATTTTAATCTTTCTTCTATTAATTTTACTAATTCGTAACTTAGAGTTTCAAGCTGTTTTTGATCTTTTCCTTCTAGCATTACCCTTACTAATGGTTCTGTTCCAGAAGGTCTTATAAGTACTCTTCCTTCTCCATCCATAATTTCTTCAAGCTTTTGAATTTCTTTAGAGATGACTTCATCTTCCATATACTTTAATTTTTTATCATTACTTACCTTTGCATTGACAAGTACCTGTGGATATGTAGTCATCATACTAGATAGCTTTGATACAGATTGTTTTCTTTCTTTGACTACACTTAAAAATTGAAGAGCTGATAAAAGTCCATCTCCTGTAGTATTATGCTCTAAAAAGATAATATGTCCAGATTGTTCTCCCCCTAATACATATCCTTTTTTTTGCATTTCTTCAAGAACATATCGGTCTCCTACTTTCGTAGTAGCTACCTTACACCCTGCTTTTTCTAAAGCCTTTTGAAGTCCCATGTTACTCATCACTGTTGCCACTACTGTATCTTTTTTAAGTTTTTCTTTTTCTTTTAAGTGAGTTGCACAAATCGTTAGGATTTTGTCTCCATCTACAAGATGACCTTTTTCATCTACAGCAATAAGTCTGTCTGCATCTCCATCAAAAGCCAACCCTGCATCTGCTCCCCAATCAATTACTAGTTGCTTTAAATCCTCTGGATGGGTAGACCCACAATTTAGATTGATATTTAATCCATCTGGTTTATGGTGTATAATTTTTATTTCTGCACCTAATGCTGCTAATAATGCAGGAGCCGCTACATAAGATGCTCCATTTGAGCAATCTACAGCAACTTTCATTCCCCTTAAATCTACATCAATAGTAGTTTTTAAGAAATTTGAATACTGCTTAATAGCATCATCAATCTCTGTTTTTCTTCCTAAATGTTCTCCAGATGGATGTACATTTATATCCTGATCATTTAAAATCAATTCTTCTATTTTTTCTTCTACTTCATCTGCAAGCTTAAAACCCTCTTCATTGAAAAATTTAATTCCGTTGTATTCAACAGGATTGTGAGAAGCAGAAATGACTATACCTGCATCTGCACCATAATATCTAGTTAAATACGCTACAGCTGGAGTTGGAACGATTCCTACACAAAGGCAATCTGAACCTGTAGATAAAATTCCAGCCACTAATGCTGCTTCTAGCATATCTCCTGATATTCTTGTATCTTTTCCAATAACAATTTTTGCTTTTTTCTTTCCTTGAGTTAATACATATGAACCAAATCTTCCAAGTTTATATGCTAATTCTGCTGTTAATTCCGTATTTGCAATCCCTCTTACTCCATCAGTTCCAAATAACTTTCCCATATAAGTAGACTCCTCTCATTCTAGTCTATCCTTATTATTTTTTATTATGTTTATTGTAAATAGTAAATCTATATTATTTTATCACATTTTATATAACTGTTCAATTTTTTGCCACATCTCTTTTCTTATAGAAAAAAACTAACGAAAAAATTCGTTAGTTTATTTGTATTCTTTGGCTTTTTCTTCTCCTTTTAATACTCTTAAAGCTCCTTGAGCTAGAGCTTTTAATTCTTCTTCTCCAGGATATACAATAACTTTTCCTATGAAAGATATATACTCTTTAATCCACTCTATAAACTTCTGATCATAAGCAATACCACCTGTTAGAATAATAGCATCTACTTCTCCCTTTAATACACAAGTGCAGCTTCCTATATATTTTGCAATTTGATAAGCCATAGCCTTATAAATTAATTCTGCCTTTTTATTTCCCTCTTTCATCATCTTTCCTACTTCTCTTCCATCGTTGGTACCTAAATAAGCTACTAGTCCACCTTTTCCATTGATCCTCTTTTTTATTTCGTCGAGTGAATATTTTCCTGAAGAACATAATTTAACTAAATCCCATACTGGAAGTCCTCCACTTCTTTCTGGAGAAAAAGGACCATCTCCATTTAATGCATTATTTACCTCTACTACTCTTCCTCTTTTATGAGCTCCTACAGAAACTCCTCCTCCAATGTGTGCTACAATAAAGTTTCCTTCTTCATATTTTTTATTTAACTCTTGTGCTGCTAATCTTGCAACAGCCTTTTGATTTAGAGCATGAAAAAAACTTTTTCTCTCAAGCTCAGGAACCCCTGATACTCTTGCTATATCATCTAGTTCATCTACGACTACAGGATCTACAATAAAGGATGGTTTTGAAATAGGCTTTGCGATTTCATTTGCAATAATTCCTCCAAGATTAGATGCATGCTCTCCACTTACTCCTACTTTAAGATCCTCAAGCATCTTCTCTCCAATTTTATATGTACCACTTTCAATAGGTTTTAAAAATCCACCTCTTCCTACTACTGCATCAATGCTTTTAATATCTATTTTATTTTCTTCTAATGCATCTACAATCAATTTTTTACGAAAAGAATATTGATCATAAATCTTTTCATATTGATTAATTTCATCAGATGAATGTCTTAATGTTTTTTCAAAAATAGATGTTTCATTTTCAAATACAGCAATCTTTGTGGATGTAGATCCGGGATTAATAGTAAGAATCTTAAACTTTGTCATATGTATCCTTCTTTCTATATTATCGTTTTTTAAAATCTGCCATCAAAACACCTAAAGCAATAGAACTTAATTTACTTTCTTGACTATCTGCTCTTGATGTAAGAATAATAGGAGCTTTTGCACCTACAATAACTCCTGCATTTTTAGCATCTGAAAAAAATACTAAAGACTTGTATAAAACATTTCCAGCTTCAATATTAGGTACAAGTAAAATCTGTGCATTCCCTGCAACAGGATGATCCACTCCTTTATGTTTTGCAGCTTTTTCACTTACTGCATTATCTAGTGCAAAGGGACCTCCTACAATACAATCTGTTATTTTTCCTTCTTTATTCATATCTTCTAATTCTTTTGCATCTATGGTTGCTTGCATATTTTTATCTACCTTTTCTTTTGCACAAAGTATAGCCACCTTTGGAGTTTTAATCTCTAATGAATGAGCAACTTCTACTGCATTTTCAATTATTTCTTTTTTGGTCTTTAAATCTGGGATTATATTCATAGCTGCATCTGTTATCAAGAAAAGTCTATCAAATTTAGGAATCTCAAATACAGCTACATGACTTAGTACTTTGCCACTTCTTAAACCTACTTCTTTATTTAGTACCGCTCTTAGTACGATAGAAGTATCTACAAGCCCTTTCATAACCATATGTGCTTTTTTACTAGATACTAATTCCACTGCTTTTAAACAAGCATTTTGTGAATCTTTTTCATGAATGACTTCATATTGCCCTGCATCTATTTGTTCTTCTTTACAAACTTTTTGGATTGCTTCTTCATCTCCTACTAAAATTGCTTTGATAATTCCTAGACTTCTAGCTTGATCTACAGCTTTTAGGACATCTTTATCCTGAGCTACTGCTACAGCAATAGTTTTTGTTTCTTTTTTTTGTGCCAACTTCATCACTTCATCCATTTTTTTCATTTTCTCACCTCATTCTATTTATTTTTTTATAAACTTACTCTATATTAAACTAATAAAACATTTTACTTTATTTTAGCATAATTTGTAAAAATTTTCTCATATTTTGTAGAAATTTTGATTTTTTAAAAAACTCTTCCTCTAAAAGATTTATAAGTAGATTTTTTTGAAATACATAACGGAAGTTATATATTTATCCACAATTTTATAAAGTATATAATTTCCTATGTATTATAAAAAATTGCACACCTATAGGTATGCAATTTTATTTATCTTGTATTTTCTTGTGTTTCTCCTTGCACAGGAACTACATCTTTTCCTTTAATAATCAAATCTACTCTTTCAGGATATATCGTAACTTTTTCAAATTTTTGATTTGAATTCCAATTGATCTTAACAGAATACAATCCTTCTGTTAATCCTTCTCCATTTATAGAAAGCTTCATATCTTCTTTATTTATATTCTCTGAAATACTTTCAATAGCTTCTACTTTTACCTTTATAGAAGAAGGAAACTTACTATTATCAATGATATAATTTTCTTGTATATTTTCTATATTGATTTCATCTTTTGTAAATGTAAATTCTTTACTTTTTATATTTTCTATATCTATGATGATATAAGGAGGTTTCTCTTTTTTAGAAATCTCTACTCCTTGTGGCAAGATTAGTTCTATATCTTTTCTAGTTGTTTTTTGTAAACTTTTTAACGAAATAGACTTTGCTTGTATTTGTGTGACTGAATCTATTTCTTCTTTTTTTCCTTTAATAATTACTTGATTTTGACTCATTTTTATTTCTTTTATTTTTAGTCCATCTTGAATTTCTCCTTCATAAGAAACAGATACAGGAACTTTTTTAGTTCTTAGAATAGGAAGATTTACATCTACATATTTATTTTTAACCTCTATTCCTCCTACTTCTTTTCCTAATCGTGTTATAGGTTTTAGTGGGAGTCTTTTTACAATATCCTCCTTTATATTTTGTACATTTACTTGTGCTTCAACAAAGTGTACTGTATTCATAAGACTCTCAGGTCCTTCTACTAAAACTTCATTAGGAGAAATAGAAGCTACCCCTGGTTCAAAGCCCTCTAATGATTTTCCTATTGTTTTTATCTCTACAGGTTTTTGGCGCTTTACAATTTCATCTAATGTAATTTTGATTTGCTTTGGAGAAACATCTAATTCTACTTTAGAAGGTCCACTTATTTCAATAGGAACACTATTTACACCTTTTCTAAATCCTCTTAGATCTGCTGTTACATTCACATCTTGAGAGCTAATCTTATAAATATCACTTCTTCTTCCAGTTACCTTTGCTTTTACTGTAAAATTCTTTTGACCTATGACTACAAGATCAGATTCTCGTAAATCCTCTATATTCAAAAGTTGAACAGGTACATTTTCAATTTCAATTATACCTTGAGGATTAATTTCTCCCATAACATAAAGCCACATAACTACAGCAAAAATAATAGATATGATCTTTGGCATAGTATTTCTACTAAAGAATCTGCTATTTTCTATATTGTTTTTAATTTGATCCCATAGGTTATTCATTTTTCCGCCTCCATTTCCATCTAAATAAAGGCTTTTCATCTTCTGGTTTGTATGCATTTCTAAGAACAGATCTTAAAGTTTTTGCATCTAAATATCTAGAAATTTTTCCATCCATTGCTACAGAAATAGCTCCTGTCTCTTCTGATACCATAACTGCTACTGCATCAGATTTTTCAGTGATTCCAATACCTGCTCGATGTCTTGTCCCTAATTCTTTGCTAAGATTAGGATTTCCTGTAAGAGGCAGTACGCAAGCTGCTGCCATAATTGTATCCTCTCTAATAATCACAGCTCCATCATGAAGAGGAGTATTTGGAATAAAAATATTAATAAGAAGTGCTGAAGATATATCCCCCCTAATAGATACCCCCGTTTCTAATACATCCCCTATAGCTGTTTCTCTTTCAATAATAATTAAAGCTCCTATCTTATTTCTTGAAAGATAAGTAGCAGCTTCCACTACCTCAGAAATGTTTTGATCCAAATCTTCATCGGATAATTCTACCAAAGATTTTGTAAAAAATTTAGTTCTTCCTATATGCTCTAGTGCTCTTCTAAGCTCTGGTTGAAATACAATTAAAACTGCAATCATACCTAGCGTCATAGCATTTTTTAAAATCCAATTTGTTACATAAAGCTTTGCCCATTCACTAAGCTTTGTAGCGATTAGGAGTACTACCAAACCTTTTAAAACTTGCTCTGCACTAGTTTGCCTTATAAGCATCAAAAGTTTATAAAAAACGAAGGCTACAATGGCCATATCGATTATATCTCGCATGCCAATATTTAAAAATATCTCTACGATTTCTTTCATTGTCAACACCTCTTTTGAGATTCCTACTGACTTATTAATACTATTCTAATACATATCGTTAAAACCCTTCAAGTAGTATACAAATTTATTTTAATTTTCATTTCTTATTTTACACTATTTTCCTCCCTTATAGAAGTTTGATACCAAAATGTAATATTTATAATCCTTTTACATGATTCTTTTGTTTTTTGGCAAAATAAATAATAATGAAAATATAGAAAGGAAAGATTTTAATGAGTAAAAAAATATATAAACATATTCCAAATGAAAAAATGCCAAGTAAAGATGATTTACTTACAGATACTATTAAAGATCTATTAGAAGAAAAAATGCAAGCTAGTGCCATGGATATTAATGTTTTTTGTAGAGATGGTCATGTCAATCTTTCTGGAATGGTAGATGTGCTTGCTGAAAAAAAAATGGCTGAAAATATAGTAAAAAAAATACAAGGCCCTACAAAGATAGAAAATAAAATTACAGTAGCTATGGATCATAATTTTACAGATAAACACATGGAAAAAGAAGTGATCCAAAAACTTTTAGGAGTTTCTCATTTAAGTAGTGTAGGAGTAAAAATTGAAAATGGAGTTGCAAATCTTTTAGGATATGTACACACTCTAAAAGATGCTCATAACGCTTTAGATGTTGCAGCAAGTGTACGTGGTATAAAAGATGTAGTCAATAATATATCTATTGATTCTTATAATAAATATGATGATTCTACGGTTAATAGTTATGTGACCCAAGCTCTAAGTACTACCAATCTTAGTTATAAAGATATTGCTCACTCAGTAGAAAATGGCAAGCTTACTTTATCAGGTTATGTAAATAATAAAAATGAAATGGAAATTGCAAAAGAAATATCTATGGGTGTAGAAGGAGTCACAAAGGTAATCAATAAACTTAAAGTGAGGTAAGTCATATGCATTATGAAGAAATTATTCAATCTACCATAAAAAAAAATAATTCTAAAATTGTCCTTTTAGTATTAGATGGATTAGGAGATATTAGAAGTCCTAAATTTTATAGCAAAACTCCTCTAGAATATGCTCACACTCCTAATCTAGATCAATTGGCTAAAAAATCTGTTCTGGGACGTATGTATCCAATCCTTCCTGGGATTACTCCAGGAAGTGGTCCAGGACATTTAGGACTATTTGGATATGACCCTCTTAAAAATGTTATAGGAAGAGGAGTTTTAGAAGCTATTGGAATTGATTTTTCACTTCAAGCTCATGATGTAGCTGCTAGATGTAATTTTGCCACTATCAATGAAGAAAGTATCATTACAGATCGACGAGCAGGAAGAATTTCTACAGAAATAACACAAAAATTATGTGAGATTTTACAAACTATAAAAGAAATAGATGGAGTAGAAATTATTATAAAATCTGGAAAAGGACATCGATTTGTTACTATATTTAGAAGCAAACAAAAGGAGATTGGCTCTCTTATTAATGATACAGACCCCTTAGTAGAAGGAAAAGCACCTCTTTTAGCAAATGGTAAAAATACACCTTCACAATTTTTAGCACAAGTCATCAACAAATTTATGAAAAAAGGCTATGAACTTTTAAAAGAACAATTTCCTGCTAATGCTTTTTTATTAAGAGGAATTGCTTCTAAACCTAAAATTCCCTCTATAAGTGAAAAATATCTTCTAGAGTCTGCAGCAATCGCCTCCTATCCTATGTATAGAGGAATTGCATCTTTATTAGGTATGACTCTTTTACCTGCTCCTGACTCTATAGAAGGACTATTTCAAACTTATGTAAATTATAAGCAAAAATATGATTTTTTCTTCATTCATGTAAAAGGAACAGATCAAGCTGGAGAAGATGGAGATTTTGATTCTAAAGTAAAATGCATAGAAACAGTAGATAAGTCTCTTCCTATTTTACTAGATCATATGCCTGATGTATTAGCTATTACTGGAGATCACTCTACTCCTTGTGTGATGAGATCACATAGCTTTCATCCTATGCCAGTTCTTCTTCATAGTGATTTTTCTGGAATTGATGATGTAGATAGATTTCATGAAAATGCTTGTAATTTAGGAGGTTTAGGATTTTTTGAAAGTCGTTATTTAATGGGACTCTTGCTTGCAAATGCCAAACGGCTAGATAAATTTGGAGCTTAATAAATTCTATAGAAGTAATATTCTACCATTGTATGCTATAATATGAATCATAGAGTTATAGAAAGGAGGAATATAATGTACAAAAATGATCTATTAAAAGAAATGCTTGAAGAATCAGGTATTTCAGGTTATGAACATACTCTATCAAATAAAATCTCTTCTTTTTTTAAAGAGTATGCACATGAAATTTATACAGACAAATTAGGAAATCTCATCATCCATAAAAAAGGTACTTCTAAGAATCCTATAAAAATTATGCTTGCAGCACATATGGATGAAATCGGTCTTATGGTCAAAGATATCGATAAAAATGGTTTTATAAAATTTACAAACATCGGAGGAGTAGATCAAAGAACTCTTCTTGCTCAAGAAGTAATCATTCATGGAAAAGAAGAATTATTTGGGCTTATTGGTACAAAACCACCTCATCTACAAGATCCAAGTGAAAGAGAAAAATCTATAAAAACTGAAGATCTACTCATAGACATAGGCCTTTCTTATGAAAAAGCCAAACAAATCATCGAAATAGGAGACCCCATTACCATAAAAAGAGAAATGGTCTCTTTAAAAAACAATAAAGTAGCAGGAAAAGCACTAGATGATCGAGCAGGAATTTTAGCTATGATCCACTGTTTTGAAGAACTTAAAAATATAAAGCATGATGCAGATGTATATGCTGTTTGTACAGTACAAGAAGAAGTAGGAACCAGAGGAGCTATGGTAAGTGCTTATGAAATCTCCCCTCATATAGGAATTGCCATAGATGTAGGCTTTGGAAGAACTCCTGAGTTATCTAAAGATGATACCTTAGAACTTGGAAAAGGTCCTGGCATTTGTATAGGTGCCAATATTCATCCAAATATTCATCATCGTCTTCAGACCATAGGTAAAGAATACAATATTCCTTATCAAGTAGAAATAAGCCCTGGTAACTCTGGAACAGATGCAAGATCTATACAAATTGCAGGATGTGGAGTAGCAACAGCTCTTTTATCCATTCCACTAAGATATATGCATACATCAGTAGAAACTATAGATCTTTTAGACATAAAATATACAGCAAGAATGCTAGCTTATTTTATTTCCAGTCTAAATGGTGAAGATTGGGAGGGATTTTTGTGTTATTAAAAAAATTAGCACAAAGCTGCGGAGTTTCAGGAAATGAAAAAGAAGTAAGAGATCTAATACTTCAAGAAGTAAAACCTTATGTAGACAAAATCGTTATCGATCCTATTGGAAATTTAATTGTTACAAAAAAAGGAAGAAATAATCTTCCATCTATTATGGTGTCTGCCCATATGGATGAAGTGGGCCTAATGGTAAAGGCCATAGATGATAAAGGATTTGTTAAATTCTTGCCTGTAGGGGGCATAGATGATCGCATATTAGTTTCAAAAGTAGTTCAAATTGGAACAGAAAAAATTAAAGGAGTTATTGGTGCAAAAGCCATTCATCTTCAAAAACCTGATGAGAGAAAAAAAGCCCTAAAACATGACCAACTTTATATTGATATTGGTGCTAAATCTAAAGAAGAAGCAGAAAAATTAGTATCTATTGGAGACTATATTTCATTTTGTAGTGATTACATAGAGTTTGGAGAAAATCTTATAAAAGCTAAAGCACTAGATGATCGAGTAGGTTGTGCAATGCTTATCAATCTTTTAAAAAATAATTATGACTGCACCATTCATGCTTTATTTGCAGTTCAAGAAGAAGTAGGTCTAAGGGGTGCAAAAGTTGCAGCCTATAGATTAAATCCTGCTTTATCTATTGTACTTGAGGCTACTACTTGCCATGATCTAACAGATGTAGATGCTCCTCATTTTTCTACAAAGCTAGGAGAAGGTCCTGCTTTATCTATTGCAGATATGGGGACTTATTATAATAAAAATTTAGTAAAAAAAGTAATAGAAATAGCTCAAAATAATAATATTTCTATTCAGCTTAAACAAACAATAAAAGGCGGAAACGATGCAGGTGTTATTCATACTAGTAGAGAAGGAATTCCTACAGTAGCTCTTTCTGTTCCTTGTAGATATATTCATTCTCCAATATGTGTTATAAATAAAAATGATTATAAAAATATGCTAAATCTTGTAGATCTTTTATTAAAAAATCTTAAAAAGGAGGAAATAATATGAATCCTTCATATAATCTATTAAAAAAGCTTACACAAGCTTATGGTCCTTCTGGAAATGAAGAACAAATAAGAACCATCATTAAAGAAGAAATCAAAGATTATGTAGATGAAATCAAAGCAGATACCATGGGAAACCTCATAGCTATTAAACATGGAACTGGTAAAAAAATAATGATTGCCAGTCATATGGATGAAATCGGAGTTATTATAACAGGTATAGATGATAATGGATTTTTAAGATTTGCCAATATGGGAGGAGTTTCTAGCTTTACTTCTCTTTATCAACGTGTACAATTTGCAAATGGTGTAGTAGGAATTATCGGTATGGAACATATAGAGGATATGAAAAATTTAAAACTTGAAAAAATGTATATAGATATTGGTGCCACTACAAAAGAGGATGCACAAAAGAAAGTGTCATTAGGAGATGTAGGATCATTTTTAGGAGATTATCATGATTTAGGAGACTTTATTACATCTAAAGCCTTAGATGATCGAATCGGTTGTTTTATTGCCATAGAAGCAATTAAAAAAATAAAACAAACCCCTCATGAACTTTATTTTGTATTTACAGTACAAGAAGAATTAGGTCTTAGAGGTTCTAAAACTGCAGCGTTTGGAATTGATCCTAACTTAGGAATATCTTTAGATGTAACAAGTACTGGAGATACTCCAAAAGCAAAACATATGGCCATAAAATTAGGAGAAGGTCCAGCTATTAAAATAAAAGATAATTCTTTATTGGTTCATCCTACTGTGAAAAATTTAATGATCCATACAGCAAAAGAAAATAATATACCTTATCAATTAGAAATCCTTGAATTTGGTGGTACAGATTCAGGTGCGATTCACCTTACAAAGAGTGGTGTTCCTTCAGGAGTAATTTCTATTCCTTGTAGATATGTACATAGTCCATCTGAAACTATTCATAAAAAAGATATAGAAAATGCCATTTCTCTTCTTTCTAAAATATTGCAAAATAAAAACATCTAAGACAAAATGTCTTAGATGTTTTTATTTTGGTGGGCGCAATAGGGATCGAACCTATGACCCCCTGCTTGTAAGGCAGGTGCTCTCCCA
>NZ_RYYS01000087.1 GCF_004138215.1 Anaerophilus nitritigenes
ACCAGGAACAGGCTTTGGACCAGGAACGGGCTTTGGACCAGGAACAGGCTTTGGACCAGGAACAGGCTTTGGACCAGGATATGGATATGGACCAGGATATGGATTTAGACCAGGATATGGATTTAGACCAGGATATGGATTAAGACCAGGGTTTGGATTAAGACCATGGTTTGGCCCTTGGTTTGGATTTGGTAGATTCTGGTAAAAAATATAATTATAAAAAAGCCTTCTGTAAAAAAACAGAGGCTTTTTTATGGATAAAAGAAAACAAAAGAAAAAAAAAGAAAAATATAGATTTTGTTTGAAATAAGAATAAAATATGATATAATAGTCCAAAATCATGAATATAATGTAAAAATAAAGACATATGATATTTGATTAATAGAAAAAGATATAATACATTATAATTAGCACTCGACGAGAGTGAGTGCTAACAATATAAAACATAAAAAATTATATATATAATTAAGGAGGGGTTTTGATGAACATCAAACCATTAGGTGACAGAGTAGTAATCAAAAAGTTAGAGGCAGAAGAAAAAACAAAAAGTGGGATTGTTCTTCCAACACAAGCGAAAGAACAACCTCAAATGGCAGAAATTGTAGCAGTTGGACCAGGTGGAATGGTAGATGGAAAAGAAGTGAAAATGGAAGTAAAAGTAGGAGATAAAGTGATTTTTTCTAAATATGCAGGAACAGAAGTAAAATATGATGGAGTAGAATATACCATCTTAAAGCAAAGTGATATTTTAGCGATTGTTGAATAAGTAAAAAAGACTACATATAGGGAGGTAACAGAAAATGGCAAAAGAAATTCAATTTAGTGAAGATGCACGTCGTAAATTAGAAGCTGGTGTGAACAAACTTGCAGATACTGTAAAAGTAACTTTAGGACCTAAAGGAAGAAATGTAATTTTAGATAAAAAATTTGGTTCTCCACTTATTACAAATGATGGTGTAACGATTGCTAGAGAAATTGAACTAGAAGATGCATATGAAAATATGGGAGCACAATTGGTAAAAGAAGTGGCTACAAAAACAAATGATGTGGCAGGAGATGGAACAACTACAGCTACATTGCTTGCACAAGCAATGATTAGAGAAGGACTTAAAAATGTTGCGGCGGGAGCAAATCCTATGATTTTACAAAAAGGTATTCATGGAGCTGTTAATGCTGCGGTAGAACAAATTAAAAATATTTCTAAAACTATTGAAAGCAAAGAAGCTATTGCACAAGTTGCATCTATTTCTGCTGGAGATGATACAATAGGTAAATTAATCGCTGAAGCTATGGAAAAAGTAGGAAAAGATGGAGTGATCACTGTAGAAGAATCAAGATCTATGGGAACTACATTAGACGTAGTAGAAGGTATGCAATTTGATAGAGGATATGTATCTCCTTACATGGTAACAGATGCAGAAAAAATGGAAGCAGTAGTAGAGAATCCATATATATTAATTACAGATAAAAAAATTAGCAACATTCAAGAAATTCTTCCAGTATTAGAACAAATTGTACAACAAGGAAAGAAATTAGTAATTATAGCAGAAGATATTGAAGGAGAAGCATTAGCTACATTAGTAGTAAATAAATTAAGAGGAACATTTGAATGTGTAGCTGTAAAAGCTCCAGGATTTGGTGATAGAAGAAAATCAATGCTTGAAGATATTGCAGTTTTAACAGGTGGAACTGTAGTTTCAGAAGAGTTAGGATTAGATTTAAAAGAAACTACACTAGATATGTTAGGTCGTGCAAACTCTATTAAAATTGATAAAGAAAATACAACAATTATAGATGGAGCTGGAGATAAAAAAGCTATTGAAGATAGAGTAAGACAAATCAAAGCTCAGATTGAAGAAACTAGTTCTGATTTCGATAAAGAAAAACTTCAAGAAAGACTTGCAAAACTATCTGGTGGGGTAGCAGTTATTGAAGTAGGTGCAGCAACTGAAACAGAATTAAAAGAAAGAAAACTAAGAATTGAAGATGCACTAAATGCTACAAGAGCAGCTGTTGAAGAAGGTATTGTAGCAGGTGGTGGTACTGCACTTATCAATGCAATTGATGCTGTAGAAAAATATACTGAGACTCTACATGCAGATGAAAAAACAGGAGCTATGATCATCAGACGTGCTCTTGAAGAACCAGTAAGACAAATTGCTACAAATGCGGGATTAGAAGGATCTGTTATTGTAGAAAAAGTAAGAAATAGTGAAGTAGGAGTAGGATTTGATGCATTAAATGAAAAATATGTAAATATGATTCAAGCAGGTATTGTAGATCCTACAAAGGTTACTCGTTCTGCTCTTCAAAATGCGGCATCTGTATCAGCTATGCTTTTAACTACTGAAGCTGCTGTAGCAGATATTAAAGAAGAAAATCCTGCACCAATGCCTGGAATGGGCGGAGGAATGCCAGGTATGATGTAATATAAAAAGAGAATGACTTTTAGTCATTCTCTTTTTATATTTATATAAGTTGGTTTTTTAGCATATTGAATTGATTTTTTATACTTTTTATGTCTTGTATAGAAGATAGAGTTATATTGTCCCAACCTCTTTGATCCATAGCATTTAAAATATCTTCTTGATTTTTAGATATGTTTTGTTCACACTGAGTTAATAAATTTTTGAAATCATCACATGAAGACTCAGAGATTCCTAAAATATAAGCAGATGCAACTTGCTTTTCAGATAATAAAAGATCTTTTATTAATTCTTTTTCTGTAAAGCTCGTTTGATAATGCATTTATAGGTACTCCTTTCTATGAAGTATTAACTATATGTGTTTAAGTAATGTAATAAATTTTCAAAATTATTTTTATGTCTTTGTGCACCTTGTCTGCATATATATTGAAGCTGTGGATCTATAAAACTTTTGGCATATTCATTTAATTTTTTATTCATGATAGATTCATAGTTAAGTTGAGCTTGTAGAATTTTTAAATTTGTAGGATCAAATAAATTGTAGGATTGATGATTGATAAGATAACCTCCTTTGTAGTGAAAAAGATTCCATAAGTATATTATTATTATGCTATGAAGAATATAATATATAGCTTGAAAAATATAAATATATAACTTTAAAATAACTTATCAAGATAAAACTATTAATTTTAGAAAAAAATTCTTCATAGATAGAAAAAATGATAAAATATAATTTGTACAAGTAAGTATGTAAAAGGTGGGCAATTATGAAAATTAAATTAGGTATTATTGGTTCTACAGAAACAGTAGAAAGAGTGAAAGATATATTAACTGAATTTGAAGAGAAAATAGAACCTTTTATTTATTGTTATAAACATAAGCAAGAAACTCTTACAATACTTAAGGAATGTCAGGAAAAAGTAGATGTACTTTTATTTACAGGACAAGTTCCTTTTGCTATTGCTAAAAAGGAGAATATGATCTACAAACCTTTTGTTTTTATTCCTAGGACAGGAACAAGTGTATATAGAGTTTTTTGGCAGATGAATGTGGAGGGAATTGATTATAAAAAAATTAGTTTCGATACTCTTGAAAAAGAGAATATACAAGAAGCTATAAAGGATTTAGACATTCCTATTGAAAAATTTTATGTAAAATCTTATCCAGGAGACATTGATTATAATGATTTAGTAAAATATCATTATAAATTGTGGAAGGAAGAAAAGGTAAATGCTGTAGCAACTTGTTTAGGAGAGACATATAGAAATTTGAAAAAATTAGGAATTCCTGCATATAGGCTTTATCCTACAAGACCCTTAATAAGAGAATATATTACAAAAGCAATTTATAAAGGAAATGTAGAAAGAATAAAAGCTACACAAATAGCTCTTCAAATCGTAAAGACAAAAAATAAAAGTAGAAGTATATCCTCAGAATATGAATTTTTAAAGTTAAAGAATAAATTAGAAGAAGGATTGATTTCTTATACGCAAGATAACTTTGGATCAATTTTTCCATTCGGAAGAGATGAATATTTAATATTTACTACAAGAGGAGCTATTGATGCCCATTGTCAGGAATTTAATATTCCTCATTTTATTCATCCTGAACAAAATATAGACATTGAATTGGCATCGGGTATAGGATTTGGAAATACTATTCATGAAGCGGAAGTTAATGCAAGGATTGCATTAGATTATGCAATAAAAGAAGATAGTAATTGTTGTTATATTATGGATGAGAAGTCTGTACTTTCAGGACCTATTTACGAAAAAGATTCTTCTCCATTAAGCTATGATCTTATAGTAGAAGATGAAGAAATTCAAAAAATTGCTAAAGAAATTCAAATTAGTCCCACTTATGTTTGTAAGATGAAATCAATTTTTAACAAGATTGGTAGAAATACTATCGAAGCAGAAGAATTGGGAAATTATCTAGGTATCAGTGTAAGAAGTGCAAGAAGAATTTTAAAACAAATTGTAGACGCCAAATATGGAAAAAATATAGCACAAGAAAGTAGAACAGGGATGGGTAGACCAAGAAATATCTATGAAATTACATTTTAAAAAATAAAAAGTAGGAAGAAAACTTCCTGCTTTTTATGACTTTGCTAAAATATAGTTTGTCAACAGTCTAAAACTAGGAAGAAAACCTCCTAGTTTTATTTAATTAGAAAGTTATAAACGCTAAAAATATAATACTGACAAGTTGTAATATTAATAAAAAATTTTTTTTTCTAAACATTTAAAAAATAGAAGGAATTTTTTGATATATGTAGAATATACTCTATTAAGGTCATGACCAAAATAAGACTGAAAGGGTGAAGTGTATGGTAGAAAATTCTCTGAAAAAGAAAAGCATGTTCAGAAAGTTCTTAGATTGGGTAGAAAGGGTAGGAAATAAATTACCACATCCATTTACTTTGTTTGTCATGTTAGCTGTAGGGATTATGGTTATTTCTGCTATTGTTGCAGCTGTAGGAGTTAAGGTGATTCATCCTGGAACACAAGAAGAGGTAGTTGTAAAAAGTTTATTTTCAAAAGATGGAATTTTGTGGATTATAGGATCTTTTCTAGATAATTTTATAGGATTTAAACCTTTGGGGCTAGTACTTGTAATGACTTTTGGGATAGGGCTTGCTGAAGAGGTAGGATTTGTATTTACTTCTTTGAGAAAATTGATTCTAGGAGTTCCTAAATCTTTAGTGACAGCTACTGTTATTTTTGCAGGAATTATAGGAAATCTTGCCTCAGATGCAGCTTTTGTTGTCATTCCTCCTCTTGCGGCATTAATTTTTTTGGCAGTAAAAAGACATCCTCTTGCTGGAATTGCAGCAGGCTTTGCAGGGGTTGGGGCAGGGTTTACTGCTAATTTATTAGTAGCAGGGACAGATGCTCTTCTTGCGGGAATTACAAATGAAGCTGCAAAATCTGTAGTAAGTGATGCAGTAGTATCTCCAGTATCTAATTGGTATTTTTTGATTGCTTCTACTTTTGTTTTAACTTTTGCGGGAGCATGGATTACTGATAAAGTTGTAGAACCACGATTAGGAGAATATAAAGGAGGTGTAGAAAAAGAATTAGAAGAGTTAACATCTCTTGAAAATAAAGGATTAAGAAATGCAGGAATAGCAGCAATGATTTATATAGGAATATTATTAATTGGAATTGTGCCACAAAATGGAATGTTAAGACATCCTGAAACACATACGATTATTCCATCTCCATTCTTAAGTGGCATTATCCCTATTCTAATGATGCTTTTTATTATAATAGGATTATCTTATGGAATTACTGTAGGAAGTATTAAAAATGAAAAAGATATCCCTAGAATGCTTGGAAAAGTTATAAAGGGTATGTCTGGATATATTGTACTTGTTTTTGCTGCATCTCAGTTTATAGCATTTTTTAATTGGAGTAATATGGGTACTGTTATTGCAGTAAGGGGTGCAGATTTCTTAGAAAAAGTAGGCTTTACAGGTATTCCGTTAATTGTAGGTTTTATTATTGTTACTACTATTGTAAATTTATTTATTGGAAGTGGCTCTGCAAAATGGGCACTACTTGCACCTATATTTGTTCCTATGCTTTCTTTAGTTGGTTTTTCTCCAGCATTTATACAATTAGCTTATCGAATTGGAGATTCTGCAACAAATCCTATATCACCACTTTTTCCATATTTTCCTGTTATCTTGGCTTTTGTTCAAGAATATGATGAAAATGCTGGAGTGGGAACACTTTTATCTCTTATGATTCCTTATAGTTTTTCTTTTGTAGCTATATGGATTGTACAAATGATTGTTTGGATGAGCTTTAATCTTCCACTAGGACCAGATGCATTAGTATATTTAATTAAATAATAGGAGGGAGAAGAATATTATGAATAAAATAAAAGAAGAAATTCATAAGATTTATTCAGAAGTGGTAGCATGGAGACGATATTTTCATATGAATCCAGAGTTAAGTGGAGAAGAAAAAACAACATCACAAAAAATTGAAGAGCTACTAAGCCTATTACCTCTAGAGGTAAAAACAGGAGTAGGTGGATATGGAGTAGTAGGTCTTTTAAGAGGAAAAAAGGAAGGAAAAACTATTGCTTTAAGAGCAGATATAGATGCACTACCTATAAAAGAACAAAATGATCACTCATATGCTTCAAAATATAGTGGCAAAATGCATGCTTGTGGCCATGATGGGCATACAGCTATTTTGTTAGGAGCAGCTTATGTACTATGTGCTTTAAAAGATAAAATACAAGGAAATATTAAATTCATTTTTCAACCTTCTGAGGAAAAAGCTCCTATAGGAGGAGCAGGACCTATGATTGAGGCAGGTGTTTTAGATCATCCAAAAGTAGATGCCATTGTAGGACTTCATATTTGGCCTAATCTCCCAAAAGGAAAGATTGGTATAAAAGAAAATGCTATTATGGCCTCTTCAGATCCTTTTTGTATTGAGATATTTGGGCAAAGTGGGCATGCTTCAGCACCAGATGAAAGTATAGATGCTTTAGCTGTCGCCTGTCAAGTAGTAAATATGCTTCAGAATATTGTAAGTAGAAATACAAGTCCTTTAGAATCTGCAGTACTAACGGTGGGAACATTAAAAAGTGGTACAAAATACAACGTAATTTCGGATTATGCACTACTAGAAGGAACTGTAAGAACACTTCATCCAAATGTTCAAATGAATGTAGAAAAAAGAATTAAAGAAGTAGTAGAAGGAGTCTGTAGTGCTATGGGGGCTAGAGGAGAGGTTTACTATGAAAGGGGATATCCTGCTTTAATAAATGATAAAGATATAGTAAAATTAATTGAAGAAGTAGGGATCAAATTAATTTCTAAAGAAAATGTAGTACAAATAGAAAAACCTGCTATGGGAGGAGAAGATTTTGCAAATTATGTACAAAAAGTACCAGGAGCATTTTTTTGGCTAGGAGCAAAAGAAGAATCTTTCTATCCTATTCATCATCCTAAATTTGATTTTGATGAAGAAATTATGAAAATAGGTATAGAAATATTTGTTCATACTGTATTAGATTTTTTGGGAAAGGAAAAGAAAAAATGAATAATATATTATTAAAAGAGTTGATTAAACTTAGACGCGAGTTTCATCAATGTGCAGAAATAGGATGGCTTGAGTTTGAAACTACTATTAAAATTATTTCATATTTATCAGAGTTAGGACTGGAAATCAAATATGGAAAAAGTATACATAAAAATAGATTAGGACTTCCTAGACATGAAGAAATGAAAATACATAAAGAGAAGGTTTCTTATCTAAAACCTCCTTTTGAGATAAAAGAAATACTACAAGGATACACAGGGGTAGTAGGAATTTTAGATACTCATAAAAGTGGACCTACTATAGCTTTTCGTTTTGATATTGATGCAAATGGTCTAGATGAAAAAAAAGAAGGACATAGACCTTTTATGGAAGGATTTGCATCTAAAAATAATAAAATGATGCATGCTTGCGGTCATGATGGACATATTGCCATAGGACTTATGATTGCTAAATATTTAGTAGAGCATAAAGAAGGTTTAAGGGGAAAAATATTATTGATATTTCAACCAGCAGAAGAAGGTGTAAGAGGAGCAAAGAGTATGGTAGAAGCTGGTGTTTTAGATCATATAGATTATATATTATCTGGACATATTGGTTTTATGGCTAAAAAAAATGAAGTCATATGTGGAGTAGGGGGATTTTTAGCTACAGAAAAAATAGATATTAATTTTTATGGAAAACCATCTCATGCAGGAGCTTGTCCTGAGCTTGGTAAAAATGCTCTTTTAGCTGGAGCTAGTTGTGCCATTCATCTTCATACCATTACTCAATTTAGTAGTGGTATGAGTAGAATGAATGTAGGTGTCTTTCATGCAGGGACAGGTAGAAATGTGATTCCAGATCAAGCAAAACTTGAGATTGAAACTCGTGGAGAAAGTAAAAAAATTAATGATGAACTTATTAAAAGAACTTATGAAATAGTAGAAGGAAGTGCTAAGTTATATGATGTAGATTATACAATTGAGCATGTAGGAAGTGCTAAAGCTTATGAATATAAAAAAGATCAGTTTGGTGAATCTATAGCATCTTTATTAAAAGATAAAGGATTTCAAATTAAAGAAAATGGATTTTTAGGGGGATCTGAAGATATTACTTATATGTTTGAGGCTGTAGAAAATCAAGGGGGAAAAGCTTTGTATATGGTATTTGGAACAAAGCTAAATGCTCCTCATCATAATAGTAGCTTTGACTTTGATGAAGATGTTTTATATGATGGGTATAAATGTTATATTCATATTATAGAAAAATTAATGAATAAATAATGAAGTGTCTGTATAGACACTTTATTTTTTACTATGAAAGTATTTTAAATAAAGACAAATTGTCTTTTGCATATTGACAGAAAACTACATATCTGATACGTTATATAGAAAAATAAAATAATTTTGTACCCTCATATATACTTAAGGATATGGCTTAAGTGTTTCTACCAGATTACCTTAAATAATCTGACTATGAGTGGAATTATTATAAAAAATTTATGGATGATTTTTTAGATCCATGTAATAATTTCACTCGTGAAATATACATGGAATTTTTTGATGCTTACTAACCAAAACTATACTAAAGATAAAAGAAAGGATGGATCCACATGGAAGATAAATTTGTAAAAGAAGGGTTAACGTTTGATGATGTACTTTTAATTCCTCAAAAATCTACTGTGTTGCCAAAAGATGTACAAACAAAAACAAATTTAACAAAGAAAATCAAATTAAATATTCCTTTTATGAGTGCAGGAATGGATACGGTAACAGAAGCAAAATTAGCGATTGCAATTGCAAGAGAAGGTGGAATAGGAATTATTCATAAAAATATGTCTATTGAAGAACAAGCATTAGAAGTAGACAAGGTAAAAAGAAGCGAACATGGTGTTATTGTAGATCCATTTTATTTATCTCCAGAGCATATTATTGAGGATGCTTTAAAATTAATGGAAAGATATCATATTTCAGGAGTGCCTATTACAGATGAGAATAAAAAGTTAGTAGGAATACTTACGAATAGAGATATTCGATTTGAAAATAATGTAATGAAGAAAATTAAAGATGTAATGACTAAAGAAAATTTGGTTACAGCAAGAGAAGGAATATCTATGCAGGAAGCAGAAAAAATATTAAAAAGTAGAAAAATAGAAAAGCTTCCTATTGTAGATGAAGAAGGATATTTAAAAGGATTAATTACAATTAAAGATATAGAAAAAACTATTAAATATCCTAATTCAGCAAAAGATGAAAGAGGAAGACTTCTAGTAGGTGCTGCCATAGGAATTACTGGAGATATGATTGAAAGAGCCCAAGCGATCGTAAAAGCAGGAGCAGATGTGATTGTAATTGACACAGCTCATGGACATTCACAAGGAGTAATTGAGGCAGTCCAAAAAATAAAATCTACTTTTTCAAATATAGAATTAATAGCTGGAAATGTAGCTACAGCTGAAGCAACAGAAGAACTAATAAAAGCAGGAGCAGATGCAGTAAAGGTAGGAATCGGACCTGGTTCTATTTGTACAACAAGAGTCGTAGCTGGAATTGGAGTTCCACAAATTACAGCTGTATATGATTGTGCAAAAATGGCTAACAAATATGGTATTCCAGTAATTGCAGACGGAGGAATTAAATATTCTGGAGATATTCCAAAGGCTATTGCAGCAGGAGCAAGTGTATGTATGTTCGGATCATTATTTGCAGGAACAGAAGAAAGTCCGGGAGAAACTGTAATCTATCAAGGAAGAAGCTTTAAAGTATATAGAGGAATGGGATCAACAGGAGCTATGGAAGCAGGAAGTAAAGATAGATACTTCCAAGAAGATGCCAAAAAATTTGTTCCTGAAGGAGTAGAAGGAATGGTTCCTTATAGGGGTTCTTTAAAGGATATTGTTTATCAATTGGTTGGAGGATTAAAAGCTGGAATGGGTTATTGTGGAACTGCTACCATAGAAGATTTAAAAGAAAATGGAAAGTTCATAAAAATTACTTCAGCAGGACTTACAGAAAGTCATCCACATGATATAAATATTACAAAAGAAGCACCAAACTATAGTGTACGAGGTTAAGGGAGGGCAAATATGAATAGTAAAGAATTAGTACTTGTCATTGACTTTGGAGGACAATATAAAGAATTAATTGCAAGAAGAGTAAGAGAAGCCAATGTATATTGTGAAGTAATGCCTTATACAACTCCACTTGAAAAAATAAAAGAGAAAAATCCAAAAGGATTTATTTTTACAGGAGGACCAGCAAGCGCTTATGCAGAAAATGCTCCTTCTATTACAAAGGAAATATTCGAATTAGGAATACCAGTTCTTGGAATTTGTTATGGAGGACAATTAATTTCTCATTTACTTGGAGGAAAAGTAACAAGAGCAAATACTAGAGAATATGGAAGAGTAAATTTAAATCTTAAAAATAAAGAAGGAATATTTAAAAATATAGACGATGCTTCAAAATGTTGGATGAGTCATACGGATTTTATTGAAAAAGAACCTGCTGGATTTGAAATTATCGCTACTACAGATCATTGTCCAGTAGCTGCTATGAGAAATGATGAGAAAAAAATATATGCAGTGCAATTTCATCCAGAGGTAGAACATACAGAAAATGGAAAAGAAATGATTAAAAATTTCTTATATGAAGTATGTAATTTGAGTGGAGATTGGAATATGCATGATTTTACTCAAAAATCTATTGAAGAAGTAAAGGAAAAAGTAGGAAATAAAAAAGTACTTTGTGCCTTATCAGGAGGAGTAGATTCTTCTGTTGCAGCAGTATTGGTTCATAAAGCAATAGGAGATCAATTAACTTGTATATTTGTAGATCATGGACTTCTTAGAAAAGATGAAGGAGATCAAGTAGAACAAATATTTAAAGAAAAATTCCATATGAATTTGATTCGTGTCAATGCACAAGATAGATTTTTAGGAAAATTAGAAGGTGTAACAGACCCTGAAACAAAAAGAAAGATCATTGGAGAAGAATTTATTAGAGTATTTGAAGAAGAAGCTAATAAACTTGGAGAGATTGATTATCTTGTACAAGGAACAGTTTATCCTGATGTAATTGAAAGTGGTACAGATACAGCATCTGTAATTAAAAGTCACCATAATGTAGGTGGACTACCAGAAGATATGAAGTTTTCTTTAATTGAGCCACTAAGACAATTATTTAAAGATGAAGTAAGAAAAGTTGGAGAAGAATTAGAGATTCCAGAAGAAATCGTATGGAGACAACCTTTCCCAGGACCAGGTCTTGCTATTCGTGTACTAGGAGAGATTACACCAGATAAACTTGAAATAGTAAGAGAATCAGATGCTATTTTAAGAGATGAAATAAGAAAAGCAAATCTTCATAGAGAAATATGGCAATACTTTACATGCTTACCAAACATCAAAAGTGTTGGTGTAATGGGAGATGAAAGAACTTATTCTCATGCAGTAGGAATAAGAGCAGTAACTTCTTCAGATGGAATGACTTCTGATTGGGCAAGAATTCCTTATGAAGTTTTAGAAAAAATATCTAATCGTATCGTAAATGAAGTAGACAATGTAAATAGAATTATTTATGATATAACTTCTAAACCACCTTCAACGATAGAGTGGGAATAGAAAGTAGAAAGCCTACAATCCTATAAAATAAGGATTTGTAGGCTTTTTTTGACTGGCTCTATGTCAATAGTTGGGGTGGGATTGTTCATAATCCTGCTCCATTACTTTATTAGAGA
>NZ_RYYS01000088.1 GCF_004138215.1 Anaerophilus nitritigenes
TCCAAAGCCCGTTCCTGGTCCAAAGCCCGTTCCTGGTCCAAAGCCTGTTCCTGGTCCAAAGCCTGTTCCTGGTCCAAATTGGTGTGAACTTATTTCATTTACTTCATTCATTTGTTCTACTTCATAATTATTTATATTTTCCATTCTCAATTCCTCCTGTTATGTTTTTTACTTTATGATCATGTTATGCACAAGGTTGAAAATGGTTACAATCTAACTTCCTATCATGGAGGTTTAATTGTTTTTGAGTACATCTAATATATATATTTCATAAGGATCTTTTAATTTTTTTAATATATTCACCCCTTGTTCACAATATGACTGAATATCTTCTTTTAAATATTCTTTAAATACATATTCTAAACGAAGGTTATCTTTCATATATACCTTGATCTGTGCTTTAACTCTATAGAGTAGTCCTAATTCATAGGGACTTTTTAGTTTATTTGCATAATCCTCTGCTCTTTGTAATGATAACAACGCTTCATGATACTGTCCTTTTTTCACTAATAAAAGAGACATATACCCCTGTGCAGTAGATCTTTTCCATAATGTATTAAATTGATCATATAAATTTAATGCTTTTGAAAAATACTCTATAGCACCATCATCATCACCCATATCTAGTGCAGCTTGTCCTGCATTCGTATAAAAAATTGTCAGACCTCCAATTATTTTTTGGTTCGTACATAGCTTTATAGCCTCATTATAATATTTTAAAGCACTCATGAATTTTAGATTTTGTCTTCTAATCTCTCCCATATAATTATATGCTGCTGCTATATTTAAAGTGTACTTTCCCTCATAAGTATTAATTTGATTAAATATTTCAATAGATTCTTGTAATAAACTCTCCGCTGTTTGATGATCCCCTTCCATAATTTTTTGTAAACCCTTTAATCTCAAGAGAATTCCCACATCCTTCTTTTTATTCCATTCTTTAGAAATATCTAATCCATCTTCTATATATTTTTTCATTCCGTTCATATTATAGGTCTGAATCCCATAATAGATCATTTGTCTATATCCTTTTAATGCATACTCTACATTTGTAATAGCTAGTGCTTCTTTTATCATACTCTTTATATCTTCAACACCCTCTTCATACATACCTTCTCTAATAAGGTATCTCCCTCTCATATGTAAAAAATCCATATATAAAATTCTTATTTGTTCTTGATAAGAATTATTGTTCATTATCTTTAAAAGTTCTCTTTCAATGTTTTTGAGTTGCTCACTTTCTTCTTCAGCGGTCAAATAACTTCTAGCATATTCATAAATATTTCCATCTCTTAAAATTGGAAATAATTCATGTCCAAAATTAAAATACACATCTAAATTTTTCATTTTGTATTTTAATGCATATAAGTAATTTCCGCTATTTTCAAAATGATAAATTAGTTTTGGATAAAGATATTGATCTCTTTTGTCATGAAGTAATTTTGTTTGCAATAGATTAGCAATTTTCTCATGAAGTTTCCTTTTTCTAATATTAGATTGTTCGTCATAAAGAAATTCTCTAAGCTTTTGATGTGTAAATTCAAAATAAATTTCTCCATGATCATAAGCTTCTTTGATAATTCCTCTCTCCTGTAATATTTCTAACTCATCTATCATTTCATCTGTATTTTTTTGTATTAGACTTTCTAATAAATTTAAACTTACCGGATCGAAAAACATACATAATATATTTAATAACTCTTTTTCTTCATTAGAAATATCTAAAAATCTACTTCTTAATAGGTCTTGAGTTTTATGGGATAATTTTGTAATTTTTCCACTTTCTTTTATACTGTTTACTACTTCTTTTAAGAAAAATGCATTTCCTCCTGTTTCTTTGTAAATATTTATATAAATTTCTTCGTTCCAAGCATATTTGGGTAAAGTCAATGTGATAAATTCTTTTACTTCAGAAAATTCAAAACGGTTGATATGTATTTTTTGAAGTTTTCTTAGTCCAATTCCTGAATGCATAAATTGATATATTCTCTCTTCGCTTCCACTTCTACAAGTCATAATCAAAAGTATATCTTCCACTACAAATAAATGATTTAAGAGAAATAGACTTAAATCATCCATCCATTGAATATCTTCAAATATAAGTATCATTTTTCTTTTTTTAGAAACCTTTTTTAATACCGCCACTAAAGTTTCTTCAATAACTTGTTGGGTGATATTATCCATATTCTCTATTGGATTTACTGCAGGATGATCTTGTTGCATAAAATCTGGGAATATATGATTGATAGTATTTGTCCATAAAATAGGGATATTTATTTTTTCTTTTTTGATAAGATCTTCTAACTTTATAAATAAATCATGAAAAGGATTGAGTAAATATTCTCTTTGAGCTTGATAACAAGTAGTTTGTAAAGAAATAATTCCATCATCAATAGTTTCTAAAAATTCATCTTTCAATCTACTTTTTCCTACCCCTGCTTCTCCAAATACAATAAAAGATTTAAATTTTTTATTTTTTTTAAAACAATCATATTCTTTTTGAATCGATAAAATTTCTTTCTCTCTCCCATAAAAAAAGTCTCTTTTTTTTCTTTTCTCTTCATTTTTTCTATAAATTAAAATTTCTTCGTAAAGTTCTTTCATCTCCAATCCTGGATCAATACCTAATTCATTATAAAATCTTTTGCAAAACTCATGATAAATATTAAGAGATTTGTGAATCTCTCCTTTTTTCATATATGTTCTCATTAAAATCATACAAACTTTTTCATGTAAAGGGTCTATTTCCATAAATAAATTGCCATAATAAATAATAGAAGAAATTTCTTCATTTGATATACTTTGCTCTATTTTTCGAGTAAGTCTTTTCATATATAATTCTTTTATATGGCTATCATATTGAACAGTCCATGTTTGAAATTCTTCTGCATCTTTTACATAAAACCCCTTTAAAAATTCTTCATATCCGTCTACTTTGTTTTCATCTTTTAAAAAATCATATAAATCTACTCTTATGTTTATATCTGGATTCAACATAACCATAGATTTTTTAGGGGAAATAATGATATCTATACCAAAAGTCTTTCTAATCTTGTACATAGTCTGTCTTAAGTTTTTTTTAGCTGTTTGATCATCTACTTCTCCCCATAATAAATTTACTAAAATATCTCGACTAGTGTTTTTATAAACTAACAAATAATAAAACAATGCTTCTGCCTTTTTAAATGGAAAAATAATACTTTTTTCATCTTGAATAACAGAAGGAATCCCTATTAATTTTACATATATATCATTCATTTCCTCACCTTAACCTCATCTTCATTATAAATTTATTATATCGAATTTCCTTTATATTGTACAAATATATAGATTTAAATTTATTTAGAATATATTCATTTTTACCCATATGTTGTGTAATTGACATTTTATAGACGTTCATTTATTATAATCTAAGAGTTCATACAATTAAGTTCTTATTAAAATGTAAATACTCACTCATTTAGTCCAAATATTTTACAATTCTTATGTAGCACTTGTAATTTTTCCCAAACTAAAAAATACTAAGAGGAGGAATTTTTATGTCTAACAATATATTAACACCAAAAGAAATTGCTCATTCTATGCTACAAACAGGTATAACAAAGACAAATTTATCATATATTCAAATGATCAGTTTAAGTATATTAGCTGGAATATATATTAGTTTTGGTGGATTTGGTGCTCTTACTATTAGTCAACGTATAAGTGCTATTGATGTTGGATTATCTAAAGTTTTATTTGCGATGATTTTCCCAGTTGGACTTATGTTGGTAGTAACTTGCGGTGCAGAGTTGTTCACAGGAAATCACCTTATGTGTTTAGGTGTATTCTCTGGGAAGTACTCTATGAAAAAAGTACTCAGAAATTGGATAGTGGTTTATTTTGGAAATTTCATCGGCTCTATTTTTTTTGCTCAAATGATTATCTATAGTGGTCTAGCAAATGGTCCTATCAAAGAAATGATGTTGTCTCTTTCTATCTCTAAGGTAAATATACCTATCACAGAATTAATAGTAAGAGGCATATTATGTAATATACTTGTAGCATTAGCTCTATGGATGGGTAGCGGTGCAAAAGATTTAATCAGTAAATTATTTGCTTGTTGGGCTCCTGTGATGCTATTTGTTTTATGCGGATTTGAACATAGTATTGCCAATATGTTTTTTATACCTATGGGAAAATTTTTAGGAGCTGATATTTCTTGGTTTGATATGTGGGTTTATAATCTTATTCCTGTAACAATAGGAAATTTAATAGGTGGAGCACTGATCATTCCTCTATTTTATTTCTTTGTGTATATAAAAAATGATCATCAGAAATTTTCATAAGCAATATATTTATACAGTCATAATTTTATAGTAAAATCTTACTTGTATAAAAATCATAATTTATATATTATAAAAATATAGATTATGATTTTTATAATATTATTTAGGAGGTGTACAATGAAAAAAATAACAGATAATTTAATTTTTAAACTATCATTAGGAGTAATACTAGGAATCATTATTGGAATACAATCATCTGAAGATATGATGAAATTTATGGTAAGTGTTAAATATCTTCTAGGACAAATCATCTTCTTTTGTGTTCCTTTAATTATCTTAGCCTTTATTACTCCCTCTATTGTAAAACTTAAAGCAAATGCTAGTAAGATGCTTGGCACTACTGTTTTGATTGCTTATGCTTCATCTGTGGGAGCCGCAGCTTTTGCAGTCATCTCTGGATATTCCATCATTCCTCATTTAAATATTATCAGTGAAGCAGAAGCATTAAAAAAGCTTCCAGAAATTGCATTCGAATTAAACATTCCACCTGTTATGTCTGTAATGAGTGCTTTAGTTCTTTCATTTTTGGTAGGTCTTTCTGTAATATGGGCAAAATCTGAATCTTTCGAAAAAATTCTAGATGATTTTCAAAATATGATGCTACAAGTAGTTCATAAAGTTATTATCCCTATTCTTCCTTTTTTCATTGCAACAACTTTTTCAACACTATCTTATAATGGTAGCATTACAAAACAGCTTCCTATCTTTTTAAAAGTAATTGTACTTGTTCTTATTGGTCATTTTATTTGGCTTGCATTACTTTATGGGTTAGGAGGAATAATTTCTAAAAAGAATCCTTTTGAGGTTTTCAAAAACTATGGTCCTGCATATTTAACAGCAGTAGGAACTATGTCAAGTGCAGCAACTTTGCCAGTAGCTTTAAGCTGTGCAAGAAAATCAAAAGTATTAGACAAAAAAATTGTAGACTTTGCTATTCCTCTTGGTTCTACTGTTCATTTATGTGGATCAGTACTCACAGAAACTTTTTTTATCATGGTTGTATCTAAAGTTTTATATGGCACTTTACCTACAGTTGGTACAATGATTACCTTCATTATCCTGCTTGGAATCTTTGCTGTAGGAGCTCCTGGCGTACCTGGTGGTACAGTAATGGCATCCTTAGGTATTGTTACGAGTATTATTGGATTTGATCAATCAGGAATAGGTCTTTTGCTTGCCATATTTGCCATTCAAGATAGCTTTGGAACTGCATGTAACATTACAGGAGATGGAGCCATAGCTCTTATACTAACAGGCTTATATAAGGAAATTAAATAATTAGATTTTTTCTTTTAATACTAAAAACCTTAGCCAAACTATTTATTGGCTAAGGTTTTTCTTTTTTTATAATACAACTTTTGCTAAAAGTTCTTTTTCTTTTTGTATAGTTTTTTCTTCTATTTCTTTTACTTCTTTAGATAACTTTTCTACAAAAGCTTGATCATTAATTCCACCTAAGTTGATTTTTACATTATATAAAGCAGACAAAACAGCTGTTCTTGCCATCATAGCAGCTACCGCTCCATCTGTAATAGCATTTTTATTTCCTTGATCTATTACAGATTCTATGACCTGCATCATTTGATAAGCATTTTGAGCCACTTTTAAAGGTACTTGTGCTGCCTTTTTCGTATTTTCTTCAATCGCTTCATTTCTCTTTTGTTTTTCTTCATCTGTTTCTTTTGGAAGCTTAAAAGCCTTCATTACTTCATGAAAAGAATCAGCATCTTCATCTATATCTTTAATAAAGTCATCTCTATATTCCTTTGACTTTTGTGCAACTTCTTTCATTATTTCCTCTACATCTATATATTTCTTTTTTCCTATGGTCAAATTTGCAACCATCTCAGTTAGTGCTGCTCCTACTGCTCCACTAAGGGCCGCTATACTTCCACCACCCGGTACAGGAGCATTAGATGCTGTCTCATCTAAAAATTCTTTTAAATTTTTATCTGCTAACATATTTTATCCCCCTAACGATTTGATTTATCAAATACTATTTGTCCATCTTTGATTACTGTCTCTACTGTACTTACTCCTATATGATAAGGAATAAAATGATAAGATGGATATTCTAGTATAATTACATCTCCTTTTTTACCTACATCAATACTTCCAATTTCGTTTTCTCTTCCTAGTGCTGCTGCTCCATTGATAGTCATAGCAGTAATTGCTTCTTCTGTAGTCATATTCATATAAAGTGTCGCAAGTGCCATAACTAAAGCGATAGATTCTGTAAAACAGCTTCCAGGATTTAAATCTGTAGCTAGTGCTACTGCACAATTTTGATCAATCATAAATCTAGCTCTTGCAAAATCTTCTTTTAAACTAAAGGCTGTAGCAGGAAGTAGCGTTGCTACAACTCCTTTTTCTGCCATTTTTAAAATTCCTTCATCCGATGCAGAAAGAAGATGATCTGCAGATACTGTACCAATCTCTGCAGCTAATTCCGCACCTCCTAATTGAACAATTTCATCTGCATGAATTTTTGCTTTCAGACCTAGCTCTTTAGCCTTTAATAAAAGTCTTCTAGATTGATCTACAGAGAATACATTTTTTTCACAAAATACATCACAAAATTCTGCTAAATTTTCTTTCGCTACTTTAGGTAATGTATTTTCAATAATATCATCAATAAACTCATCTTCTCGTCCTTTATATTCCTTTGGTACTGCATGAGCTCCCATATAGGTTTTTGCTATATCTATAGGATGAATCTCATCTAACTTTTTCATTACTTGCAATTGTTTTATTTCTGTCTCTTCATCTAATCCATATCCACTCTTTCCTTCAACTGTCGTTACTCCAAAGGAAAGCATATCATTCAATCTTTTTTTACCTAAATATACCAATTCTTCATGAGATGCTTTTCTAGTTTTTTCAACAGAACTTACAATTCCTCCTCCTTTTTCCATAATTTCCATATAACTTGCACCTCTTAAGCGCATAGAGAATTCTTCCGCTCTATATCCACCAAATACAAAATGCGTATGAGAATCTACAAAACCAGGTAATACAGCTTTTCCACTAGCATCAATAACTTCATATTTATCAAACTCTACATCTTTTAGGACCTCTTCATTTTTTCCTACGGCATGAATTTTTCCGTTCTTTATGATCACTGCTCCATCTTCTATGACATGTAGATTTGACATCTCTTTTCCTGACTTTTTAGAGAATCCACTACACGTTACAACTTGAGAAGCATTTTTAATAATTATATTCTTCATAGGCTACTCCATTAAATTGCTTTCAATTACTTTGTCCATAGAAAAACCGTAGAGTCCTAAATAATATCCTGCACTATCTATTAATGCTTCCATAGGAACTAATCCTATGATTTCACTTCCTAATACATTGACACCATATCTTTTTGCTTCCATTTTTACTGTTTCAAAGACTCTATATACAGATGTTTTTGTATAATCTGTAATATTCATAGTTACTTGAGTAATCCCTCTTTCTTTAATTTCCACTCCACCAGCTTTAATATATCTAAAGCCTCCATTTGAATGACGAATCACCTTTGCAATATTTTTGGCAATCTCTATATCTTTTGTATCTAAATCGATATTATATGCTACAAGTGGCATTCTAGCTCCTACAGCAGTTACACCAGCAGTTTTATGAATTTCTCTTTTTCCGAAGTCAGGATTCCATTCAGCCTTTTGAAGCTTTTCTGCCATTCCTTCAAATTGGCCTTTTCTAACCGTTGCAAGATTTTCTCTTTCTGGAATAGTAGCTGCTTTTTCATATAAAAATATAGGAATATCATACTGTTCATTAATCTCTTTTGCTGTCTCTTTTGCAAGTTCTACTACTTCTGTCATGCTCATATTCTTAATAGGAATAAACGGAACTACATCCGTTGCACCCATTCTAGAATGCTCTCCTTCATGCTTTGTCATATCAATTAACTCTGTAGCTACTCCAATAGCTTCTACTACTGCTTTTTTTACAGCTTGAGGCTCTCCCATTACTGTTACTACTACTCTATTATAATCTTTATCTGCTTCATAATTTAAAAGCTTTACTCCTTCTTTTCCTCTTAGAGGTGCTACAATTTTTTCTATTTTTTCTAAATCTCTTCCTTCACTAAAATTTGGAACACACTCTACTATTTTTTTAACTTCACTCATGATCTTCTTCCCCCTATTTCTCTATTTTTTCCCATATTTGATCCACTGCATTTTTTACAGCTTCTTCCCTCGGAACATATGGAAGTGTAATATGATCCTTACCTTTCATAATTTCATTGTATTCTATACAAGTAGTAACAGCGTTTTCATTTCTTGCCCATGCACGTCTTGAAACTCCACACATAGTATCCCATGGCATAGAAGCTCTTAAAATATCATCTACTCTTTGACTGCCATCTAACACCATACCAAATCCTCCATTGATGGATTTTCCAATTCCTACTCCTCCACCATTATGAAGAGCTATCAGACTCATTCCTCTTGCTGCATTTCCTGCAAAACAATGAGTTGCCATTTCTGCCATAATATTACTTCCATCTTTAATATTAGAAGTCTCTCTAAACGGAGAATCTGTTCCACCTGTATCATGATGATCGCGACCTAGCATTACCGGTCCAATTTCTCCGTTTCTTACCATTTCATTAAATTTAAGAGCAATCTTTGTTCTTCCTAATGCATCTTGATAAAGAATTCTCGCTTGAGTTCCTACTACTAATTTATTTTTATCTGCATCTTGAATCCATATATAGTTGTCTCTATCTTGATATCTTCTATCAGGATCAATACACTCCATAGCTGCATGATCTGTTTTTAATAAATCCTCATGTTTTCCACTTAAGCATACCCATCTGAATGGACCATATCCATAATCAAATAATTGAGGTCCTAAAATATCTTCTACATAGGAAGGCCAAATGAATCCATCTTTATCATCTCTTTTATTTTTAGAGATTTCTTTGATTCCTGAATCATAAATAGCTTTCATAAAAGCATTTCCATAATCAAAGAAGTAAGTTCCTTTATCAACCAATGCTTTGATTACTTCAAAATGACTCTTAAGTGTCTCGTCTACTAATTTGTGAAATTTCTTATGATCTGTTGCTAAAAGATTTGTTCTTTCTTCAAAAGTAATTCCTTGTGGACAATATCCTCCTGTATAGACTTCATGACAAGAGGTTTGATCTGATAAAAGATCTATATGAATATCTTTCTCTAATGCATATTCTAGTAAATCTACTATATTTCCATGAAAAGCAATGGCACAAGGCTCTTTTTTATTCATATATTCTTTAGCTAAATCAAAAGCTTCTTCACAAGTTTTTGCAACTTTACTTACCCATCCTTGAGTATATCTAGTTTCTATTCTTGATTCATCAACTTCTGCTATAATTCCTACTCCACCTGCAATTTCTACAGCTTTACCTTGAGCACCACTCATTCCTCCAAGACCTGATGTAATAAATAATCTTCCTTTTAAATCTTCATCTTGTGGAATACCTAATTTTAATCTTCCTGCATTTAAAATTGTATTATAAGTTCCATGTACAATTCCTTGAGGACCTATATACATCCATCCTCCTGCAGTCATTTGTCCATAATTGGCAACTCCTAATGCGGCTGCTCTATTGAAATTGTCCAAATCATCAAACATACCAATCATAAGCCCATTGGTAACGATTACCCTTGGTGAATCTGGTTTTGAATGAAATAGTCCTACAGGATGTCCAGATTGTATTACTAAAGTTTGATCTTGTGTTAAAACTTCTAAATACTTTTTAATCAATCTATATTGCATCCAGTTTTGAAAAATCATACCTGTCTCTCCATAGGTAACTAATTCATATGGATAAAGTGCAATATCAAAATCTAAATTGTTGTCAATCATAACTTGAAATGCTTTTCCTTCTACACATTGTCCTTTATATTCATCAATAGGCTTTCCTTTTAGTTTACCTTTTGGTCTAAAACGATACCCATAAATTCTTCCCATTGTCACAAGTTCGTCTAAAAATTCAGGAATCAATTGTTCGTGAAGTTCCTCTGGAATATATCTTAGAGCATTTTTTAGAGCTAATTCTGTTTCTTCTTTAGTAAGAGTCAAATCTCTTCTTGGAGCACGTCTAATTCCTTTTTCAAATTCAGGGTACTCAGGAAGTACTGATTCTAATTTAATGGTCATGTTATTTGCAATAGATTGATTTAAATTCATAAAAATTCCTCCCTATTTTAAAATAATCCTATAATATTTCCATCTTGATCTATATCCATTTTGCTAGATGATGGTACCTTTGGAAGTCCTGGCATAGTCATTACATCTCCTGTAAGACATACTATAAACCCTGCTCCTGCAGATACTTTTAATTCTCTTACTGTCACTTCAAAATCCTTCGGTGCTCCTAATAAATCCTTATCGTCAGATAAAGAATATTGTGTTTTAGCCATACATATAGGCAATTTGTCAAAGCCCAATTCTTCTAGTTTTTTCATTTGCTTTTTAGCAGGTCCTGTAAATACTGCTCTTTTTCCTCCATAAATCTCTGTCACAATTTTATTAACCTTTTGTTCTATAGAATCATTTATGTCATAAAGGAATTTAAAATCTGGCTTTTCATTTTCTACCATACGAACTACTTTCTGAGCCATATCAACTCCACCTTCTCCACCTTTAGCCCATACTTCATTTAAAGATACTTCTACTCCTATTTCTGCACATTTTTTCTTTAACATATCAATTTCTGCTTCTGTATCTTGTATGAATTTGTTGATAGATACCATTACTGGCAAACCAAATTTTCTAATATTTCCAACTTGTTTTTCTAAGTTTTCAAATCCTTTTCCTACTGCCTCTACATTTTCTGCTCCTAATTCTGTCTTTTTTACTCCTCCATGCATTTTTAATGCTCTTATAGTAGCTACAACTACAACTCCATCTGGAGTAAGATTTCCATACCTACATTTTATATCTAAGAATTTTTCTGCACCCAAATCTGCACCAAAACCTGCTTCTGTAACTAAATAATCTCCTAATTTAAGACCTAATTTTGTAGCCATAATACTATTGCATCCATGAGCAATATTAGCAAAAGGTCCTCCATGAATAAGAGCCGGTGTATTTTCTAAGGTTTGTACTAAGTTTGGTTTGATAGCATCTTTAAATAGAAGTGCCATAGCTCCATGTACTTCTAGATCTCTTGCTGTTACAGGTTGTTGATCCATATTATAAGCAACTACCATTCTTCCAAATCTTTCTTTTAAGTCCATTAAATCTGTTGCCAAACATAATACCGCCATTACTTCTGATGCTACTGTAATCATAAATCCATCTTCACGAGTAAAACCATTTGGTTTTCCTCCAAGACCTACAACAACTTGTCTAAGATTTCTATCATTCATATCTAGAACTCTTTTCCATATAATTTGTCTAGAATCTATTCTTAAAGCATTACCTTGATGAATATGATTATCAATTACTGCAGCTAATAGATTGTTTGCTGTTGTAATCGCATGCATATCTCCGGTAAAGTGAAGATTGATATCTTCCATAGGAACAACTTGAGCATATCCTCCTCCTGCTGCTCCTCCCTTTACTCCAAAGACAGGACCTAATGATGGTTCTCTTAAAGCAATTACTGCCTTTTTGCCTATTTTATTCAATGCTTGTCCTAAGCCAACAGCTGTAGTAGATTTTCCTTCTCCCGCAGGTGTAGGATTGATTGCTGTTACAAGAATCAATTTTCCGTCTTTTTCATCCTCTAATCTTTTAAAAATATCTAAAGAGATTTTTCCTTTATATTTACCATATAGCTCTAATTCATCTTCTGAAACACCTAATTTTTCTGCTACTTCAGAAATTGGTACCATGTTCGCTTTTTGTGCAATTTCTATATCACTTAATACACTCATTTTTTCCACTCCTTTTGTCGTTTTTTTTATTATAAAATACTTTCGTCATTAAAACGTCTATATAGATTAAATTTTTTTAATTTTTTATTAAATCAATAAATTATTTTATATTTTTTCTTTTATTGCAACAATTAAAAGTTTCTACTAATATATACAATTCCCTCTGCTACAATTTTTACTCGTCCTTTTAGATAAATTTTTTCAATAGTATTATTTTTCCATATCGTTGAAATCTCTAAAACTCCTCCTGGTTGATTTACTTTTAAATTCATATCGTTTTGATGTTCATAAGAAAGAGCTACTCCTAATGCAGCTGTACCAGAACCACATCCTCTCTCAAAAACAAGACTTTCTGTTTCCTTCACATAAATCAAAGGCTCTATAAAAGTATTTGCTTCATCATAAAATATCATACCCAAAGCTTCATATTCTAAATCTTTTAATTTTTCTTTTACTTTCAAGAAAAAATTGGTCTTGTCTTTAATTTTTTCATTTTTCAATACAACATGAACGATTCCTGGAAATTCAACTAATTGCATATGATAATTTTGTCCATCTATCTCTATATCCAAATTCTTTATATTTTTATGTAGAGGCATATCAATACTTGAAATGAATTCTATAGGATCATTTGTTTCTTCAACATGACAATATATAATTTTTTCCATTCCAGATACTTCTATTGGAATATTCATTTTTCTATCTTTTTTTATTACACTCTTATGATCTTCATAAGCTAATAATGCTGCTAATGCTCGAGTTGCATTTGCACAAAATTCTCCACCCATCATCTGTAATCTTACACATTCTCCATCTTGTGCTTTTTCTATAAATCCAACTTGCTCTGCATAAACATTCCCATATGCCATTATCTTATTAGCTATTTCTATATAACAGCTTCTAGGTAGTTGATTTCTAATAAACACAGTCATGTTTTCTGTCGGATTTACCTTTGCAAAATGTAGCTTCATCTTCACTCCTCCTTTTTTAATAAACAAAGCACCCATCTTAATAGTTTGCAATCAAGATGAGTGCTTTGTTGGTTTTTAAAAGATCATAGCTCCAATTATCCCAAAAATCATAAGTGGTATATTAAAGTGTAAAAAGGTAGGAACACAAGTATCCCAAATATGATCATGTTGTCCATCTGCATTAAGTCCTGCTGTAGGCCCTAATGTACTATCTGATGCAGGTGAACCCGCATCTCCTAAAGCTGCCGCTGTTCCAATAAGCACTGCTGTAGCCAATGGGCTAAATCCCATCTTCAAAGCCAAAGGTACATATATTACTGCAATAATTGGAATTGTTCCAAACGATGTTCCAATCCCCATAGTAATAATCAACCCTAATAAGATCATGATAGATGCTGCAATCAATTTACTACCACCCATTAAACTTGCTGCTGCATTTACCAATCCTTCTACTCCACCTGTTTCTCTAATTACACTAGCATATCCAGACGCTACGAGCATAACAAATGCAATAAATCCCATCATACCAATTCCACTATCCATAAGACTATCTATATGTTTCCATTCAATAGCTTTAAACGAAACCATAATTCCAAGACCTACTAAAGCTCCTAAAGGTAATGATCCTACTGTAAGCTGAATAACTAATGCTGCTAATGCTCCAGCTAATGCTACAAAATGAGATGTATTTAACTCAATATTTTTTTCTTCTACCACTTCTTCTGCTGGATTTTCCTCTATTTTGTATTCTCTAGGTTTTCTATAGGTAATAAATATAGCTACTAAAACCCCCACTAACATCCCAAACCCAGGAAGCCACATTCCTTTCCAAACATCTGTATTTGCCATAGCTATACCATTTGCAGTCATTTCCTTTGCAACAATTCCATGAAATATCAATCCAAAACCTACTGGAAGCGCCAAATAAGGGGCTTTTAGTCCAAATGTTAAAGCACAAGCTGCTCCTCTTCTATCTAGTTTCAATTTACTCATAATTCCAAGAAGCGGCGGAATCAATATAGGAATAAATGCAATGTGAACAGGTATTAAGTTTTGAGAAAAACAACTAATCAGCGCTATCAAAATCAAAAGTGTTTTTTGTTTTCCTTGCATCATTCCTGCTATTTTTCTAGATAAAATACTAGCAAGACCTGTATGGTGAATTGCTGCTGCCAACGCCCCAAGTAAAATATAGCTCAAAGCAGTCTCTGAATTTCCTCCCATTCCACCAATAAGAATATCCATCACTTCTTTAATAGGCATCCCTGCAATAAGTCCTCCAGCAATAGCTGCCACCAAAAGAGCAATGATAACATTTAGCTTTAAAAGACAAAGCACACTCATAATCACTACCGAAAGCACAACTGGATTTGTTAACATAATTCCCCTCCTTTTTATAATTCCTTTTATTTTTACTTAATACTTTATCACATTAAATCGATAAATGGAAGTAGTTTTTTATTGTAATTCCAAATCTCCTATTGTTTCCTCTACTTCTTTTAACATATTGCTTTCACAAATTAATTTTGCACATTTATTAATATCTTTATACAAAATACGATCTTCATGTAATGTTTCTATAACTTGACGAATTTTTTCATAAGCTACTTTTGTTCCTTTTCCTAAATGCTTTCCTTTGTTAAAATCTATAGCTTGAGCTGCTGCCATCAACTCTATAGCTAAAACATTTTTTACATTTTCACAAATTTCTTTTGCTTTCCTTGCTGCAATAGTACCCATACTTACATGATCTTCTTGATTTGCAGAAGAAGGAATAGAATCTACACTAGCTGGATGAGCCAATACTTTATTTTCAGATACTAATGCTGCTGCTGCATATTGAGCAATCATAAACCCTGAATGAAGTCCTCCTTTTTCTGTTAAAAATGCAGGCAGTCCACTTAACTGAGGATTTACTAGTCTTTCAATTCTTCTTTCTGAAACATTTGCAATTTCCGATAATGCAATTCCTAAAAAGTCAAAAGCTAAAGCCATAGGCTGTCCATGGAAATTTCCTCCTGATATAGCAGATTCATCTTCTGTAAAGATCAAAGGATTGTCTGTAGCTCCATTAATTTCAATATTGATTTTGTCTAGTACATAAGAAATGGCATCTTTACTCGCTCCATGGATTTGAGGTACACATCTTAATGTATAAGCATCTTGTACTCTAATTTCTCCTTGTCTAGTAGTTCTTTGACTTTCTTCTACAAGTCTTAAAAGATTTTTAGCTGTAATCATTTGTCCCTTATGAGGTCTTACTTCATGTACTCTTTTATCATATGCATCTACAATTCCATTTAATCCTTCTACAGTAAGTGCAGCTGCAATATCTGCCGTTTTTAATATATTAATGGAATCATGTACAGTAAGTGCTCCTACAGCAGTCATCACTTGTGTTCCGTTAATCAATGCCAATCCTTCTTTCGATGTAAGAACCACAGGCTCAATTCCAGCTTTTTCCATAGCTTCTTTTCCTGTCATAAGTTTTCCTTTGTAATACGCTTCCCCTTCACCTATTAACACCAATGTCATATGAGATAATGGTGCTAAATCTCCACTTGCTCCTAAAGATCCCTTTTCTGGAATAGCAGGATGTACTCCTTTATTAATCATTTCAATAAGAGTTTGAAGAGTTTTTGGTTGAATACCTGAAAAACCTTTTGACAACGCATTTGCTCTAAGAAGCATAATAGCTCTTGAAATATCTTCAGAAAAATGTTTTCCTACTCCGCATGCATGACTCATAATTAAGTTTTTTTGAAGATCCTTTGATTCTTCTTTAGAGATTGCTACATCGCTAAACTTACCAAATCCAGTAGTTATACCATATACAGTTCTTTCTTCATCTACTAATTTATCTACAAAAGCTCTAGATTTTTTTACTTTTTCTAATGCCTCTTCAGTTAAAGCTACTTCAAAATCCTCTCTTGCTACTTTTACTACATCCTCTAATGTTAAACTATTTCCATCAATTAATATTTTGTTCATGAAATTCCCTCCTGAGTTGAAATTTATTTTTGTTATTTTTATAAATGTTTAGAATTTTAACTTTATTATATTCTTTTCTGCATAATTTGTCAATTTATTTTATAAATATTAGTTTTTATTAAAGTGATAACGCTTTACAGTAATAATGCATTGTTGAATTTCAAATATGCATATGCTTTTTTAAAAAAACTATCTCATTTATTTTTATTTTCAAAATTATGCATTTTTATGCATTTTTATTCTTTTTTTACTTTCACTTCATTTCTTTTTTGTAATATTTATCCATTATAAAGTTCTTATTTTCACAAGGTATGAAATTGTGATTATAAAAAATTTCATTCTTCTTATATTATATTTTTTAACAATTCTTGTTTTATAAAATATATCTTTCCCATATATATTAAAAATAGTCATTTTCCAAAAAATACAAAAGAGACAATTACTTGCCTCTAAATTATTTTTAAATAAATTATTTTTCCTATGTAATATAATATGGGAATGAAAATCGCTGGCAGCATATTTCCTACCTTGAGTTTTTTTAACTCAAGTAAATTAAAACCCAGTCCCATAATCAGAAGTCCTCCAATAGCTGACATTTCTCTGATCACTTCAGCAGTAAGCACATCCTTCATATAAATCGCCAACAAAGTAATAATTCCTTGATATAAAAATACAGAAACAGCAGAAAAAATCACTCCAATTCCTAAAGTAGAAGTAAAAACAATAGAAGTAATTCCATCCAATGTAGATTTTGCAAACAGAGTTTGATGATTTCCTGTCAATCCACTTTCTAACGCTCCTACAATCGCCATCGATCCTACACAAAAGAGTAAGCTTGAAGTCACAAAACCTTTTGCAATACTTCCTTGTTGATCTCCTAATTTGTTTCCTATGTATTTTCCTAACTTATCTAGATTATCTTCAATATTTAAAAATTCTCCTAAAACACTTCCAATGACCATACTAAAAATAACAAGAAGTATGTTTTGCGTTTTTACAGCCCCCATAATCCCTATAAGTATTACACTTAAAGCATTAGCTTTTAAAACAGTTTCATTATACTTCTTTGGAATTCCTCCTTTGAATAATAATCCTAACAAACTGCCTCCTATAATTGCTAATGTATTTACAATAGTCCCTAGCATAAAAATTCCTCCTCTGTCTATAGAAATCTAGTATTCTAGATTAAAGAGAAATTTCCTTCTCACTAACCATATTTTATTACTTATCTTTTGATGTATATATTTTAAAATCTATAAATATAATCACAATCAAAAATAACAGTATGCTTATCATCTTAAATTCTAAATTTTTAGCTTCTATGAGTATTTTATCCAGTCCTACTATTATCATTTATTTTTTTGCGACTAACTCCCCATATAATTTCATAAGATTGAGATGATTGAATTGAAATTTATTGATTTAGATATTTTTCAAAAATGTGTTTTATAAGTTTAAAATATAGTGACTAAAAACCTTTCTGATGATAAAATATAAATAATATAAGCTTAGTGTATCGAAAGGATGAATATTATGGAAAAAGTATTACAACAAATACTTACTGAAATGAAAACTATAAATCAACGCCTTGATCACATGGAATCTGACATTAAAGATCTAAAGCAAGGTCAAACTAAATTAGAACAAGGTCAAACTAAATTAGAGCAAGGTCAACAAGAAATCAAAAATCACCTTATTCAACTTGATTCACAAAATGCAACAAGACATATGGATGCTTTCTCTCAGCTTAAAACTATTGATAAAGAAGTAAAATTTATAAAACACAAACTTCACCAAACAGAAGAAGATGTATTTGATATAAAAGACCATCTAAAAATAATTAAATAAAAAATGTCGTTTAGCTCTCATAATTTTTGCTTAATTGGGAGTTAACGACATTTTTTATAAGTTTTATTCTTTCAATAGGTTGTTTATTTTACATAAGATTTTATCACTTCAATTATAGTCTCCACTGCTTTGTCCATATCTTCTACACATATTGCTTCAAATTTTCCATGAAAGTTAAAGCCTCCTGTAAATATATTAGGGGTTGGAAGTCCCATATAAGATAATCTTGCTCCATCTGTACCTCCTCTTATAGCTTTTACAAGAGGTTTTACCCCTACTTTTTCCATAGCTTTTACTACTGAATCTACAATATGTATTACTGGCAATATTTTTTCTTTCATATTAAAATATGAGTCTTCTATTTTAATTTCTACTGTAGCTTCACCATATTTTCTATTGATAAACTCACAAGCTTTTTTCATAAAATCTTTTTTATTTTGAAATTTTTTCATATCATGATCTCTTATAATATATTCCATATTTGTTTCTTCAACAGATCCTTCAAATTTGTCTAAATGATAAAACCCTTCATATCCTTCTGTATATTGTGGAACTTCAAAGGTTGGTAAAAGTCCATTAAGCTCCATCCCAATTAACATAGAATTTTTCATTTTAAGCTTTGCTGATCCTGGATGAATATTTGATCCGTTTACTTTAATATACACAGACGCTGCATTAAAGTTTTCATATTCTATTTCTCCAAGAAAAGCACCATCTATTGTATAAGCAAAATCAGCTCCAAATTTTTCTATGTCAAAGCAATCTGCACCTCTCCCAATTTCTTCATCTGGTGTAAACCCAATTTTTATATCTCCATGTTGAATTTCTGGATGATTGGTAAAATATTCAATAACAGTCATAATTTCTGAAATTCCAGCTTTGTCATCTGCTCCTAGGAGTGTTGTTCCATCTGTAGTAATAAGAGTTTTTCCCTTATAATCTTTTAAATATGGAAAATCTGATACCTTCATAATAATTCCTAAATCTTTATTTAAAATAATATCTTCTCCATCATAATCTTTAATCATATTTGCTTTAACATTTTCACCTGAGAACTCTGGACTTGTATCTAAGTGGGAAATTAGTCCTATAGAAGGTATATTTTCTATATTTCTCTTAAGTGTACCCATTACATAACAATTCTCATCTACATGTGCATCTTCAATTCCCATGTTTTTCAATTCTTCTACCAATAAATTAGCCAGTTCAAATTGAGTTTTTGTACTAGGTATCGTTTCTGAATAATCATCTGATTTTGTATTAATCTTTACATATCTGAGTAATCTTTCATAAGCCTTTTCCATTTTATTTCCTCCTATCTAATTATAAAATATAGTATTATAACATGGAGGCTATCTCAAAAGAAAATTTTTTCTTTTGATGATAACCTCCATATTGTTTTAAATTAATGCTTGAATCAACAACATAACTGCTGCAAATCCTCCAATAATGCCCATCAAAGGCATAATAAATTTTAACCATTTGTCATAAGTTACATCTACCATAGACAAAGTTACTAGTATCAACCCTGTTGGAGTGATAAATGCCATCAGTCCTTGACCATATTGATAAGCACTTACTACTACATCTCTTGGTAGTCCTACTGTATCTGCAAGTGGTGCCATAATAGGCATAGATAATACTGCAAGACCTGATGCAGATGGAATAAAGAATCCTAACACACAAAATATAATAAGCATCAATATAGAAAATAATCCTGCATTCATTCCACTAACAACATTAGTTGCTCCATAAAGAATAGAATCAGAAATTAATCCATTATCCATAATCAAATTTACCGCTCTAGCAACTCCAACAGTAAGGGCTACCCCTGTTAGATCAGCTGCTCCTGCTACAAATTCATGAACTGCTTTTTTCTCACCCATACCAGAGATTGCGCAAATAACAATTCCTATAAAGAAGAATAAAGCTGTCATTTCCATAAACCACCAGTCTTGAGATGAAACACCCCAAATCATAACTCCAAAAGCAAGTGCAAATATTAAAATCATTGATTTTCTTCTAAAAGTAAACTCTGGAACCTCTGCATTTCTATTTAAAAATTTATTTTCTATATCTTCCTTTTGATCAAATATCAAAGAAGCTTCTGGATTTTTTTTGATTTTTTCAGCATATTTTACAATATAAATTACAGTTACTGTTGTAGCAATAAAAAGCCCAATCGCTCTTAATACCAGACCATTTGTAAAAGATATTCCTGCCGCATTGGATCCTATAACAGAACAAAAAGGATTTACTGTTGAAAACATTGTACCTATAGATGAGCCCATATATAAAGCTGCAATACAGACAATAGCATCATACCCTGCCACCATAAACACTGGAACCAATATTGGATAAAGAGCAATAGTCTCTTCTGCCAATCCAAAAGTTGTACCACCTAATGAAATTATAAAAGTAACAATTACAATCAGTAAATATTCTCTACCTTTTGTTACTCTTGATAAACTTGCAAATCCTGCATCAAAAGCACCACTATTATTTAAAACTCCAATAATTCCACCTATAATAAATACAAACATAATAATGTCTACTGTATCATAAAGCCCTTCTATAGGAGCTTTTATGATTTGAATAATTCCTTGTGGATTGCTTTCTAATTTTTCATAAGTTCCAGGAATAGCAATTGCTTTGTAAATACTTCCATCTGTAAATTTTGTAATATCTACCTTTACTCCAAGTTGATCTAGTGTAGCTTGTGTCCCTTCATATTCCTGGGTTGATTCTCCATCAGGTGACGTTATTACAAATACTTGTTTTTCACTATCAAACATCAATTTAGAATAAGAACCTGCTGGAACAACATAAGTTAAAATAGCTGCAAAAATTAAAACAATAAATAATACCGTATAAGCCGTTGGAAAACTTCTTTTTTTCTTTTTCACATTAGCTTCCATATTAATTCTCCTTTATTTTAATAATTTTAATAAAGCACATGAATAAATTTCTATTGCTTTTTTCATTTCTTCTAAGCATATATATTCATTAGGCTGATGCTCTGTTTCCTCTGTATATGGAAAAGCTGCCCCAAAAGCTACGCAGTTGTCCATAGCTCTTGCATAAGTTGCACCTCCTGTTGATATAGGTACACTTTTGTCATCCTTTGTCACTTCTACATAAGCCTCCATCAATGTCTTTACAAGCTTTGAATCTAAACTTGTATAGATAGATCTTAAATAATCATGTTCTCTCATTTCAAAACCATACTGTTTTATTACTTCATTTAATTTATTAACTACAAAATCTTTATCTACTGTTACTGGTATTCTTATATCTATATGTAAAATTTCTTCATTTTCATTCATATGTATTTGTCCTATATTAAATTTTAAACTACCTGATACTTCATCTTTACATTCTCCAAATATAGAAGTAGCTAATGCATCCTCTAAAATATTTTCTACAATGAAACGAATGCATTTTGAATTCATTCCAATTTCATTCATTGCAATTAAAAGCCTACAAATTGCATTGATTCCTTTTTCAGAGTCTTTAGCATGTGCGCTTTTTCCCATAACTACAATTTTATCATTTTCTTTTTCGTACTCATAATTTAGCTTTTTCAATGCTTTTATAAGTTTATCTAAATCTCTTCCTTCATAAACTGCTTGTGAAGGTACTAGGTTGTATCCATCTCCTGTTTTAATTCTTATATCTGTTTCATTCTTTGCAATTAAATCTAATTGTAACAGTCCTTTTTCAGCATAAATCAACGGAAAATCTGCATCTGGAGTAAATCCATAATCAGGAATCTGTTCTTTTTTATTATACTCATGAATTCCTCTCCAAAGATTTTCTTCATCAGTCCCATATATAAATCTAATTTTTTTATTTACTGCAAACCCACTGTCAATAATAGCTTTTAATGCATACATAGCTCCCAAAGTAGGCCCTTTATCATCTTGAGTTCCTCTACCAAATAATTTACCATCTTTTATAACAGGATCAAAAGGGTTTGTATTCCATTTTTTTAAATCCCCTGGTGGAACTACATCCAAATGTCCTAACACCCCAATCATTTCACTTCCTTCTCCATAATCAGCATATCCATAGTAGCCTTTAGAATCATAGAAGGTTTTAAATCCTAATTTTTCAGCTATCTCTAACATTTTTTTTAAAGCTTTATCAATATTTTCCCCAAATGGATAAGAACTTTCATCTTCTTCATATACACTTGGTATTTTAATTAAAGCTTTAAGATCACTTACAAATTCATCAAAACTGATTTGAATCTTTTCATTTACTTCATTCATGATTTATCCTCCTGTTAATTATTTATTTTTTGGTATTATCAAAATTTTACATAAAAATAGTTTTTTTTTCTGTAGTCTAGATTACATTTTTTAAATTCATTTACATACAAAAAAACCAGGAGCTTCTCCTGATTTTTATATAGGTATATTGGTAAGTGTTTTAAGTCCTTCTATATCTTTTATAATAATTTTTCTATCTTTTATTTCTATAAATCCTTTATACTTAAATACCTTGATTCCATTTGTAACCGTAATTCTATTAAGTCCTATTCTATTAGCAATTTCCTCATGAGTCAGTACAATACTTATATTATTTTTTGAATTAATACTTTCTGTACAATATAGTCTAATAAAAAAATCAGCTAATTTTCCCAGAGAATCATTAAATTGAAAGTTTGCTAATTCCACCGTCACAATTCTGTATTTTCTTATAATACTACTTAAAAAATAATGATAGATTTCAGGATTCTCTTTTATTTTATTCTCTACAATTTCTCTATTGACTACAGATAATATCCCATCTGTTACAGCTTTTATAACTACAAAAGTTCTATTTTGATCAAAAAAATCTATTTCTCCAAATATACTTCCCTCTGTCATCCTATAAAAAATAATTTCATCACCTTTTTTAGAATACATCACTTGATTAACTTCTCCCTTAACAATAATATATATATTGTCAGGATGATTTGGATTGATCAATTCTCCTTTTTTGAAAGTTTCAATTTTACCATATCGAGCTAGATCTTGAACAAAAAAATTACCCATCTTCTTTTCTATATCTTGATCAAATATTTTTTCATACATAATAATTCCCCTTTATTCTATAAACCTAATATATTTTTTCTTTATTTTCCTATTCCTAATTCTCTTGCATAATAGAAAAGATATTGTTGAGCAAATCCTGCTAGATCTTTAAATTTTTCTTGTGAAAATAATTGTACTTTTTTAAGAGAAGTCTCCTCATGAATATAGAAATATTCCATCACTCTTTTTACCCAGACATCTATTGGAAAGGCATCATATTTTTCCATAGAAAAAAGCAGTATACAATCTGCTACCTTAGGCCCTACACCACTTAATTTTAACAATTCACTTCTTGCATCATAGGTAAATAATTTTTTCAGATCATAAAGATCTACTTGATTCTTTTCTATCATACAAGTAGTATTTACAATATATTTGGCTCTATATCCTGTATAGCTTTCTTTGATTTCTTCCTCTGAGCATTTAAATAGTTGTTTTGAACTTGGAAAATCATAATACCGCTTTCCTTTATATGCTCCAATATATGTTCCATATTTTTTGCATAATGCTTCAATAGATTTTTTAATGATAGGAATTCCCCTATTAGAAGAAATAATAAAAGATATTGTCGTCTCCCATTCATCTTGATTTAAAATTCTAATACCTTCTCCATACTGAATTGCTTCTTTTAAAATAGAATCTTTAGATAATTTTTCTTTTATGAGATTATAATCTCTTTTTAAATCAAAATAATCCATCCATAAATTTATAAAATCATCCTTCGTAGTTTTATCAAAAATAATATATTCTCCATCTTTTTTAACATTTAAGATTTTTCCTTTTACTACTCCTGTATAACTTCCATCCTCTTCTTTATTCCACCTAAAACATTGTCCACACTCAAATGTATGGATAGGATCAAAATCTTTGATTCCTTTTATAATGATCTTTTCATCAGATTGTGTAATTTTATACAATCGTCTTTCTCCTCCTTGTAAGCTCCTTATATTTTCTTTTTCATATTTATTTATTCCTTTTATAAGTGTCAAATCCTTCTATAATATCTTGTGTAAACATTGAAAAAATATAAAATTTACTTTATAATTAAATCAACTATATAAGGTTATAGGTGCCCATTTGGGAGAATAGGGAATGAAGTTCAATTCTTCAGCGGTCCCACCACTGTAAAGCAGAATTTGATAAAATATACCACTGGATATTTCTGGGAAGGTTTGTCAAATGATGATGCAAAGCCAGGAGACCTGCCTATAACTGCTGATACTTCATGAATGATGGAAAAGTTCATGGTTTGCTTAATATGTCAGCAAACCATGGACTTTTTTAATTATACTATAAAATCAAAAACATATTACAAAGGAGGAGTTCCTATGAAATTACTAAACGAAACAATTTCTCAAATTGGTACATTAGATAGAATCTCTATGGAAAAATCAAAAAAATATATCGATAATCTTTTAAAACCCCTTGGAAGTCTTGGAAGACTCGAAGAAATCGCCATACACTTAGCAGGTATTACAAAAAATCCTTTTCCAAAGGTAGATCAAAAGGGTGTTATTGTCATGGCAGCAGATCATGGTGTCTATGAAGAAGGTGTAGCACCAGATCCACAAAGTATTACTGCCCTTCAAACACCAAACTTTGCAAAAGGAGTAACAGGTGTATGTGCTTTAGCAAAACAAGCAAGAGCAGATGTAATCGTAGTAGATATAGGAGTTGCTGAAGATATTTTGGATCCAGATGTCATTCAAAGAAAAATAAGATATGGGACAAACAACATGGCAAAAGGTTCTGCTATGACAAGAGCAGAAGCTATTAAGTGTCTAGAGATTGGAATAGAAATTACACAACAACAAATAAAAAAAGGAAAAAACCTATTAGCTCCAGGAGAAATGGGTATTGCAAATACAACCCCAAGTACCGCTATTCTTTCTGTCATTGGAAACATAGACCCTTTAGATATTGTAGGAGTAGGTGCAGGTCTTCCTGTCGAAAAATTATCTCATAAAGCAGATGTCATTCGAAGAGCTATCCATATCAATAATCCTAATCCTAAAGATGGAATTGATATTTTATCCAAGGTAGGAGGTTTTGAAATTGGAGGTATGGCAGGAGTATTTTTAGGAGCTGCTTCTTATAGAGTTCCTGTAGTAGTAGATGGATTTATCGCAATGGCTGCTGCCCTTTTAGCTATTACGATAGAACCTAAAGTAAAAGACTTTTTAATACCTTCTCATTATACAGCTGAAAAAGGTGGTAAAAAAGCTATAGAACTTTTAGGACTTACTCCTATGTTTGATATGGGACTTCGTCTCGGAGAAGGTTCTGGAGCAATTCTTGCCTTTAACTTTATAGAAGCTTCCACATTTATGATACACGAAATGGCTACTAGATCGTAGCTATTTCGTGTTAAAGTACTTCTAATAATTTTTTAATCATAACTGCTCCTTCTGCTCTTGATGCAAAATCTTGTGGAGCAAACTCTTTTTTATCTTTTCCTTTAATAATCCCTAATTCATAAGCTGTTCTTACATATTTACGTGCCCAAGCACTGATCTTTTTTTCGTCTTTAAATACAAAGGAAGACCTTTTGGTCTGTATATTTTTGTTTTTATTTTCATAAGCTTTTACAATCATCACTGCCATTTCTTCTCTTGTAATAAAATCATTTGGATGAAATGCTCCATCTCCCATGCCCTTAATAATTCCATTGTGAAAAGCTGCTTCAATATATGAATTTTTTTGAGTATTTTTTCTCACATCTTTAAAAATGCCTTTATACGGCTTTATAGAAATTTCTAAAGCATTCACAATAAACTCAGCAAATTCTCCTCTTGTTATAAAATCATCTGGCTTATATAGTTTGTTTTTTTTCGGAGATACAATCTCTTTTTCTCCAAGTTCTATAATAAAATCTTTTGCCCAATGATTTTCTATATCATAATACATAAAATATCTCATCCAACTATTTTTATCTTTTTCTTCTCCTACTGTTTGGAAACTCCATTTTTTTTCAATCTCCTTACTTTTACCATCTTGAAATATTATTTTACCTTTTACATGTACATGATATTTTCCGTTTTTTTCTAAAGATTTAGTTGGAATGATCAATATACTATCAGAAAGTTTATCATCATTTTGTGGAGTATTTAAATAAATTTCTACTAAATTATTGTTTTTATTTTTAAGAGTAGCTTTTTCAATAATTATATCTTTAATATTATTTTTTCCAAAATAAGATAAAGATATAGGATACCCTACCTTTCCTTTTTTACTATGTATTCTTAAAGGATTTGGTATTTCTTCATCACTCCATGATAAATCTACATACTTTTGCTCTTCCATAGGATATACCTTTATTACATCTTCACATTTTTTCTTTCCTCCAAAATTAAAGGTATAATATGTATCTTTTCTTCCATACCCTAGATGAATAAAATCTGGATGAATAAAGCTTAATCTATGATAAGGAGCATCTATCAGACCATCAATAGCCTCTTGATAATTTTTTTGTCCGAAAGCTATATTTTCTCCTATATAGCTTCCCATATATCCAAAAGCTCCTGCTCTTTTATATGGTTCTATTCCTGTAAAACCTTTATCGTTATTAAATTCATTATGAGTCAATTTTTTATTGATAGACATGTAGTTAGAGTGTGCCATAGCTGAAGCATTTAAATCATCACTTACTTGAAATTCTGGTAATTTTAAAAATTTTCTATATCGATTTAAATAATTTATGACTCTTTTTTGTTCATCAGAGGATTCCTGTAATTCTTTGACTGCATTTTTATCGATTGCAAACTGCCAACTTTGAACAATAGGTTTAAATCCTTCTATCACAATACGAAGATCTACTTTATAAAATCCTGGAGTTAAATTTTTATCTGATTGATAAAATACAATTTGGTTGTTTTGATCATATTTAGCATCCACTTTTTTTCCATTGAGCTTCATATCTATTTCTTGTACTTTATGATCATTTACAATCAACTGCATACTAATATTCGGCCTCATTACTAACACATTTATATCTTTAGGCTGTGGAGGAAAATATCCTATTGTATCTTGTCCATAGCTTATAGATCCCTTGACTCCTATACAGATAAGAAGTATACAAATTATAAAATAAATTTTATTTTTCACAATTATCCCTCCTTATCTATATTGTAATATAAATTCCATAAATTATATCAATTGTCTTTAAATTGTAATAAAAAAACCCCTAAATTAGGGGGTTTTTTATTTTTAGTAAATTCCTTGTGCATACATAGCGTCTACAACTTTAAGGAATCCAGCAATATTTGCACCTGCAACTAAGTTGTATCCAAATCCATATTCTTCAGCAGCATTCATAGCATTGTCATGGATGCTAACCATAATTTGATGAAGTTTTGCATCTACTTCTTCTGCTGTCCAAGAATATCTCATACTATTTTGGCTCATTTCAAGAGCTGATACTGCAACTCCACCAGCATTTGCAGCTTTTGATGGTCCTACTAATACTTTATTGTCCATTAAATATTTTATAGCTTCGTTTGTAGTAGGCATGTTTGCTGCTTCACAAACATATTTAATACCATTTGCAACAATTTGTTTTGCATGTTCAATATGAATATCATTTTGTGTTGCAGCAGGAATGATGATATCAACTTTTACATTCCATGGTTTTTCTCCTGGGAAAAACTGTACTCCAAATTTATCTGCATAATCTTGTACTTTATCTCTTCCTGATGTACGCATTTCTAGTAGATAATTGATTTTTTCTTCAGTTACTACTCCATCTGCATCATATATATATCCATCTGGACCAGAAAGTGTTACAACTTTACCACCTAACTCAGCAACCTTTTGGCAAATTCCCCAAGCAACATTTCCAAATCCTGATATTGCAACTGTTTTCCCGTCGAATGTGTCTCCTTCATGCTTTAAGATTTCATTACAGAAGTAAGTTACACCAAATCCTGTTGCTTCTGGTCTAATGATACTTCCACCATAAGATCTTCCTTTTCCTGTAATGACACCGTTTTCAAATGCTCCTCTAATTCTTCTGTAGTGTCCATATAAATATCCAATTTCTCTTGCTCCAACACCAATGTCTCCTGCAGGAACGTCTACATCTGGTCCAATATGTCTATACAATTCTGTCATAAAGCTTTCACAGAAGTTTCTAATTTCTCCATCAGATTTTCCTCTTGGATCGAAATCTGAACCACCTTTTCCTCCACCAATTGGAAGACCTGTTAGTGAATTTTTAAGAACTTGTTCAAATCCTAAAAACTTAATAATTCCAAGATATACAGAAGGATGTAATCTTAATCCTCCTTTGTAAGGTCCTATTGCTCCATTAAATTGGACTCTAAATCCACGATTTACTTGTACATTTCCATTATCGTCCACCCATGGCACTCTAAATACAATTTGTCTTTCTGGTTCAACAAATCTTTCTAAAATGTTTGCTTTTATGTATTCTGGATGTTTCTCCATAACTGGTGCTAAAGTAGGAAGTACTTCTTCCACCGCTTGAATAAATTCAGGTTGATCAGCATCTGTCTTTTTTACTTTCTCAATTACCTCATTAATATAATTTTGAGCATTTTGATTTGACATATTAAAGACCTCCTTAAAAATAAATATATGATGTACTTAATCAGAAGAATATGTAGAACAAAATAACTTTTATTCTCTTTTAACTTTTCTAAATAATTCCTCTTTTCCATCACGTTAAGGTGATTATAACATACTCATATATTATTGTAAATATACCTCATAAGCAGTCGTTTTTTCTGAATGTTTGGAATTGATAAAATTCAGAACAGATTCTTATTTTTTTATTCTTTCTAAATATAACTTTTATATATTCTTCTTCATTTTTGAGTCCACTATTATTTTTTTTATAAATACGTTTATACTAATAATATTTAAAGCTGTCATATATTCTACTTCTTTTTTTACTTGTTCTTGAATTTTTAAGGCCAATTTGCCAAGAGTGGTTCCATATATCGCGCATATATCTACATGAATAACTATACCATTTGGATAGTTTTTTATATCAATAGCCAATACTTTATAAACTTCTTTTATTTCTTTCACACCATATTGTATCAAATCAAAAATGACTTTATCAGATATTGTATATTTACCCATATAGCTATAAGTGGGTCTTACTATAGATTTTTCAGATATCTGCATAGAATGATTTTCTCTCTTTCTTAAAATCTTTAAAGGATCTATAAAATATCCTGAAAAATCTTTTTTGATTTCAAAAGTTGGTACTGGAATAACATGTTTTCCTAGTTCATGTCTTTGTTTTTTTGCTATTTTTCTTTCTTGTTCTGTAGAAATTTCTTCTATATATACATACTCATCAATAGAATTAAGCTTTAGATGATTCGCTATTTTTTCCACCATTCTTTTAGAGGTTCCTAGAATTAAAATTCCTTTTGGTTTTTCATTTTTTATGGTATCTATTACTTCTTGTCTATGATCATCATGGCTAAAAAGAGCTGTCTTTACTGCTGCGATAGAAGTATTTTGCCTTTTAGCTGATTTTCCTGCAATGATTTTATTTTTCTTAATTAAAAGCCCATCATCTATAATATAATCAATTTTTTTTTCAGAAGCTACTCCAATTGCTCTATAGCTTTTTCCTGTTCCACTTGCTCCTACTAAAGCCACTACATTCATATTCCTTCTCCTTTTTTAAATTTAGAATGATTATCATTATATATTTTTGTTTTTTAATAGATTTTTTTATTTTTTTATTGTTCAATTATTTTTCTTTTGTTAAAATATAAACATCTTAAGAAATTATATAAAAATATCAAATAAAATTGAAACTTAGAGGAGGATTTTATTATGGCTTTTGTAATTAAAGATGCTTGTATTAGTTGTGGTGCTTGTGAACCTGAATGTCCAGTAAGTGCAATCAGCTCTGGAGATGGACAATATGTAATCGATGAATCAGCATGTATCGATTGTGGTGCTTGTGCTAATGTTTGTCCAGTAGACGCACCAGTTCAAGCTTAGTAAGCTTACATAAATAATAATGCCCTATACTATAGGGTATTATTATTTTTTTTATCTTTTAATAATGTAGTTTGATTGATTTTACTTAAAAATTTAAGAATTGCTTTTTCTTCATTCAAACTCATATCTTCTAATACAAAGCCTAGTAATTTTTTTTGAATTTCCATAGTCTTTGTACACATTTCTTTTCCTTCTGTTGTAAGCTTTAATATATATACTCTTTTATCCTCTTTGCTTTTTTCTTTTACAATATAACCATTTTGTATTAATTTTTTAATAACAGAAGAAATAATACCCCGATCAATCTCTAACTCTTCTACTAACTCATAAATTTTGGTATCCTCTTTTTCTTCTATCTTTCTTAAAGTATGAATATCTAATAGAGATAGATTTTCTAATTTACTTCCTATTTTAAATCCTTTTCTATCGTAAATTAATACTTGATGCATGAGTTTATCAATCATTTTATTGATTTGTGGATAATAATTTGCCATTTCTATCACCTAATTTTTAGTCTGTTGCTATTATATCATCGTTGATCATTTATTACAATAAAAAAACGGGTCAACTGTCCTAAAGATCAGTTGCCCGTAAATGTTATTAAAAAATATTATTTTCCTGCTACTTCTTTTAATGCTGCTGCTAAATCATCTGCTCTATCTAATGCATCGATTAATGCAGGAACTACATCATATATATCTCCTACAATACCGTAATCTGCAACATCAAAGATTGGAGCATTTGAATTTTTATTAATTGCAATGATGATATCAGACTCTTGCATACCTGCTAAATGTTGGATTGCGCCTGAAATACCGCAAGCAATGTATAATTGTGGTTTAACAGTTGTTCCTGTTTGACCTACTTGGTGAGAATGATCGATCCATCCAGCATCTACTGTTGCACGAGATGCACCAACTACTCCACCTAATTTGTCAGCTAATTGTTTAAGCATTTCAAAACCTTCTGCTTTTCCAAGTCCACGTCCACCAGCTACGATTACATCAGCATCTGTTAAAGATACTAATTCTTTAGTTGTTTTTACTATTTCAACAACTTCTGTACGAACATCAGCTTGGTCTAATTTTACATCTAGTTTAATAACTTCGCCTTTTCTAGATTCGTCTTTAATTGCTTTGTCCATAACTCCAGGTCTTACTGTAGACATTTGTGGTCTATGGTTTGGACAAACGATCGTAGCCATGATATTTCCACCAAAAGCAGGACGAGTTTGAAGAATTTTTTTGTCTTCTTCATCAATAGCTAATTTTGTACAGTCAGCTGTAAGTCCAGTATCTACTCTAGCAGCAATTCTTGGAGCTAAGTCTCTTCCGATATGTGTAGCTCCAACTAAAACGATTTCAGGTTTTACTTCATTGATTGCATCACTAATTACTTTTGTATATCCATCAGTTGTGAATTTGTCTAATAAATCATGTTCTGCAACATATACTTTTTCTGCGCCATAAGAAATTAACTCTTGAGTTAATCCTTCAATCCCTTTTCCTAAAATGATTGCACAAAGCTGTGATCCTGTTTGATCAGCTAATTTTCTACCTTCTCCAAGAAGTTCTATAGCTACAGGCATAATTTTGCCTTCTCTTTGTTCTACAAATACCCATACATTTTTGTATGCAGAAGTATCTTTTACTATTGGCATAGTATTCCCTCCCGTTTCTATATTATATCACTAGATAATATGTTTTTCTTTTAAAGCTACTACTAATTTTTCAGTCATATCTTTTACTGAACCATCAAGCATTGTTCCTTTTCCTTTTGGTTGTGGAACAAATGAACGATATACTTTTGTTGGAGATGCTTTAAGTCCTACTTCTTCTTTTTCAATTCCTAATACATCAAAGTTCCAAACTTTTACTTCTTTTTCTCTAAAAGCATCATAGATTCCTTGTACAGACATATATCTTGGTTTATTTAATTCTTTGATTGCAGTTAATAATACTGGAGTTTTTACTTTGATTACTTCATATCCATCTTCTAATTGTCTTTGTACACAAACTTCGTTACCTTTTACTTCAAAGTTTTGTACATAAGTTACTTGTGGGATTCCAAGCCTTTCTCCAATTTGTGGTCCTACTTGAGCTGTATCTCCATCAATAGCTTGTCTACCAGCAAATATGATATCATATTCACCCATTTGTCTAATAGCTGCTGCTAATGCATTAGATGTTGCCCATGTGTCCCCACCAGCAAAAGCTCTATCTGTTAATAAAATTGCTTCATCTGCACCCATAGCTAGACATTCTCTTAACATTTCATCTGCTTGAGGTGGTCCCATTGTAATTACTGTTACATGAACACCTTCTTGTTTGTCTTTTAATGCTAATGCTTCCTCTAATGCATTTGCATCATCTGGATTTAAAATACTTGGAACACCATCACGAATAAGAGTTCCTTTTACAGGATCTATTTTAACCTCATTTGTATCAGGAACTTGTTTTACGCAAACAATTACCTTCATGTTTTCTCCTCCTTTATTTTACCTAGATAGCTTTTTTCCGAGCTTATTATCTTAATATACTAGCTGCAATAACCATTTTTTGTACTTCTGAAGTACCTTCATAGATTTCAGTGATTTTTGCATCTCTCATCATTCTTTCAACTGGATATTCTCTAGTATATCCATATCCACCATGTAATTGAACAGCTTTAGTTGTTACATACATAGCAGTTTCTGCTGCAAATAATTTTGCCATAGCAGCTTCTTTTGCATAAGGTAATCCTTGAGATTTTCTAAATGCTGCATTATATACTAAATGTCTAGCTGCTTGGATTCTAGTTTCCATATCAGCCATTTCAAATTGTAATGCTTGGAATTTAGCAAGTGGCTTACCAAATTGTTGTCTTTCTTTTGTATATTTAATTGTTTCATCCATTGCTCCTTGTGCAATTCCTAGAGCTTGTGATGCGATACCAATTCTTCCTCCATCAAGAGTTGTCATGGCAACTTTGAATCCTTGTCCTTCTTTTCCAAGAAGATTTTCTTTAGGGATTCTGCAGTTTTCAAAAATTAATTCTGTAGTAGCAGATCCTCTGATTCCTAATTTGTCTTCTTTTTTACCAATGCTAAATCCTGGAGTTCCTTTTTCTACGATAAATGCACTAATTCCTTTAGTTCCTTTTGAAGCATCAGTCATAGCCATAACTACATAAGTTTCAGCTGTTCCACCATTTGTGATAAAGATTTTTGATCCATTAAGAATCCACTCATCTCCATCTAACTCTGCTGTAGTTTGTTGTCCTGCTGCATCAGTACCTGCGTTTGGCTCAGTTAAACCAAATGCTCCTAATTTTTCTCCTTTTGCAAGAGGAACTAAATATTTTTGTTTTTGTTCTTCTGTACCATATTTCATAATTGGCCATGCACATAATGAACTGTGTGCTGAACAAATAACTCCTGTTGTACCACAAGCTCTTGAAAGCTCTTCTACAGTAATTGCATAAGCAACTTCGTCAGCTCCTGCTCCACCATATTGTTTTGGAACGAAAGTTCCTAACATGCTATATCTAGCCATTTTTTCAACTGTTTCCCATGGAAATCTTTCTGTTTCATCTACTTCTGCTGCTAAAGGTTGTACTTCAGTTTCAGCAAAGCTTCTAACCATCTTTCTAACCATTTCTTGTTCTTTGGTTAATTGAAAATTCACATTAATTCCCTCCTCTTTATATTTAAAAAATTGATATTTTTTTCACAACACCATTACTATATTAGCACAAAACATGCCAATATTTCAATAACAATTATCAATTTTATGTATTACTTTATTTTTCAATTTTTATATTATTTTTGAAAAATATTGCATATACCTTAGCAATATAAACATATACCCTATGTCCATTTACAAGTTTATAACATTTTTAAAATTTTTGCAATATTGATAATTTATTATTTCATTGGATATTTTATACACATTTTCCCTTTAAATAGATTAATTTGGATAGTGTCCTGTTTTTACAGCAAAAAATAAAAAGGGTATGTACGTAAAATTGTACATATCCTTCTTATTTTTTATTAAATATACTAGTTCCCATTGTTAATTCCATATCAATTCGTCTTATTTCTTATACACTGTTCATTTTTTGATACAATTTTTACAATTTATTTCTATACAAAATCACTATTCATCTCTATGCTTTAATAAAAAAGATAAGGTATATAAACTTTCACTTAAATGTACATTTTCTAACATAATATTCTCTGGTACATCTAAATCTGTAGGTGCAAAGTTCCAAATTCCTTTTATATTACTCTTTACTAATCTCTGTGCTACATCTTGTGCTTGTTCCTTATTTGTACAAATAATTCCAATATCAATATCTTGATCCTTTATGTACTGTTCCATTTCATCTGAATCCATAATCTCAATATCTCTAATTTTTAAGCCTATTAATTTAGGATTGATATCAAACATTGCCATAGGAACAAATCCAGATTTTCCAAAATTTGTATAGTTAGCAATTGCCTGTCCTAAATTTCCTGCTCCTATAATGATGGTTTTATATATTGTATCTAATCCTAGTATTTTCCCAATTTCTTCATAAAGAGCAGCTACATTATATCCATATCCTTGTTGCCCAAAGCCTCCAAAATTATTAAGATCCTGCCTAATTTGAGAAGCAGTAAACCCAATAATTTTACTAAGCTCCCTAGAAGAAATTCGATGAATATTTTTTTCTAATAATTCTGATAAGTATCTTCTATATTTAGGGAGTCTTCTAATCACCGCCATTGATATTTTTGTGTTTCCTTTTTGCATATGGATCCTCCCTTATCTATATATTATTTTGTTAAAAAATTATATCACTGTGTTATTAATATGTCAATCTATGCAAACCCTTGTTTTTCTCTCATATATCGACTCTATCTACCCTTTAAAATCTCTTTTTATTTTATATTTTATTCTTTTTTGATACAATAGAATGGTAAAGATTTAATGAAGGAGGAAGCTTATGATTGTTTTATCTTGTAATGAAATTTATAAATCTTTTGGAATAGAATCTATATTAGAAAATATATCATTTACCATAAGTTCTGGAGATAAAATTGGACTTGTAGGTTCAAATGGAGCTGGAAAATCTACACTTTTTAAAATTATTACTGGAATTTATCCTTATGACAAAGGTGAACTTTATCTTTCTAAAAATATAACTTTAGGTTATCTTGAGCAAAACAGTACTTTTGATTCTTCTCATACTATTTTTGAAGAAGTTGTAAAAGTATTTCATCATCTCATTGACATGGAAGAAGAATTAAGAAATTTAGAAATACAAATTAGCAAAGAAAGTACTTCTTCTGAAAGTTTAAACAAATTAATGGATTTATATGCTCATAAATCAGAAGAATTTCAAAATAAAAATGGATATGGATACAAAAGTGAGATACGTGGAGTATTAAAAGGTCTTGGTTTTTTAGAAGATGAATTTGAAATGCCTATTCATCACTTAAGTGGCGGACAAAAAACAAGAGTAGCTCTTGCAAAACTTCTTCTTAAAAAACCCAATATTTTACTTTTAGATGAGCCAACAAACCATTTAGATATGGATGCTATTGAGTGGCTTGAAGCTTTTTTAAAATCTTATAAAGGAAGTATTATCCTTATTTCTCATGATCGTTATTTTCTAGATCAAGTTGTTGAGAAAATATATGAAATTGAAAATAGGAATCTTACCCCTTACACTGGAAATTATAGCTTTTATGTAAAAAGAAAAAAGGAAAATTATGAACAACAAAAAAAAGCTTATTTATCACAGCAAAAAGAAATTCAAAAACAAGAAGAAATAATAAGGAGGTTCAAACAACATGGTACTGAAAAACTAGCCAAAAGAGCAAAAAGTAGAGAAAAAAGGCTAGATCATGTCTCTTTATTAGAAAAACCTATATATTTAGAAGAAAAAGCAAAAATTCATTTTGAAACTCAAATCAAAAGCGGAGAAGATGTTTTATTTGTTGAAAATTTGTCAAAATCCTTTGATCAAAATCAATTGTTTAAAAATGTCACCTTCTCCATCTATCGAGGTGAAAGAGTGGCTTTAATTGGTCCTAATGGAATTGGAAAATCTACTTTATTTAAGATGTTACTAGAAAAGATCTCTTACGAAGAAGGTCTCATTAAATTAGGTCATAATGTTTACATAGGTTATTTTGATCAAGAACAATCTGACTTAAATATTTCTAATAAAATTATTGATGAAATCTGGGAAGAAAATACTTCTTTTACACAAACTCAAATCAGAACAATTTTAGGTTCTTTTCTTTTTCAAGGAGAAGATGTATTTAAAGAAATTTCTACATTAAGCGGAGGAGAAAAAAGTAGAGTATCACTCTTAAAACTTATGCTTTCAAAAGCAAATTTCTTACTGATCGATGAACCTACCAACCACCTAGATATTGCATCTAAAGAAGCTTTAGAAGAAGCACTCATCTCTTATGATGGGACTTTACTTATCATTTCTCATGATCGTTATTTTTTAAATCAAGTAGCTACAAAAATTTTAGTCCTTTCATCAGATGGAGTAGAAGAATATCTAGGAAATTATGAATATTATCATGAAAAGAAAAACGAATCCATAGAATATAACCAAGAAAAAGAATATCAAAAAACAAAAACACAATTAAAAGATGAAAAGAAAAAAGAGAAAGAAAAACAAAAAGAAGAAAAAAAAATCAAAAAAGAACAAGAATCATTAGAAGCGAATATTCTTTTCATAGAAGAAGAAATCAAACAATTAGAAATTCAGATGTGCAAAGAAGAAATCTATACAAATCCAGAAGAAAGTAAAAAAATTCATGAAAAAACAAGCGATCTAAAAAAAGAATTAGAAATACTTTATGAAAAGTGGGAATACTATTTAGAATAAAGAATGAGTTTAAAATTTAGAATAAAAATTTTTTTATATGCTAAACTATAGAAAGTAAGATTTATTGTAGTATTTTCTATTTAGATGTGGTAAAATAATCACGTTAAAAAGCCACATAGATGGCTAAGAATATTTATTTAGGAGGTATACATATGGTATTTAACAAAATAAAAGAGATTATTATTGATCAATTAGGATTAGATGATGATGTAGAAATAACTTTAGAAACTTCTCTTATGGGAGATCTAGAAGCAGATTCTTTAGATGCAGTAGAAATCATCATGGCTATCGAAGATGAATTTGATTTAGAAATTCCTGATGAAGATGCAGAAGGTTTCAAAAACATCGGAGATATTGTAACTTATGTAGGAGAAAACAAGTAGTTTGGAAATCCAAACTGCTTGTTTTTTCTTTTGTCTATCCTATCCACAGAAAATATACATAGAAAATAAAAATTATACCCAGATATACACACAGTTTTTCCACAATTTTCACAAATTTATCCACAATTCTTATTGTTTTTTTTATATATTTCAAAGAATTCTTACTATTGTCCACATTATCCACAATTTTATCCACAAAATGTTCTGAATAATTTCAATCTACTCACTTTGATTACTATTTCCCTAATTTCAAATTTGGAACTGCATTTAAATATAGATCTGAAATTTTTCCTTGTTGATAATTATAAAAAGCAGCACAACCAATCATAGCTGCATTATCTGTACAAAGCTTTAAAGAGGGATATTTAAAATGAAATTTTTCTTTTTTGGTCTCTTGTAAAAGTGCTTCTCTAAGTCCACTATTTGCAGCTACTCCTCCTGCTAATACAATAGTATCTACCTTTGTTTGCTTTGCGGCTTTTATGGTCTTATCTACTAAAACTTTTATCACAGCTTCCTGAAAAGAAGCTGCTACATCTTCCACTTTTATAGGTAGCTCCTTTTGTCTTTGACTATTTAAATAATTTAAAACAGAAGATTTTAATCCACTAAAACTAAAATCCAAGCTTCCTTCATCTAAATAAATTCTTGGAAAATGAATAGCTGCTTTATTTCCTTTCTTTGAAAGCATATCAATGACAGGTCCTCCAGGATATGAAAGCCCTAAAGCTCTTGCTACTTTATCAAATGCTTCTCCAACTGCATCGTCTCTAGTTTGTCCCAAAATATCATAAATTCCATAATCTTTTACATGAACAAGATGAGTATGTCCTCCAGATACTACTAAGCATAAAAAAGGAGGTTTTAAATTTTTATCTTCTATATAGTTTGCACAGATATGTCCTTCAATATGATTAACACCTACTAATGGAATATCTAGTGCATAGGCCATAGCTTTTGCACTAGATATTCCTACTAAAAGAGCACCCACTAGTCCTGGTCCATAGGTAACACCTATATGATCTATTTCTTTTAAATTTATTTTTGCACCACTTAACGCTTCTTCAATAACGATATCAATATTCTCTACATGTTTTCTTGAAGCAACTTCAGGAACTACCCCTCCAAATTTCTTATGTATATCTATTTGTGTAGAAACTATATTTGATAAAACTTCTCTTCCATTTTTTAAAACTGCAGCAGATGTTTCATCACAACTTGTCTCTATAGAAAGAGTTAAATAATATTCTTTGTTTTTAGGAGATTTTATACTCAAAATACGCACCTTCCTTATCTTTTGTTTATCGTATATATTATATCCAACACCACTCCAAATAGCAAAGTTTGTCTATTTCCTTTGCAAATAATTTTTTCTTTCATCTCCTTTTTTATCTTATTCTTTATATATGCAATATAGGTGCTTTTTTGTGTTTGTCTTAAAACAAAAGGCCTAAAGATCTTTTACAGATCTTTAGGCTTTTTACTTTTTTTATTCTTTTAACACTCATCATTGTTAATTCTTGATAGAATTGGATCTACTAAATGAATATCACATTTGTGATTCTTTGTAAAATGCTTACATGTTTCACAACTTATTGAACTTTCTACAGCAGAAGTAAATGAATTTCCACTTTTAGAATCATACTGGCTACAATTATGAGCTACTAATTGAAGTTGTTCTTTACTTGCCATAAAAACCCTCCTTTGAACCTTTAGATTCTTTAAGGTTATTTTTATTATTTGTAGATTTTAAAAAAAATATACAAAAGAGAGTATTTACAAATATTATTCATAACGTAATGCATCAATAGGATCTAATTTAGATGCTTTATTTGCAGGATAAATACCAAAGAAAATACCTACTCCTGCTGAGAAAATCCAAGCAATAGAAATTGTTTTTATAGATACACTCGGAGGCATATTTATAAAACTTGAAACAACAAATGCCATTCCCACTCCAATGATTGTTCCTATAACTCCTCCTATTCCTGATACAATTACAGATTCTACTAAGAATTGTAGCAAAATATCTTTTCTCTTTGCTCCTATTGCTTTTCTAATTCCAATCTCTCTAGTTCTTTCTGTAACAGAGACAAGCATAATATTCATAACTCCAATTCCTCCAACCAAAAGAGAAATAGCTGCAATCGCTCCAACAACCGCCGTTACAATTCCAGTAATTTTATTAATCGATTCCATTTCACCTTCTGCTGTTTGAATAATATATTTGTTTTCTCCTTCATTATTATGTCTTGTTTCAATCAAACGAATCATTTTCTCTGTAATAAAATTTGTATCTATTCCTTTTCTTAGACTCATTTGAACATCCCAAATTTGTTCTCCCATTCCCATTATTTTTTCTAATGTTGTAAAGGGTACAAAAATATTTCCAAGAGTTTTTCCTCCCATATTTTGAAGCGTGCTCTTTGGCCTTTCATAAATACCAATAATCACAAAAGATATAGTACTATCTCCCATTTGTATATGAATACTATCTCCTAATACATTCGTTCTTCCAAACACCTCTAGTGCCATTTCCTTATCTACAACAGCTACTGCTCTTCTTCCCTTTACATCTGTCTCCATTAAATATCTACCTTGAATCATATTTACTTTTTCTATTTTTATATAGTTTTCATCTCCACCTGTTAGATTTACATCTATTTTTTCATTTTTAGATTTAATTTTTCCTCTTTCTGATACATTTGGAATAATAGCTTCTAAATCATTTCCAAAAGTTTTTTTCAACGCTTCTAGATCATCATGGGTAAGTAAATCTTTCATGGTATATTGTTCTCTCCAATTGACCATCAAAAAAGCACGTCCTGCACCAAATTGCTCAAATTCTTTATCAATTACCTTCTGACTTCCTTCTCCTAATGCTACTACAGTAATAACAGATGATATTCCTATAATAATTCCTAGCATAGTAAGGAGTGAGCGCATTTTATTTACAAAAATAGCACCTATTGCCACTTGTATGCTTTCAAGTATATTCATATAATCTCCCCCTGTTTATAAAGAATAATTTGATCACAAACAGGTCGATCTTCTATAATTTGTCCATCTCTACATACAATTACTCTTTTTGTATGCTGTGCAATATCTGGCTCATGAGTAACCATTACAATAGTTGCTCCTTCTTCATTGAGCTGTTGAAAAATACTCATAACTTCATTTCCTGATTTTGTATCTAAATTTCCTGTAGGTTCATCAGCAAAAATTACAGAAGGATCATTAACAAGTGCTCTAGCAATCGCAACTCTTTGTCTTTGGCCTCCAGAAAGCTCATTAGACTTATGATCTATTCTCTCTTTTAGTCCTACTCTTTCTAAAGCTTTAATAGCCCTCTCTCTTCTTTCCTTTGGAGGAATCCCAGCATAAATCATAGGAAGCTCTACATTTTTTAAAGAACTAATACGAGGTAGCAAATTAAATGATTGAAAAACAAAACCTATTTTTTTATTTCGAATCATAGCAAGTTCATTTTCATCCATTCCTGAAACACTTTGCCCATCTAATTCATAAATTCCCTCCGTTGGTTTATCTAAACACCCGAGTATATTCATAAGTGTTGATTTTCCAGATCCTGAAGGCCCCATAATGGATACAAATTCTTTAGCTTTTACTTCTAGACAAATATTTTTCAAAGCATCTACACTAATGCTCCCATTTTTATATGTTTTTTTCAAATTTTCTATTTTAATCATATTACATCACCTTATTTGACATGACTTGGTCTTTATCTTTTAAATCTTCTGTTGGATTTAAGATCACTTCGTCATTCTTTTTTATGTCTCCTATAATTTCTACACAAAAATCACTTTCTATACCAATTTTTACTTTATGTTCTTTTACTTTTCCATCTTTCACAGTAAATATAATTTTATCTCCATTTTTTCTAGTAAATATAGCTTCATAAGGAACAGTTAATACATTATTTTTCTTTTGAGTTAAAATATCTACTTTTGCAGAAAAACCTGGTTTCAAAAATTGATCAATATTCTCAATATCTATTTTTATTTCTATGACTCCTTCTTTTCCTTGACCGCCATCCATTTGTTTTGCCATAGATCCTATATATTTTACTTTTCCTTTATATTCTTTTTTCTCAAATGCATCTCCTGTAATTTTTACAGGATCTCCTAGTTTTATTTTACTTGCATCATATTCATTCATATCTACTATGACCTCTAGATGATCTACATCTTGAATGGACATCAACGTTACATGAGATTCTATAATTCCACTTTCTGAAATATTTGTATCTACAATAGTACCTGTAATAGGACTTTTAATCGTATGCTTCTTTAAATCTTCTTCTAATTTTTGAACTTCTAGTTTTGCCAATTCTACTTTTTGTGTTTGTGTAACAATTTGATTTTCATGGTTAGAATTTTTTAAATTTTCCTTTGCTAAAAGATAATCATTATAAAATTGATTCATATCATTTTGAGATTTTTCAAAATCTGCTTTGCTAATTACACTACCTTCATACAAATTTTTATTTCTTTCATATGTAGTTTTAGCATCTTCATATTTTATTTTTGAATTAGACAAACTAATTTCAAGCTCCGTATTGCCTTCTTTTTTGAGTTGCTTTAAATTTTCTTCTTCCATAGATAGTCTTAATTTTGCATCTTTGATTTTATATTGAATATTAGTTTCTTCTAATTTCATCAATACCTGATCTTTTTGTACTTTATCTCCTTTTTTGACAAACATCTTTTCTATTTTTTCTTCCACATCAGAAACGATCTCTCTTTTGTCCATAGAAAATATTTTTCCTGTAGCTTGAATATGGGATTCTATATTTTCTTTTTTTACAGAAGTAGTTTGAACCATCATTGCACTAGGTTTTCTATTTTTCATTGCAATAGTTGTTCCTACAATACCTATTAAAATTAATATTCCGAGTGTAATGAAAATTATTTTTTTCTTTTTCGTCATACCTAAAGCCCCTTCCATATACATATAAAATGTATTGTGTATATTTTCCCTTATAATACAGCAAATTTTTCAAAAATACAATCAATATTTTGTATGTTTAATTGTACTTTTTGTAATGCTCTAACTAGTACATCGATACAGTATTAGATTACCACTTTCTAATTTTTATGTCAATCCTATAAATTCCAATCATTGTATAAAAATTTTAAAAATGGACTATGAGTCCATTCCAGACTGAAGACAAACTATATTTTAGCAAAGTCATAAAAATGAGGAACAATTATTGAGAATTTGTGAAAATATAGAATAAGTGAGAAAATGCTTAGCATTACACTGTTTGAGCATAGCAAGTTTGTAATGCTATTTTCGATCGTTTCTATATATTTTCCAAATTTGAAAATTTAGTGACGTTTTTTATGACTTTGTCTACAAGCTAAAATGGACTATGAGTCTATTCTCAAACTTTTAACAAAAACATAAATGTGGGCAGAATTTATTTAAATTCTGCCCACATAATCACTGCATCCTCTCCATTATCTTCATAATATTTTTGTCTTACTCCGCATGAATAAAAACCATTTTTTTCATAAAGACTCTTAGCAGCCTCATTAGAATCTCTTACTTCTAATGTCATACTATTTATTTTTTCTTCTTTTGCTACTTGAATCAATGCTTTTACAATTTTGTCTCCATACCCTTTTTTTCTATATATAGGATCTATAGCTATATTGGTAATATGTCCTTCATCTACAATCTTCCACATTCCACCATAGCCTATGATCTTTTCTTTGTTTTCTATAACTACATAAATAGCCAATTCGTTTTTGATCTCTTGTAAAAATGATTCTTTAGACCAAGGCGTTGTAAAACACTTTCTTTCTACTTCAAATACTTCCTCTACATCTTTTTCTTCCATGAACCTAACACTTACATTGTTCATTTTCTTCACACCTTTTTTGTTTCTCCTCATATTGTCTTTCAGCTTCAGATTTTCTCAGATAAGTAGGAACCAACTCATAAAAATTTTCATCTTCTGAGCTTTTCATAGCAAGTTGTCCAATAGAAGATGCTTTTGTGATATTGTGACTATTTGGAGCAAATATAGCTCTTTCTTTTAATACCTCTAAAAGATATTCTTTATTGCTTTGTACTCCATCTCCTAAAAAAATTACAGGCTCTGGTCTTTTTAAAAGGATTTCACATAGCTTTTGTATAGAGACTGCTATAGGCTCCTCGATTCTATTTAAATTTAGATTATCCCACTTATATATAGCTGTATAGACTTGACTTCTTCTTGCATCTAATATAGGGCAAATCAAACCATTGCTATTGTACAGATTAAAGGCAAGTCCATCTAATGTAGAAATTCCAACTACTGGAATATCAAGAGCATGAGCAAGCCCCTTTGCAGTGGCTATTCCTATCCTTATTCCTGTAAAAGAACCTGGTCCTTTTGCTACTGCAATTTTATCAATCTCTTCTATTTTGACTTCACAGCTTTTTAAGAGTTCATCAATCATAGGCATAAGCTTTTGAGAATGAGTTCTTTTATGATTAATAATATATTCACCTATTAATTTTTCATCTTCTATAAGAGCAATGGTCGCTACCATAGATGATGTATCAAAGCTTAAAATTTTCATAATGCTTTCAACTCCTCTAGGATATTATCAAAATGATTGCTACTTCCTGTTATTTCTATTTCTCTTGTACTATCGTCTATTTTTGTAATTTGAATCCATAAATGTTCTTTTGGAATAATTTCTTCAATTTGAGATGCCCATTCCACCAAACAAACTCCTTCTCCATAAAAGTATTCTTCATATCCTAAATCTTCCATTTCATCTATTTCTCCAATTCTATATACATCAAAATGATACAAAGGTACTCTTCCTTCATATTCATGAATAATAGTAAAGGTTGGACTCGTTACGCATTCCTCTACTCCTAAACCCTTTGCAATTGCTTTTGATAAAGTAGTTTTTCCTGCTCCTAAATCTCCTGTTAAACAAACTACATCACCCTTTTGTAAAAATTCACCTAAATTATATCCTAAATCATACGTCTTTTGTTCACTATTACTTATTATTTTCATTTTTGCACCTCTATCTTATCTACTTAAGTGTATTTTACCCTAAATACTACTACATTTATATATTTTCTCAAAAAAAATAAAAAAGAGCAAGGTTTCCCTTGCCCTATCTTTCTTTTAAAATAGGAGAAAGCTTTTTATATAATGATATTGTAAGAATAGATAACAACATTCCTTTAACAATATTAAATGGTATGATACCATAAAAAACTAATGTATCTACATCTTTGATTGCACCATTAGCCGAAGCACTAAAGGCAATAATTTGATCTAATGGCATTACTTTCCCATAAAAAGGTAGCAATATATAATAGTTTGTTACTCCTCCTATTATTGACATACATATTGTTCCTAAAATTAATCCAATCATTGCACCCATCTTTGTTTTATTTTTTCTATAAACGATACCAGCGGGTATAATCATTGCAATACCAATTAAAAAATTTGCAAGCTCTCCTACTCCTCCTGTAGTCGTGTTCATTAAGTGCAGTAAATTTTTTAAAAGCTGGATCATAATTCCTGCTGCAGGCCCTAATGCAAAGCTTCCTAAAAGAGCTGGTAAATCACTTGCATCTATTTTTAAAAAGCCTGGGAAAAATAATATTGGCATTTCAAAAAACATGATTAAGTAAGCCAAAACAGATAGTATTGAAATTTTTACTAATCCACGAGCTGTCTTCATTTCTTCAAATCCAAAAAAACCTTTTTGTACAGCAGATGTTCTATTCATATAAAAACCTCCTTCTTATTTTGTACACAAAAAAGCCCGAAGAATAATCTTCAGGCAAAATTAACACACAAATCAATCCATCTTCTTCCATCCAGACTTTACTGTCGGTACTGGAATCTCACCAGTTCAGTAGCTTTCGCCACTCGCGGACTATACCGCCGGTCGGGAATTTCACCCTGCCCTGAAGATTACATATAATTTTATTTTATTCTATATTTATTATACATGAATTCATTTTATTTTTCAATACTTATGGAGTTTGCTTACTCACTTACTAAAGAAGTATTTTTTTTATGAGCTAAATAAATAATAATCATAAATACTATTTCATGAGGCAATAATAACAAAATATTTTTCCATGCTACAAAATATAAATAAGTTGGATTGATATTCATAAAAATAAGCAAAGACCCTTCTAGCAACACAACGATTGTACTAGAAATTAATATAGCAAAAATGCAAATCCTCCATTTCACCTTTATGATCCAATGAGTATATAAAATAAAAGTCATCATGTAAACAATTGTACATATCCCAAAATCCATATATTGTTTAATAAAATAACAAGTAATTGCCTGTATTATACCTACCACTACAACTTTTTTCACATTTGGTCTTTCTCCCATCAATAAAAGCCCTGCCCATAACATAAGTACTGCTTCTGGAAATGAACCAAAAATCACTACACTTATAGGCATATTATACATAGATCACCCTCCTTTACATTTACTTTTGCTTTTAAAAAAATCATACAAATAGAACGATACTGGGGGGCGTTCCCTACACGTTTTAATTTTGTTCGTATACAATTTTCCCATCTATAATTGTATAACTCACCCTTGTTTGTAAGTCAAATGGATGTCCATCCCATATTACTAAATCTGCATCTTTTCCTTCTTTGATACTTCCTACTCGATCATCAATTTCCAAAATTTCTGCTGGATAAATAGTAATAGCCTTTAGAGCTTCTTCTTCTTTCATCCCTGCTTTTGTTGCAAATGCTGCACACATAGGAAGATACTGTACAGGTATTACAGGATGATCTGTCATAATAGCTACTTTTATTCCTGCATTATTTAAAATACCTGGAGTTTCAAAAGTTGTATTTTTAAGCTCTACTTTCGGTCTTTCTCCAAAACTTGGTCCTACAATTGCAGATAATCCTTCTTCTTTTAATTCATCTACAATTAAGTGTCCTTCTGTGCAATGTTCTAGAGTCATTTTCACATTAAATTCTTTTTTAATTCTTATGGCTGTAAAAATATCATCAGCTCTATGCGCATGAGCTTTTAGAGGAATCTCTCTTCTTAGTACTGGAAGTAATGATTCTAATTTCATATCATAAGGAGGTTTTTTTGATAAATCATCTTTTGAAGCTTCTAATTTTTCTTTATATCTTTTTGCTTTATATAAAGTATCTCGTAAGATAGCAGCTGTAGCCATCCTTGTCATAGGAGTTTGCTTTTTTCCATTGTATACTCTTTTTGGATTTTCTCCAAAAGCACATTTTTGTGCGAGTGGTTCCTTTACAATCATATGATCAATACGATCTCCATAAGTTTTTATAGCTGCAAATTGTCCTCCTAATACGTTTGCACTTCCAGGTCCTGTAGCTACAGTAGTAATACCTCCCTCTCTTGCTTCTTCAAAATTTCTATCTAAAGGATTAATTGCATCTATACCTCTTAGGTGTGGTGTTACAGGATCTGTCATTTCATTTCCATCTGCTCCTTCAAAACCTATAGCATCTTCCCACATGCCCAAATGACAATGGGCATCAATACATCCTGGCATAACAATTTTCCCGGTAGCATCTATTATTTTTGTATTTGCAGGAACGTCTATATTTTCTCCTATTTTTTTTATTTTTCTTTCTTCTATCAATATACTTGCTCTTTCATAATTTGTACCTTCCATGGTCCAAATGGTAGCATCTTTGATGAGTAACATAAGAAATCCCCCCACTTTTGTTATTTTCTTTCAATTATAGCACTCATAGTTCTCTATAAAAAGTCTTTTATCCTTTCCCTATAAACTTTTTATAATCTCTATCAATTCTTCCATACTTTCCACCACATAATCCGGATTATGCTTTATATACATTTCTCGTGGAAGAGCACTCCACCCAACGGCTACAGAAATCATTCCTGCATTTTTTCCACATAAAATATCATAGGGACTATCTCCTACAATCATACTTTCCTCTACCTTAGCACCCATTTTCTCTAGTGCTAAAAGAGCAGGAGTAGGATCTGGTTTATGAATATTTGTATCATCTGCACCAATAATAGCATCAAAATAATTAGTTAGATGAAATAAGTCTAATCCTCTTTTAGCAGAGTCGTTTAATCTTGAAGTCACTACCCCCAAACGATACCCCTCATCATATAATCTTTTGAGTCCTTCCTTTACTCCTTTATGCATAGTAATATAATCATCAAATCTACTAAATTGAAAATCTCTATAAGTTTTTAATGCTATATCACTTAAATCCTTAAACTCTCTATCCAATGTAACTTTTAATATTTCTCCAAAAGACTTTATGATCTCTTCTTTAGGCACATTCTTTTTTAAATGTGTCTTATAAGTATGTTGAAAGGACTGAATAATTAGCTCATTTGTATCTAGTAGTGTCCCATCTAAATCAAATAATATATTTTTAACAGCCATTTTATACCCCTTTCATAGTTAGTGAAATCTTACCTCTTTCTATGTCTAAATCTATAATTTTTACTTTTACTTCATCTCCAACTGCTACTATATCCATAGGACTTTTTATAAATTTTTCACTCAGCTGTGAAATATGAACAAGCCCATCTTGTTTGACTCCTATATCTACAAATGCTCCAAAATCTACTACATTTCTTACAGTTCCCATCATGATCATATCTATCTTTAAATCTTCCATTTTGAGTACATCTGATCTAAATACTGGCTTTGGCATTTCTTCTCTAGGATCTCTACCAGGTTTTTTGATTTCTTGTATAATATCCTTTAGTGTAGGAATACCTACTTCTAATTCACAAGCTATTTTTTCTATATTTTGCTCTAATGTATTTCCTTGTTCATATTCTAGTATTTTAGACTCTATATCTTTTAATTTCCCATTCTCAATATCATTTTTTAAGTATCCTAATTTTTCTACAAGCTTTATAGTAATAGGATAAGACTCTGGATGAACTGCTGTATTGTCTAATGGATTGTCCCCATAAGATATTCTAAGAAAACCTGCACATTGCTCATAAGCCTTATCTCCTAATCTTTTTACCTTTTTAAGCTCTTCTCTATTTTGAAACTTTCCATTTTCTTCTCTATACCCTACAATATTTTTAGCAATAGATGAGGAAATTCCTGATACATATTTAAGAAGAGATGGAGTTGCTGTATTTAAATCTACACCTACACTATTTACGCAGTCTTCTACTACATTTTTAAGACTCTCTCCTAATTTGCTTTGATTTAGATCATGCTGGTATTGTCCTACCCCTATACTTTTAGGATCAATTTTTACAAGCTCTGCCAATGGATCTTGTAGTCTTCTCCCTATGGATATAGCTCCTCTTATCGATACATCTATATCTGGATACTCCTCTGCTGCAAGCTTTGATGCAGAATATACAGAAGCTCCTGCTTCGCTGACAATAGTATAATATACTTTTTTATCTATTTCTTTTAACAACTCAGCTACAATAAATTCTGTTTCTCTTGATGCTGTACCATTTCCAATAGGAATGATATCTATATTATACTTTTTAATCTTCTCTTTTATGACCTTTTTAGCTTCTTCTACTTTGTGGTGGGGTGCATTAGGATAAATGGTAGCATAATCTAATAATTTTCCAGTTTCATCTAAAATAGTAATTTTACATCCGGTTCTATAGCTTGGATCTATGGCAAGAACTCTAACATCTTTGATTGGTGGAATTAATAAAAGTGGTTTTGTATTTTTTGCAAATACCTTAATGGCTTCTTCTTCTGCTCTTTGTGTTAAATCATTTCTGATCTCTCTTTCTATAGATGGCGCAATAAGTCTTTTATAAGCATCTTCTATAGCAGTAATTAAAATTTCTCTTGTATGACTTTTAGGTTTTAATATAGACTTTTGTAAAAAGAAAAGAATATCTTCTATAGGTACATCTATCTTTATTTTTAGTTTTTTCTCCTTCTCCCCTCTATTAATAGCCAAAACTCTATGATTTGCTATTTTATTTACAGGCTCTTTGTAATCATAATACATTTCATAAACGGTTTTTTCTTCTTGATCTACCCCATGAGATAATAGGATACCTTTTTCATAAGTGATATTTCTTATTTTTTTTCGATATGTAGCATCATCAGAAATTTTTTCTGCGATAATGTCTAAAGCACCATTAATTGCTTCTTCTACATTGCTCACGCCTTTTTGTTCATCTACAAATTTTCGAGCTATATCTTCTATACTGCCGTCGAATATTTCCTGGGAAAAAATCATGTCAGATAAAGGTTCTAATCCTTTTTCCTTTGCAATGGTAGCTTTTGTTCTTCTTTTAGGTCTAAATGGTCTATATATGTCTTCTACTTCTGTCAACGTAGTTGAATTTTGTACTTTTTCCTTGATTTCTTCTGTCAACTTTCCTTGTTCTTCAATAAGTCTTATCACTTCTTCTTTTTTACTCTCAAGATTTCTTAAATAAATCAGCCGTTCTGACAATTCTCTCAAAATAATATCATTGAGTCCACCTGTCATTTCTTTTCTATATCTAGCTATAAACGGAATCGTATTTCCTTGATCAATTAGTTCAATAGTAGCTTTTACTTGTGAAGCCTTAATTTGAAATTCCTTTTGTAATTGTTGTATCATCAAATTGTAAAATCTCCTTTCAACTCTTTATAATTTCCATTATATAGATATGTTTTTTTTCTTGCAATAATATTCATAAAAAAGTAGCCTAACGGCTACTTTTACAAACTCTTTAAGTATTCATTCATAAATAAATCTATATCTCCATCCATTACAGATTGTACATTTCCCATCTCTGCATTGGTTCTATGATCTTTGACCAAATTATATGGATGAAAAACGTAAGACCTAATTTGACTTCCCCATGCAATCTGACTATAATCACCTTTTAAATCCTCAATTTTTTCTTTATGTTCTCTTTCTTTTAATTCTATCAACTTTGCAGTAAGCATCTTCATAGCTGTTTCTTTGTTGCTATGTTGAGATCTCTCATTTTGACACTGTACTACAATTCCTGTAGGAATATGGGTAATTCGAATTGCTGAATCTGTTTTATTGACATGCTGTCCTCCTGCTCCACTGGCTCTATAGGTATCCACCTTTAAATCATTAGGATTAATATCAATCACAATGTCTTCATCAAGCTCTGGCATTACATCTAAAGAAGCAAAGGAAGTATGTCTTTTTCCAGAAGGATCAAAAGGAGAAATTCTAACAATTCTATGAACACCTTTTTCTCCTTTTAAATAACCATAAGCATTTTCTCCTTCTACAAGAAAAGTAATATTTTTAATACCCGCTTCCGTATCTGGCAAAATATCTAAAGTTTTTATTTTATATCCTTTTTTCTCTGACCATCTTGTATACATTCTTAGAAGCATTTCTGCCCAGTCTTGAGCATCCAATCCTCCTGCTCCCGCATGAATAGATAAAATAGCATTATTTTTATCATATTCTCCTGATAAAAGAGTTTCAATTCTCATATTCTCCATTGCTTCTTTTAAATACACAACTTCTTGGTCTGCTTCTTTTACAACAGACAAATCGCCCTCTTCTATGGCCATCTCGAGTAGTAAGTCTAGTTCTTCATATTTTTCATAAATATCTTCATATTTTTTTATTTTATCTTTAATGTGCTTTACTCTTTGTAAAACTTTTTGTGCATTTTGAGGATCCTCCCAAAGGGATGGATCCATTGCCTTATAACCTAAATCTTCTTCCTCTTCTTTTAAATTTTCTAGGTCAAAGTGAAACACTCAAATCTTTAAGAGGATCTTTTAATAAACTAAGTTCATGTTTTAACTGCTCTAGCTGTATCATCCTACACACCTCGGTTCTTATTGTCCACAACATTTTTTATATTTTTTACCACTTCCACAAGGACACATATCGTTTCTTCCAACTTCTTTTTCCTTAGTAACTGTCTGATTTTGTGGTTCATCTCCTCCACTAACCTTTATTACTTTAACGACTTGTTTTCTTTCTGTTTCTGTTTGAACAGTTACATTAAACAAATGTTTTATAGTATCTTCTTGAATAGCCAAAGTCATAGCTTCAAACATATCAAATCCTTCTACCTGATAAGCTCTTACTGGATCTTCTTGTCCATAAGCTCTAAGTCCAATTCCTTGTCTTAATTGATCCATAGCATCAATATGATCCATCCATTTGTTATCTACAATACGAAGAAGAATCACTCTTTCAAGCTCTCTCATTCTTTCTTCTCCTACTTCTTCTTCTTTTGCAGTATATAAATCATTTGCAATTTTTATAATTCTATTTTTCAAATCTTCTTTTGTCATTTCTTCTAAATCATCAAAAGATAAACTTCCCTTTGGTAAAAATAAAATTGAAAGATAATCTTCTAAACCTTTTAAGTCCCACTCTTCTGGAAATTTGGCTTCAGCTGTGTAATTTTCTACACTTCTATCTATAATACCCTCTAGCATACCCATCACATGGTCTTTGAGGTTTTCTCCTTCTAATACTTTCTTTCTTTCATTATACATAACTTCTCTTTGTTTGTTCATAACATCATCATATTGAAGAACATGTTTTCTGATAGAGAAGTTTCTGCCTTCTACTCTTTTTTGAGCTCCCTCTATAGATTTTGAAAGAAGTTTTGCTTCTATTGGTTCATCATCTTCCATCCCAAGTTTTTCTACTACCCCTTGAATTCTTTCGCTTCCAAATAGTCTCATTAAATCATCTTCAAGAGAAATGAAAAATTGAGAAGATCCTTTATCTCCTTGACGACCAGAACGACCTCTTAACTGATTGTCAATTCTTCTTGACTCATGTCTTTCTGTACCTAAAATACAAAGACCTCCAGCCTCTACCACCTTATCTTTTTCTGCATCTGTTTCTTTTTTGATTTTTTCATAAAGCTTTCTATATTCTTCTCTTGCTTTTATGATTTCCTCATCTTCTGTTTTTGCAAAACTTGTCACCATAGAAAGAATATATTCACTATATCCTCTTTTTTTCATTTCTTTTTTTGCCATAAACTCTGGATTTCCACCTAAAACAATATCTGTACCTCTTCCTGCCATATTCGTAGCAATCGTTACAGCACCAAATCTTCCTGCTTGGGAAACTATTTCAGCTTCTCTCTCATGTTGCTTTGCATTTAAAACTTCATGAGCTACACCTTGTTTTTTTAGCATCTTACTAAGTAATTCTGATCTTTCTATAGAAATAGTACCAACTAGCACTGGTTGACCTTTTTTGTGTTTTTCCACAATTTGATCAATAACTGCCTTAAATTTTCCCATTTCTGTTTTGTAAACAGAATCAGATAAATCATGTCTTTGAATAGATTTATTGGTAGGAACTACAACTACATCCATATTGTAAATATGTTTAAATTCGTCTTCTTCTGTTTTTGCAGTCCCTGTCATCCCAGAGAGCTTATTGTACATTCTAAAATAATTTTGCAGTGTAATTGTTGCTAAAGTCTTTGATTCTCTTTGTACTTCTAAACCTTCTTTTGCTTCTATAGCTTGATGAAGTCCGTCTGAATATCTTCTTCCAAACATCAATCTTCCTGTAAATTCATCTACAATGACAATTTCTCCATCTTTTATTACATAGTCTTTATCTCTTTTCATCAAAGTATGAGCTTTTAATGCTTGATTAATATGATGAGAAATTTCCATATTTTCAGGATCTGCAAGGTTTTCAATCGCAAAGAATTTTTCAGCTTTCTCTACTCCTCCACCTGCTTCATCTGTCAATACTACTGTATTGGCTTTTTCATCCATGACATAATCTACATCTTTTTTTAAATTCCCTATAAACTGATCTACAATTTGATAAAGCTTTGTAGATTTTTCTCCTGCTCCTGAAATAATAAGAGGTGTTCTTGCTTCATCTACTAATATACTATCTACCTCATCCACAATCGCATAATTTTGACCTCTTTGAACCATCTCTTCTTTATATAAAACCATATTATCTCTTAAATAATCAAATCCAAACTCATTATTTGTTCCATAAGTAATATCCGCTTCATATGCAGCTTTTCTTTGTTGATTCGTAATTCCATGAACAATACACCCTACAGATAACCCCAAGAAATTGTAAACTTTTTCCATCCATTCCGCATCACGTTTTGCAAGGTAATCATTTACAGTAACTACATGTACACCTTTTCCTTCTAACGCATTTAAATATACAGGAAGAGTTGCCATCAATGTCTTTCCTTCTCCAGTTTTCATCTCTGCGATTCTTCCTTGATGAAGAACGATTCCTCCCAATAATTGAACACGAAAATGCTTCATTCCTAAAGTTCTCCATGCTCCTTCTCTTGCAACAGCAAAAGCCTCTGGTAAAATATCATCTAATGTCTTTCCTTTTGCAAGTTCATCTTTAAATTGATTTGTTTTATTTTTTAATTCTTCATCACTTAATTTTTGTATAGAATCTTCAAATGATTCTATTTCATCAACAATTTTAAATAGTTTTTTGACTTCTCTATCATTAAAATTTCCAAAAATCTTCTCTAAAAGATTCATAATTATCCATCCTCTCTACAGTAAATCATACTCCAAATTTCATTGTACCATAATTCTTATTTTTATTCTTTCCCTTTATAAGGAATTTTTATCATAGTAGCTACTTTTTGTCCAAATCTAAGTTTTAACATTTCCCTTTGTATAAAAAGAATCACCCCTAAAGTCATAAACAAATCTCCTATACTCAAAACCTTTGCAAACGGATAAGGCTTTGGTACTACAATATATTTTGCTAATCCTCTACTAAAACCTACCGCTTCACCAGATGCAATATATCGAATCATTTCTCCTTTTTTTATTTGCTCAGCCAACAATTCATTCCCAGCAAATTCTAAACCATCTATAGAAATCGGCATTCTTCCTTTATTAATAAAAATCACCAATAAATTTAATACCACTCCTATAAACAATGCTATAGCTCCTTTTTTCTCTCTATTCAGCACTACTACCCCTGCTATAGCTAATAAAGATACAACGTCTAAAAGCCCCCCATAATAACATACCCACGTAAAATCAGAAAATAAAAATCCTAAAATCTGCAATCCAAAGGCAAAAATAAGAACAGGCCACCATTTAATATGTAAAAATCTAATATTTGATAACCTTCCTCCCCTTAACTTTCCTAATAAAAATCCGATTAATGCTCCTTCAAACATATCCTCTCACTCCCTAGTCCTATCTCTATTGTGATTTTACATTGTTGAATAAGTCTATTATAAACTTATTACTCAATAGGAATCAATCTTTATTTGTTTCCTCCAGAAAAAAAAGAACAGCATTTGCTGTTCTTTTAAAAGGTTGGCTCTATCAATCCATAATTTCCATCTTTTCTTTTATATACTACACTTACTTCTTCAGTTTCACTATTGGTAAATACAAAGAAACTATGTCCTAAAAGCTCCATTTGCAAAATTGCTTCTTCTGGATCCATTGGTTTTACTGGAAATCTCTTTGTTTTTACAATTTTTGCTTCATCTCTATTTCCTTCTAAAGTTGGTATATTTTCAAAGCGAATCGTGTCATGTCCTTTGTATCTTTTTTGAAGTTTTGTCTTATGCTTTCTAATTTGTCTATTGAGTTTATCTACAACTTTATCTACTGATGAATACATATCTTCTGTTGACTCTTCTGCTCGAATCATAGATCCGTTAATAGGAACTGTGATCTCTATAATTTGTCTATTCTTTTCTACACTCAATGTAGCTTGAGCTTCTACATCTTCCTTGAAATATTTGCCGAATTTTTCTAATTTTCCTTCAATCATATCTCTTAAAGCATCTGTAACCTCTAAATTTTTTCCACTTACTTTTACTATCATATACTTCAGCTCCTTCCAGCAAATATAATGAATGAGTTAAAATCAACTCAAATTTCATTGCTTATTATTATATTTATTCTATATTCACACTGATATTTCCTCTATTTGAAAAAAGTATTTCTTTTAAAAATTTATAAATATACTTTTTTCAAATAAATAACAGAAATTATAAACTTATATTACATTTAATTAAGTATATAATTTAATGTGTATTATAGAAAATTTAAGTACAACGATTATATCTATATTTTACCCATCTTATATTTTCTAAAACAAATATTTTGTCTTTTTATTTATAAAAGTTTTCAACAGTATCCACTGTTTTATCCACAGAATTTTCTAATTTTTCATTTTCTTGTTGTTTTTACTTTTAAAATTCTCCTTAAATTTTATACATACTATGTAAACTTGTGAATATCCACATGTTATTAACATATTCAGTGCCTGTTTAGTATTTTTCTGTGGATAATGTGGACAATATTGTTGATAACCTATATTTCAATATTCTAGCTGTGGAAAACAATGTGTGTTTTAAGTGGACAAGTATTTTTTTGACGAATCATACAATAAACAGAAGCATATTTATTTATAATTTTACATATTTCATCTTGATTATTTTGCAGTTTTTACTGACAACATATTTTTTCATATTATTTTTGTAGAATTTTGAAAGAATTTTCATCTACAAAATTTGCATTAAAATTTTTACCAAAAACAAAAAAATCTTGATTTATCATCAAGATTTTTTACATATTTAGCTGACCTGGTCTTTGCCCCCACACTCGCCTGCTGGAGGGTTCGCTCTAGGGTTACTATCACTATTACCTCTCTCAAATTTTAATATCTGGCAGGTCTTACTTCTAAGCCGCACCATGCTCAGCAGCTTCTTTTTTAAAGCTTACCTTACGTGGATCCCTTTGCCTGCGACTGGCATGGACTTTCAACCACAGACCTAAAGTATGCTTTAGTATTATACATTGTTTTTAAGAATTTTTCAATATCTATTTCTTGGGAGGAAAATTTTTTTGTATTTGAGCATATTTTTTTGCATAAATAGACGCAATTTTAGATCCTTGTTGTTTTGTATTTAAATCTTTCATTTCCTTTTTTAATTTTTCAAAATCAGTTTTCATCTGAATTGTATTCCTTTGATCTATTTCTTCAATTTTTTTTATAAATCCTGTAATATCCTCTATGCTTCTTTTGAGTTCCTTTAAAGCTGGATATTTTTTTGTATGAATCTGTGCTAAGGATTCTACTTTTAACTCATTTTTCAACTTACTATAACTACTTAAAAAATCTATATCCATTTGATGAATTTGATGAATTGTCTTTTTCTTTTGTTCAATGGTATCTTTAACTTTCTCTATATCTCCATCTTTACTTAGTGTTTCTTGAGCAATAGTTAAATGTAGAAGTTTCTTAAGTACTCCTTCTTTTTTGATTGAAATTTCTACAAGTATATCTATCAAATCGTTTATATGCATATAATCCCCTCACCACTATTTAATAGCTTATTTTATCATCGATCTATTTTCTCAACAAAAATAAGCATTTTCCCTAGAATTTTATAAAAATCCTTTGGTAAATCCATTTTTTCTTCCTCGCTTTGTTCATTATTTTCTTCTATAGGTATACTATTTTCTAAAAAATATGCTTTTCTTAATCTATTTTCATTGATCTTTATTTTAGAAAATACATCTCTTTTTTCCATACATTTATACTCCTATACTTTCATATCTAAATAATAAAAGAAACCTCTCCTAAATCATAGCCTACTTCTTTAAAATGATCTTTCAAAAAAGAAAGTTGGTTTTTAAATTTATCTTGTTGATTCGTATAAATTTTTACATCTATTGTATCTTTTTTAATAAACATCTCCATTTTGATTTGCCCTAGTGTATTTGTATCTAGTTGAATTAACGTACTAAGTGGTATCTTATTGGAGTCTATATTCTTTTGTGTAGAATATATTTGAAGATTTTTGCATTCGTGATTCATCCATACTGGTACCTGAATAGCTACATTATTCTTTTTTAAATTTTTTTGAAGCTCTATCATTTCTATCATTCTTTTCATATGTTGGTCTAAATCTTTATGACCTTCCCCAAAGCTCATATTCTCAGAGAAATTTTTCATATCATCTATAAACTCATCATAATCTTTTTCTTCAAAAACTCCTTCTTTTAATTTTTGAGAAAAAGTTTTAGATAGATTTTCTAGCTTCATTCTGTATTCTTTTAATATAGGATGATCTGCATCTTCTAATACTTTTAATATTTCTCCTATTTGTTGACCCATCTGATCTTGATTTTTTAAAAAGGATGCTATTTTATTGATTTCTTTTAATGAAAAATCTAGGTTATTTTTCATCAATAAAGATATAATTTTATTTTCTTGCCTTTCCATCAATAAAATATCCTCTATCAAACTATGTCTATTTTCTTTAGATTCATTGAAATGTTGCTCTTTATTTTGTTTATCCATTTTTTCTTTTGTATATGTATCTATCTCTTTAATATTGATATTTTCTAAATCTATTTTTTCTTTGATTCCATCTAAAATCATAGATGTAGAAATATTTTTTCTAACTTTTGTATAAGTTTCATAAGCATCTATAGCTTTTTTTACATTCACAGCACTTAAAATCATTCCATTTGCATAAAGTGCTTCTCCTGCTTTTATAGTCATATTCATTTTAATAGAAAACTCTTTACTTTGAAAAGTTTTTTCATTTTCTATTCTTCTTTGTATAGCATTTTTTTCTTGAGAAGATATTTCTACAATTTTTTCATTTTTTAATTTTTCATAACTCTTTTGAATTTCCCTTAATGTAAAAGGAATATTTCTTTTCATATGAAATGCAATTTGATTAAAAGAAAGATTGGGGATTGTATTTATTATTTCTTGAGTATTAGAAATTTTTGAAAAAGCATTGATCATTTCACTACTTGATAGATTTTTCATTTGATCATATTGAATAAGCTTATTATTTTCTATTTCTCCATTTTCTATGATTTGATGAAGAATACGAATATCATGCTTTTTTACATCCCATCCTGCATTTTCAATTTTACAAATCATGTCTTGATTTAATCTAGATTGTAAAACTTTGGAGCTATTTTTGATGGCTAAGAACTCTTCTATTGTTTCTTTTTCTAAAGAAACTCCTCGCTTTAAAAAAAGTTCTCCAATCTTTAAATTTTCTGTTGTAATCTCTACCTCTAATTCTTCTAAATAACTTTTTAAATTATCTTGTAATTCACTTAAATCTTTTACATTAAATAAAGATTTCATATTTTCACCATAAGCCTTTACAGCTATAGGTGATCGATCCTCAAAAGCATCTATTCCTCCGATTTGGATTCCTTCTTTTGTGTGATATAAGTTGTCAATTGAAAGAATTTCACCTTTCTTATATAACTCTACATAATTTTCATCTTTTACTTCTTTTAATTTTTGTAATTTGTATACTATATCATAAATTCTTTCTATATTTTTTTTGTTAATTGTAATTTTTCCCTTATGAAGAGCTTTAATAGCATCTGTAATATCTTTGCCCATTTTACTACCATAAATTTCTTTAGCTATTTTCTCTGCTTCTTCTGTAGTCATTTCCACTTTTTCTTCTAGTGGAGTCTCTAATTTTTCTTTTTGTATTTCTTCAATAGTTTTTGCAATCTTTTCTACTGAATCATTTTCCAAATCTACATCTTTATCTATTAATTTGATAGCCATATCATGATTTAATTCTTGTTGAATCACTTGTAAATACTTTTTAGAAGCTACCATACTTTCTATAGAAGATTGACTCACTGGAATATTGAATTCATCTAATGCTTTTGCCATATCTAAATTTTCTTTGGTCATCTCTAGTCCACTTTTTTGTAAAAGATCATTATTGCACATAGAATCATCTTTCTTTTGATCATAGATTCTTAAAGAAATGATTTTAGATTTGTCAATAGATACTTGATCTCCTATTCTTTGATCTATATTATTTTTTAAAACAAGTTGTGCAATTTTATTATTTCCTATATCTACACTTACTTTGTTTTTATTTTTTTCTATCAGTGTTCCATTAACATCAAATGGCCTCTTTATTGTGTTATAATACTTTTGAACCTTAAATAAATTAATTTGATTGAGTTCATTCATATTTTTCACCTTTTTCCCTTTTTCTAAAAAATATATCGACAAAATAGACCTTTCCCTTAATCTATTTGTAAAAATTGACGATATATAATTTAGAACAATACACAGAAAGGAAGTGTCCTTTTGAATACCATACCACCTATTCAACCTACAGCTTTGCAAAAAATATCAAACCCTAATGCTGTAGCTCTAAAAAAAGATACTAAAATGCCTTCTGCTTTTTTAGAGAAGTTTGAGAAAATAAAATCTGATGAAGTGAAAGAAAAAGTACACGATCTTTATGACAAGATCGTAGAAAAATCCGAAAAAATAGGAGATCGCCTATATTTACAAGACCTTTTAGATTATAAAAAATTGGTCAAAGAATTTTTAGATTTGACCGTTCAAAATTCTCATTCTTTTTCTAAAGATAGTTTTCTAGACCGCAGAGGTCGTCATCGTACTTTTTCTAAGGTAAAAGAAGTAGATCATGCTTTATCAGATTTGACAAAAGATTTTTTAAACCAAGAAGTAGATCGAATCAAAGTAGTAAAAAAATTAGATGATATACGTGGAATGCTTGTAGATATGATGATGTAAAAAACCGACCTATCTAAATAGGTCGGTTTGATTATGCTTTTTGGTCTACAAACAATCCTGTTCTTTCGATCATTGCTGCAACCATATCTAAAATCTTTTCTGATGGAATCTCTCTTATAACTTCTTTGTTATTGTTATTAATTATTTTTACCATTACTTGTTTTGTTTTTTCATGAATAGAAAACTGAAGACTGGTATCTGTCAATACTAAATCCTTATTGGCTTTTTCTATGGACTTAATCAATTCTTGTTCACCAATACAGTTTTGTTGATTCATTTGATCTAGTACTTGGTTTTCTTCTCCCGTTTTTTTTATTCCTATTTGATCTTTAGGATTCGTTCCTGAATTTTGTGAAAAATTTGTAACCCCTCCATCAATCTTCATGTATACACACCACCTTATTGGTTTTTCTATGTATTTATCGACATATCTCTGTCCTCACTTTATATCAAATAGGTAAATTTACCAAAAGTTCATAAGATATCTTTTAAAAAATGATAAGAACCTATAAAAAATATTTTTTATAGGTCCTCCTTATCATTATAGGGTTATATCTAAATTTGATCCTTTATGTGGCTGTACAGACATCTCCATAGTCTTTTGCATATCACCCAGTAATGTAGTTACAGATTGGGCATCTTGATTCATAGCCTTTTGTAATGTAGTCATATTTATAGCTTGTCTTAAACTATGAATAGATTGACTCATCATTGCACTTATTTCCATAGAGTTACCTCCCTATTTATGATCTATAAATATTCCTTGAACATCTGCATATTGTCTCGTATAATTAGATCTTACTTTATTTCCTTGTTGCTTTGTTTTTACTTCTTTCATCTTTATCTTCAATTCATCTAAATCATGCTCAAGCTTTTTTGTATTTTCTTGATCTTGGTTGTCTATCTCTCTTAAAAGATTTTTAATCTTTTCTGTACACACTTTTACCTCTTCTGAAGCTACTTCTCTTTGAGCAGATAGATCTTTTGAAACCATTTCATCTATCTCGTTAATTTTTTCCATAATACTTTGTTTTTTGTCTATATGTTCTATTAATTTTTCTATTTGATCATCTTCTATAAAAAATTCTTGTTCATTAGTAAGTTTTAAAAATTCATAAAGATATTTTTCCTTTTCTTTTAAAGCTTCTATCCATGATAAAACATTCTCTTGAATTTTCATACAATCTCCTCGCTATTTTGTTTTTGCAAGATTCATAGCCTCTTTCCACGTATCTCTTAACTCTGTAACAAGTGGTAGGATTTCTTCTAAAATTTTTTTATCTTTTTTTAAATTTGCATCTACTAATCTTTGTAAAATAAAGTCATATAAACTTCTTAATCCTTTTGATACTTCATATTTCATATCGAGTGTACTATTTAGTTCTATAATAATATCACTTGTTCTAATAATAGAATCATGAGACTTTTGTATGTTTTTTTCATCTATAAAAATCATAGCTTGATTGATAAATTTGATGACTCCATCATAAAGCATTAAAGTAAGCTCTTGTGATGATGCCATAAGTACTTTATTTTCCTTATATTGATTCATCTGTTTATATGGATTTTGTAGCATCATGTTTCTATTTACCTCCTAAAATTTTTTACATACTCCCTAATTGGCTTGCAATCCATGAACTTTGAGATTGCATTTTGCTCATAGCCTTCTCCATAGCAGTAAATTTTTGCCAATATCTATTTTCCACACCAATCAGTCTATTTTCTTCTCTAGTAATTCTTTTATCCATATCAAAAACATCTTCGTCTAGCAAACTGATAGATCCTTTTCCAGCCCCTCCCTTTGTAACAAAGTCAATCAATAAATTTGATTTTACACTTCTATATAATGATGAATTTTCTCCTGGTCCTGCTTTTTTGACAATCTCTTTCATTCCAATCACAACATCATCAAATAATCTATTTAAAATACCTGATTCTTTTCTTTTTTGATCTCTTAAAGCTTTATTTTCTGCAAGCTCTGAATCCGATGCTTTTACAGAAGATGGTTTAAATAAAAGCTCCATCACTCCATTTACATCTTCTTTGATAGCTTTTTTTAGTTTTTCCTCATTTATGGCTAATTTTCCTTTGTCTTTCCATTCTCCTGTAGTAATCCCTATTTGATGTAATTGGTTAAATCCAGATAATTTATTTTCTTTATTCTCAACTACTGATTTATTAGGATCATATGTATCATAAACCGTTTCATACAATCCACTACGCATAGTTTGAGTAGTTCGATTGATGAACTCATCTCCTCTTAAAAGACCACTTTTAGCTTTTTCCTCCCAAAGCTTAATATCATTTTCTTTCATAGCTTCTTTTTGCTCTTTTGTAAGAGGCTGATAACTTCTATATTTTTTTTCAACAGTCTTTTTATTCATTTGATCTATTAAGTCATTGTATTTCTCTACAAAGGATTTAATCTTGTCATAAACTCCATCTACATCTGTATCTACTCCTATAGTATACTCTATATTATCTGCCTTTTTTAAATTAATTTCTATTCCATTTATAGTAAATTGGTTAGATTCAAACTCAAGGTTTTCTGCTCCATCAAAATATATTTTTGCATTTTTACCATACACTTCTGTACCTTGCACAATAGGACCTTTAGCAATTGGATCTCCATTAACATCAAAAGCAGTTACATTTAATTTAAATTTATTTGCTCCAGTAAATAATTGTTCTGTATCTTCTTTAATATGTATTCGTGCATTTTTACCTGTTCCTTTACTAGATAAAAAGAGTCTTCCTGTAGTATCATCAAAGCTTGCTTGAATCCCTAATGCTACCTCTTTAGTAGAAGGATCATTATCATGATCTATCGGATTATTAATTTTCTGTACTAAGCTATCAATAGTATCTGTAGCTTTAAAATCTACTATTACTTCTTTGCCCTCAACATCAAATGTTATTTGTCCATCAGCAACTCCTAACGCTGATAATGTATCACTTTTTTTAAGTCCAATTGAATCAGTACTTGCTCCGCTAATTCCCTCTGCAAGATTTTCTACTTTTATCCTATGTGTTCCCACTGGAGCATCCGTAGTTGATTTAGCAGTAACTACATTTTCATTAGAAGAAACTGCTTTTTTTACCCAATCTAATGAAGATGTATTTTGAATCATTGATCCTGTACTTCTTCTTGTTACCCCAAATTCTTTGGATACATCTAATATGAAATTTGCATATGCCTTATTTACCTCATTATATTGTTCTTGTCTCCATAATGCAACTTGCCTAGTTTGAGTATATTTATCTGCTCTCATTCTCTCTACTTGCATTAATTGCTTTACCATACTCTCTGTATCCATATTAGATGCCATACCTGAAAATCTTATAGTACTCATATATACTGCCCCTTTCTCTTTTTAATATTTATAATTTCTTTTTAAATTCACATTATTTTATAAAATATACTTTTATATCTAGTATTATATCTCGTTATTACTGTAAATTTTATCGGCATTTTGAATTGGATTGTTTATACTAGCATAGGAATTTTATGCTTTATCGAATTCTTAAATAATAAAATTAACCTGTAAAATTCATATAGATTAAA
>NZ_RYYS01000009.1 GCF_004138215.1 Anaerophilus nitritigenes
TCTTCTCTCGAAAATAGCAAAATATATTCTGCTATAAAAGAATCAGCTAATTACTATTTAAAAGGAAACAAGATTGCTTAGTCAAACTTGTAAACTGGTGATCATTATAATATAAACAACTATAGTATGGAAGGAGCATGGTATGAAATTACAAGAAAAGCTTAGTGATGGACGTAAATATATAAACAAAACTCTATGGATTATTTTGATACCTATTATAATGGATATTTTTACGTTATTAACCTATCAGTATATTTATCAAGTGGAATATGTTCCTATAAGACAGCTTTTTACCTTTAAATTTGGTATCATATCTACCCCACCTAGTGTGCGGTTTATACTAGAAGATTTTCCTGCACTAATACTTCAATATAACAATAGTGGCTTTAGAGGTATCATCAATGAATTGAGTTTATTTAATGTTATATTAGCAGTTACAGTATTATTGCTGATAAGCTTTATAAAAAGTGGGTACTTGAATATACTTAGCAGTATCAGTCATAATACTGTAAAGATAAAAGATTTTTTCATATTAGGTAATCAATTCTGGTTCAAATTTTTTCTACTTGAAATCCTGCTGATATATCCACTCTTTCTTATGCTTATCAAAAGAAACTTTATCTACCTAGCTATTATCAATATTATTTTTTTCTATGTGAAATACTCCATTATTTTTGACGAGGGAAGTATCCTAGATAATTTTAGAAAAGGTGTAGCTTTCTTCTGGGCTAACATAGGCTTAAGTATAAAGATGGCTTTTTATTTTGGATGTATCTTTTCTTTATTAAGTATCGTAGTTTACTTGATGGCAGGTGTTGGTTTGTTTGGTATTTCAATTGCGATAATCCTTACTGCTTATTTTGGAGCTATTGTGAATAAATCTGTGTTGGAGGTCTATCGAGAAGTTAAAGATAAAACTGTATAAAATAATGAACTTTATTTATTAAGGAAGGTGTATTGTATGAAAATAGACAGACTTCTTGGAATAATAACAATACTTTTAAATAATAAGGGAATAAAAGCAAAGGATTTATCCGAAAAATTCGAGGTATCTATTCGTACCATTCACCGAGACATTGAAAATATTTGTCTAGCTGGTATACCAATAGTCACCTATCAAGGGGGCGGTGGAGGAATTAGTATTGCTGAAGGTTATATAAATTAGATAAAAATATATTAACTAATGATGAACTTGATAATATTATAATGGTCTAAAAAGTATTGAAAGCATATCAAACAATGCTAACATCAAACTCCTTTTAGAAAAGCTATCCCCAAAACAAGAGGATATTATATCCATTACCAATAATATTTTTATTGATTTAGCTTCCTTTTACAAAACTAGTCTGTCTCAAAAAATAGGTCTATTAAGAGAAGCAATTAACAATAAGCTAGAGATATTTTTTGATTATTTTTCCAGAAAAGGATCATCACAAAGGCACATTGAGCCCTACTTTATTGCTTTTAAATGGTCTGGGTGGTATGTTTTTGGATACTGTAAATTAAGGAATGATTTTCGTCTTTTTAAGCTTAATAGAACCAGTAGTCTTAAAATAACTGATATAAAATTTAAACTCTGGATGTTTCTGAAGAAAGACTGAATATTGATAACTACTTTAATAACGAAAAAAAGGAAGGAATAAAATTGAAGATGGCAAAACTTTAAAAAGTATGCTAAATTTTGCTCAATCCAGTATATCAGAACAAATACGATTATTGAAAAAAGAATTAGGCTGTAAATTATTTGAACGTTTAAGTAGGCATATTTGCCTAACTAAGGAAGGAGAAAAATTCTTACTTTATGCTGATCTTGAGTCTGTGCGATGAAGCTAAACAAAGTGTAGCTATAGCGTTATGGTGAACCGTACCATAAGTAACAGCAGTTTTTACTTAATTCTAGTTTAATTAATAGCCACAGGTATATTTCTTGTATGGCAATGAATGCCACCGCCATATAAGTTAAGTGCTAAAGGATTAATTTGTACAATATGATGCTTTGGAAAAGCAGATTTTAGAACCTTTAGTGCTTCTTCGTCCTTTTCTTTAATCAATTTTGACATACCTTCTTTATAATACTTTTGAGCGACAACTACATTATTTGCAATTAAGAAATTGCAGTAACTCATTGCTGGTAATACGTTTATTGTATTAGGTGGGAATGGTGTGCCATCTACAACAAGGTCCTCTTCTAATAATGGAATTTCCGCTAACGCATCTATAGTTATTCTCTCTAAACAGATAATAGCATTGACAATAAATGAATCACATGATAACATACATATTGAATGTATGTTAAGGAGGGACCTATTTGGCAAGAAATAAATTTCCAGAGGAAACTATGAACTTAATTTTAGACGTTTCTACAAAGCTGTTTTTAGAAAAAGGATATGAAAACACCACCATGGGGGACATTGTTGCAGACTTGGGAGGATTGACTAGAGGTGCTATTTACCATCATTTTAAGAATAAAGAAGAAATTTTAGAGGCTGTAATGACAAGAATGTTTAGCGAAAACAACTTATTAGCTAAAATAGAGCAAGAAAAGAATGTAACTGGACTACAAAAAATAAAAAAATTGATAATGTATTCTTTAACCAGTACAGAACAGCAACAATTATATACTTTTAGTCTGTCTCTAATGAAAAATACGAGGCTTTTGGCCCGTCAGTTGGAAGAAGCTGTTACAGAATTAGCACCCTTAATTGAAAAGTGGATTATAGAAGGTTATGAAGATGGTTCTATTCAAGCAGAGAACAGTAAAGAAACTGCTGAAACTATAGCAATTCTATTAAATATTTGGGCTAACCCATCTGTTTTCTTAGTAACAAAGAAACAATTAATCTCAAAGTTTCAGTATATGAGAAGATTGTTTGATAGTTTAGGGATACCAATCATAGACAATGAGGTTATGAAGGCTTGTCTAAAATATACAAATAACATTCTATTAGAGTAGAGTATAATAGAATGTATAAATGGATCACCTGCCTTTCTTAGGGCAGATTATTTTTAGACAAATACATACATTCTAAATGTATGAAAAAACATTTTGATAACTCTAATGATTGCATCCATGGCAGAATTCTAATTGAATACTGATGGAGGGAAATGGATTTATACTATATTAAATTAAGAGGAGGATATTGATGAAGGAAGTAGCAGTGCAAACACATAATTTAATAAAAACTTTTTCAGGAGTAGATGTCATTAAAAATTATAATATGACAGTACTTAGAGGAAGTATCTACGGGCTTTTAGGAGCAAATGGAGCTGGAAAAACAACTGCTTTTAAAATTCTTTCAGGTTTACTTGTTCCAATAGGGGGAAAAGCCGAGGTTTTAGGAAAAGATATAGTTTCCCAGCGAGATGAAGTATTAAAAAATATAGGCACCATTATTGAGACTCCTATTTTTTATGAGCATTTGCCGGCAAAGGAAAATTTAGAAATTCATTTATCCTATATGGGGATTGAAAATGTTGATATTGCATCTGTTTTAGAAGCTGTTGATCTTCAGTCTACAAATAGGCATCCAGTTTCAAAATATTCTCTTGGTATGCGTCAACGATTAGGTATAGCTAGGGCTTTGTCCCATAAACCACAATTATTGATATTAGATGAACCAACTAATGGTCTTGATCCAATGGGAATTCGTAAAATGAGAGAATTATTTTTAAAATTAGTAAAAGAAGAAAATATGACAATACTGATCTCTAGTCATATTTTGAGTGAGATTCAGTATATTGCTGATATGATTGGAGTTATGGTAAACGGAACTATTATTGAGGAGGTTCCTTTGGAAACTATTAAAAAACAATATCCCGATGGCTTAGAGGATTACTTTTTTAATATTATGGATGGAGGACAGAGTAATGCTTAAATGGATGAGGCTTGAATTTAAAAAACATAAAATAAATACATATGTTCATGCAAGTGTAATTATTGCTATTGTACTATTTATACTAGTATTTCTTTTTGCATACATTCCTACTATTGACAATGATTCAGAAATGCAGATCTTTAGAGACTACCACAACCTTTTAATGGTTTGCGGAGTTTTGAGTTTAGTATCCTTTAGTATCCTGTCATCTGTTATGTATTGTAAATTTATAATACAAGAATATGGTAGTAACCGAATCTATATGCTCTTTTCCTATCCAGTACATAGAGGAAAAATATTATTTTCTAAGGTATTAAGTGTTTTTCTATTTATAATAGTTGCAGTATTTATGTGTAATACTACAGTGTTTACAGTTTTTGCTTTTACAGAATCATTCTTTTCTTTGATGGAAGATGCATTTACTGTTGAATTGATACTTAAGACTATACAAGTATCAATTGTTATGGCTGTCATAGCTGCTACGATAGGTGTTATTGCTATGGGATTAGGATATATAAAAAAATCTGTGCCCACTACTATTGTATCTGCTATGCTTCTATCTTCTTTATTCAGCAATATAGCATCCATAAACATAAGCAATGCTGCCAGTATGAATATGTTTCTCATAATATTCATGGGAGTAACAATTGCAGCAGGAAGTATTACTACAATTATGCTTATAAAAAAAGTAGATCGTATGGAGGCTCAGTAAAGATAGAACAAAACTTTGAAGATTTTATTGATAATAGGATGCAATTTTAGTAGGGCGACGACTGGGACATGAAGCATTGGCATTGGTAAATATTTTATATCCAATCCTAGCAATGTTATCTGGATTAGCTATTATGATTGGAGTAGGTGGAAATGCAAAAATTGCAGTTTTTTAGGAAAGGGAGAAACCAATAAGGCCAGTAATATTCGATATTCTTTTACTATAGGTTTCTAATGTAATAGCTACAAAGCTATTGTTAAGATTATCTATGAAGAAGAAAAATATATATAATATGTCACAATATTGGTATATATAAAATATTATATATGGAGCCAAAAAATATAAAATAAGTTTAATGGTTCAGCTAATATGAGGAGGAGAGGTAAAAAATGGATCAATATAGTATCTACAATCAAGATTATGGTTACGATTATGATTATGGTGGCTATCCTGCCAATTCTCAACAGTTTGGAGGCGGTTTTGGATTTCCTGGTTTTGGGTTCCCAGGTTTTGGATTTGGAAGATTTCCATTTTTTGGATTACCATTCTTTGGATATCCATTTTTTGGATTTAGAAGATTTAGAAGATACCCTTTCTTTTGGTAAGTATTTAACATATAAAATTTAAAAATACAAGTTAAATGCATTAAAAAACTAGAATTTACTGAATGACAGGGATATATTTATATGATCTAAGGTACAAATAGCCCCAGAGAATATTCTCAGGGGCTATTTGTTTTATAAGAAAGAGCATTTTAATGAAGTTAAATTATTTTAAAAAACCAAATAGGAAGATACAACCGAATAAAAGAATTAGTAGCAAGAAGAGGGATAGTAAACCGATAAATTCAAATCATCTAAATTCTCCAAAGAAACTACTCAAATCAGGATTATTTTTAGTTATATATTCAAAACCACAGATTCACATCTTTTGAATGAAATTACAAAGAATATCAATATGAAGTATGGAGAAATAAAATGTTTTAACTGTACGGAATGTCAATTATAAGAACCATTCCTATTTTATATGAATATAATATATGGAGTTGACTTATGAACATTAAATTATAGGAGGATTATTAGATGGATTTAGAAAGAATTGCACGACAATTGGTACAGGAAATTGCAAGTACAGGTGAGTTTATGGAACTAAAGGAAGCACAAAGTAATATAGAAAGATATCCACATCTACAGCAGGAAATTAAGACATTTCAAAGAAAACAGAAGGATATTATGTCTAGAGCGGCTTCTCCACAGGACGCAGAACAAATGTTAAGCCAATTAAACAATAAGTTTCAAAGCCTTTCTCAGATTCCGGAGGTAAGAAGTATGATCCAAGCTGGAGAAAGGTTTAATGAAATGATGTTTGCTATCTATAAAGAAATCAATGAGACTTTAGAATCTTATTTAAAATATTAAATCAGGACACACTAATAGCGTTGTTACGGTTATAACTTATAGAAAAAAATAGAGATCAAAAATCCACTAAGAGCTTTTGTGTTTTTTAAAATATGATAAAATAAAGTTAAAAAAGGGTGATTTAAGTTTATTCTTTTAAGTAAAACTGCTTTTTCAAAGGGAGTATGAGAATGGACCAAAATGAATACATACTAGCAATCAATCAAGCCATTAATTATATACATAATAATATTGGTAAGAATTTTACTGTAGAAGATATAGCAAATCACTGCTGTTTTTCTAAATTTTATTTTAATAGAATATTTAAATCTATTGTAAATGAGAGCATTTATTCTTTTACAAAAAGACTAAAGCTGGAGCATGCTGCCTTTAGACTAAGGACAACCAAAGATAGGCCAATAACAGAAATTGCACTTGAAGTAGGATATAGTCCATCCAATTTTGCTACAGCTTTTAAAGACTACTTTGGAATAAGTGCATCAGATTATAGAAAGGATAGTTTGAGACCCTTTAAAAATTCATATAGATCTATTGTGGAGCATATTTCTAGTATGAAGATGCAGGAAGATTTTTTTCAACAAGTTAATTCAAAGATTACAATAAAACGATTACCTAAAATGAATTTAGAGTATGAACGATTTATTGGAAACTATTGTGATTTAAAAATTGCTTGGGAAAGATTCTGTAAGCAACTTGAGGAAAGACAAATGATAGATAAAAATAGTATATTCATTGGAATATCCTATGATGATCCACTAATAGTTGATGAAAATAGATGCATATATGATATGTGTGTAAAAGTTGACAAAATCATGGGGATGAATGTTCTTAGAATCGAAGAAGGGCTGTATGCATGTTATAAATTTTATGATAAAATAGAAAACTTAGCAAAAGCATATAATGAGGTTTTTTCTTTATGGATGCCTTTTACTAAATATACTATTGGCGATAGGGCGCCTTTTGAAATATATAAATCTCCATTAGATGAAGACGGGAGAATGAGAGTAGATATATGTATAGCTATAAAGTGAAATATGAATTTAGCACTGGAAAATAGATTCCAGTGTTTTTTTATATAAGGAATAAAAAATCATGTATTTTTAAAGCACGAATTCAGAAGTTTTATAAAATGAATTGATATAGAATTGGGATGATTACAAAGGAGAGGAGAATTCAATATGAAAGGAAATACAAAAAGTAATAGTGTTATGAAAACTTTCTTGCAATATGCCATCCCATGCATCATTGGTATGTTCTTTACTTCTTTTATAACATTAGTGGATGGAATGTTTATTGGATGGAAGATAGGGGAGAAAGGTCTTGCTGCGATCAATCTTACCTTGCCAGTATTATATATACTACTTGGTATAACCATCATGATTGGAGTAGGTGGTTCGACTCTTGCTATGCAAAGTTTAGGTAAGAAGAATGAATTAAAAGCAAATCAGCAATTTACTCTTACAATAGTATTGAATATAATAGTGAACGTGGTGATCATAGTTTTTATGGTAGTATTCATGGATCAAATCCTATATTTTCTCAATGCAAAAGGAGAGCTATATTTTTATGTTAAGAATTATTTTGGTATCATGATTTTCTTTTATATGTTTATGATGATGAATATAACTGCAGCTATGTTTATAAGAGGGGAAGGAAAGCCACAATTATCTTTATTATTTATCATGATAGCTAATGGGATTAACATAATATTAGATTACTTGTTTATTATAAAGCTGGATTATGGCATGAGGGGAGCTGCATGGGCATCAGGATTATCTATGATTTTTGCTTTTATACTAAGTAGTGCATATTTTTTGAAAGGAAAATCAGTTTTTAAGTTTAGTAAAATCAAAATTGACTTAAAAGAAATCAAAAGTATAGTTTTTAATGGTTCATCAGAGTTCATAGGACAGATTGCAATATCAGTGACCATGTATCTTTTTAATTTTATAATTATAAGGAGAATTGGAATTAATGGAGTAGCAGCTTTTACAATTGTGGGATATATATCATTGATACAGTATATGATTTTAACAGGGATAGCACAAGGGATACATCCCCTTATAAGCTACAGCTTTGGAGCTAAAGATAAGGAAACAATATTTAAAGTGCTAGTGATTGGTGTAAAGGCAGTACTTTTAGTAGGGGGTATGGCATTTATTATGACCTTTGTAGCAACAGAGGGTATTATAAAAATATTTGCTCGTGATAATAGTGAACTTATGAGTATAGCAAAATATGGGCTAAGAATCTATTCAATAACATTTATATTTAATGGGTTTAATCTGGTTGCCTCTACTTATTTTACTTCTATTGGTGATGCCAAAACATCTGCAATTATATCCATGCTTAGAAGTCTCATTTTGATAAGTCTATTTATTTTTACACTACCATACATTTTAGGAGATTTAGGAATATGGCTTACGACTCCCTTGTCAGAGATTATAACTTTTGTTATTTCTTATAATTTCATAAGAAAATCTAGAAAGGTTTTTAATTTTTAGAGTATTGATTTAGATAAAATAAACAAAATTTGAAATAATATATGTAAAATAACAATATCTTATACAACGAAATGCTGAATCATACTTATAAATAGAAAAAAGATATACTTTCTATCATAACTTTAGTATAATATGTATCTTTATTTTATTCTGATTTTGATGGTTTATAGTCTGAGGATGTTTCTTCCAGGCATTTTCTATAATGAGTACCCCAAACTTCCATAGCTTGTAGAATTGGTATAAAGGCTTTTCCCATATCAGTTAAAGAGTATTCTACCTTTGGAGGAACTTGCTTATAAACTTCTCTATGAATAAGTCCATCTCTTTCGAGTTCTTTGAGTTGTTGAGTTAAGTATCCTTGACGAATATCAGGTAATGCTTTATGAAGTTGTCCAAATCTAAGGATTTCAGATGATAGAACGTAAAGAATTACTAATTTCCATTTCCCTTGGATTATTTGATGTGCTAGCCCTACGTTACATTTTATATTTAAAAATTCTTTATTCATAATATTTATCAACTCCTTGTATAATCATATTACTCTGTTTTTTTATAGTATAACTGATTTATTATAGTACTTGTGATAAAAGTACTATAATAATATAATACTACTGTAATCCATGGAATACGTCAAACAATTTTATATAGGAGGCAGTATAATGAGTAAATTACTTGATTATTTAAATGAAAATAGAATAGGCAAGCTTGCTACGATAAAGGATGGTAAACCAGTGATAAGACCTTTTCAATTTCAATTTGTGAGAGAAGGAAAGTTTTATTTTGTAACTGCAAATACTAAAGAAGTTTATAAGGAATTAAAAGAGTCTGGTGTTGCAGGGTTTGCAGTAATCGGTAAAGATATGAAATGGGTACGTATGAATGGACAAATTCAATTTGTTGATAGCTTGGAATTAAAAGAAGAGGTTCTTAATAAGGAACCCTTAATACGTGATATTTTTAAAACCCCAGAAAATCCAATTTATGAAATGTTCTACATTTATAATGGTAGTGCAAGTTTTCATGAATTTGAAGGAGAATTAATAGAGCAAATGGAGATTTAGAGTATATTTAATAAATCATAAAATACTAGTACTTCGATAATATACTTGAGATTATAGTTTTCATTTAATTTACATAGCAGAATAATTTGTAGAGCTTAAAAAATATCCTGCCTAACTATTAGGCAGGATAAAAATTTGTTATTGTAGCTTTTAAAGTACCCTTTCCGCTATTAATATATATATGTTGATTAGAGGCTGGAAAGCTTATTGAATCGTTAGGATTTAGCGTATATATTTTATTGTTTACTTTTAATGTCAACTCTCCTTCTAATACCATAATATATTCTTCTGATTTTTTAGAATGACCTACAGATTTATATGAGTATCCTTCATCAAGTTCAATTTGAAAAAATTCAAAATTACGGTAGGGTGTATTAGTGTAATAGCAATATACGCGATAATGGCCTTCTTTAGCAACCTGAGGGTTAAGATCAATTTTTCTTATCATGCAAGTATTATGTTCTTTTTGTTCAAGTAATGAGGTATAAGGAATTTTTAATCCATTAGCTATTTTCCATAAAGTGTTTATCGTTGGATTTGTATCTCCTTTTTCAATTTGGGATAGCATGACTTTACTGACATTAGATAATTCAGCAAGTTGACCTAAACTCAAATTTCGTTCAGTGCGAAGTGTTTTAAGATTTTCTGCAATGATAGAATTTATATTCATTAAGTATAACCTCCTATAATTATATTGACAAATATAATTAACAAAAGTAAAATATAATTAATTATTTGTAAATTATTATATCGTAACCATTTCAAGTATACAAGAAGAACAAAAAATATTGAATAGTGATTTAAAGGAATTAAGAGTAAATGTTAGTGGCATTTGAATATAAATTTATTCTAATATTATATTTTATAATTTTTATAAGGAGGATATGATTATGATAACAAGAGAAGAAGCATGGAATTTGCTTACTAAGTACAATAAAGAGGCATTTCATATTCAGCATGCTTTAACAGTGGAAGCGACTATGAAGTATTTTGCACAAAAATTAGGATATGCAGATGAAGCAGATTTTTGGGCTATTGTTGGGTTGCTTCATGATTTAGACTTTGAGATGTATCCAGAACAACATTGTAGTAAAACTCAAGAGATTATGAGAGAGCAAGGGTTGGATGAAAGGTTAATAAGAGCAGTAGCTAGTCATGGATACGGACTTTGTGTACAAGAACAACCTAAACCAGAGCATGATATGGAAAAAATATTATTTGCAGTGGATGAACTTACAGGATTAATTGGTGCAGCTGCAAGAATGCGTCCGTCTAAGAGTGTTATGGATATGGAGCTTTCAAGTCTTAAGAAAAAATTTAAGGATAAGAAATTTGCAGCAGGATGCTCACGTGATGTAATTAAGCAAGGAGCAGATATGCTTGGGTGGGAATTAGATAAATTGTTTGAAGAAACCATTTTAGCTATGCGTTTTTGTGAAGCATATATTAATAATCAAATGATATATATTTAAAAAATATTTATAATTTGTGAATTTATTTTGGAGGTATATAAGTGTTTAAAATTGGACAGTTTTCAAAGTTAACTCAAGTGTCTATTAGAATGTTAAGATATTATGATGAGGTTGGATTATTAAAACCTGCAAAGATTGATTTATTTACAGGATATAGAATGTATTCTGCAGAACAGATACCAATACTCCAAAAAATTGTTTTATTAAGAGATGCTAAATTCACTACATTAGAAATAAAAGATATAATACAAAGATGTAATGAGGCAGACATATTAGATGAATTGAAAGAAAAGAAAATACAGATTAATAATGAAATAGCCAAAGAAAATCAACGAATAGATAAGATAGATAGTGCAATAAAAGAAATTGAAGAGAAAAAATTTAAAATACATTGTAATATAAATTTTAAGAAGGTAGATAAGATGTTAATTTTATCTACAAGAGATAGGATACCAACATATTTTCATGAAGGAGTTTTATGGGAAAAATTATGTGATTTTATTAAGAGAGAAAATATTTCTGTAAAACAGGATATGTATAATAATATTGCTATTTATCATGATATAGAACATAAGAATAAAAATGTAGATGTTGAGGTGGGAATAGTTGTAAATAAAATTGGAGAAAACAAGGGCGGATTTATATATAGAGAAGTTGAGCCTGTTGAAAAAATGGTGTATGCAATGGTATATGGACCCTATATTAATTTAGCAAAAGCATATGAAAAGCTAGCATATTGGCTTGAAAGTCATGATGAATATATGGAAGATAAACCTTCTAGGCAAATATGTCATATATCTGGTGAGGATGTAGATAATCCGGAAAAATATCTTACTGAAATACAAGTTCCATTAAAATAATTATATTGACTCTCACATTGTGTGAGGGTTTATTATCTATTTATAAGATAAATAGGAGGTATTTATTATGGAATTAAAGGAAATTGGTAAGATTAAAATTGAAGGGGAAAGTATGTGTATTCAAATTAATAAGGAGTATGTAAAAGGATTGCAAGGATTAGAAGGTTTTAGTCACATTAATGTATTATGGTGGTTTGATAAATGTGATAATATCCATAGTAGACGCGTTTTAGAAGTGAATAAACCTTATAAAAAGGCACCTGAAAAGTTAGGAGTTTTTTCAACTAGGTCACCTGAAAGACCTAATTTAATAGCCCTGTCTGTTACTCAAGTAACACATATAGATTACAAAAAAGGGATAATTTATATTACTTATATTGATGCAATGAATGATAGTAGTATTTTAGATTTGAAACCTTATACTCCGAGTTTGGACAAGGTAGAAAAGCCGAGTGTTCCAAAATGGTGTAGTCATTGGCCATCATGTTATGAAAAGTCTGGAGATTTCGATTGGGAAAATGAGTTTTTATTTTAAAAAGCGCATAAATTAAAATAAGTCTTATATTAAATAAATGGGTTATTTTGAGTGCCCTAAAATAAAATAATATACAATAAAAAGGTCTTTTATCTAATGATAAAAGATTTTTTTATTTGAATATAAATAAAAAGGATTAACTGTCTCTAATTACTACTAACTCCTATGTAATCAGATGCTTTCTTATGTTCAGAGGAGTCAATATGCTTTGAGTTATATATTTCAACAACTTTTTTTATAGCATCAGTAGACATGAGAGGAAGATATGGTTCAATATATGGCCAATTTCCTGTTTTTTGTATGATATCTAAAGCTTGTATATCTGCTTCATTCTGGGGAATAGTAGATGGAATTGTTGTATTATTGTGATTATCATAATCGTTACATGTATTCATAGTTAAATTAATAGAGCTATCTTCTCTGTTCCATTCCACATTAAATTGCATATACTCTAACAGTTCTTTCATAGGCATATATAATTGTGTTTCAGAACGGCCATCTTTCCTAATTGCAATTAATGGATTTTCTAAAGATATCTCTTTTCCATAAAAATAGACTTTAGAGTTGCTAAAAGTTGCTGACTCTATTTTTTCCAATGAAGAAATAGTTGAAGTTTTTGGAAATCCTAAAACTATTGAAGTTCCTATTATTCCAAGTAATAATCCTAAAATTAAACTTTTAATCTGAAATTTTTTCACTTCTTTCAACTCCCATATTTTTCTAATTTAATTATAGTAAACGATTCTGAGCATGTCAAATTCTTATTGATATTTTATAATAATATATTAAATACCGAACCGTCCCTAATTTTTAAATTTCTCTTAACACTGAATATTAATAATATTTTAAATAAATGTTATAATATATATGAATTTGATGAAATGATGGGAGTGAGACTATGTTTTTAATGATTGATAACTATGACTCTTTTGTTTATAACTTAGTAAGGTATTTAGAGGAATTACAAGAAGATGTAAAAATATATAGAAATGATAAATTAACTATAGATGACATAGAAAAAATGGAACCAGAAGGTATTATAATATCTCCAGGACCTAAATCTCCTGAAGATGCAGGAATTTGTGTACAGGTAATAAAAAAATTTGCAGGGAAAATTCCTATTTTAGGCATATGTTTAGGACATCAAAGTATAGGGTATGCTTTTGATGCCCACATAATTAAAGGAAAAGAGCCTGTACATGGGAAAGTAGTTGAGGTTCATCATAATGGCCAAGGAGTATTTCAAGGAATAAAAAATCCAGTAAAAGTTACCAGGTATCATTCTCTTATAATAGAAAAAGAAAGCTTGCCAGAATGTTTAGAAATAACATCAGAGACTTCAGATGGAGTCATAATGGGCATAAGACACAAAAATTTTTTAGTTGAAGGGGTACAATTTCATCCTGAAGCAGTACTTACAGAGAGTGGCCATGAAATGTTAAAAAACTTTTTGCAAAGTGCAAAAGAACATAAATAATTGGGAGGTAATATTTATGGAGGCTTTAATTGAAGAAATAAAAACAGATTTAGACGTCTTTGATATATATTCCTTATTTAAAGAAGATAAAACCGTCACTTTACTAGACAGTGGTATGGATGCAGAAAAATTAGGAAGATATTCTTTTATAGGCTTAAACGTGTTCTCTACATTTAAGTATAAAAATAGTATATGTACTATAAATGGAGAGAATTTTGAATGTGAAAATCCGTTTAAACAACTAAAACATCTTATGAATAAATATAAAATAGAAAATAATACGAGTCTTCCTTATACAGCAGGTGCCATGGGTTATTTTTCTTATGATTTAGGAACGGTTACAGAATATATTCAAATGCTCGCAGTAGAGGAGGTGAAAATACCCGATTGTTACTTTTATTTTTATGATAATGCAATAATAGTAGATAATCTACAAAAAAAAGTCTTTATCACAGCTTTAGGGATATTAAGTCCATCAGCACATAGTATTGAAAATATAAAGAATATAATATATGCAGGGACTAAAGTTCAATATCCTAAATTAACAACAAGTAACGTTAAATTCATATCCAATTTTAAAAAAGATGAATATATAGATACTGTGGAAACAGTTAGACAATATATTAGAACTGGTGATATATATATTACTAATTTAACTCAAAGATTTTCTTGTGAAACAAATAAAGAACCCTATGAAGTTTATAGGGATTTACGGAATATAAATCCTGCACCATTTGCAGCATTTATGAATATAGAGGACTTTAGTATAGTATGTTCTTCTCCAGAAAGATTTTTAGAAATAAGAAATAACATTGTAGAAACAAGACCAATAAAAGGGACTAGACCTAGGGGCAAAAATAAAGAAGAAGATTTTAAAAATAAACAACAACTTATAGATAGTGAAAAGGATCATTCTGAACTTCTCATGATTGTAGATTTAGAAAGGAATGATTTAAGTAAAGTATGCAAACCTAATTCTGTAAAGGTTACGGAATTATTTGAAATAGAAGAGTATAGCACAGTATTTCATTTAGTATCTACAGTAGTTGGGGAACTGAAAAATGAATACACTGCAATAGATTGCATTGAAGCTTGTTTTCCTGGAGGATCTATAACTGGTGCACCAAAGCTCAGATCTATGGAAATTATAGATGAACTAGAACCCACTAGAAGAAATATCTATACTGGCTCAATAGGATACCTAGGATTTGATGGTAATGCAGATTTAAATATAGTAATTAGAACTATACTTATGAAAAGTGGAAAAGCTTATCTAGGTGTAGGGGGAGGAATCACTTGGGAATCAGATAAACAATCAGAGTATGATGAAACCTTGGATAAAGCAGTGGCACTTATGAAAGTGCTATAGAAATTTACCATTGTAAAAAGGTGTGAAATAATTATGATACTTTTAAATGATAAGTTGATAGAAGAAGATAAAGTTATTCTAGATAGTGGTTTTTATTTTGGGAAAGGTCTTTTTGAAACGATACTAGTAAAAAATAATCCTTTATTTTTAGAGGAACACTTAAATAGACTAAATACGGGACTTATAACTATAGGGATAAATAAATTTATAACTACTGAAGATGTAACTAATGCAGTTTTTAAATTAAATTGCAAAAATAATGTATTAAAATTAATAGTAACCGAAAAAAATACTATTTTTACTTGTAGAAAAAATAATTATACAGATGAGCATTATAAAAAGGGTTTTAAAGTAACAATAAGTGATGTAAAACGAAACGAATCTTCAATACTTACCTATTTAAAATCTTTGAATTATCTTGAAAATATATTAGAACATGAAAAATGCATAGAGCAAGGTTTTGATGAAGTTTTATTTTTTAATACCAAAGACAGTCTAGCAGAAGGAAGCATATCCAATGTATTTTTTATAAAAAACGGAAATATATATACACCAAAAGTACAATGCGGTTTACTAAATGGGACCATTAGAAAATATATTATTAACAATCATGATGTTATAGAAGGAAATTTTACACGAGAAGACTTATTAAATGCAGATGGAATTTTTTTAACCAATAGTATTGTGGGGGTTATGAATGTATCTGAAATTTGTGGAAAAAAATTAGAAAAGAATGATATTGTTGAAAAAATAAGAGAAAAATACGAATTCCAATTAAGGATGGGTTAAGTTTTAAAAAATAATAAATTTAAAAATACAAAAACTACTCTTATATAAAAAAGAAAAGGAGTAGTTTTTTATCTTATGATAAAGGATTTTTATTGTGTTATAGATGAAAATAATTAACCGTCCCTAGTGTAGTGTATACCTAGTGTATAATAATGATAGTAAAAGGAGGGGATATTTTTGGCACAAAAGAAATATTATGCTGTGAAAAGTGGAAGAAATAAAGGAATATTTGATAATTGGCAGGAGTGTAAAAATCAAATACAGTGTTATAGTGGAGCTATTTATAAAAGTTTTAGTAGTTATGAGGATGCATATAAATTTTTAAATGGAGAAGTTAAAGACACAGTTATAAATGAAAAAAATATAAAAAAAGTAGAAGCTTATGTTGATGGAAGCTATTATCAAGAATATAATAGATACTCTTATGGTTGTGTAATCTTATATGAAAATAAAATAATCAAATTTGGTGGTGTAGGTAATGATAAGGAATATGTAACCATGAGAAATGTAGCAGGAGAATTGCTTGGAGCTATGAAGTCCATTGAATGGGCATATGAAAATAAATATGGTTTAATTACAATTTATCATGATTATGAAGGAATTGAAAGATGGGCTAATGGAATTTGGAAAGCTAATAAAAAAGGTACTAAAGAATATGTTGAATTTATAAAAAAATATAGAGAGCATTTAGAGATAAGATTTAAAAAAGTAAAAGCTCATTCAGGGAATTTTTATAATGAAGAAGCGGATAAATTAGCAAAACAAGCTTTGTTTTGTGAGATTAAAGAATTTAAGGATGCAAAAAAGGATTTAGATAGAAGAATTGAAATTTTTAATAATATAATGAATACAGAAGATACAACTAAGAATTCTATTCATTTTTTGTTTAAAAATTATATCATTTCTGAAAGTAAGTTAAAGAAGTTTGTTAAGGAAGTTTGGGGACTAGAAGGTAACGATAAAAATAAAATTGACATTATAAACTTAAATGTTGATGTGAAAAACTCTAAAATAGAATGGAATATTAAGGATCTACAAGGCAAAACATATTTTTTTGAGATAAATATTTAATTAAAAGAAATAGAGGAGAATGAATTGTTTTTAAAAGAAGTGTTCCTAAAAAAAGGAAATAAAGCGATAGATGTTTTGTAATTCTACTTAATTATCAATTTCAAGAAAAATATGTATATTTATGTCATATATTGCGATAAATATAGTTGAATGGTATAATTATGGAAAAATATTCATATGAGGTGATGGAATGATAATTTGGGGTTGGGGAAAAGTAACAAAAAAAATTATTGGAGCAGTTTTTGAGCGTACATGTAGTCATTGTAATAGTAGTGAAATTTGGAACTTATGTATTGTAAGAACATGGTTTACATTATTTTTTATTCCTATAATACCATATAGAAAAAAATATTGTATTGCTTGTCCAAGGTGTGGGAGCTATATGGAGCTTACAGAGGAAGAATTTGAACAAATTAAAATTGATATAACTTCTGGGGATGATAATATTAACAAAGATCATGCGAGTGATAGGATGAAATATGGTGGGAAAACAGAAACACAAATTAATTATTTAAAGCAGATGGAGGAGTATAAAAATAAGTAAATTATGAATATAGGTTGATATTATTGGACTTAATATTATGTGAAAAAGTTTATTTAAAAATCCTCACTTTGATCACTAGGGAGTGGGTAAAGTGAGGATTGAAGTAACACATATAATTTTTACTATTTTGTATAATTATCAAAATAACCTTGAATGTATATAATAGGGGTACCTTTATCTCCGCTACCTGAAGTTAAATCAGATAGTGATCCTATAAGATCCGTAAGTTGTCTTGGAGTAGTTCCTTGTGATTCCATAGCACCTACAAGGTCTGACTCTTTATTAATAATATATTCTGAAATAGCTTTTTTAAGTTCCTCGCCTTTTAAATGAGAAAAATTGTTATCAGCAAGATATTTTAATTTAACTTCGTTAGGTGTGCCGTTCAGTCCTTCTGTATAAGCTGGTGATACAACAGGGTCAGCAAGTTCCCAAATTTTACCTACTGGATCTTTGAAAGCTCCATCTCCATAAATCATAACTTCTACTGTTTTACCTGTTTTTTCTTTAATCATAGCTTGAATACCATCTACTACAGGTTGACAATTACGTGGGAAGAGTTTAACACTTTCTTCAGTTGCTTTGTTTGAACCTAAAAGACCATAAGATTCATTATAACCACTTCCATCTATAGATGTTGTTAAAATATCATCAAGGCTATAGATTTTGTTGCCACCATTTGTTTGTAGTATTTTTTTAGTTCTAAATCTAGTATGAATATCACAAGTAAGAACATTTTTTGTATAATTTAAAATAGTTTTTGCATTATTTGAAAAGATTACTTCACATTGAGTTCCAAATTCTTCAATTAAAGATTTATAATAATCAATATAATCAATACCAGTAAAAACATGTTTTTCATATCCGAAATGCTTACGAAATTCTGCTTCAGTTAAAACGTCTGTCCAAGGGTTGATACCTTTTTCGTCAAGTATATCCATATCTACTAAATGATTACCTACCTCATCAGAAGGATAGCTAAGCATTAAAACAATTTTTTTAGCTCCTTTTGCAATACCACGAAGGCAAATAGCAAAGCGGTTACGGCTTAAAATAGGAAAGATTACTCCTATAGTTTCATCTCCAAACTTGGAATTTACATCCTTTGCAATATGATCAATAGTTGCATAATTTCCTTGAGCACGAGCTACTACAGATTCTGTTACAGTAACAATATCCTTATCAGAAATAGAATAACCTTCGATTTCTGAAGCATTTAATACAGTATTTACAACTATTTCTTTAATATCATCACCATTATTAATAATTGGGGCACGTAAACCTCTTACTACAGTTCCAACAACTCTTTCCATTTTATATATCTCCTTAATCTTTCAATTTAGATAATTTTATATTTAACGCTTATACTTGTACTATACAATATATTTATGATATAAGTAAAATAAATATATATAATATAAGGTATAAGGAGAACTTATATGATAAGCAAACTAGATTTATATAAAGTGTTTTGTGAAGTAGCTAAATGTGAAAGTTTTTCTAAAGGAGCCAAGGCATTATATATGACACAACCAGCTGTAAGTCAAGCAATCATGCAACTAGAAGAAGAGATTGGAGTACGCCTTTTTACAAGAACATCTAGGGGTGTAATTCTCACTAATGAAGGAAAGCTTTTATTTGAGTATGCGAATTCGGCTATAAATTTAATTAATGCAGGAGAAGAAAAACTATTAAAGTTTAAAAATATCATGTTAGGAGATTTAAAAATAGGGGTAGGAGATGCTATTTCAAGATATTATTTACTACCCTATTTAGATAGATTTCATAATGAACATCCTAATATTAAATTAAAGATTGTAAACAGGACAACTTTAGAACTTTGTAATATGTTAAAGTCAGGGGCAATTGATATTGCAATCTGTAATTTTCCCATTGAAGACTCTTCTTTAGAAATAAGAAAGTGTATGGATGTACAAGATATTTTTGTTTGTGGTGAAAAGTATAAAAAGACTCTTTCTATGCCTTTAAGTTTTGAAGAATTATCAAAATTACCACTGATTCTACTTGATACGAAGTCAAATTCAAGACAGTATGTGGAAAAACATATTTTATCAAAAGGTATTGAAATTTCTTCAGAAATTGAGCTGGGATCTCATGATCTATTATTAGAATTTGCAAAAATTAATTTAGGGATTGCTTGTGTTATTAAAGAGTTTTCACAGGAATATTTAAATAATGAAATTGTATACCAAGTAAAAACAGTGGAAGAAATACCCAAAAGAAGCATTGGACTTTGTTTTTTAAAAAGTGTATCTATTTCACCAGCTTCGCAAAAGTTTTTAGAAATATTGGATTGTTAAGTATATTTTCTTCTATAAGTAGAAAAGGAAATATTAAATACATACCAATGAAGTGGTTAAATTTTTTGAGTATGAATGATATTCTTTGTTTTACTCATCTTTTCATAAAATAACATTCTATCTTTTTTGAATATCTAAAGTAAAAAGTATAAAAATAATATGATATTGATTAAAATAGTTATTAACTTTACAATAAGAATATAATTAATAAATTTATTTTTATTAATATCAATTCTTTAAATAAAGAAGCAAAAAATTTGCTCAGAATTTACCAATAAATTTATTATCACTTTTTATAGAATGATTGGAGGATTTTATGGAAAATATTGTACTAATTTTAGTCTGTTTAATATGTGGATGTACTTTCCTTGGAATCGGATTATATGCAAAAAAATCAAATAGACCTGTTAGTTTTTGGTCTGGAACTGTAGTAAAAAGTGAAGATATAACAGATGTTAAGGCCTATAACAAAGAATGTGCGAATATGTGGATATACTATTCTCTTATTTATTTTTTAGGATCTTTACTGAGTATCTATGGTAAATCTAATATAGCTGGATGGTTAGTGGGAATTGGAGGGAGTTTTGGAATAGGTATTCTAATAAAATGCTATATAAATATAGAAAAGAAATATAAAATAAGATAAGCATCTAGACAGATGCACTAATATATTTTAGGAGAATTACCCAAAATACAATCTACAGCTAAAAATTATAGTATTTAAATAACTAGATGTAAGCATAATTCTAAAATTGCTTATGAAATGGAGGAGGGGTAGAATGAGTAGTACCCAAGATGAATTTAAATTAATAAGACCAAAATTTATAAATGGAATTGAGAATATGAGCACCAAAATTAATGAGATAGAAGATGAGGATAAATTTGAACATATTTATATATCTGATTGTATTATAGAAAATCAAATTGCTTATCAAGTAAGCTTTGAAGGTGCAGTCTTTAAAAATGTAAGTTTTTATGATGTAGCATTGGAATCATTAGAGCTTACAAACGTAAGATTTGAAAATTGTGATCTATCAAATGTAGATTTTAAGGGAGCTATTATCCATCGAACAGAGTTTATTAATTGTAAGCTCATGGGGATAAATCTTAGTAATGCTACATTCCAAAATGTTTATGTGAAACAATGTAAGGGAGAGTTTGCGTTTATGCGGTTTATTCAAATGAAAAAAGTTATATTTAAAGATAGTTTATTGGAAAATAGTGATTTTCAAAATAGTACATTATCTAAAACAAAATTTTATAATTGTAATTTACAGTCAAGTCAGATGTCAGGAACTAGCCTATCGGGGATAGATTTAAGCACTTCTATTGTAGAAGGATTAGGAGTACGCCAGCAAGATATTAAAGGTGCAATAGTGTCCCCCATGCAAGCTGTAGATTTTTCAAAATTATTAGGACTTGTAATAAAGTCATAAGTTAGAGATCAGCATCAATACTAAAGATGGATAAGGCTTTATATATAATCATTTTTTTTATCATGAAATTACTGGAGTGTATCCACTAATTTCATGGAGACTTACTCTCCCATATATTTCATTTTCATGTTGTTTCTTTAAATGTATAGGAAATTATTTATATAAATGTTAAAATATAAAAGTAAAGGTAAAGGTACACTTATTTAAATAGGAACAATATACAAATGAAAACATTAAAAGGACCTCTAAGAAGAAATAAAAGCTATAACATGTACTTTGTTTTAAATCATAGCCAAAAAGGAGGGGATGACTTGATAGATCGGCTTACAGAATTATTAGTATTTGATAAAATCTATTGGTACTTAGCTATACCTTTTACAGTGTTGTTAGTAATACAGCTCATAGGTACATTTGCAGGATTTGGTAGTGAAGGGGATTTTGATGGTGGAGAAGATGGAATAGATATAGGAGAAGATGGTGATTTTGAATCTAGTTTTCAAGTATTTACGGTAAAAAATTTCATCACTTTTTTTGCAGTATTTGGATGGGCAGGATTAACATTTTCTTATGCAGGACTAGGACAATTTGCTACTATTTTGTTATCTACTATATTAGGTGTTGTAGTATTGTTAATTGTATCAGCACTTTTTTATTTTATAACAAAGCTATCTGACAATGGTACCATGAATATTCAAAGAGCAAAGGGAGTGACTGGAGAAGTATATCTTCCTATTCCACCCAAAAGAAATGGAGTAGGAAAAGTAAGTATTACATTTCAGGGATCTTTTAAAGAACTTGATGCTATGACAGATGAAGAGGATGTGATAAAAACAGGAACGATGATTGTTGTAAAAGACATAATTGGTAATAGTATTTTATTAGTTGAAAAAATCAATAAGGGGGATATGTAATGGGTTCAGCATATGGAGTAATTTTAATAACGGTGATTGTAGTTATTATATTTGGAACAATTTCTGCACTTTTTACAAGATATAAAAAGTGTCCATCAGACAAAGTTTTAGTCATCTATGGTAAAGTTGGAAAAGATGGAGATGAAAATAGATCTTCTAAATGTATTCATGGGGGAGCGGCTTTCATATGGCCAGTTATACAGAGTTATGAATTTTTAGATCTTACTCCCTTGTCTATAGAAGTAAATCTTCAAAATGCTTTGAGTAAGCAAAATATTAGGGTAGATGTTCCTTCTAGATTTACAGTAGGAATATCTACAGAGCCTGGAATTATGCAAAATGCAGCTGAAAGACTATTAGGATTAGGACTTCCTGAAATACAAGAGTTAGCAAAAGATATTATCTTTGGACAATTAAGATTAGTCATTGCAACGATGGAGATTGAGGAAATTAATACAGACAGAGATAAATTTCTTGAAGCTGTATCAAGCAATGTGGAAACAGAGCTTAAAAAGATAGGATTAAGATTAATAAATGTCAATGTTACAGACATCAATGATGAGTCAGGATATATAGAGGCATTGGGAAAAGAAGCAGCAGCAAAGGCTGTGAATGATGCAAAAAAGAGTGTTGCTGAAAAAGATAGGGATGGTGCTATTGGTCAAGCACAAGCAAGAAGAGATCAAAGAGTCAAAGTTGCTGAAGCGGATGCTATAGCTGTAGAGGGTGAAAATAGATCCAAGATTACTATAGCTAATTCAGAAGCTGAAAAAAGAGAAAAATCTGCTGAGGCAGAAAGAAGAGCTAGTGCTGCTGAAAAGGTTCAAGCAGCAAAAGCATTAGAAGAAGCTTATTTAGCTGAAGAAGATGCAGAAAAATCTAGAGCAAAAAGAGAAAAAGCTACAAAAGAAGCAGATGTACTTGTTCATGCAGAAGTTGAAAAACAAAAAATAGAAATCGAAGCAGAGGCACAAGCTGAGGAATTTAGAAGAATAGCTAGAGGGGAAGCAGATGCTATATTTTCTAAGATGGATGCACAAGCAAGAGGTACGAAAGAAATGCTTGAAAAACAAGCAGAAGGTTTCAAAAAACTTGTGGAGGCGGCAGGAGGTATTCCAGAAAAAGCTGTTATGATGATGATTGCAGATAGACTTCCAGAGATCATAAAAATACAAGTAGAAGCAATTAAAGGTATTCAAATTGACAAAGTAACTGTATGGGATAATATGGGTGGAGGTAAAAATGGTGACAAACCTGCTACAGCTAATTTTTTATCAGGAATGATGCAATCCCTACCACCGCTACAAGATGTATTTAATAGTGCGGGCTTAGATTTACCAAGCTATCTTTTAAAAAATAAAGAAATACCTACAATTACAAATGAAATAAGCAAAGAAGAAAATATAGAAAGTAATGAAAATAAAGAATGATATAAATGAAGAATCCTCTATTTGAGAGGATTCTTCATTTATTTAGATAAATTTATTGTAAACGTATCCCCTACTTTTTTAAAATCATTACTTAATCTACCACTTTTCTCAGGAAATTTTACTGCATAAGGGGTAAGAGTTAATATTTTTGCATTTTCGTTAAGATTTTCATCTATATTTGTAAGTTTAAATATTCCATGTCCATCACTTTCACTAGATAGATAAAAGCTAACTTCATTTCCTAAATCGTCATGTCCTTTTACAATCATATCATAATCAGCATCGTTGGAATTTTTCTTATCCTTCTTATAATAAATTTTTTGTCCTAAATGATTACTTGTATATTTTTCTAAACAAACCTTTTGATGATTTGGAAGAGTAAAGGTATGATTCAATAAAATTTCTTGAGTATCTAATGCTAATTCATCTCCATTTGTCTTAAATTCAAAAACCCAATCTCCTGATTTTGTATCTCCATTTACAGTTACACCTGAAAATACAATTTTTATATTTAAGTCACCCTTTATATCATCATCGGTTAATGTATAAGCCATTACTTCTTGGATGGTATGATCGTCTATTTTTTCTGCTGCTCCTCCTGCTCCGTAGCTTGCAATTCTTCCATTTATATAAACAGTACCATCAGCATTGGTAAAGTTATCATTTAATTTTTCATCTGTAGAGATAGTATTGGAAACCACTAGCTCATTATGATCTAAAATGACTTCGTTTAATTTGATGGTTACACCTTTTTTTGTAATAGATTGATTTAAAACAGTTTTATATTCATCTAAGTTTTTTTCTATTCGCAAAAAACCTGCTATATCGTAGGCAATCCTATGCATATGTGCCCATACAGTGCCTTCTACATTGTTTCCCAAAAAACCTATAGCTAGTAAACCGATTAAAGCAGTAGCTATATATTTTTTATATGAATAGTTTTTCTTTCGGATAGATTTTTTAAAAGTTTTTTTCAAATTTTTTCTTTCTATATCTGTAAGTGCTTTTTCATCATATTCATTAAAATCAATATTTATATCATTGAAAAGATTATATATGTTTTTTTCCATTTCTATCCCCTACTTTCTATAATATGAAACATTTTCTTTAATTTTTTTTTCCCTCTAGAGATTCTATTATAGATTACATCTCTTTTTAATCCTGTTTCTTTACTGATTTCATCTACTTCTTGTTCTTTTACATACAATTTAAGAAATAATTTTTTATCTTCATCTTTCAAACAGTTTAATAATTCGTCTAAATCCTTATTTAATTCTTCTTGTGTCATTTCTTTTAGGGTAGAATCTTCTATAGATATTTCTACATAATCTATGTTTTGATTTTTTAAATCTCTTAAATATTTTCTTCGAAAATCAATAGTTTTATATTTGGATATGGCTCCTATCCAATTTTTAAAAGTACTTTTATTTTCATTAAAACTATAAATGTTATTCCAAATTCCTAGTAATATATCATTGATACATTCTTCCTGATGGCTTTTTAGATTGTATAGATGTTTTTTTACAATAGCTTGAATCAATCCTCCATAATGATCTATTACATATTCTAAAGCCTTTTCATTTCGATTTTTTAATTGAAGAATAAAATTTTCTTCTGTAATCTTCATGTAATGCACTTCCTTCCAATAAGCTTATTGTTTCATTTTATTTCTCTGTACACTTAATACTTCGTATTAGATTGTATATAATCTATCCATAGATGGATAAAAATTTTATTTTTTTTAAAATTATATAGAAATTTTTGAGAGAAGAATCATATTTAATACGTAGTAATATATGAAAGGAGTTGAAGAGCGTGGAATATTCACAAAGTGCACTTGTGAAAGGAATCAAAGAAAAAGACGTACCAGCTTATGAACATATGATCAGCAAATATACAAAAGTAATTTATTGCCTAGCTTATAATATCTTATCTCCATCACTTAATAAAGAAGATATTGAAGAATGTGTGTCGGATGTATTTCTAGATGCATGGATAAAAATTAATGAATTTGATGAGGAAAAAGGAAATTTTAGAACATGGCTTTTGATTTTAACAAAATATAAAGCATTAACATATAAAAGAAAAAAAATACAAACTAATGTTGTAGACATTGAGGAATTTGAAGTCAAAGATACTTATAACTTAGAGAAACAATTTTTTTTAAGACAAGATCAAGAAAAGATTATGAAAATTATTGATTCCTTTAATAAAGTAGATAAAGAAATATTTTTTAGAAGATACTTCTTTGGAGAAAAAATAAATGATTTGGCAGAAGTTTTTCATTTATCTAGATCTGCTATAGATAACAGGCTTTTAAGGGGGAGAACGATTATAAAGGAGGCATTTCAGTATGAACGAAGATCAATTGATTGATGTATTAAAAAATCTAGATGATGATTTGGTGGATAAAGAAATAAATAAATTATTAGAAGGGGTTGAAATAGATATGGATTCTATTAATAAAAAAGCTAATGAAAAATTAAGAAATAATAATAAAAAGGTAAAAAGCAGAAAAAGATTACCATATGTGGCAGCTGCTTGTGTATGCTTATTTAGTATTACTGCTGTATATGCGGATGACATTTCCCAGGCAATTCAATCATTTTTTAACAAAACACCTGTGTATTCTACTATAGTAGATGGAGAGGCTTACTACTTAAAAGGCAGAAAATCTTTAGATAAGAATATTAAACTAGAAAGTGTAATGGTTTCACAAGGAAATCTAGAAGTGGAACTTTCTTCAGATTTGAGTGAAGAAGAATTAGAAAATATTAGCATTATACCTAAAAATGATCCTGATACAGTTTATGAGGTAGGAGGTTATTCTAAAGAAGAAGATAAATATTTCTTTAGCTTTGCAAATAAAAAAGAAAAAAATTATAATATTAAACCTTTTCAAGATTTTACATTGATGATAGCAGGAAAGTCTTATGAGGTTTCATTAGAAAAAGCGAAAAGCTTAGATGCAAATAGTAAAATATGTACAAATGATTCCCCAAATAATATAAAGGGTGTCAATATGGGGGCTAAATTAATAGATCAAAATGAAAAATTAAATATCCAATTGATTGCATCCTTTGATGATAAAGACTTAAAATTATCTGCTCTTGGAACACCAATAGATAAAAAAACAGTATCAGTAACAGAAAATAGAAAAGATGGTATTTTTGGATCTGGCACAAGCAGTAGAACAGAAGATCTTTATGTATGGGATAAAATGAATAATAAATACAAGCTTGAAATTCCAAAGGATGCAAAAGGTCGTCCTATAACAATATTTGAAACAGACGCACCAAAGGGAGAAAATTTAACTGTAAAAGTACCTGCTGTCATTACACGCTATGAAAAAACAATTGATTCTTTCAAACTGGATATTCCTGAAAGTGGAGAAGTAAATCTAAATAAAGAAATTGATTTTAAAATTCAAAAGGCGACTATGAAAAATATCAAAAGAGTATCACCAACATCTGCTCAAATAGAATTTGAATTAAATACAGCTGGAGACAAAAATATTAAAATAAGATCATTTGACTTGTATAGCAAAGACGTTAAAAAAATATCTACTGAAATAAATGGAAACAAAGGAATTGTAAATTTAGAATTTGATAAAGATATGGAGAACACAGATATTGAAATTTCTTATCCTGAGTTTGTAATGAATGGAGATTGGACAATTGATATGAAATAAAGAAAATTAAAGAAAGAACGGATACAAAGAAGTGAGGTTCATTTATTGGGAGGTTTATTCTAGGGTGGGTATTTTACTGTTTTATTTTTTAAATAGTTATTGAAGAAGAGGAAATGCCAGATATTTATTTTAAGATATCTTTGGGACTTTCATTGATTACTATGATTATTTATACTATCGGTAGCGAGTTTAATTACTTAAAGAAATTAGAATTTACAATATACAATGTTGCTATTGTAAGTTTTTTAGCTATTATGTTTTCTGGGATATGGAAGATTAAGCCTTTAAGGTTGTATCTAGATGAAGATTTTAATAATGAAATTTAGAATTTAGTAGAATTAAGAAACAGTTACAAAGCTATATAAACAATGAAAAAAGCAAATAAAAAAACTAAGACATCTAGAAATTGCATTTAGATTAGAATAAAATAAAGGAGCACTGATGTTATTTTTTTTCAAAGCATCAGTGCTATTTTTTATGAATGATTTCACATTTCTTTAAAAAAGATTTAAAAAATTTTTTAAAAATGTGTAGTAGATTTATATTTTTTTCGTCTTAACTATTGTAATTACACTACAAAATAAGCTGTACAGTTTAATCAAGGATATAATATTTTTAGAAGGAAATGACTACAAAATAAATTCATGAAAGGTAGATGGTAATGGAGACCGCGAATTTTGAAATATATGAAAATGAAACTAAAAAAAACTCCACAGATAATATGGTTTATGAGTTTACAGAAATATACAAGTTATATTATAAACGTGTATTTAAATATATTTGTTACAGAATTGATGACCAAAATATGACGGAGGAATTATGTAGCCAAGTCTTTGAAAGGATTATTGCAAAATATAGCAGTTTTTCTGGAAATGGCATGACTTTTGAGGGTTGGATTTTTGCCATAGCAAGAAATACTATAACAGACTATTATAGAAAGAAGAATCGAAGATTTCATTTTTCACTGGATTATATAATTGACAGAGTATCTTCAAAACCATCTCCTGATGAATTAATTTTAATTGAAGAGAATAACTCATCTTTATTTAGAGCCTTAGCACATCTTAATGAAAGGGATCGTTCTGTAGTTTCATTGAAATATGGAGCTGAACTCAAAAATACGGAAATTGCAAAGTTAATGGGATTAAGTGAATCAAATGTCAGTGTTATTCTTTGTCGTAGTCTAAAGAAATTACAAAAAATTCTAATCTGTGGAGGTTATAAATATGAGTAGGAAATCAGATATGAATGAATTTAAGCAGATTGAAGATTTACTTATAAATGCAGATGTTGATAGTAGTAAATATGAAGAGATAATTTTAAATCGCTTAAAATATAAAATAGAAACAGGAACAATAAAATCAAACGATATAGAAAAGGATGATATATATATGAAAAAGAAATTTTTTAAACCTTCTAGAGTTGTAAGTTTAACATTAGCAATAGTGATTTTTGGAGTATCTGCTGCTTATGCTACGGGAATTTTATCATCAATTATTGCACGTTTTCAAGTAGGTAATACTGAAATAATACAATATAATGAAGATAAAGATGTTAATAAAGATGTTAATAAAGATGTTAATGATGAAAAAATGATGAAATTCATGCAAGAAGGATTTAAAGGCAAATTGTTTGATAAGAACGGAAAAGAGGCAATATATGGAGAACATACAACTTACTATACTGTAGATGGAAAAGAGATTACGGGAATGGGAGTAAAAGATTTACCCAATGGAGGATATGAATTTTTTATTTCAACAGAAGAAAATACATTAGAAAAAACTCTTACTTTAGAAGAAGTTAAGAAAGTTGCTAATAGCAATATTAAGCTTCCTAGTTACTTACCACAAGGGTACATTTTTAAAGAGGCAACAACCTCTTTTGAAGGAGCGGGCGTTAATGCAATCTATGAGAATAAATCTGGAGACACAATCGTCATATTAGCTTCTACTACAAAAGAATCAACCTGTGGGGTAGCAACCACTGAAAATGTTACTGCAACATCTATTGATGGAAAAAAAGTAACTGTATCAACTAATGCTGCGTTTTGGGAATCAAAAGATGTAACCTACCAATTATATTGGAATTTCGAAAGTAGTAATGATGATAAAATACCTTCTATGGATATGAAAGAGGTTTCAAAAATAATAGAGTCTATGAAATAAGCTAAAAGAGCACTGATTGTGTTGGTTTTCAACGTATCAGTGCTCTCTTCTATTTATTTCTTATTATTTTTGTTTTTGTTTCTTTAGATAGTTTCTTTAATCATGGTAACAAAGTGTCCAAAATCTCTAGATTTTCTATATTTACATTTGGAAGCTGTGCAAATAAATATTTTAGATATTCAAACTGATTTAGATTGTTTTTCTTTGCGGTTTCTATGATTAAATAGAAAATTTTAGAAGAACATGTAGTCATTACCTTTTTTAGGAGGATCAACTATTTGAAGCACACGAATAACAGCTTCTACAAGTAAATATTGATGTAAACGGTCATAGCTAGGAACAGTTATAAAGATATATAAACAACGAAAAAAGCAAATAAAAATAATTAAAGTATGAAATAAATGATAACCGTCCCCAAAGTTTACAAAGTTTACAAAGTTTAAGGTTTATTTAAGGTTAAGATGATAATAGGTTAAGATGTGTGCTTTATAATGAGTAATATATTAACCAAGAGGAGGAGAGTTATGAAAAGTAAAGGACTTACAGGATTTCAATTAAAGATGATAGGACTCATTCTTATGATATTTGATCATATACATGAATTTTTTAATTTTGGAGGGGATATACCTGTGGCGTTTAATTGGGTTGGAAGAATCGTTGCACCTCTTTTTATGTTTATGACAGTAGAAGGATTTATTCATACAAAAAATAGAAAAAAATATATGTTAAGACTTTATATAGGATCATTGATTATGAGTTTTGGAAATTTCTTTTTATCTAGATATTTTCCTAGAACAGATTCTTTTGGCTTAATGAATAATATTTTTTCAACTTTACTAATGATTACTATTTATTTATCTATAGTAGAGTATTTTACAAAAGCTATTAAAGAAAAAAATATAGTCAATATGATTAAAGGGGTAGTGCTATTTATATTACCTGTAGCTTTAGGAATGATTATGTTTATGAATATAACTGTACCAGGAATGATGTATCTTCTATTTACAATTCCAACGCCTATGATGGTAGAAGGTGGACCCGTATTTGTTTTATTAGGTATTGTTATGTATTTACTTAAAGAAGATAGAAAAAAACTTGTGATTGCTTATTCTATTTTATCTATATTGATTATGTTTACAGGAGATATGAGTATAAAAGGATTACTTTTTAGAAACTATCAATGGATGATGATTTTTTCAGCGCCACTTTTTTATTTGTATAATGGTCAAAAAGGAAGAGGTATGAAATATTTATTTTATGTGTTTTATCCAGCTCATATTTATGTATTTTATTGTATGTCTGTATATATGATGAACGTGTTAGGAGCGTAGGAGGTTAAGATATGATTTTGTGGGAAGTAAAAAAGCTTTTTAAATCTAAAATAGGATGGATTTGTTTAGGATTATTTATATTTATTTGTGGAGTCATGTTTTTTTTAAAGCCTATATTAGAAACAGAAAATATATATAGAAATGAAAAGTATGAACTTATAAAAGATGATAGATCAAAAGAGATTATTGCACAAGAAAAACTGGATCAAAAGATTCATCAAATAAAGGAAATGGCAAGTTATAGTGGAAATGATGACTTTTCTAAAACTCTAAAGACTATATCACAAAAAAAATTAAAAGCTATTGAGAACACAAAATATGAGGATGTGAGTTTTTTTAAGGTACTCAATCATAGAATCTCTCATCCTTTTATAAATAGTGTGATGATTATTATTTTGGTTTTAATATTTTCAAATATTTATACAGATGAAAGAATTTCGGGAATGAACGATATTATTCTTTCATCTAAAAACAAATTTAAGGTTTTGTATTCAAAATTAGGAATGGCAATATTTTTACCAATTATTTTGTATATGATTTATGTAAGTATTGCTTTTATAATCACTATTTTTCAGTATGGACCACCTATTCATGGACAATTGGAAGCCCTTAGAATTATTGATTTTGCAGGATTACTTAAAGAACCCTATACCATCTATGAATATTTAGTGTTAAAAATAAGTGTGATGATGGTACTTTTAATTACTGTTTCAGTATTTTCAAGCTTGTTCTCATTTGTAACTAAAACTTCGTTGGCAGCAATTAGCGCAAGTGCATTATTTATAGGATTTGGAAAAGTAATTACTTTAATGAGATTTTTACCACATTCATTTTTAACAATTATGAGTACAAGTAATTATATAGATATTATGTTTCATATGGAACAATTTATAGGAATGTATTTAGGACATGTTCATATTTTAGGAATAAATGTAGATAGGATTCAGATGTGTAATATATTTTTATTATGTATGCTAGGAATAGGAATAGCAGGGTGTATATTTACATTCAAAAAATTTTTAACAAAATAATAGGAGGGAAGATGATTATGAATATACTTGAAATAAAAAATTTAACAAAAACATATGGCAATAAAAATGCAAATGATAATATCACTGTAACTCTTGAGAATGGTTTGTATGGACTTTTAGGACCTAATGGAGCAGGAAAAACTACTTTTATGAAACAAATTACAACTTTAATAGAGCCATCAAAGGGAGAAATTATATATAATGGGAAAAATATAAAAGAATTAAATGAAGAATATAGAGCTGTTTTGGGATATTTACCTCAAGAGTTTGGGGTTTATAAAAATTTTTCAGCTCAACAGTTTTTGCAATATGTAGCAGCTTTAAAGGGAATGAATAAAAAGCAGGCTAAAAATAAAATCAAAGAGCTTTTAGAGCTTGTAGGATTATATGAAGTAAGAAATAAAGCAGTAGATAAATTTTCAGGAGGTATGAAAAGAAGGGTAGGGATTGCACAAGCTTTATTGAATGACCCTAAAATATTAGTTTTAGATGAACCAACAGCAGGATTAGATCCTCAAGAAAGAGCAAGATTTAGAAATCTTCTTTCTCAAATTTCAAAAGATAAGATTATTATATTATCTACTCATATTATTTCGGATATAGAATCTATTGCAAAAGAAACCATTATGATTAAAGACGGAGCAATGCTTATGAAAGGAAATCATAAAGAAATTCTTTCAGGAATGGAAGGAAAGGTTTATTGTATAAAAACTTCTAATGAAAATGAAGTGATGGAGATACAAAATAGTTATAAAGTAGTAAATATACAACGTAGTATAGATCATGTAGAATTAAGAGTAGTAAGTGATAAAATGCCTAGATATGAAAATGTAGAGATAATAGAGCCAAAATTTGAAGATGTTTATATGTTTTATTTTGACCTAGAAAATACTAGGGAGGTGTAATGATGGGATCACTCATAAAATTAGAGCTTAAAAAAATGCTTTTTAAAAAAAGAATTTTAATCATATGGATGGGTATATTATTTCTAAGTTTTATTTCCATAAGAGCATTTTCTATGGAGGAGACTTATGCAGATTTATTTAGTAAATCATATGGATTGGTACCATTTATGGGAATACTGATGTTTATGATTTTTTCAGGAGCATATACCTTAGAATATAATTCTAATATGTCAGGAATTATAAAAACAACAAAAAATGGAAGAAAATCAATAGTAATAGCCAAATCAATAGCATCTGTAATAGGAGCGTCTATTTTAAATCTTTCAATCTTTTTTACATTATGTTTATCAGCTTTTACAAAATTTAAATTTGCAGGATTAGATATACCTTTAAAAAATCTTTGGTATTTTGGAAATAGTGAATCAGATATAACTGTAATACAAATGATTTTAATCATGACTTTTACGATTGTTTTAGGTTCTTTTTTCTTTGCACAAATAGGATTATTTTTATCATCTATCAGTAATTCAGCAGCTATACCTTTTGTGTTTGGAGGACTTATTATGGGACTACCTTATATACTAGAGGGATTTGTAAAAAATATGGGACTAGGAAAATATTTAGGAGCTACACCACTATGGACAATGATGAGTTGTCAGCTTATAAGATACAAAATACCTATGTCAATGATTGGAATTTTTATTGTGATTTTCATAGGTGCAATGACGATTCTTCCTAAATTAACATATGATTCTTTCATGAAGAACAACTAGATAGTGAATAAAAATAACAATAAGTATGATACAATAAAGAAAATAGGAATAAATAAAATAAGCTTATGAAAATGTCCTTTGGTCTATGATCAAAAGGACATTTTCATATTGAAAAAATTAGAAAAGAGGTACTCTATGGAAGGAATATTAAATAAAAAGATTTTAGTTATAGATGATGAACAAGAAATTTTGAGATTAATTCATACGGTTTTACAAAAAGAAGGATTTAAATATGTGTATACAGAGAAGACAGGAATAGATGGAATAAAGCTTTTTGAAAGTATCCAGCCAGATCTTGTAATCCTAGATATTATGCTTCCAGACATAGAAGGATATGAACTTTGCAAAAAAATTAGAAATACTTCCAGAGTACCTATATTGTTTATATCAGCAAAATCTGAAGAATTAGATAAGATCTTAGGATTTGCTATTGGAGGGGACGACTATATTACAAAACCATTTAGTCCAAAGGAGTTGGCTTATAGAGTCAAAGCACATCTAAGAAGAAGTACTTATCAAGTAGAAAATCATGATCCTATCTTACAATTTGGTCCCTTTAGAATGGACCCTAAAAGAGTAGAGCTTTTTAAAGGAGAAGAAAAAATAGAGTTAAAGCCTAAAGAATTTAAGCTTCTTCAATATCTAGCAACTTATCCAAATCAAATTATGAGTAAAGAAAAATTATGTAATGAAGTTTGGGGAGAAGATTATATAGGTTATGACAATACAATTATGGTACATATGAGAAAGATTAGAGAAAAAATTGAGAAAGATCCCTCTAAACCTGAGTATTTAGTGACTGTAAAAGGGTTAGGATACAAACTTTTGATAAAGGATTGATGATTATGAAATGGAAGCTTACCTTTAGTTTTGTCATTAGCATTGTACTCATTGTTGTACTTGTTTTGATTATGAATATAGCCGCTATAATTTTTTTAATAGCTCATAAAAATACAGATAATTTTTCTAATACAATAAAAGATAGAGTGTATTTTAAGCCAGAAGAATATGTTAGGAACTTTCAAGAAAATATTTACAAAGATCAAGAAAAAATTTATATTACAGAGGATGCTAAAAAGTCTCTCATGAAAAATCATGCGTGGATACAAATATTAGATGAAAATGGAAAAGAAATTTATCAGTATCAAAAGGAAAAAACAGTACCTATAAAATATACTCCTGTGGATTTGATTCAGTATTATAAATATGCAAAGCCATCTACTATTTTGGTAGGAGAAAAGTCTATAGATGGATATAGATATAGTTATTTAATTGGCTTTCCTTATTCAGTTATAGATAAGCAAGTTTTAATATACAATAAAGATTATGCGGGATTTATTTTTCGAAATGGACTAATGTTAATCATAGGAATAGATATTATGTTAGCTTTAATATTTGGACTATATTTTAGTGGAAAACTAACAGAGCCTGTCAAAAAAATTATTGAAGGTATTGAGAATTTAGGTAGTGGAAATTATAGAATTCATTATGAAGAAAGGGGTCTATACAAAGAAGTTTATTCTAATATGAATCACTTAGGTTATTTATTAGAAGAAAGTGAACAAGAGAGAAAAGAATTAGATCTTATGAGGGAAGAATGGTTATCAAATATTTCTCATGATATTAAAACGCCTCTTTCATCTATTAGAGGATATGCAGAGCTTCTTTATAGTGGATATGATTTTACAAATGAAGAAGTCAAAGAATATACACAAATTATAGAGAAAAAAGCTATTTATATTAAAGAATTGGTAGATGATTTGAATTTAAGTACTAGATTAAAAAACCAAAAAATATCTCCTAAGCTTGAGGAGTGTAATTTAGTATCTTTTTTAAGAGAAATAGTGATTGATTTTTTAAATACACGAGAAAATAGTGATACCAATATAGAGTTTGTCAGTGATTTAGAAGAAATTTCAAAAAAGATAGATCCTATTTTATTTAAAAGGGTAGTTCATAATATTATATCTAACTCTATTGTTCATAATGATAGAAATGTAAATATTGAAGTGAAAATAAAAAGAGAAAAAGATGGAGTAATGATTTTCATTCAAGATGATGGAAAGGGAATAAAACAAGGAGATATCAAACATATATTTACTAGATACTATAGGGGAACCAATACAAGCAAAGAGCATGAAGGCTCAGGACTTGGAATGGCCATAGCAAAGGATATTGTAAAAATCCATGGAGGAGATATATCTGTACAAAGTAAAATAGGATGTGGAACTACTTTTCAAATTAAAATGTAAAAAGATGATTCTTGTAAAGAGTCATCTTTTTTGAATGTATAGGAGCTTAGAAGGATGATATGAGTGGTTTTGATAAGAATAAAAGAATTTTTATGAAGAAAAATGCAGAAAAACCCAAAATATTGACTGAAATATCTCAATATTGTATAATATCGTATAATAATGTTTGAAAATACATTTATAGAAATTTAAAAGAATGGAGGATTATTTTACTAAAGAACCAATCATGACATGAAGATTATAAAATTTATGTAGTCAAGATAAGTACTCAAAGTGCAATTGGTTGCGCAGCAATAAAAATCTAAAATTTATAAGGAGAGGGTAAAAGTGAAATGGAAAAAAGAGTTTAACATTATGTCTAAACTAATGATATTTGCACTCATGCTTATTGTTTTACCTCTTTCAACTCTAGGATATTATTCGTATAATAATTCAAAAAATGCAATCAATGAAGAGACAAAAAGTACACTAGATGCTCGACTTCGTGCAACAAAGGAAAAAATTAATTTTCAAACAGATCAAGTTGAAAAGATTGGATTTATTTTAAGAGGAATACCTTCTATTGTACAATATGCAAATGAATTAGAACAAGGAGTTGTAAGTGAGCATACGGCTAGAGGAGCAGAAAATTTAATCAAAGATTTTGGGAAAACCATAGAAGATGTATCTGATGGAATTTTTATCATGGATAAAAACGGAAATATATGGGTAGATAGTAGTAAAGATGCAGAAATTGGACTTAATGTATCAGATAGAGAATATTTTAAGGAAGCCATATCAGGAAATTTTTTTTGGAGTGAGGTTATTTTATCTAAAACTTCTAATCAAGAAATTATAAGTTATAGCATGCCTTTAAAGAGTAGTAGTGGAAATATTGTTGGAGCGATAGGGATGACTATCCCATTTTCTAAAATAACAGATGTGATTAAAGAGGTACAAGTAGGACAAACAGGTTATGCTTATTTGATAGACAAAGAAGGAGTTGTTTTGCATCATCCCCAAAAAGAGAAGATACTTAAGGAAAATTTCCTACATTCAGAAAGTCGATCCTTAAAAGAGAATGCACAAAAGATGGTGAATGGAGAGTCTGGCTTTGATATTTATGAATATGAAGGAATAGAAAAATTAAATATATATGAACCTGTAGGAAAGTGGTCTTTGGCAATTAATATACCTATAGATGAGTATATGAAACCTGTAATAGATATAAGAAATGGTACATTAAAGTTAATGGGTATGGCTATTTTGGTAGGTATTTTATTTGCTTTTTTCATTTCTAAACAGATGAGTAATAGCATAAAGAAACTAATGCAATTAATGGAGAAGGCAGCCAATGGAGATCTTACAGTGTATGCAAATGTTCAATCTAAAGATGAAATTGGAGTATTGGCAAAGAGCTTCAATCAAATGATAGAAGAACAGAAAAATTCTATAATAAAAATTTTAGATGTAACAAGTAAGTTAACTCATGCTTCGGAAGAAACAAGCAGTGCATCTGAGGAAATCGCTTCTTCAACACAAGATCAATCCAACTGTGTTGAAGAATTGACAACATCTATGAATGAGATGAGTCGATCTATAGGAGATGTAGCATCTAATGTCAGTGATATGTCTGAAAATATTCATGGGGTGAATTGTTCTATAGAAGAGTTGGGAAAAGCTGCAAGCGAGGTAGCAAAGAATATAGAAGAGACAGCAGAAGAAATTGTAGAAGTAACGGGAGCATTAGGGCAGATGAATGCGTCTATTGCACTCATTGCAAATAACTCACAAAATGCAAATAAAGTAGCAGAAAAAACAGTACAAGCAGGTACACAAGGGAAAGTTGACATAGACAATACCATAAAAGAAATGGATAATATTAACCAAGTAATGGAAAATATTACTCATGTTATTACAGGTTTAGGAAAAGCTGCAATTGAGATTGGGGATATTGTAGAGGTTATTGATGATATTGCAGAACAAACTAATCTATTATCATTAAATGCATCTATTGAAGCAGCAAGAGCAGGAGAGCATGGAAAAGGATTTGCAGTAGTAGCAGGGGCAATAGGAAGTTTAGCGGAAAAAAGTGGAGAAGCTACAAAGGATATTACACAACTAGTTAAAAAGATTCAAGAAGAAGTTCAAAATGCTATTCACAAAACAAATGATGGTGCAAAGCAAGTAGAAAATGGAGTAGTTTTAGTGAAAAATACTGGAAATTCATTAGATCAAATATTTGAATCCATCAACAATACTACAAGTCTAATTAATGAAATTGCACTTTCAACTCAGGAGCAAAGTCAAGCTAGTCAATCGATTATGAAAGCTATACAAAATGTTAATGATCTTTCTGTTCAAGTATCAGCAGCAGTCGAAGAACAAGTAACGGCTATTGATGAAGTAATTTTATCCATAGAAAAATTAAGCGAGTTATCTCAAGGAGTAGCAAGTGCAGCAGAGGAACAATCAGCAGCAAGTGAAGAGCTTTTGGCTACAGCAGAAAGCATCAATCAAATGACAAATGAGGTATCAGCAGGTAGTGAAGAGATGGCTGCAACGGCTCAAACTCTTGAGGGACAAGCAAGAACACTATCAAGCGTTACATCAAAATTTAAAATATCCCAAATATAGATATGGGAGGATTTTAATATGGATCAAAATCAATTTGTAATCTTTGTATTAGAAGATGAAGAATATGCAATAGATATATCAAAAGTAAAGGAAATCAATCGATTAAAGGATATGGCTATTTATAAAATTCCTAAGGCTCCATATTACATAGAGGGAATGATCAATTTAAGGGGAACATTAGTACCTATTGTAAATGCAAGGAAAAAATTAGGGATGGATGTTTATGAAATTACTAAAAGATCAAGAATTATTGTAGTAAATAGTTATGGTCAAGAGGTGGGGTTATTGGTAGATGGAGTATCTTGTGTAGAAGAATTTGATCTATCTTGTATAGATTTTTCTTTAGATGAAATAAAAACGAAGAGTGATTATATTGCCGGGGTAATACATGAAGAAAAGAGAATGCTTTTTTATATAGATATTGAAAAAATATTTTATGTAGAGCAAGATTTATGATAAAAATACGTTGATATAAAGCTTGAAGATATAAAGGAGAATAATCATGAATACAGATGGATTGGATGTTGAGGATCTTTGTTTATTTTTAGAAGAAACGAAAGAACAAATAGAAAAAATGGAAGAAGAATTACTAAAGCTTGAAAATGGACAAGAAGATGAAGAGTCTATTCATTGTATTTTTAGAATGGTTCATTCTATAAAAGGATCATCTGCAATTATGGGATTTGAAAAAATGACTTCGTTATCACATGCCCTTGAAAATTTACTTGCTAAAATAAGAGAAAAAGAAATGCATATTGATCTTTCGGTGATGAATATCTCATTTTATGCAGTAGATTTGTTAAGAGAAATGTATACAAATATCTGTGAGGGAACAGAGTGTAATACTTATATAGACGACATCTTAGAACAAATCAATCATACTTTAAGACAAGATAAAAGCCATAAGAATGCTAAAGAAGAGCATCCGTCAGCAAAAGAAGTATCTAGTACTCATAAAATAGAGATTGTATTTGATGAAGATGTTGAAATGAAATGTATCAAAGCTTTTCAAATCAATGAGATATTGTCTCAAATAGGAACAATCAGTAAGACGACTCCTGCTGATTTTATTCAAGTATCAGATGAAAATTTTGGTGATACTCTGGTAATGTTATTTTATACAGAGGAAGAAGATGAAAAGATTTATAAACAAATTCATTCTATTTCTCAATTAAAAAGTGTTTCCATAAAAAAATTACAACGAGATACATTGGATAAAATGAACGAAGGAGAAAAAATTCAAGAAAATTATATAAGCAAAGAAAAATCTACCATACGAGTAGATATTAACAAGATAGATAAAATATTAAATTTAGTAGGAGAATTTATTACAGATAAAGAAAATTTAAATCAAATATCACTTCATTTAAAAAAAGTCTATAAAAATGATGTACAGATTCATAAATTACTCAATACTTTATCTCATATCAATTTAATTGGTACACAACTACAAGATATAGTGATGAGTACAAGAATGCTTCCTCTTGAAAATATTTTCAAACGTTTTCCAAGAATGGTCAGAGATTTATCTTTAAAATGCAATAAAGAGATTGATCTTATAATTGAGGGTAGTGAGACAGAAATTGATAGAGGGATTATAGAAGAACTAGTAGATCCTATCACCCATCTTCTAAGAAATGCTATTGATCATGGAATTGAAGAAAAACACGAAAGAATTCAAAAAGGAAAAAAACCTATAGGTAACCTAAAATTAAGTGCTAAAAGTGAAGAACGACATGTGGTAATCACTTTATCTGATGATGGATGTGGATTAGATGTAAATAAAATAAAAAGAAAAGTTTTGGAAAAAGGAATTGCTACAGAGGACAAGTTAAATAATTTATCTGATAAGGATATATTGTATTACATATTTGAACCAGGGTTTTCTACTGCAACAAAGGTAAGCGATATATCTGGAAGAGGAGTAGGATTAGATGTAGTAAAATCAAACATTAGACAGCTGCATGGAATGATTGATATTCAAACAGATAAAGGAAAAGGAACTAGTTTTATTATCAAACTTCCATTAACCTTAGCCATTAGTCAGGCATTAATTATAAAAGAGCAAGAATATACTTTTGCTCTACCAGTTTATAATATCATAGAGATTTTAAGAATAAAAAATAGCTATACAGATAAAAGAATTCATAAAGTAGGTGAAATAGAAATTTTTCATTGGAGAGAAGAAGCCATTCCTCTTATACGTGTAGAACAATATTTTAAAATAGATAATCTACTTCCTACAAATAAGGCATCTATAATTATTGTAGCTGTAGCAGAAAGAAAGTTTGGGTTTGTAGTCAATAAAATTGTAAAAGAACAACAAATTGTAATCAAGTCTATAGGAGATTTTGTAGGACAAAATAAATTATTAGGTAATCTTGAAGATATTTCTGGTGTAAGCATCTTAGGAGATGGGACTTTAGCATATATTATGGATATATCTTCTGTAAGTAGAAATTTTAATCAATAGAGGAGGAATAATATGGGAATATTAATTGTAGATGATGCGGTATTTGTAAGAGCAGATATATCAAGAAAATTAAAGCAAAATGATTTTACAGTACTAGGAGAAGCTGGTGATGGATTAGAGGCTATAGAGAAATATCAAGAATTAAAACCTAGTGTAGTACTTATGGATATTACTATGCCAAAGATGGACGGAGTAACTGCCATTAAAGAAATCAAGAAGATTGATCCTAATGCTAAGATTATAGTATGTTCTGCTATGGGACAAGAGAGCTTTGTTATGAAAGCCATACAAGCAGGGGCTAAAAGCTACATTATAAAACCTTATAAAACAGAAAGACTAATAGAAGAAATTATTAAAGTCCAATTACATCAATAAAAATAAAGAAATAAAGTAAAGGGACAGTTACAAAGAAAAATCATTATATAGATACAAAAACCTTCTAGTTTAAATAACATTAGAAGGTTTTTGTATAATGAAAAAAATAATTAATGACTTTCATAATAAATTGAAAATAAAGAAAATAGAAAATAATCAAAAATTATTGACATTAGAGTTACTCTAACCTTTACAATAAACTTAGATAGATATGAAATAGAATAAAAAACATACAATTGATTAGTATAGATTAATAGATTTATAACAATATTAGAACAAGGAGGAATCTTTAATGAATATTAACTTGATCGGTGTTCCAATTTTTTATGGTGCAGATAAAAAAGGACCTGAATACGCACCTCAGAAATTAAGAGAAAAAAATATCATTCAAATGATTCGTAAGCATAAGCATACAGTTTATGACATGGGAAATATGATTGTACCAAAGGTGAAAGAATATAACAAATTTTACTCTCATCCTAAAATGAAATATTTAGATTCTATTATTCAAATCAATACGAACCTTGCTCATATGGTATATTGCTCTATTAAAGGAGGAAGTTTTCCACTGATTATTGGAGGAGATCATTCTATAGGATTGGGTAGTATAGCAGGTGTAAGTCGTGCATATGAAAATTTTGCAGTGATCTGGATTGATGCGCATGGAGATATTAATACCATTGAGACTACTGGAAGTGGAAATGTACATGGAATGCCACTTTCCCATGCTATGGGTATGGGGCATTCAGATTTAGTAAATCTATATTTTGAAGGTAAAAAAGTATCCAAAGAAAATGTTTTTATCATAGGTCCTAGAGATTTGGATGATGGAGAGAAAGCTATAATACAACAACAAAATTTAAATGTGTATTCATCTGAAATCATTCATAAAAGAGGCATAGAAAATGTAACGGATGAAATTATAAAACAAATTACACAAAAAAATATTGATGCAATTCATGTAAGCTTTGATTTGGATTTTATAGATTCTAAATTTGTTCCAGGAACAGGGACTCCTGTACCTAATGGTGTAAATATTGAGGATACAAAGACGATTTTAAGAATGCTTGCTGAGACTAAGCTTATAAAATCTATGGATTTTGTAGAACTAAATACCTTATTAGATAGAAATGATGTGACTGCTGATTTGGCAATAGACTTAATAGACTGGACATTTAAATATATGTAAAAATAAACAACAAAAGGACATCTATTAGATGTCCTTTTGTTGTTTATGGTTCGTAAATTGATTATAATCATGGTAAATAGAATTTTCCTATAGGAAAGGTGGTAATTATGAAAGACAAGTTTTTAATAGGTGAATTATCAACCCTTTTTAATATTAGTACAGATACATTAAGGTACTATGATAAAATAGGTCTTTTAAAACCAGATTATGATCAAAAAAATGGATATAGATATTATAGTATTAGAAACTTTTTTAAGCTGAGTAGAATACTTTTTTTGAAACAACTAGACATTTCTTTGGATGATATTAAAAAGTATATGAATCATAAAAATACAACTAACTTATTAAAATTATTAAAAAAGAAGGAAGAACAAATTGACAAAAAAATAAATCATTTAACAAATTTAAAAAAGAAAATTAATAGCAAAATAGAACTTTTTAATAGTATTGGAGAGGACATTAACCAGATAAGAGTAGAGAAAATACCTGAAAGAAAAGGAGTTTTTTTAGATACATATAATGGGGAAAATAATTCTAAGATCAAACAATCATTAAAAATAAATGGAAGATATATGAAAAATAGTTCTTGGCTCATTGAAGGGCAGGTATATACTTCTGTATTCAAGTCAAATATATTAAAAGGAAATGTAAATCAATTTAGATATTTTGTGGAAGTTTTATCTGTAGAAGATCCTTTTTATGGACAATTAGAATGTATTCCACAAAATGAGTATGCATGTATTGTATTTTTAGGACCGTATATTAAAATAGATGAATATTATAAAGTTCTTATTCAATGGATACAAGAAAACGGATATGAAATTATAGGAGACTCTATTGAAAAAAATATTGTAGATTATGATTTTTCAGACTATGAAGAAGAATACATCTCAGAAATACAAATTCCAATCCAAAAACCAAGGGACGGTTACATAGATACATAAATAATCAAGAAGATACATAAACTATTTCTAATAAAAAAAGAGAGGGAGTAGTTTTATGCCAAGAGTAGCGAGGATAAAAAGTATAGATTCCATATATCATGTAATGATTCGAAGCATTAGTGAAATTGATTTATTTAAAAGAAAATAGTGATAAAATAAAATATCTTTCTCTTATAAAAAAATATGAATATAAATATCAGTTTAAAATATATGCTTATTGTTTACTAGATAATCATGGCCATCTTATGGTAGATGTAAATGGGGCTGATATATCTAAAATAATGCATTGTATAAACTTTTGCTATGCCCAATATTATAATCGAAAATATAAAAGACATGGACATGTTTTTCAAGATAGATTTAAAAGTAAGATAGTAAAAAGTGATAAGTATTTAATAATGTTGTCTGCCTACATTCATAATAATCCAACAGATTTACCTTTATTTAAAGAAAATGTTGAAAAATATCCATTTTCAAGTTTAAAAGAATATGTAAATCATACTAATGACTATGAAATATTGGATAAAAGTTTTTTAGTGAAGATATTGCAATTGAATCATAAAAAGAATATGAAAGAGTATTTAAATTTAGTGGATCGATGTAATGGGGAACATGGTCTATTGGATATAGAGTTTACAATAAAAGATTATGAGTATAGAAGTGAAAGAGAGATAATAATTAGAGAGCATGCACCGAATGAAATTATTCATCATGTAGCTCAATTTTTGAAAATAGATTGGGAATATATATATCTAAAGAATAGCAACAAGAGTACTTTGTTAAGGGCATTAAGCATATTTTTAATGATGTGTTTTTGCAACATGACAGCAAAAGAAATTTGCAAAATTCTAGGCAATATTACTGCAGGAAGGGTATCGAACTTATCTTTAATAGGAGTAGATATGTATACAAAGAATGATGAAATAAGAAATTTTGTGCAAGAATTGATGAAGATAGCATAAAAATAAATAAGTACAACTAAAGGGGTATTTGTAATGGAAAAATTTCGAAATAACTTCTACTTTGAATAAAAATAGAGGTTGTTTTTTATTTTTTTGAGATAAAAAAATAAAAAAGTAAGAGAAGAAAATATTGTAACCGTCCCTAAATTCGTGATAAAATTTTTTGGGGGTGAGAATAATGATTATAACAGTAAAACCATTAAAATTTACAATGCTAGAAACAAAAAACCCTTTTGAGGATATGAGATGTATATTTAAAGATAAAAGAAATGCTAACGGTGTTAGGACAACTCTTTTTTGTAGATATATAGGGATGAATGAGATGGAGGATGTCTATATAAAAGAATTAAAAGAATTAGATCATTATCTACAGTCTCATGCACTTCATTACATTAAATTTATCCATGGATTAGAGAAAATTATAGATATCAATGGAATAGAAAAAATGAAAAAAGTTATGGAAGATTATATGAATTTAGAAAACAAATATTTAAGTTCTTCAGAATTATTTTATTTTCATATGGGATATGAAATAGAAAATGAATCGTTAGAGTGGACGAAAAAAATAGCTTTTCAAGAAACGCTTAAACTATATGATCATCATAATCCTTATGGGAATCCTACTATGAGAAAAAATTTTGGCGTAAAATTATTATTATGGATGAATCGATATATAAGAAAATTATTTAAAAATAAAATAGATAGGCAATTGATTCCTAAGGTGATATTTTATGGAGATATTACAAGGCATGAATTTTATTTTTTGATATTTTTGTGGAAACTAGGGTGTGATGTACTTTATTTGAATCCTAAGGAAGATATTACACATGAAGCAGATAAGTATTCTAAATTGTTTACATGTAGGAATATGAGAAACTGTAGTGTTCCCTTTGAAGAAAATATGATAAAACAAAAAAATAATTCTTTGATGAATACAAAGAAGCAAGTGAATATAGAACATCAATCAAATATAATAGAAGCGAAAGAGTATGCTGAAAAGAGTTATGAAGAGCTTGCTCGATTAGCAGAATCTGTTGTGATGGTTCATGTGTATGATAAAAATGAAAAAATTATTAGCAGAGGATCAGGGGTTGTAATAAATTGTGAAGGATGGATTGTTACTAATTTTCATGTAGTGAGTAAAGGACTATTTTTTGGTGTAGTTTTTGAAAATGATCCTAATGAATATCGAGCATATAATATTGTAAAATATCATACAGACTATGATTTAGCTTTAATAAAAGTAGATAAAAAAACGAAACCTATTCCACTTTATGAAAAAGAATTAGTAAGAGGACAAAAAATTATAACTATTGGAAGTCCACTAGGATTATTTAATACTATTTCAAATGGAATTGTATCAGGATTTAGAGAATTAGATCAAATTAAGATGCTTCAAATTACTGCACCTATTTCTCCAGGAAGTTCAGGAGGCGCACTAATTGATATGTATGGAAATTTAGTGGGGATTACATCAGCAGGTTTTGAAGGGCAAAATCTAAATTTAGCAGTGCCTAGCGTTTATGTAAAAAAATTTATTGGAAAATAAATTGAAAGAGAAAGGTAGTTCTTTTTTTCGGTTATAAAAGATCTAAAAGGAAATAATATTTATAGAGTGATGAAAAGATAATAATAGAACAAAAATAAAGATGATATAATAAAAAAATATATTTTAGAATAATAAACAAAAGAGGAAGGATAGAATATTTATGACACAGCAAAATTTGAAAAAAACACTTACTTTTACACAGGCAATTTCTTTAGTAGTAGGAATGATTATTGGATCTGGAATCTTTTTAAAACCTGGTATTGTATTTAAAAATGCAGGATCTCCAGGACTGGGAATACTTGCTTGGGTAGCAGGTGGAATCATTACCTTAGCATCAGCTTTGACGATTGCTGAAATAGCATCAGCTATTCCTAAAACAGGAGGACTTTATATTTATTTAGAGGAACTGTATGGAGAGATATGGGGCTTTTTATTAGGATGGGTACAAACAGTGATTGCATATCCTGCAGCCATAGGAGCTCTTGCTATTGCCTTTGCTACCTTTTCATCATATTTTGTTCCATTAGATAACTTTGGACAAAAAATATTAGCTACTTGTTCATTAGGATTTCTTTTGGTTATGAATATCATTTCTACTAGATATGGAGGGATTATTCAAATAATCTCTACAATAGGAAAGTTATTACCTATTGTGGTAATCATTGTAGTAGGACTGATAAAAGGAGAAGCCCATGATATCCATTTTATACAAACTTCTATAGAGGGAGCTGGATTTGGAACTGCTATATTAGGAACACTTTGGGCATATGATGGTTGGATTGGAGTGACAAATGTAGCAGGAGAATTGAAAAATCCATCTAAAGAACTGCCAAGAGCTATTGTATTAGGAGTAGGAACTGTTATTGTAGTATATGTATTGGTTAATTTTTCTATTTTGAATGTGATGCCGATTGCAGAAATTATTACTGCACAAAGACCTGCATCAGCTGTAGCCAATATACTTTTAGGAAGTGGAGGAGGAGCTTTTATTACAATAGGAATTATGGTTTCTGTATTTGGGGCTATGAATGGATATGTAATGACAGGATCTAGAGTTCCTTTGGCCATGGGAGAAAGAAACCATTTACCTTTTTCAAATTATTTGAAAAAGATTCATCCATCTTTTGGAACACCTGTAAATGCTTTGATGATTCAGTTTTTGTTAGCTGTAGCATATATTTTTTCAGGAACTTTTAACACTTTAACAGATTTATTGATTTTTGTATTATGGATATTTTTTGTAATGGGTGTAGGAGGTATATTTATTTTAAGAAAAAAAGTATCAAAAGAAGAGAGAAAATATGAAGTGCCCATGTATCCTATAGTGCCTCTTATAGGAATATTAGGAGGTATTTATATTCTCTATAGTACAATTATAAGTTCTCCTATGAATTCGTTGATTGGAATTATCATTACTTTGACTGGGATACCTATATTTTATTATCTTAAAAAAGATAAATAAATGATTTAAAAATAAGACAAAGGATGGAAACATCCTTTGTCTTATTTAAGTTTGGTTGTCCAATTTTCACAATTCCAAACTTCCGTTACAATGTCTTGATAAAATTCAGGTTCATGGCAAATAATTAAAATACTACCATTATATTCTTTAAGTGCTCTTTTTAGTTCTTCTTTTGCATCTACATCTAAGTGATTGGTAGGTTCATCTAGTACTAATAAATTTGTTTCTTTATTGATTAATTTACAAAGACGTACTTTTGCTTGTTCTCCTCCGCTTAATACTACAATTTTGCTTTCTATATGTTTTGTAGTCAAACCACATTTTGCTAAAGCTGCTCGAATTTCATATTGAGTAAGGGAAGGAAAGTCCTTCCATACCTCTTCGATACATGTTTGATAGTTGGCTTCTTTGATTTCTTGTTCAAAATATCCTATGTGTAGATAATCACCAAGCTCAACAGATCCAGATATAGGGGTTATTTGTCCCAAAATACTTTTTAATAAAGTAGTTTTTCCAATACCATTTGCTCCTACAAGAGCAATTTTTTGTTTACGCTCCATACGAAGATTGAGTGGTTTAGAAAGAGGTTCATCATATCCTATGATCAAATCTTTTGTTTCAAATATAAGTTTTCCAGAGGTTCTAGATTCTTTAAAATGAAATTCTGGTTTTGGTTTTTCTCGTGCTAGTTCAATAACATCCATTTTATCAAGCTTTTTTTGTCTAGACATAGCCATATTTCTAGTAGCAACTCTTGCTTTATTTCTTGCTACAAAATCTTTTAATTCAGCAATTTCTTGTTGTTGCTTTTTGTAAGCTGCTTCTAATTGCTGTTTTTTTGCTTCATAAACATGCATAAAACTGTCATAGTCCCCTACATAACGATTGAGCTCTTGATTTTCCATATGATAAATTAAATTGATTACACTATTTAAAAAAGGTATATCATGAGAAATCAATATAAAAGCATTTTCATATTCTTGTAGATATCTTTTTAGCCATTCAATGTGCTGTTCATCTAAATAGTTTGTAGGCTCGTCTAAAAGGAGAATATCAGGTTTTTCTAAAAGAAGCTTAGCAAGAAGTACTTTTGTTCTTTGCCCTCCACTTAAATCATGAACATCTTTTTCTAATCCTACATCATCAAGACCAAGACCTTTAGCTATTTCTTCAACCTTTGAATCAATCATATAAAAGTCATTATTTGTTAAAAGATCTTGAATTGTTCCTAAATCTATAAGAAGTTTTTCTAATTCTTCAGGGGAAGCTGCTCCCATTTTATCGCATATTTCATTCATTTCTTTTTCAAGATCAAATAAATATTCAAATGCATTTTTTAATACATCACGAATACTAAGACCTTTTTCAAGAACTGTATGTTGATCAAGATAACCTACTCTAACTCTTTTGGACCATTCAATTTGTCCTTCATCAGGTTCTAACTTTCCAGTGATGATATTCATAAAAGTAGATTTTCCTTCTCCATTAGCACCGATAAGTCCAATATGTTCTCCTTTTAGAAGTCTAAAGGATACATTATTAAATATTGCTCGATCTCCAAATCCATGACTTAAATTTTTTACTGTTAGTATACTCATATATACTCCTTTCATAAAATATATTTATAATAAATTGATACAATATAGTGTTCATGTAAATACACATAATAGATTATATATGAGGAAGGAATAGTTTCAAAGTAAAATATTAAAATTTTTAAAAAAATTTAATATTTCTATTGCACAACAAATCAATCCATAGTATAATAATATTCAACCAGTTGAACAAACTAAATATTCGAAAAGTTATGACGGAGAGAAAAATACTCAACTTTTAACTACAGAGAGCCGAAGGTGCTGAGATTCGGTGTTGAAGAAGTATATAATGATCACTCCAGAGCTGCTAAGTTGAAACGTAAGGAGTAAACAAAGCCGGGTTCTACAAAATGTAGAAGTGCCACCGTTACATGGCTAGGGTTCAAGGATGATCCTTCGACCTGAAGAGTCAATATGCGTGAGCAAATTGTAAATTAGAGTGGTACCACGAGCAAGTCTCTCGTCTCTAGAACATAAAATTTATGTTTTAGAGACGGGAGATTTTTTTTCCCGCAAAAGAAAAAATTAGAGGAAGTCTGGCCAGACATATCTCAAAATTACCACAAGATAAGAAAGTAGCATAAAAATTAGAGAATAAAAGTGATAATTTTGAAAGGAGCTGTAATGTATGTCTCAAAAAAGAGAACAATGGGGTTCAAAGATGGGATTTATCCTTGCTGCTATAGGTTCAGCAGTAGGACTTGGAAATATATGGAGATATCCTTATTTGGTATATTCTAATGGAGGAGGAGCTTTTTTAGTACCTTATTTTATTGCAATATTTACTGCAGGAATTCCTCTTATCATATTAGAATATGGATTTGGACATAAATATAGGGGATCAGCACCTCTTGCTTTTGCAAAATCAAGTAAGAAGTGGGAATGGCTTGGATGGTGGCCTAGTATTACTTCCTTTGTAATATTGACCTATTATACAATCATTTTAAGTTGGGCTATGAATTATTTGTATTTTTCTTTTTCTCAAGGGTGGGGAAGCGATACAAATGGATTTTTCTTCAATGAATTTTTAAGAGTGTCAAGTGGGCCCTTTGATTTAGGGGGAATGAGATGGCCAATATTTATTTGTATTACTATACTTTGGTTGATCAACTGGTTTATATGCTATAGAGGTGTTTCTGGAGGAATAGAAAAAGCAAACAAAATATTATTACCTACTCTTTTTGTTATCATGGTTATCATTGTAGTAAGAGGAGTTACATTACCAGGAGCTACTGTTGGACTTAATAAATTATTTACTCCTGATTGGTCAAAAGTATTAGATCCAAAGGTTTGGATTAATGCCTATGGGCAAGTATTTTATTCACTAAGTTTAGCAATGGGGATTTTAATTACCTATTCTAGTTATCTACCTAGTAAAACAGATATTAACAATAGTGCATTTATAACAGCTTTTGCAAATTGTGGATTTGAGTTATTATCTGCTATAGGTGTATTCGCAATTTTAGGGTTTATGGCTACAAGTCAAGGCGTACCAGTAGATGAAGTAGCAAGTCAAAGTATTGGATTGGCATTTGTGGTATTTCCAAAAGTATTTTCTATGATGGGTTCTTTAGGAAAAATGTTTGGTATATTATTTTTTACATGTTTAGTATTTGCAGGTATTACTTCTTGTGTATCTTTAATAGAAGCATTCTCAGCAGCAGTCATAGATAAAACAGGAGCATCAAGGAAAAAAATTGTTAGTTTTGCAGCACTTGGGGGATATTTAATTAGTGTTATGTATGCTACAGGAGCAGGACTTTATTTTCTTGATATTGTAGATGCATTTATTAATTCTTATTCTGTAGTAGTAGTAGGATTGGGAGAAGCTATTGTTTTAGGATGGTTCTTAGGAGCTCATACTATAAGAGAGCATACCAATGAAGTATCTATTTATAGAGTTGGTAAGTGGTGGGATGTTATGATTAAGTTTGTAACACCTACAATATTGACTTATATGTTAATACAAAATATTGTTACAGAAATTAAAAGTCCTTATGGAGGATATCCAATGAGCGCTCTTTTATCTTTTGGATGGGGAGTAGTAGCACTTATTGTTGTTATAGCTATTATTGCAAGTAAACGACCTTGGAAGAATAATGAATTACAAGTAAATACTTTTAAGGAGGTGGAATAGATGACTTCTACAGCAATGTTATTTTTTACAATTGGAGCCGTAGTATTATGGGGAGGTTTGGCAACAACTTTAACGATTGGACTAAAGAATAAAGATTAATATTGAAATAGATTTATTTAAAATAAGCCTTAGTGAAAAAATTAGATTTTTTTACTAAGGCTTATTTTGTTTTTGATATATATTTAAAATGAGAGTAAAACTGATGCTTTTAACACATAATAAATTTAGATTTAGGTTATTAAATACTCAATGGTGCAATAGGAAGATCATAAACTAAAATGGAGGGATCTATTATGAAAGTTTTTTATAAAAAAAGAATTTTATTTGGAATGGTATTTTTATTAATATTTTCTATGGTTGTAGGCTGTACTCAAGAAGAGCAACATGAAAATTTAGAAGAAAATTTAAAAACTCCTACTCCATATCCTATGGAAATTACAGATGGAGATGGAAAAAATTTAGTTATTGAGCAAGAACCTCAAAAAATAGTATCTCTTTCTCCTAGTCATACAGAGATCTTATATGGACTAGGTCTTGGAGAGAAAATAGTAGGAGTTACAAACTATTGTGATTATCCTAAAGAAGCAACAACTAAGACTAAAATAGGAGATGCCTTTACTGTAAATATTGAAAAGATTATAGAATTACAACCAAATGTGGTACTAAATTATTGGCCTATGGGTGATGAAATAAAGAAAAAGCTAGAAGAAGCTGGAATTGTTATAGTTACATATGCCCCTGAATCTATCAACCAAATAGAAAATGCGATTAAGGGAATAGGAAAGATTACTAATCAAGAAGAGTCAGCAGATCAGATGGTTCTTGACATAGACAATAAGAAAAAAGAGATTCAAGATAAAGTAAAAAATGCAGATAGACCTAAAGTATTTTATGAAATAGAATATTCTCAAGCCTTATGGACTGCTGGAGAAGGATCTTTTATTGATGAGTTGATTACTATCGGTGGAGGAGAAAATGTAGCGAAGGATATAAAAGATCCTTATGCTCAATATAGTATAGAAAGTTTGGTGGAAAAAAATCCTCAAATTTATATTACCAATACTTCTAATATGAAAGAGAAAAAAACTAGTGATATAAAAGAAAGACCAGGCTTTGAAAATATTGATGCCATTAAAAATAATAAAATAGAAATTGTAGATGAGAATTTATTATCTAGACCGAGCCAAAGAGTAAAAGATGCGCTAGAGGTAATGGCAAAAGCTATTCATCCAGAATTATTTTAGTAAGATGATGTTTTGAGCAGGGGGAAATTTATGAATATTCATATTGAAAAAAAAATAAAATGGAGAATCATATGGATATCCATGGGGATTATTTTATTTTTTTTATGTGTGATAGCAACTACTATAGGAATAGCCAATATAAAAATAACAGATGCTTTAAGAATTGTGCTTCATCAACTACCAGTAATGAAAAATATAATAAAAATAGAAGATATCTCTAAGAGTCATCAAATTATTATAAAAAGCATTCGTCTTCCTAGAATTTTATTATCTGTTTTAGTAGGAATGAGTTTATCTATCTCAGGAGCAACATTTCAAGGAATATTTAAAAATCCAATGGCAGATCCTTTTGTAATAGGCATATCATCAGGGGCTGCATTAGGAGCTACATTAGCTATTATATTTAATATAGATATAAAAATTCTACAGATCAATACCATATCCTTATTTGCTTTGCTTGGTGCATTAGGAACAACCTATATGGTATATAACTTAGCAAGAATCAACTCTCAAATACCTGTGACCACTCTTTTATTATCAGGAATAGCAGTAGGACAATTTTTAACAGCCATTATGTCATTTTTAATGGTTTTATACAGCAATGATTTAAATAAAATCATATTTTGGACATTAGGAGGTTTTTCTACAAAAGGATGGCAACAGGTAAAAATCATAGCACTTCCAGTTTTGATAGGATGGAGTCTTTTATATTTTGTTTCAAAAGATTTAAATGTTATGTTACTAGGAGAGGAATCGGCTAAAAATTTAGGAATTGAAGTAGAAAAAACAAAAAGAATGATTCTACTGATCAATTCATTTATGGTAGCAGTTGCAGTATCTGTAAGTGGAATTATTGGATTTGTAGGATTGATTATTCCTCATATTGTTAGAATATTAGTAGGACCAGATCATAGAATATTAATTCCTATAGCAGGATTAGGAGGAGGTTTATTTATGTTGTTAGCAGATACTGTTGCAAGAACTATTATAGCTCCTATAGAAATCCCTGTAGGAATTATCACGGCCATATTTGGAGGACCATTTTTTATATATCTTTTAAAAAAGAAAAAAAGTAGGTTGTCTTAGCGAGGAGAATCAATATGTCTATAGATGTGAAGATTTGTGAAATATCGTTTGGATACAAAGATATAAAAATATTAGATCATATTTCTTTTTACATTCCAGCTAGAGCTTTTGTGAGCATTATAGGACCTAATGGATCTGGGAAATCAACTTTATTGAAAAATATTTCTTCTTTGTTAAAACCTGAAAGTGGAAATATCAAAATAGGAGAGATAGATATTCATAAAATATCATCTAAAGAAATTGCAAAAATTATTGCTGTAGTTCCTCAAGAAACAAACATAGAGTTTAGATTTACTACAGAAGATATTGTTTCTATGGGAAGAAGTCCTCATATAAGTAGATTCCAAAGTGAGAGTATAAAGGACTATAAAATAGTAAGAGAGGCTATGGAATTAACACATACGTATCATCTTAAAGATCGGGTGATCAATGAACTAAGTGGAGGAGAAAGACAAAGAGTGATTATTGCTAGAGCACTCGCTCAAGAACCTAAAATTATCTTATTAGATGAACCTACTTCGTATTTAGATATAAGACATCAAATAGAAATTTTGCAGCTTCTTAAAAAATTAAATCAACAAGATGGAATGACAGTAGTAGCTGTGTTACATGATATTAATTTAGCAGCAAGATTTAGTACGCATATGGTTCTTTTAAAGGATGGAAAGATTATAGAATCAGGAAGCCCAGACCAGGTCATTACTATAAAAAATCTAAAGGATGCATATGAGATGGATATGGTTGTGCAAAAAAGTCCATATACCAATACCCCATATGTCATTCCATTATAATAAGAAGAATTTTTCATCTTATTATTAAATCATATTATTTAAAGAAGGATATTTAATTTTTTATGGTGAAGTGATTTTTCTTCTTCTTTCTCCTTAGATGAAATTTTATTTTCATCTTCTTTATCATATGATTTTTCAATAGACTCTTGGGTCTTTTTTATTTTTTCATCTATTTTATTTTCAATTTCATACACTTTTTGATCTAGAGCAGAGGCTTTTTTAAGTTTATCACTCCCATCTCCTCCCATTCTACCTCCATCAAGCTTTGCTTCAATTTTTAAGATATTGGATTGTCCTTTTAAATCTTTCTTTATCCCATTCAAAACCTTTGATTGAGAATAAGTGGTAGATGCCTCTAATAGATTGTTCATAGGAGAATAAACAACTCCTTCTTGTTGAGGCGGATTTTTTTCTTGCTGTGCTTCTATTTCTTTAGTCTTGTTAATTTTCTCCATTTGTTTTTGATGGATTTGCATATCTATTTGTTGAATTTGTTCTTGAAGAGGTTTTATTAATTCTTGTTTTACCTTTTGGGGGGCATCTCCTTGTTTAATTTTATTAATTTTTTCTTGTGTTCTTATCTTCTGGTCTTGTAATAATTTGATTTCATGATCAGAGTTAAAATTAGATTTTAAAGAAGTATTACAAATAGGATTATTTTGTGTAGATGATACATTCATTATACTCTCTCCTTTTTTATAGATATAAATTATATATCGGCAAAATTATGGGAAATATTAGAATTATAATCTAGAGATTTTATAAAAACACGATTGCAATTTATATAAGAAATGTATACAATGTAGATGTTTGACTATTTAAAAAAATTTAAGGAAAGAAGGATTTTCGTTGAAAAGTAATAATAAATTTTTAAGCTATGATATTAAAAATTTAAAAGGAGATATAATGGGAGGGTTTACAACATCTGTTGTAGCATTACCATTAGCATTAGCTTTAGGGGTAGCCTCTGGAGCAGGTGCAAAAGCAGGTCTTTATTCTGCTATTATCACAGGAATTTTATCTACTTTATTTGGAGGTACTCCAGCTCAAGTAAATGGACCAACAGGAGCTATGACCGTTGTACTCATTGAATTATATGAAAAGTATGGAAGCGAAGCATTATTTGCTGCCATGGTATTAGCAGGAGTGTTTCAAATTTTAATAGGAGTATTAAAGTTAGGAAAGTATATTCACTTGATTCCTAGACCTGTTATTGTAGGATTTACCAATGGAATAGGATGTTTAATTTTTTTAAAGATGATTGGATATTTTAAAGAAAGTCCAATTTTAGCTTTGGTGACAATAGCTGTGATGTTGATTTTTCCGTTCATTACCAAAAAGGTTCCAGCTTCTTTAGTAGCACTGATTGCAGGAACGATAGTAGGTCTTTATTTTATACCATCAGGTGCTTTAGTAGGTATTATTCCTAGTGGACTTCCTAAATTCAGTATACCTGTATTTAAATCTAGCGAAATTACAGATATTATTCAATCAGGTTTTATATTAGCTTTATTAGGATGCATAGAATCTTTATTGGCATCTTTAGTAGTAGATGAGATGACAAAAACAAAGCATCATTCCAATAGAGAACTTATTGGACAAGGTATAGGAAATACAGTAGCAGCTCTATTCGGGTCACTCATTGGAACAGGGGCTATTGTAAGATCTGTAGTAAATGTCAATGCAGGAGGAAGAACTAGATTATCAGGAACTTTGCATGGACTTATATTACTTGTGATTACTTTGAAATTTAGTCCTTTAGCTTCAAAAATTCCTCTTGCTGTATTAGGAGGAATCTTAATGGGTACAGCTATTCAAATGATTCAATACAATGCTACTCGTAAAATTACTTTTGCTTCTAAAAAAGCAGGAACGGTTATTGTTATTACTACTCTTTTAACTATTTTTGCAGATTTAACGATTGCAGTAGCTTTTGGAACATTGCTTTCTATGTTTTATTTTGTAATGAGTATGGGAGATGTATATCTTAAAAAATATGAAGTAGATGATAGAAATTATGATAAAAATATTGTATCTTATACCATAGAAGGGCCATTATTTTTTGGAGTTTCTCATGCAATAACAAGTAAATTAGAAATGGAAGTAGAAGATGCAGATATTATTGTACTCAATCTTATGAATATGCCTGTAATTGATATATCAGGAGCAGTATCTCTTAAAAACATTAAGCAAGGGTTAGAAAGAGAAGGAAAGAAGGTAATTTTAGCAGGAGTAAAAGAAAATATGTTAGATATGCTTTATGCAATAGAGGTTCTTTCAGAAGATGAAAAAGATGTATCCATAAACCGAATAGGAAATGCATTGGAATATGCAAAAAATTTAGCAGAAACAGTATAAAAAAGCAGTCTCATAAGAGGCTGTTTTTTTTATATAAAGAAGATTGAAAAAATTTAAAAAATAGGATAAGATTTTATTGTCATGAGAATCATTTAAAAATGAAGAAGATAAATATTTACCTGTATAAAGGAGATGATCCATTTGAAGTATGATGTAATCATAGTAGGAGCAGGCCCATCAGGAATATTTACTGCATTAGAATTAGTAAGAAAAAAATCTAGTAAGAGCATTTTAATGATTGAAAAAGGAAGGAAAATAGAACAAAGATATTGTCCTAAAGAAAAAACTAAAGAATGTGTTCTTTGTAAACCTTATTGTCATATTACAACAGGGTTTTCAGGAGCAGGAGCATTTTCAGATGGAAAACTATCTTTAAGCTACGAAGTAGGAGGAGATTTGCCAAATCTTATTGGAAGTTATAAAGCACAAGAATACATAGAATATACAGATAAGATCTATCTTGAATTTGGGGCAGATCCTAAAGTAGAAGGATTAGAAAATAATGAAGCCATTAAAGATATTAGAAGAAAATCAATAGAAGCAGGTTTAAAATTAGTAGATTGTCCTATTAGACATTTAGGAACAGAAAAGGCTCAAGAAATTTATTGTAAAATACAAAATTATTTATTAGATCATAAAATTGATATTCAGTTTGAAACTGTGGTAGAAGATTTAGTGATACAAGATCAAAAGATAAAAGCAATAAAAGTAGCTGATTCTAAAACAAAGAAAAATAAAGAGATGATCTATGCAGATACGATTGTGATTGCTACAGGAAGAAAAGGGGCAGATTGGTTAAAGGATATGTGTTTAAAGCATGGTATTGGTCATAGTGCAGGAACAGTAGATATTGGAGTGAGAGTAGAAGTAAGAAATGAGATTATGGAAAAAGTAAATAATGTATTGTATGAATCTAAATTAATAGGTTATCCAGCTCCATTTAAAAATAAAGTGAGAACTTTTTGTCAAAATCCAGGAGGTTTTGTAAGCCAGGAAAATTATGACCATGATTTAGCCATTGTTAATGGACATTCTTATAAAGACAAAAAATCAGAAAATACAAATCTAGCTATTTTAAGTTCTCATAACTTTTCTGAGCCATTTAACCAACCTATAGAATATGGAAAAAAAGTAGCAGAGCTTGTAAATATGTTAGGAAACGGAAAAATATTAGTACAAAGGTATGGAGATATATTAGATGGAAAAAGAACTTGGCAACATGAACTGAATCAATCCAATGTAGTCCCTACTTTATTGGATGCAGTAGCAGGAGATATTACCTCTGCTATTCCCTATAGACCTATGATGAATATACTCAAGTTTATTCAAGCTATGAATACAGTTGTGCCAGGCTTTGCAAGTACAGAAACATTACTCTATGGGCCTGAGATTAAGTTTTATAGCAATAGAATTGATTTAGATCAAGACTTTCATACAAATATAGAGGGACTATATACTCTAGGAGACTCTAGTGGATGGACAAGAGGTCTTATGATGGCATCTGTTATGGGTGTGCTTATGGGACAGAACATTCATAAAGAAAGCTCTGAATTTAATATGTAACCTTTTGTAAAGAAATTTGTAACTCTTATGTAACTAATTTTCCTACTTCTTTTGTTATGATGAATACATAAGATTTCATTGAGGGGGAGTTATTATGAATAAGAAGAAAGTAATACCATTAGGAATTGTAGGATGTTTAGTTATAGGAGGAATTTCTTTTGCTATGTCTGATTCTATAGAAAAAAATATTATCAAAAAGCCAGGTTCTACACAATCTATACAAGAGCAACAAAATCAAAATATACAAGTAAAAGCAAAGGAAATAAAAGTTAACAATCAACTTGGAAACGTTCAGATGAGAATTCCTGTTATAGAAGGAATGAAAGATACACATTATCAAGATCAATTGAATGATATTATTTTAAGCCATGCTATGAAAGATCAAGAAGAAGTAGAAAAGCAAGTAAAAGAAAATGAAGAAATGGCTAAAGAAGGGTTTGAAATGCAACCATATGAATTGTTTGTAGATTATAGTGTGAAAGAAAAAGACAGAGTATTTTCTCTAGTTGTTCAAACTTATATGTATACTGGAGGAGCACATGGAACTCCTAGAACAGATTGTTATAATGTAGATTTAAAAGAATATAATGCGATTCAAATAAATGATTTATTTAAAGAAAATGCAGACTATAAAAAAGTAATTAATGAAGAAATTAAAAAGCAAATCAAAGAACAACAAAGTACAGAAGAGAGAATTTATTTTGATGGAGAAGAAGGATTCAAATCTATTTCAGACACACAATCTTTTTACATAGAGGATGGAAATATAGTTGTATGTTTTTCAAAATATGAAATTGCTCCAGGAGCTAGTGGAGAACCAGAGTTTAAAATTCCTTTAAAATCTTTAGAAAATATACTAAAGGATACAAATATAATTCCAGTTTTAAATTATGATATAGAAAAGAAAGTAGTAGAAGATAAAGCACATAATATAAAAATTGTTTATCCTCAAATTAAAAATTGTAAAGGGGAACTCAAAGAAGATTATATAAATCAAAGTTTACAAAAAGTAGTAGAAATATATAAAAAAGATGGATATAAAGATATAAATATTAACTATGAAATTACAAAGATGAATAACGAGATTTTGAGTGTAATTTTTGAAGGAACAGGAAAGGTAATAGGAAAAGATATAAATATTCAATATAGTGTAAACTTAGATATGAAAAAATCTGGAAGTGAAATTGATTTTGAAAATTTTATTAAAAAAGGGGAGCAATCTAAAAAGGAAGTAATGAAAATATTAAATGGTCAAGCAAAAGTGTATGGATTAGAAGAATTAGAAGCAGAAGGAATAAGAATTTATTTCAAAGCAGATCAAGTTTTCTTCTATTACATGCCACTAGATGATAGTGCCACTTCTTTCATAGAATTTGGTGTTTCAAAGGATCAATTAATGCCATATATGAATACAGATTTTTAGGAATTTACAACAATCTAACTAAAATAAAAATTGCAGCTGTATATAGCTGCAATTTTTGAATCTAATAACCCAATTCTTTATCTACAATAAATACCTTAATTCTTCCCTGGATTCTTTGGCGCTTGATCAAAGTATATTCATTACAGATTCTTTCAGGACTAGTACAATCTATACAGACACCAGTAGAAGCACAAGGAGTTTTTTTCTTGAGTCTTTTTGCATTGATAGGAGCTGCAATTTGCTTGTTTCTTTCTATGGCTTCATTTAAATTCTTTACAATTTTATTAAATCCTACCACTACGATAACTTGATCAGGACCATAAATCATGGCAGCCACTCTATTTCCTGTACCATCTACATTATAAAGCTCTCCATTTTCTGTGATTGCATTAGTACCTGTCAAATAAGTATTTGCAAAAAAACTTTTTCTATAAATTTCTTTGATATTTTCTTCTGTCAAACCTTTTTCATATCGATCTAAAAAGTTATATTGTCCACTACGTAAAAGATCAATAATGCCTGTTTCAAAAAGTGTGACAGAACCTCCCACAGATATTGTCTCTCCTTTTTGAAGTAAACTTGATAGTTTGTCTAAAAGTTCTTTTTCATCTTTTACGAAATATCCTTCCATGTTGTTTTTTTTCAAAGCTTCAATTGTTCTTTCGATTTTTTTTTCAATAACCCATTTTACACTTTGATCCATACAAGTACCCTCCTTGTAAAATGAAATTTTTTTTAAAGATACATTCATAGTATCATGAACCATATGGTAAATCAATTTCATAAAACAAATCATTTCATGGTAAAAACAAATACTTTATTCTATAATAAATATATATATTAGAGGAGGGATTGTATGAAAGTAGAGGTTTATACGATAAATGCTTTTGGAAAAACAGAGGATGGAGGAAATCCTGCTGGAGTAGTTTTGCATGCAGATCATCTATCAGAAGATTTGATGCAAGAAATTTCTAAGAAAGTTGGATTTTCTGAAACTGCTTTTGTTCAAAAATCTTATAAAGCAGACTTTAAGGTTAGATTTTTTACTCCTAGTGAGGAAGTAGATTTATGTGGTCATGCTACCATTGCAACTTTCTTTGTATTATTAAAAGAAGGTATCATAAAATCAGGGAAATATACGCAAGAAACAAAGGCGGGTGTATTAAATATTGAAGTAAATGAAAACAATAGTATTTTAATGAATCAACCTCTGCCACAGTTTTTAGAAGTTATGGATAAAAAAGAAATCGCAAATTCTTTAAATATAAAGGAAGAAGATATTTTAGACGATCTGCCTATACAAATTGTATCTACAGGTCTTAAAGATATTTTAGTACCAGTGAAAAATTTAAATATCCTACTTCATATAAAACCTGATTTTGATAAAATTACACAAATTAGTAAAAAATACAACGTAGTAGGTTATCATGTATTTACATTAGAAACAAAATTAGATAGCACTGCTCATTGTAGAAACTTTGCTCCTTTATATGATATTTTAGAGGAATCTGCTACAGGCACGTCGAATGGAGCTTTAAGTACTTATCTTTTTAAGTATAAGAAAGTTGATGAAAATCAAGCAAAAGAGATGATATTTGAGCAAGGGTATTCTATGAATCAACCCTCAGAAATAAGAGCAAGACTTATAATAAAGGATCAAGAGATCAAAGGGGTTAAAGTAGGAGGAAGTGCAGCAGGAGTTCAAAAGAAAATATATGAGATATAAAGAGCAGCCCAGTGTTGCTCTTTTATTGTTTAATATGAAACTCCTGTGATACAATAAAGCAAAAAGGGTGAATATCATTTGAAAAAATATATGAAATACTATGATTCTCCTATTGGAATCATAGAAATTATAGGAACAAAAGAATGTATTATGGCTGTTCATTTTGTAGAGGAGAAGAGAGAACTTGAAGAGAGTGTTTCAATTTTAGAAAACGCATATATGCAATTAGATGAATATTTTAATGGGATAAGGAAAAAATTTAATATAAATTTTTATATAGAAGGTACGGACTTTCAAAAAAAAGTATGGAATGCATTATTAGAAATACCCTATGGAAAGACTACATCGTATCAAGAATTGGCAAAACATATAGGAAATGAGAACGCTGTCAGAGCTGTAGGAGGAGCAAATCACAAAAATAATATAAGCATTATGATTCCTTGTCATCGGGTGATTGGAAAGAATGGAAAACTTACTGGATATGCAGGAGGACTTTGGAGAAAAAAATGGTTAATTGAACACGAAAAAAGATTTTAGGAGGTAGTATTTTGAAGTTAGATGAAAGTTTTTATAGAAAAGATGCATTGAATTTAGCCAAAGATCTATTAGGAAAGATATTAGTACGAAAGATAGGAGACCGTTTGATTCAATGCAAAATCGTAGAAACAGAAAGCTATATAGGGCCGCAAGATAAAGGATGCCATGCATACAACAATAAAAGAACAAAAAGAACAGAAGTCATGTTTTGGGATGGAGGATATGCCTATATTTATATGATTTATGGCATGTATTATTGTTTAAATATTGTAGCTGCTAAGAAAGAGGAGCCTCAGGCAGTACTTATAAGAGCTGTAGAGCCTTTGAATGAATTTGAAATATTAAAAGAAAATAGAAAAATAAAGTCTAAAAAATTAAAGGATTTAACAAATGGACCAGGAAAGCTTTGTAAGGCTCTACATATTACAAAAGAATTGAATGGATATGATATGATTAGTGGAGATGAGCTTTATATAAAAGACAATGATGAAAAAATAGAAATTGTTTCTACAAAGAGAGTTAATATAGATTATGCAGAGGAATATAAAGATAAACTTTGGAGATTTTATATAAAGGATCATTCATTTGTATCTAAAAATTAATGAATCCTTTTTATAAATGATTGTAGAAGTCAAAATGAATATATATTATAATGATGTTAAGAAAAAATGGAATTATAAGAAATCAGAAGAAAACGTTTTGAAAAAAGCAAGATGATATAAAGGAGGATGTATAAATATGCAATCTGTGGTAGAAACTGAAAGATATCCTATGCTTGAAGTACATACAAAAAAGATTTATGATAATGTAAAATACATGGTAGACCTTTGCAATGAAAAAGGGATAGAAATAGCAGGAGTGGTAAAAGGATTTAATGGACTTCCTAAAGTAGTAGATCAATTTGTAGAAGCAGGATGTAAGTATATAGCAGATTCTCGTATGGATCAAATTATAAGGTTAAAGGAATATGGGATCAAAAGTCCAATGATGCTTATAAGAATTCCTATGTTTAGTGAGATAGAAGAATTGGTAAAATATGTTGATATTAGTTTGAATTCAGAAAAAGAAACTTTAGATCGAATAGAAAAAGAATGTAAAAAGCAAAATAAGCATCATAAAGTTATTTTAATGTTTGATTTAGGAGATTTAAGAGAAGGAGTTTTTGAAGAAGACGAATTAATAGAATTAGCAATATATGTAGAGGAAAAACTTCAATATGTAGAATTAGGAGGAATAGGAACAAATTTAGGCTGTTATGGATCTATTAAGCCTACAAAAGATAATCTAGGGAAACTTTGTGATCTTGCTGAAAGTATTGAAGAAAAAATCAATAGATCATTAGAGATTATATCTGGAGGAGCAACAAGCTCTATTCCTCTTTTATTAGATGGAGATATGCCTAATAAAATAAACAATCTCAGAATAGGAGAAGGGGTATTACTTGCTAAAGATTTAGATGAATTTTGGGGATATGATATGAGTTCAATGCATCAAGATACATTTGTACTAAAGGCACAAGTAGTAGAAGTGAAAAATAAACCTACTCATCCTATTGGAGAAATTTTTATTGATGCATTTGGAAATTCTCCTACCTATGAGGATAAAGGAATAAGAAAAAGAGCATTGCTTGCGATAGGAAAACAAGACTTTGCTCTTGATGATAAGTTAATTCCTAAAATGGAAGGAGTACAGATTGTTGGAAGTAGTAGTGACCATTTAATTATAGATATTCATGATTGTAAGGAGAATATAAAGCTTGGAGATATAGTAGATTTTACTATGTATTATCCACCTATGTTGTATTTAAGTGGATCTAATTCTGTACATAAGGTATATAGATAAAAAAATTAGCATGTTGCTACAGCAACATGCTAATTTTTTATCTATTCTTCTATATATTTTTTTAGAAGATACTTAAATGAATTTTTTTTGAAAGCTCTTCTAAAACTTTCAAACCTCCTATACTATTTCCATTCTCATCAAGAGCAGGACCTACTACTGCAATCCCCATTCTCTTTGGAACAACAGACATGATACAACCACCAACACCACTTTTTGAAGGAGTACCTACATTTACAGCAAATTCTCCAGACGCATTATAAAGTCCACATGTCAACATAATCGTTTGTACAATTTGACATACCCATTTAGGAAGAAATTGTTCTCCAGACCAAGGGATGATTCCTCTATTGGCAATGACGGATGCAATTTTTGCTATATCTTTCACAGTAACTTCTATAGAACATAGTTTAAAATAGGCATCTAATACATCTTCTACATCTCGTTTGATAATATTTGCTCCTTTTAAATAATAGGCAATGGCACGATTTGTATTTCCGGTAAGTTTTTCAGATTGATATACATGATCATTAATATCAATAGTTGGATTGTTTGCCATAACCCTAATCATTTGAAGTACATGATCAAATCTTTGGGTGCCATTATCACCAGCAACTAAAGAGGTACAGACAATTGCACCTGCATTAATAAAAGGATTTAGTGGTTTGTGAGAATCTTTAGTTTCTAGTCGAACAATAGAATTGAAAGGATCAGCAGAAGGTTCATAGCCTACTTTTGAGAATACAGCTTCTTTTCCTTTGTCCATCAGTGCACATGCTAAAGTAATTACTTTAGAGACACTTTGCATTGTAAACTTTGTTTCAAAATCACCTGCACAAAATTCGTTACATGCTAAATCAAATACGCAAATTCCTAAAGCATTTGGATTTGACTTTGCAAGTTCTGGGATGTAAGTTGCAACTTTTCCTTCTTTTATCCAACCTTTATTATTCTCGATAACTTGATTTAATAATTGTTGCACTTGCAATCACCTCGGTTTCTGAAAAATAATATGAAAAATAATGAGATACATTAAATATTTGCACAATACAATTTTAAAACAAATAAAATGCATATGTCAAACTATTTTACCAATTTTATAAAATAAATCTAAATCTGGGTTAAAATATAAAATTATTTACACATTTTAATATAAAACTATGGTATATTAAAGAAGATTTTATTGCAAAGGATGATTACAATGAAATTTTGGCAGAGGATTTTTATTTACAATTTTCTTTTATTTGTAATAATTTTAAATATAGGAGGAGTTATTTTAATAGAAAATAGCCATCAAGCAGACTTAAAAAGGGAAGTTCAAAGGACTCTTAGTGAACATTTAAGCATTTATTCCGGTATGAATATGATTATAGAAAATAGGATTTATGAAGATGAAAGATTTGGACAAAGTTTTTTATATGATCATATCAGAAATTTTTTAGAAAAATTTCATGATGAAAAAATATATGTAGAGCTTTTAGATAAAAACAATGATATATTTTTTACTAGTGTAGACTTTAGAATAAACAGAGAAAGAAAGGAATTAAAAAATCCTCTTGAGAATAGAAGAAAATATATTATAAGGGATCTACAGGATCAAACTTATTTATTTGTTACAAATATGGTAGAGATCAAGAAAGAGCCTCTCAAATTTACATATATTAGAAATATTACAGAGATATATGCAGAAAGAAATAAGCAATACAAATTTTTATTTCAATTGGAACTTGTAATGTTTATTTTTATGAGTGTAAGCATGTATTTTATGAGTAGATATATTACAAAACCTATTTATAAACTTATAGATGCTATAGAGGATATCACAAGAGGAAATTATTCAAATAGGGTGGAGATTTATGGAGAAGATGAAATAGGGACACTTGCAAAGAAGTTTAATGAAATGACAGATAACCTAGATGAGAAAATAAATGAATTGGAAAAAAATACAAAAGAAAAACAAAGATTTATAGACAACCTAACTCATGAATTAAAAACACCTCTTACTTCTATCATAGGTTATGCAGATTTTCTAAGATCTACAAAATATAATGAAGAAATTTATATAAAGGGACTTAATTATATCTATCAAGAGGGAAAAAGACTAGAGATGCTTTCTTCAAAAATGATGAATTTGATTTTATTGAAGAATGAAAATTTCATCATGAAAAAAGAAAATTTAAAAGAAATTATATTAGAGGTGGAAAAAATTTTAAAGTATCGTCTCAAAGAAAAAGATATAGGGATGATCATTGAGACCAAAGATTTGTACAAAGAAGTTGAAAAAGACCTTATGAAAAATCTAATTGGAAACTTAATAGATAATGGAATAAAGGCATCCCAAATAGGAAGTAATATTTATGTAAAGCTTTATGAAAAAAATGAAAAAATAATCATTGAAGTAAGAGATGAAGGAATTGGAATAAAAGAAGAAGATATAAAAAAAGTATTTGAACCATTTTTTATGGGAGATGGTTCAAGAAGTAGAAAAAATGAAGGAGCAGGATTAGGACTTTCTATATGTAATGAAATTGCAAAGCTACATAAAGCAAATTTAGAAATTGAGAGTACTTTCGATAAAGGAACTATAATAAAAATTATATTTGATTAAAATTTACAACTTTTTTACAAGTTGGATAAGGTTTGTATCAATAGATTTGTTATTCTTTCATTGTAGATATAACTATGAAAGAGAGGTATAGAAAATGAAAAAAATATGGATTGCATTATTAGTAGGAGCATTACTTACAGGCTGTGGAACACAAGGGATTCCTAAAGATCAAGTGATGACAGAAAAAGTACAACAAGAAGAAAATGTAAATCAAGAAGAGCTTATAAAGAATGCTAAGGACAGTTATAAAAAATACTTTAAAAGAGATATGGATATAAATGGGTTAACTGTAAAAACTATTTTAATGGAGAAAGATGATTATGTTTGGACAAATGATTATTGGAGAGTTGTTTGGGTAGATGAAAAGGATAAGCAAAAATATAGAGTAGGTATAGATACAAAAACAGGACAAATTGTAGAAATGGCAGATACAAAATCCATTGATGAACAAAAAAACAGAGAAATAAATTTAAGAGAAGAAAAAGAAAAAGCACTAGATTTTATAAAAGAAAATAATATAGTAGAAGATACAAAAAATTTAGAGTTATGGAGTGCAGGAGAAGATGGAAAAATTTCTAGCTTTAAATTTCACTATAAAGAAGGTAACCATATATATATTAAATTAGATCATGAAAAGGTAGTAGATCTTTATCATACAAAAGGGAAAAATTTTAATAATCAAGATGTAAAAGTAAAAAAAGAAGAAGCTATATCTATTGCTATAGGGGGGGTAGAAAAGTATTTTGATAAAAAAATAAATAGAAATGATTTTACAGAAAGCATTAATTTAGTAGATAATACATACGGAGATACAGACGGAAATACATGGTTTATATATTGGCAGGATGTAGAAGGTGAGCTTGATTATAAAGATATTACATATGGTGCTCAAGTAGATGCTGAAAGTGGAAAATTAGTATTAGTAGAAGGATTAGAAAAAGATTTGAAAAAGCCTACTCAAAAAATGAATGAAGAAGAAGAAAAAGAAATTGCTATGAAATATTTAGAAAAAGTAGGTATAAAAGGTGCAAAATATGAAGGGAAAATTGTTGAGAAATATGTAAAATATCTTACTTTTTCCTATAAAAATAAAAAAATTGAGTTATATATAGATGATATAGAAAAAAAAGTATATGTGATTGTTTTTAAATAGTATAAGGAAATTCCTTATACTTTTTCTATTTTTAAAAAAGTTATATAATAAATTAAGAAATTATTTTTAGGGGTGTAAAAAATGGGAATCATTTTAATTGTAGAGGATGATGAAGCTATTTCAGATTTGATTAAATTAAATTTAGAAATGGTAGGATATAAAGTTAGACAAGTGTATGATGGAAAAAAGGCTTTAGAGATTATAAAAGAAGAAGACTTTGATTTAATTTTACTAGATGTAATGCTTCCTATAGTAGATGGATATACTATTATGGAAAATATTCATCATTTGGGTATTCCTGTGATTTTTCTTACAGCAAGAGATCATTTATCTGACAGAGTAAAAGGACTCAAAATGGGAGCAGATGATTATATTATAAAGCCATTTGAATCTATAGAGCTTTTAGCAAGAGTAGAAGCAGTTTTAAGAAGATGTACAAAAAAAGAAGAACTTACTTTTAAAAATATTAATATCTATTTAAAAGAGAGAATCGTAAAAAAGAATGATGAAAATATAGATCTTACATTAAAAGAATATGAACTCTTAATACTTTTAGTAGAAAATAAAGGGATTGCTTTATCAAGAGAAAAAATTCTTCGAAAAATATGGGGATATGATTATATAGGAGAAACAAGAACTGTAGATATGCATATTCAAAAGCTTAGAAAAAAATTAGATTTATTTGAAGAAATTACTACTGTATATAAAGTTGGATACAGATTAGAAATATAATAGGGGAAAAGTTTTTAATATAAAATTTGAATACCGTTTAATAATAAAAAGTATAAGGTTATACCTTATACTTTTTATTATTAAACGATATACTGTAACTCCTATCTAATAGTTTACTTTAATATAGTATTACCATGCTAGAATGGTAGTTTGTAATAAAAACATAATAATATCATATATATAATATAAAATCAAATAAATTTTGAAAAAAAGAAGGAATTTTGAAATAAAGGAAGAAATTTGTAATAGGAAGAAAGACCTAAAATATATAGGTCTTTAACCTTAAAATATCATGTAGTCAATAGCAAACTTATTGAAAAATAAGGACGCAAAGCCATGGGTCTAAGGAAATTTATATTTCTATGATTGCCAGGTTACCAAAGCATGAATGTAGATGAATTGCCATTTTAAAGAAAGGCGCCTACATCATAGGGGTCTTTTTATTTTATATGAACCAGAAAATGAAAAACATCAACAAGGGGGTGCTTTCATTGAAAAGAAATTTGTGGACAGAAAAAGATAAGGCCTGTAAGAAATACATATGGATGGGTGTTATATATCTATTAAATGTAGGCTTGTTTATATGGAGTATAAAAAATTATTGTTCTTGGGAGAGCTGTTTTTTATATTTACTAGGAATTTCTGTAGGATTTTCTTTTTTCCACAATATGACAGATGTAAATTTTTATACAGGAATTACTTTTATCATAAATATAGCAGGAATTTTGATGGTTCCATACATAAAAATTGGAAAAGATATATATTTTATTTATACTTTATGTATACTTATTATTTTTTATATGATTACCCGCCGAAGAATTAAAACAGAATGTAATATGATTGAAAGAAAGTTATTTGACAAAACGAGATTCGATCATATAAAAGATGGAATTTTAGTATTTAGATATGAAGATTTAACAGTAATAGAGTATAATGATACAATCAATTCTTTTTTACAGGAAAAAGAACTAATTGGAAAATGTATAGACGAAATTTTTCAAGAGTCAATAGCTATGACAATGCATCAAACGCAATTAAAAAATTATTTTAAAAATGGAAATGAAAAAGTGATACTTCAAAATAAAAAATTGGGATCTAAATGGGTAGACCTAAATCTGAAAATATTTTATGTTTTTGATAAAAAATATTTACTTCTTTGTATATCAGATGTAAGTGCTCATAAAGAGGATAAAGAAAATATAGAGTATTTAGCTTATCATGATTGTCTTACGAATCTACCAAATAGAAGGTATGGAAATGAAAAGCTAAAATGTATCCTTGAGAAAGCAAGAGATGAAAAAACAATGGTAGGGGTTATGTTTATAGATCTTGATAAATTTAAATTTGCAAATGATTTACTAGGACATGCAGCAGGAGATGAACTTTTGAAAAAAGTAGCAAAAAGAATACAACAAAGTATAAGAAAAAATGATTTAGTAGTTCGGATCGGTGGAGATGAATTTATGATTTTAATGGATGGTTTTTGTTTTGAAGATGAAGTAATACAAATTGCTGATAGAATTTTAAATGTATTTTCTAAACCTTTCTTTATAAAAAAACGAGAAATATATGTAACTTGTAGTATAGGAATTTCAATTTTTCCACATCATGGAGCAACTATGGAAAATCTTTTAGAACAGGCAGATATAGCTATGTATGAAGCAAAAAATAACGGGAGAAACAATTACAAAATATATAATAAAAAAATGGAACAAAATATTTTGATTCAAAAAACAGTTCATTTTTAAAAAATCAAGGACGGTTCTTGAGATTTGTAAATATAAATCACAAGAACCGTCTTTTTGTTTTCTTAATATTTTTTATTTTTGAATCAATGAAAAACGTGAGTAGAACATAGATATATGCAAATTTTTATAAAATGAGAAGTGATTGAAAAGGAAGAAAAAAAATGCTACAATTAAGGTAAACGTTTAACTTAAATGTTTATCGTAATATTGGAGGAAGAATATGAAAGTTACAATCAAAGATATTGCAAGAATAGCAGAAGTTTCAACAGCAACTGTTTCGAAAGTAATTAATCATAAAGATGAACATATTAGTGATCCTACAAGAAAAAAGATACTAAAAATCATGAAAGAATATAATTATATCCCAAATACAGCAGCAAGAAGTCTTGTGACAAAGAAAACAAATACAATTGGGCTGATTATTCCAGATATACGAAATCCATTTTTTCCCGAACTTGCTAGAGGGGTAGAGGATAGAGCTAATGAATCGGAGTATAATGTGATTTTTTGCAATACAGATGATGATGAAGAGAAGGAAGAAAAATGCGTAAGTATGCTCATTGAAAAAATGGTAGATGGTATTATATTTACAGCTTCATCTAAAAGAACGGGAGAGTTTCGTCGCTTTAAAAATAATAAAATTCCTATTATTTTAGTAGATAGAGATCTTGATTTAAAGCATATAAAAGGAAGAATAAAAGCAGATAATAGAAATGGTGCTTATGAAGGAGTAAAACATTTGATTACATGTGGATATAAAGACATCCTTTTCTTATCAGGACCCTATACATCTTATACATCTATGGAAAGGTTAAAGGGATATAAAAAAGCATTTAAAGAATATTCTATAAAATATAAAGAAGAAAATATCATAGAAGGAACTTATCAAAGTGGATGGGGTTATGAAATTATTAAAAAACTTTTAAGACAAAAAAGAAAATTTGATGCTTTATTTTGTGGAAATGATTTAATTGCTATAGAAGCAATAAAGGCCCTACAGGAAGATGGTATAAAAGTTCCACATGAAGTGGGAGTCGTAGGTTTTGATGATATTTATATGAGTAGATTTATTGATCCTACTTTGACAACCATCAAACAACCCATTTATGAAATGGGATACAAAGCGGTACAAATGCTTATAGAGACTTTACAAGGAAAAGTGAATAGTTATCAAAATATTTTATTAGACACTCAATTGATGATTCGAAATTCTACTTTAAAGAAATAAGGAGGCAATACTGTGAGAAAAATTACAGTGATCGGAAGTATGAATATGGATTTGGTAGCAAATGTAGATCATATGCCAAAAGTAGGTGAGACCATAATAGGGAAGTCGTTTGAAGAAATTCCTGGAGGAAAGGGAGCCAACCAAGCAGTAGCTATTGCTAGATTAGGTGGCCAAGTTCATATGATTGGAAAACTTGGAGATGATGGATTTGGAAAAACTCTTTTAGAAGGACTGACAAAAGATAAAATTTGTGTAGAGGGTGTAAAAATAGAAACAAATACTCCTTCGGGAGTTGCACTTATTACAGTAAGTGAAGAAGGAGATAATTCGATTATTGTTGTTCCAGGGGCAAATTTTACATTAAATAAAGAAGATATAGATAAAAACATACAAATCATAAAAGAATCAGATTTTTTAGTGCTTCAATTAGAAGTTCCCCTAGATACAGTAAAGTATTCACTAAAGTGTGCTAAAGAATTAGGGGTATATACTGTACTAAATCCTGCACCTGCACAAAAACTAGATGATATGATCATTAAAAATATAGATCTTTTAATTCCTAATGAAACAGAGCTTGAGATATTAACTGGCATAGAAATAAATAATGAAGAAGATGTACTAAGAGCTTCAAAGAATTTAATAGAAAAGGGAGTAAAATCTTTGATTGTTACCTTAGGATCAAAAGGATCTATGTATATAGATAAAAAAGGATTTAAAAAATTTCAAGCCCATAAAGTAAAAGCGATAGATACTACAGCAGCAGGAGATAGTTTTATAGGAGGAGTATGTGTTTGTCTATCAGAGGGTAAGACTATAGAAGAGGCAATAAGATATGGTTCAAGGGTAGGAGCTTTAACGGTAACAAAAAAAGGAGCACAAAGATCTCTTCCATATAAAGAAGAAATAGAAGCATTAAAGGAGGACTAAAAATGAAAAAGACAGCTTTAATTCATAGTGAAATTTCTTATATGATTTCTCAAATGGGACATACAGATGGAATCGCTATAGCTGATAGTGGGCTGCCTATTCCAAAAGAAGTAAAAAGAATAGATCTAGCACTTAAAAAAGGAATTCCTAGCTTTATGGATACACTAGATACAATTTTAGAGGAATTAAAAGTGGAAGAAGTAGTTATTGCACAGGAAATGGAGACAGTTAGTCCTGTTCTTTATGAAAAGTTTATGAGAAAAATTTACGAAGTAGAAGAAAATGAAAATATAAAAATAAAAATCACAAAAGTAGATCATGAAACTTTTAAGAATATGACAAAAGAATCAAAAGGAATTGTTAGAACAGGAGAACATACTCCATATGCAAATGTAATCTTAAAATCAGGCGTTGTATTTTAAGGAGAGGTGTTAATGAATAAACCTATTTTTGAAATGAAGGGGATTGTGAAAGAATTCCCAGGAGTAAAAGCATTAGATGGTGTGGATCTTAAAATTCATCAAGGAAGAGTAATGGCGTTACTTGGAGAAAATGGAGCAGGAAAGTCTACTCTTATGAAAATATTAAGTGGTGTATATCAAAAAGATCAGGGACAACTTATTTATGAGGGAGAAGAAATTCATTTAAAAGGACCAAAAGATGCACAAGATCTTGGAATTAGCATTATTCATCAGGAGCTGAATTTAATTCCTCATTTGACTATTGGAGAGAATATATTTTTAGGAAGAGAACCTGTAAATAAATTTAAAAAAATAGACTGGAAAAAGCTTTATGAAGATAGTGAAAAATTATTAAAAAAACTTAAAGTAGACAAAGATCCTAGACAAAAGGTGTCTCAATTAAGTGTTGGAGAGCAGCAAATGATTGAGATTGCAAAGGCTCTTTCTTTACATGCAAAAATTATTATTATGGATGAGCCTACAGATGCTTTGACAAAAAAAGAAACAGAAAGTTTATTTGAGGTAATTGATGAATTAAGAAAAGATGAAAAAGGAATTGTCTATATATCTCATAGACTTGAAGAAATTTTTAGGATGTGTGACGATGTAACTGTTTTAAGAGATGGAAGATTTATTGGAGAAGATGAAGTGAAAAATTTAGATGAAAATAAATTGATAGAAATGATGGTAGGAAGAAAGCTTACAGAACAATTTCCAAGAATTGAAGTCAAAAAGGGAGAACTTGCTTTAGAAGTTAAAAATCTTTCTAATGAATATATAAAAGACATTCATTTTACATTAAGAAAAGGAGAGATATTAGGAATTTCTGGACTTATGGCTTCTGGAAGAACAGAACTTGCAAAGACTTTATATGGAGTTATTCAAAAGATTTCAGGAGAAATTTATATAGAAGGAAAAAAAGTAGAAATAAAATCTCCACAACAGGCTTTACAAAAAGGAATTGCTTATGTATCTGAGGATAGAAAAGGAGAAGGTTTAATTTTAGGGCTTTCAGTAAAAGAGAATATGACTATATGTTCTTTGGAAAAATTTGAAGAATCTCTAAGGATTAGTTCTAAAAAAGAAAAGGAAGCTGTTAAAAGATATATTGGTCATATGAATATCAAAACTCCTAGTGAAAACCAAAAGATTAAAAATTTAAGTGGAGGAAATCAGCAAAAAGTTTCTATTGCAAAGGGACTAATGACAAAGCCTAAGATTTTAATATTGGATGAACCTACTAGAGGAGTAGACGTAGGAGCAAAAAAAGAAATATATGATTTAATTAATGAATTTAAAAAAGAGGGTATGAGTATTATTATGATTTCTTCAGAAATGCCAGAAGTATTAGGAATGAGTGATCGTATTTTAGTTATGTATCAAGGAAGAATTAGTGGAGAATTTTCTATAGAAGATGCTTCTCAAGAAAAAATCATGAAATGTGCTGTAGGAATAAAGGAGGCTTAAAAAAGTATGAATAAAAAAGTACTTATGAAATTTAAATCGATCATAGGACTTGTGGTATTTTCTTTTATTGTTTCTTTGCTAAGTCCTAGATTTTTAACATTACCCAATATACTCAATGTATTAAGACAAACTTCTATTAATTCTATTATTGCAGCAGGGATGACCTTTGTTATTTTAACAGGTGGAATCGATTTATCTGTAGGGTCTATTTTGGCGTTTTCTGGTGCTGTATCTGCGTATTTGATTTCATCAGGAGTAAATGTCTTATTAGCAGTAGTCATGGCTTTAGTGATTGGGGCATTAGCAGGATGTTTTAGTGGAATTATTATTAGTAAAGGAAAAGTTCAGCCATTTATTGCAACTTTAGTGACTATGACTGTTTTAAGAGGAGCTACACTAGTGTTTTCTGATGGAAAACCTATTACTTTAGCAGGAGATAAAACTTCTGAAGTTTTTTCAAACATTGGAGGAGGATACTTCTTAAAAATTCCTATTCCAGTTTATTTGATGGTCTTGGTATTTATAGTATCTTATTATGTTTTAACACAGACAAGGATGGGAAGATATATTTATGCTTTAGGTGGAAATGAAGAAGCCTCAAAACTTTCAGGACTGAAGGTATCTAATATAAAACTTTCTGTATATGCAATAAGTGGATTTTTAGCAGCTTTAGCAGGAATTATTACTACATCAAGAATTTCCTCAGCAGATCCTAATGCAGGGATTGGATATGAATTAGATGCAATTGCAGCGGTTGTATTAGGAGGAACAAGTCTTGCAGGAGGGGCAGGAAGTATACTAGGAACCATCATAGGAGCTTTAATTATAGGAATTTTAAATAATGCTTTAAATTTACTCAATGTGTCTTCTTATTATCAAATGATTGCAAAGGGAGCAGTTATATTAATTGCAGTATTATCTGATCGAAAAGAAAAATAAATAGTTTATTTTTTCTAGATAAGGATAAAATAAACATTGTTATGCTGGATTTGGTCTTTCCGAATCCATACATCTAAACTAAGACTCAGTTTAGATGAAATAATGAAACAATCTAAACATTAAGTCGTGTTATCTAGGAACTGTACAATTCTTATTGTTCGCGTAAAAAGTGAGAACATTGGAATTGTTAGTCATCAGATAAACTATAAAGGAATGGGGGAATTAAAAATGAAAAAGGTAGTATCTATTTTTATGGTAGCCATTTTGGCTATGGGATTATTAGCAGGTTGTACAGGGCAACAAGGAGAGCCTCAAAAAGAGGAAGTACAAAAAATAGGATTGATCATTTCAACTTTGAACAACCCATTTTTTGTAACATTAAAAGAAGGTGCTGAATCAAAAGCAAAAGAATTAGGATATGAATTAATTGTATTAGACTCACAAGATAAGTCAGAAAAGGAACTTTCTAATATGGAAGATATGGTAATAAGAGGAGTTTCTGTCATTATGATCAATCCAACAAACTCTGACACAGTAGGTAATGCTATTAAGATTGCAAATGATGCAAACATTCCAGTGCTTACTTTAGATAGAGGAGCAAATAGTGGAGAGGTAGTATCTCACATTGCTTCTGATAATGTAGCAGGTGGAAAAATGGCAGGAGACTATATTATAGAAAAGCTAGGCGAGAAAGGAAAAGTAGTAGAATTAGAAGGAATTCCAGGAGCTTCTGCTACCGTAGATAGAGGAGCAGGATTTAATGAAGCCATCAAAGGAAAAGAAATAACAGTAGTGGCAAAACAAACTGCAAACTTCAACAGAACAGAAGGGTTGACAGTTATGGAAAATATCCTACAAGCACAACCAGAAATCAATGCTGTTTTTGCTCATAATGATGAAATGGCTTTAGGAGCATTAAAGGCTATTGAAGGAAGTAAAAGAGATATTATGGTTGTTGGTTTTGATGCTACAGATGATGCAGTTACATCTGTAAAAGAGGGAAAACTTTCTGCTACAGTTGCACAACAACCAGATAAAATAGGATCTTTAGGAATAGAAACTGTAGATCAAATGATCAAAGGAGAAAAAGTAGAAAAGTTTATTCCTGTTGATTTAAAATTAATAACAGAATAATAAGACTTTACAAATAACAAAAATAGGAATACAATGAAGTCAACATAATAGTTTTGCTAGGGGGGCCATTTGGCTGAGAAGGATTTTTCCTGACCCTTATTACCTGATGCAGGTCATACTGACGTAGGGAAGCAACGAAAGATTAAGCTTACCTTTGGGTAAGCTTTTTTTGATTTTTTTAAGGGGGATAAAAAATATGTACACAACTCAAATGGATGCTGCTAAAAGAGGGATCATCACTAAAGAAATGGAAATTGTATCAAAAAAGGAGAATATAGAAGTAGAATTTTTAAGAAAACTTATTGCAGAGGGGAAAGTAATTATTCCTGCTAACAAGAATCATAAATCATTAGATCCTGAAGGAATAGGAGAGGGACTTAAAACAAAGATCAATGTAAATTTAGGTATTTCCAAAGATTGTTGTGATATAGAAAAAGAGCTTGAAAAAGTGAAAGTAGCTTTAGATATGAATGTAGAAGCTATTATGGATTTGAGTTCTTACGGAAAAACAGAAGAATTTAGAAGAAGGTTAATTGAGATGTCTAATGCTACGATCGGGACTGTGCCTATATATGATGCAGTAGGTTTTTATGATAAGGAATTAAAAGATATCACTGCCAAAGAATTTTTAGATGTAGTAAGAAAACATGCAAAAGATGGAGTAGATTTTGTAACGATTCATGCAGGACTTAATAAAAATACAGCACAAACTTTTAAAAGAAACAAAAGGCTTACTAATATTGTTTCAAGGGGTGGGTCTTTACTTTATGCATGGATGGAGCTAAATGGTAAAGAAAATCCGTTCTATGAATATTATGATGATCTATTAGATATTTGTGGTGAATATGATGTAGCATTGAGTCTAGGAGATGCATGTAGACCTGGAAGCATTCACGATTCTACAGATGCAAGTCAAATTCATGAACTCATGGTATTAGGAGAGCTTACGTTAAGGGCATGGGAGAAAAATGTTCAAGTTATGATCGAAGGACCTGGACATATGGCAATCAATGAAATTCATGCGAATGTATTATTAGAAAAGAAACTTTGTCATGGAGCACCTTTTTATGTATTAGGACCTATTGTAACAGATATAGCACCTGGTTATGATCATATTACAAGTGCCATTGGAGGGGCTTTAGCTGCAAGCTGTGGAGTAGATTTTTTATGTTATGTGACACCAGCAGAACATTTAAGATTACCAACATTAGAGGATATGAAGGAAGGAATTATTGCAACGAAAATTGCAGCTCATGCAGGAGATTTAGGCAAAAATATAAAAGGCGCAAAGGATTGGGATCATGCTATGAGTACTGCTAGACAAAAGCTAGATTGGGAGAGTATGTTTTCACTAGCTATTGATGAAGAAAAAGCAAGAAAATATAGAAAAGAATCTATGCCTGCTCATGAAGATAGTTGTACCATGTGTGGAAAAATGTGTTCTATGAGAAATATGAATAAGGTGATGGAAGGAAAAAATATTAATATGTTAAGAGATGATGATTAAATATTATATTTTTCTGAAAAAAATAATATTTATAATAAAAATAATATTGACAAAATGAAGAAATGTTGGTAAGATTAACAACAATATAAATAATTATAGATAAAGCGATGACGGAGAGAAAAATATACTCTTGGTTTTTAGAGAGTCAGTGGTTGGTGAAAACTGATAACAAGGTATATATAATACTCACTCCCAAGCTATGAGATTGAAAAATTTTTTGAGTAGATCAATTCGATTTGCAATCGTTACATTGCAAGGTTTAAACCGATAAAGTGATGTTTGTATTTATAAACATAAAAAGGGTGGTACCGCGAGATGAGCTTCTCGTCCCTATAGGGATGAGGAGTTTTTTTTATATAAAAAAATAGAGGAGGAAAATGGATGAGTTTGATGATGGCATTTTGTGTAGTTCTTTTGGTACTTGCTATTGGAGATGTTGTATCTACTAAAACAAAGGCATTTGTACCATCTGTGTTTGTATCAGCATTGTTGTTTTTATTTGGATTTTGGACTTTTTTCCCAGCGGATATTGTAGGGTTAGCAGGGTTTGAAAAGACAATTATTACATTATCTATGTACTTATTAATTACTCATATGGGTACGATGCTAAGTATTAAAGAACTTATATCCCAATGGAGGACAGTAACTGTTGCTTTAGCTGGAGTTGTAGGGATTTGTATGATGACTTTAACTATCGGTAGAGTATTATTTGGATGGGAGACAGTAGTTGCTGCTACTCCTCCTTTAACAGGTGGAATTGTAGCTGCTATTATGATGTCAGATGCAGCAGCAGCAAAGGGAATGGAGAATTTAGCAGTTCTTGCAATTATCATGTATGTGATGCAGGGATTTGTAGGATATCCTCTAACAGCTATTATGCTAAAAAAAGAAGGGAATAGACTTTTAGATTTATTTCGAAATGGAATAGTAAATATTCAAAAGGATGTAATGGCTGAGACAGCTGTAACAGTAGAGGAGAGTAAATATAAAATTTTTCCTCCACTACCTATTAAATATCAAACGACTTATATGCTTTTATTAAAATTAGGAATAGTGGCATGGGCTGCAGTAGGATTTTCGGCTTGGTTTCAAGAGACTACAGGATTTACTTTCTTATCTCAATATGTAGTCTGTTTAATTTTTGGAGTTATTTTTTCTGAAATAGGATTATTAGAGAGAAAGCCACTTAACCTTTCAGGATCTTTTGGATTTTTTATGACAGGTCTTATGGCGTTTATATTTACAGGACTTGCAAAAGCAACTCCTCAAATGTTAGTGCAAATTGCAGGATCTTTAATGGGAGTTATTGTTCTTGGAGTTTTAGGAATGGGAATTTTATCTATGGTGGTAGGTAAATTATTAGGATACACAAAAGAAATGGCATTTGCTGTAGCCCTTACAGCTCTTTATGGATTTCCACCGAACTATATTTTAACAGAAGAAGCTACAAAAGCATTAACAGAGGATGAAGAAGAAAGAAAATATTTAATGGATCAAATGCTTCCTAAAATGCTAGTAGGTGGATTTACAACAGTGACAATTGTATCTGTTATTGTTGCAGGATTGTTTGTAAATATGTTTTAAATATTATAGATAGAGGTGAATAAATTATGAGTGTAAAAGAATTATCTAAAAAGTACAAAGAATATGTGATTGAATTAAGAAGGGAGTTTCATCAACATCCTGAGCCAAGTTGGAATGAGGAGAGAACTTCTAAAAGGATTAAGGAAGAACTAGACAAAATGGACATTCCTTATGTTTCTATAGCTAAAACAGGAGTTTTAGCAACAATCAAAGGAAAAACCCCTGAAAAAACAATAGCGCTAAGAGCTGATATAGATGCTTTGCAAGTAAATGAAGAAAATGATGTAGCATATAAGTCTCAAAATCCAGGGATTATGCATGCATGTGGTCATGATGGTCATGCAGCTATGCTTTTAGGAGCAGCAAAGATATTAAATGAAATGAAGGAACAAATGAATGGAGTTGTAAAATTATTTTTCCAACCAGCAGAAGAAGCAGCTCGAGGTGCTCAAAAGATGATAGAAGAAGGTGCTATGGAAGGGGTAGATGAAGTATTTGGAATTCATCTATGGAGTGATTTAAAAAGTGGAGTTATTTCAGTAGAAGAAGGACCTCGCATGGCATCAGCAGATATGTTTACAATTCATGTAAAAGGAAAGGGTGGACATGGATCTTTACCTCATCAAGGGGTAGATGCAGTAGTAGTGGCTTCTGCTATTGTAATGAATTTACAATCTGTAGTAAGTAGAGAGATTAGTCCACTAGAGTCTGCTGTAGTAAGTGTAGGACAAATCCAATCTGGAACAAGATTTAATGTAATTGCAGGAGAAGCTACGTTGGAAGGAACTACAAGATGTTTTAATAATGATATAAGAGATGAATTTCCTAATATTTTAGAAAGAGTTGCAAAATCTACAGCTCAGGCTTATCGTGCAGAGGCAACACTTGAATATGTAGCAGGAACATCAGCTACTATTAATGAAAGAAATTCTTCTATAAGAGCAGCAAAATCTGTTGAAAAAATCCTTGGAAAAGAAGGTGTATCTCTTATGGAGAAAGTAACAGGAGGAGAAGATTTTGCTGAATATCTTAAATTAGCTCCAGGACTCATTGCTTTTGTAGGTGTAAGAAATGAAGAAAAGGGAGCAGATTTCCCACATCATCATCCAAGATTTAATATAGATGAAGATGCACTAGAGTCAGGATCAGCTTTATATGCTCAATATGCTATAGATTTCTTAAATGAAAAATAAGATAATATAATATAAAAGTCATAAAACATTACAAATTATTAATAATAAAAACTCAGATTTTTTAATCTGGGTTTTTATTATTGAGAAAAATGTATATATTTGTAATAAAATGCTAAATGTTTTTGGAGGAACATTTAGCATTTTATAGAAAGATATAATCATGTAAATAAATGTAAAGATATCACTAGATTTGTAGGCTATCAACAAGGGGGAGATGGGATTGAAAGTGACAGAGATAGAGAATCTAAGGGAGGTAGAAAAATTAAGATTTAATAATGATTTTATAAAGAATTATATAGGACCACTTATAACGTTGATACTATTTGGATGCACTCAAATGATATATTATTTTGATATGAAAAGTCCTGATTTAATTGGAATGTTTGCAATTTTAGTAGGATATTCTGCGTGGCAAGAAAAAAGAAGTGGTTATTTTAGTGCTCTGATTAGCATTATATATTTAGCACAAGCTATATATACAAGAATTTTTATTTTTCCTCATTCTATAATATATTTATTCTGTAGACCGATCAATAGTCTTTTGTTGATAGGAGCATCTCTTCAAATAGGTTTAATTACCAAAAGACTTAGGATATCTAATCAAAGATTATTTACTCAACAAATTCAAATTCAAAAAGCAGAAGAATTATCTTATGTTATGGTTACTCGTAGTCATATAAGTGGGAAAGTAATTAAAGTTCCTCCTAGTTTTATAAAAATGCTAGGATATTCTTATGAAGAATTGATGAATATGAATGTAAAAGATTTTACTCATCCTGATGATTTTAAAAAACAAATGAAAAAAATGGAAGATTTATGGGAAAAAAAGTATGCTTCCTTTGATATAGAAAAAAGATATATTAATAAAAATAAAGAAATAGTTTGGGCATATATTAATATTTCATTAGTATGTGATGAAGATGGAAATCCTCTATATTTTTTAAGTTATGTAAAAGATATTTCAAAAAGAAAACAAGTAGAAGAAGCATTAGAAAAAAGTGAAAAAAGATTAAGACAGATTACAAATAATATGTCTGATATGATTAGCCAAATCAACGATCAAGGAATTATTGAATATGTGAGTCCATCATGTATGAGTATTTCGGGTTATAGAGAAGAAGAACTTATAGGAAAATCTATATTTGATTTTATACATCCCAAAGACTTAGATAAGGCAATGGATACATATAAAAAAACTATAAAAGAACATATAGAAAATAGAGTAGAGTGTAGATATCGTCATTCTGATGGACATTACATATGGATTGAAGAGATAGGAAAACCTTGTTATGATAAAAATGGGAAAAATATATATAGTACCATTTGTAGTCGTGATGTGACGGATCAAAAAAGGGCAGAAGAAAATGAAAGATTATTAAGAGAAGCAAAAGAATATGATGAACTTAGAAATGAATTTTTTGCAAATATTTCTCATGAGCTAAGAACTCCATTAAATGTTATATTAGGAGCTATACAATTGTTAGAATTTTGCAACGAATCTTTGGCATATGTTGATAATGAAAAAAAAATAAATAAATATATAAAAGTAATGAAACAAAATTGCAATCGGTTATTGAGACTTGTGAACAATCTTATTGATATGACTAAAATTGATGCTGGATTTTTAGAAATTCATTTAAAAAATGTAGAAGTGATCAATATATTAGAAGAGATTACATTATCTGTAGCTGATTATGTAGAGAATAATGGGATTACTCTTGAATTTGATACAGATGTGGAAGAAAAAATTATAGCTTGTGATCCAGATAAAATTGAAAGAATCCTTTTGAATCTTCTTTCTAATGCAGTAAAATTTACAGATCCAGGAGGGAAAATTACTGTAAATGTAAAAGATAGTGGTAAAAGTTTATGCATCAAGGTAAAAGATACAGGAATAGGGATTCCAAAAGAAGAATGTGAGAAGATCTTTGAAAGATTTAGACAAGTAGATCAATCTTTAACCAGAAATAGAGAGGGAAGTGGGATTGGACTTTCCTTAGTAAAATCATTAGTAGAAATGCATCATGGAACAATTCAATTAAACAGTGAATGGAAAAAGGGAAGTGAATTTATTATCAATATTCCAATTGATCTAGTAATAGAGAAAACTTCTGGTGATCATGAATATGTAGATTGGGAATGCAAAGAGAGAATTCATATTGAGTTTGCAGATATTTATGCATAAAAGATATATAGTAATAAAGATAGAAAATCTTATGATAAAATAGATCATAATAAAAAGACTTTAGGAGGGATTGTAGTGGAATATAAGGATATGCTTCAAAATGCTAAAAACATTTCTGATTTTACATGTAGAGTTTGTTCTACATGTAATGGAAAGGTATGCAAAGGAGAAATTCCAGGAGTAGGAGGAAAGGGAACGGGGTCTACATTTATACGTAATGTAGAAAAGCTAGAAGAAATTTTACTCAATATGGATACGATCTATGATTTTGGTAATATAGATTCTTCTATAGAATTGTTTGGAAAAAAATTTAGATATCCAGTTTTTGCAGCTCCTATAGGAGGACTTATTCCTTGCTATGGAGAAAAGTTGACAGATTACGAGTATACAAAGGCTATTATTACAGGATGTAAAAATGCAGGGACTATTGGATTTACAGGAGATGGAGTAAAGGATGAATACTTTATGGATCCATTAAAAGCGATTGAAGAAAATGAAGGATGGGGAATTCCAACCATAAAGCCTTGGAGTAAAAAAGAAATATTAGAAAGATTATATGCAGCAGAGAAAAAAAATGTTTTAGCAGTCTGTATGGATATTGATGCTGCAGGGCTTTCTATACTAGCTAAAGCTGGTAAACCTGTAAGGCCACAGTCAGTAAAAGATTTAAAAGAAATTATTCATGCTACGAAGCTTCCATTTATTTTAAAGGGAATTATGACAGTAAAAGGTGCTGTGAAAGCTATGGAGGCAGGAGCTTATGGAATTGTTGTCTCTAATCATGGAGGTAGAGTACTAGATTATACTCCTGCAACAGTAGAGGTGCTTCCTCAAATTGTAAAGGCTGTAGGAGGAAAAATGAAAATATTTGTAGATGGTGGGATACGAACAGGATTAGATGTTTTAAAGGTTTTAGCATTAGGAGCAGATGCAGTATTGATTGGAAGACCTTATGCAGTAGCAGCCTATGGAGCAGGTTCTGATGGAGTAGCTATGTATACAGAAAAAATAGGACAAGAATTAGTGGAAGGCATGATTATGACAGGATGTAGAAATATAAAAGAAATAAATGATGAAATTTTATTTAAGCCGTCTTTTTTATAGACGGTTTTTTTGTAGGGAGTAGAAAACTTACAAAGGAATGAGAAATTTTATTGATCATATGATTATACGGTATAGCATAATGTGAATCTTTTGTTTTGTATGAGTCATATATATATGATAGAATAAAATATAAAATATAACATTTATAGGAGATTATAGAATGAAAAATAAATTAATGATTTATTTAACTATAATTTTAATTTGTTTTAATATTTTTTTAGTATCTATTTTTGAAAATTATGTACAATACAAAACAAATTTATCATTGAGGATTATAATGTTCTCTTTTGCTATGGCTATTCTTAATTTTTTAATCATTTATCAATTTCTTTATAAAGATATAATTAGAAAAATGAATAGGATTAATCATGTATTAAGTCAAATACAACAAGGAAAATATGATGAAATGATTTTTTTAGATTCTAATGATGCATTTGGATTAGCCATTCAAAATTTAAATAAGATAAAGCAAAAAATAGAGGACAGAGAACAAGAATTGTTTAAAAAACAAGAAAAAATTCATTATTTAGCAGATTATGATCCTTTAACAGGACTTTATAATCGAGTATTCTTTGAACAGAAGTTAGCTTATGTATTAGAAGAAGCAAAAACAAAAAAAGAAAAGATTGGACTTTTATATTTTGACTTAGATAATTTCAAGAAAGTAAATGATACCATTGGACATTTGTTTGGAGATTTACTCCTAAAAAATGTAGGTGGATTAATGAAAAAATATTTGGGAGAAGATGCAATTACTGCTCGATTAGGAGGAGATGAATTTGTGGCTCTTTTGCCAAATGTAGAAATGAATCAAGTTAAAAATGTTGCACAAAGTATCATACAGTCTTTTCAAAATCCTTGGATTTTAGATGATCGAGAATTTTATATTACAATAAGCATGGGCATTACCATATATCCTAAAGATGGGGAAAATGCAAGTATATTACTAAAAAATGCAGATACAGCTATGTATGAAGCAAAAAATAATGGAAAAAATAGCTACTCTTTTTATACCTATGATATGCATCAGAAGATGTTAGAAAAATTAGAAATGGAAAATGATTTAAGACATGCTATAGAAAAAGAAGAATTTATTGTTTATTATCAGCCTAAAATAGGAATCAGAAGTTGCAAAATTGAAGGAACAGAAGCGCTTATTAGATGGAAACATCCTACTAAGGGAATGATTTCTCCAAATACATTTATTCCACTCGCAGAAGAGACAAGACTCATTATTCCTATAGGAGATTTTGTATTAAGAACTGCTTGTAATCAAATTAGAAAGTGGCAGGAAAATGGTAAACCTTCTATGTATGTGTCTGTAAATATTTCAGTGATTCAAATTCAACAAGATGATTTTGTTAAAAAAGTAGTGAATATAGTAAAAGAAACAGGAATAGATCCTTCTTGTTTAGAGCTTGAAATTACAGAAAATACAATTATGCAAAATTTTGAATATACAAATGAAATCTTACAGGAGTTACGAAGTTTAGGAATACACATTTCTTTAGATGATTTTGGAAAAGGTTATTCTTCTTTAAATTATTTAAAACAGCTAGAAATAGATGTTTTAAAGATTGATAAATCCTTTATTGATGATATTACTCAAAGTAATAATCAACAAGCTATTGTAAAATCTGTTATTGAAATGGCTCAGAGCATGAATATGCGTGTGATTGCAGAAGGTGTGGAAATGTGGGAGCAATTTCATTTTTTAAAGAAATTAGGATGTGATGAAGTACAAGGATATTTGTTTAGCAAGCCATTATCTGTTATCAATATGGAGAAGATGATAAAAGAAAAAAGACAAGTTTGTTAAAAATTCACATGTTGTGATTACAACATGTGAATTTGTTATTCTTTAGAAAATTATATAAATGAATAAATTATAAATATTTTAGAAAGTTAGATTTTCATTAAATTTTAAGCAACGGAAATTCTGAATGAAATGAAAAAATTTCGTTGGCGATATGAGCAGTTCCGATAGGAACATGCGAATTTTTATAATATAAAAAGATTGAATTTGTTATAATACATATAGTAATGTAAGAGAGGAAGATTTTATGGAAAATATAAGAAATTTATTTAATCAAATTATACAAGAAGAAAGTTTGATAGAATGTATTATTAGTAATGTAAGAAAAAAAGAGGATTATAATAAAGTAAATATAAGACCTGTTCTTTTGAAAGAGAAAATTATGTATCAATTTATATATCATTATGATAAAAAAGTAGTTCATGAAAATGTGGAAAAAAATCAAATGATAGAAAAGATGATTTCTTTGTTTGAAACAAATTTTAAACAAGGACAAATCTATACAAAAGAAGCGGATTATCAAATCCTTATTAGTAAAAAATTTAAAGTAAAGATTTTAAAAAAATCTCCTACAAAAAAGCCAAAAAATTTATCTCACAATAGAAAGAAAAACTATATGATTCCTGAGAATACTCCAAATCCATTTTTATATAGATTAGGAGTAATGAATGAAAAGGGAAAAGTATTTGCTCAAAAGTATGATAAGTTTAGACAAATCAATAGATTTTTAGAAATGGTAAGAGATGTAGTAGATAATTTAAAAAAGAAAGAAAAAGTTACTGTGATTGATTTTGGATGTGGAAAATCTTATTTAACATTTGCACTTTATTATTATTTTGTGGATATCTTAAATATGAATGTGGATATTATAGGACTTGATTTAAAAGAAGATGTAGTTATGCATTGTAATGAAATTGCAAAGGATTTAAAGTATGAGAATTTAAAATTTATGATGGGAGATATTGCCCATTTTAATCAAAAAGATCAAGTAGATATGGTAGTTACTCTGCATGCTTGTGATACAGCAACAGATGCAGCTTTGGTAAAAGCTATAGAGTGGAATGCAGATATTATTTTATCTGTTCCTTGTTGTCAACATGAATTATTAGATCAAATACATAATTCTTTGATGATTCCTATGGAAAAACACGGGATTATCAAAGAAAGAATGTCAGCTTTAATTACAGATAGCATAAGAGCAAATATATTAGAAATTATGGGATATGACACTCAAATTTTAGAATTTATTGATATGGAGCATACTCCAAAGAATTTATTAATTCGATCAGTAAAGGGAAACAGATCTTATGAACAAGCAGCGAAGGAATATAGATCCTTTAAGAAATTTTGGGGCATTACACCTTATTTTGAAAAAGAATTAGGAGAAAAATTACAAAAAAGAATTACTGAATAAATTGTGGATAATTTTATAAAAATATAGAATAATCCACAACTAAAATAGAAGCCATAGGCTTCTATTTTAGTCTGATTTGATGATATACTTTTTTTCCTTTTTTGATCATAAGAGCACCATCTTTAAAGTGATCCTTTGTAATTAATGTATTCATATCTGTTATTTTTTCATCATTTAAAGCAACTCCACCTTGCTGGATTAATCGTCTACCTTCACTACGAGAAGGAATTAATTTAGCTTCAGATAAAAGAGATAAAATATTCATTCCTTCATTAAATGAATCAGAAGGTATTTCTGTAAAAGGAATATTATCTGTTTTAGGACCAGAACCAAATAAAGCTTTTGCAGCATCTTCTGCTTTTTTAGCTTCTTCTTCTCCATGAACTAATTTTGTAATTTCAAAAGCTAGTATTTCTTTTGCCTTGTTAATTTCAGCTCCCTCTAAGCTACTAAGTTGTCTTACCTCATCCATAGGAAGGAAAGTAAGAAGAGATAAACATTTTTCAACATCTGCATCATCAACATTTCTCCAGTATTGATAAAATTCATAAGGAGATGTTTTTTCAGGATCAAGCCATAAAGCTCCAGATTCTGTTTTACCCATTTTCTTTCCTTCGCTAGTAGTAAGAAGAGAAAAAGTCATACCATAAACAGATTTTTGATCTACTCTTCTAACTAAATCTACTCCCCCTAATATATTAGACCATTGATCGTCTCCACCTAATTCTAAGGAGCATCCATATTCCCTACTTAATTTTAAAAAGTCATAAGATTGCATGATCATGTAGTTAAATTCCAAGAAAGAAAGTCCTTTTTCCATACGACTTTTAAAACATTCTGCTGTAAGCATTCTATTTACTGAAAAATGTCTTCCTATATCTCTTAAGAAAGGAATATACTCAAGGTTTAATAGCCAATCGCCATTGTTAACCATGATAGCTTTTCCTTCTGAAAAATCAAGGAATTTTGAAAGCTGTTTTTTAAAGCAGTCACAATGATACTGTACAGTCTCTGGTGTCATGAATTTTCTCATATCAGTTTTTCCAGTAGGATCACCAATCATACCAGTTCCTCCACCTATTAATATAATAGGACGGTGACCTGCACGTTGCATATGCATCATAGTGATGACTTGTACAAAGTGACCTACATGTAAACTATCTGCAGTAGGGTCAAAACCAATATAAAAGGTAACAGCTTCTTTTCCAAGAAGTTCTCTGATTTCATCTTCGTGAGTTGCTTGCTGAATAAATCCTCTTTCCTTCAGCACATCAAATACATTTGACATAATAAAAACCTCCTCTATATTTACACAAAAATAAAAGGACCCTCTCATCTAGTAAGGACGAGAAAGCCCGTGGTACCACCTTAGTTCGCATAAAGCCTCTGGCCACGATAACGAGTGGAAGCCGTCGAAGTTTTTAGCTTCGAAACTCCAGAGTGTAATTCATCTTTTATGTACTACAGACTTTTCACCAACCAGTCTGCTCTCTTGATTGTTACCATAAAAGACTACTAGGTTCCTTCATAGTTTGTATAAATTTATTTTACCCATATCTTAACACAAATATGAATAGGGGACAAGGTATTATTAAAAATAAATGAAAATACATGATTCAAGAAAGAAATTCAAATACTAAAAGAAAAGCAATGCTGGAGGAAATATGCATGCATAAAGAAAATATCTCTACAAAACAAGGAGTTTCCTTGATTATTTTATTTATAATTGGTTCCAGCTCTATATTTACACAAGGATTAGAGGCAGGAGGAGATTTATGGTTAGCTTTTATTATAGGAATAGGTATGGTAATTCCTATAATCATAATTTATGCAAGACTTCATTGTCTTTTTCCAAATAAAAATTTATTTGATATAATAGAAATATGCTTTGGAAAAATTATAGGAAAAGTAATGATTGTATTATATACTTGGTTTGTTTATTTTATGATGAGTGATATAGTAGTCAATTATAGTCAGTTTATTCATGTAGTGAGTTTTCCTGAAACTCCCCAGATCATTATACAAATAGTATTTGTATTTTTATGTGCATGGGGTCTTAAAGAAGGTATGGAGGTAATGGGTAGATGTAGTGAAGTATTTTTATATATACCTATATTATTATTAGTATTTATTGTATTGTTGTCTATTCCAAATATGGATATAAATCATATAGCACCTGTATTGTCAAAAGGAATGAAGCCGGTATTTGAAGGGGCTTTTAGTGTAATGACATTTCCATTTATTCAAATGATAGTTTTTACTATGGTATTTGAAGATCTGAATACAAATAAATCTATTTATAAGATTTATTTAGGAGGGGTACTGATTGGAGGTATATATTTATTATTACTTTCTATGACGAATATTTTAGTATTAGGAGTAGAGAGTGCAACAGGTATATATTATCCATCTCATGAAACTGCCTCAAGAATAAAAATTGGAGATATACTACAAAGAATGGAAGCGATTGTAAGTATTGTGTTTTTATTAGGAGGCTTTATTAAAATCAGTATATTGTTGCTATGTACTTGTAAGGGAATTTCTAAAATATTTAAAATTAAAGAATACCACTTGATTATTTTACCAGTAGCATTATTACAAATTAATTTAGCTTATTTTCAATACGATAGTGTAATGTATTATTTCGAATTTAATAGAGACATATGGCCTTATTATCATTTTCCATTTCAAATTATTTTTCCTATTATAATATGGATTGTTGCTGAAATAAAACAAAAAAATTCATTGACAATAGGTTATAAAAAGTGATAATATAGCCACTAGGTTTATATATTTAGTGTCAGTTCGCAATATCCTGACAATAAAAAAAACTACGGAGGGTAAAAAAATGAAAAAAACAAATTATATTGTACAAGCCGCATTCATTGCAGCTATTTATGCTGCACTTACAATTTTATTTGCACCTATTAGTTATGGACAGATTCAAGTGAGAATCTCAGAGAGCTTAACTATTTTGCCTATGTTTACACCTGCTGCCATACCAGGACTTTTTGTAGGATGTATTTTGGCAAATATTTATGGAGGTGGAGGATTAGTAGATATCATATTTGGTAGTTTGGCTACTTTATTAGCAGCTTATCTATCTTATAAGATGCCTAAAAAGTTTCTTGTTCCTATACCACCAGTTATTGTAAATGGAATTGTAATAGGATTTGTACTTCGGTATCTTTATGGACTACCTCTTTTGATCACTATGGGATGGGTTACATTAGGACAACTCATTGCATGCTATGGATTAGGGTATCCTTTGATTTTGACACTAGATAAATATAAAGATAAGATATTTAAAAGATAAAAAGAGATGAAAAAATTCATCTCTTTTTTATATAAAAACACTTGCGAAATTTCAGGAAAAAAGTCTTGTTTTTACATAATTTAGAATTAAGAGAAGGATTTTCTATAAATATGTCGAATGATTGGATAAATAAACCATTATACATAATACATGGGAAATATTTTTTATAATATTTATGTGCATCAAGGATAAACAGAAAGAGGTGTTTTGGTATGAGATTTAAAAAAATAATAGGAATACGAAAGAAAAAAGATTTAGAAAAAGAAAAACAGGAAAAGAACTCTAAAAAATTGCATATAAAGAATAAGTTCGCAAAATTTGGATGGAATCATATAAGAATAGGATATAAATATGGGTTAGTTTTGTTCATTGTAGGTATATTTTTTTTAACATCTACTTTTGTAACTATTCAAGCCCTTAACGATATAAAAGAAAATATAGATACACTAGACCAGGTAGGAAAAAGTGCATTAGACATTACAAAAATGGGATCTTTATTTAGAGAGAAGGATGCAAAGATTGGAGAATATATATTCTTTAAAAAAGATAGATACTTAGATGATTATAAAAAAGTAGATCAAGAATTTCAACAATCAGTTGAAGATGTAAAACTAATTATAAAAGATATAGAGAGCTTTGTGGATGTAGATGAATTAAAATTTTTGTATACTCATATTCAATCTAATGATGAAAAAATGGATGATATTTTACAAAAGGATATTATACCTGCTATTAAAGAAAATGATGATAGAAAAGTTATAGAGCCTAAAATTACTACAGCTTCTCTTAGACAAAGAACAATTTTGTTACTTGAAAAGATGAGAGAAATCGTACAGGAAACTAGAGGAAAGGCCATAGAAGAAGCACATACAAGTATGAAGAGAGCTACTTTTATTTTAATGATTAGTGTGGCATTATCTATTGTTTTGGGAAGTATTATTATGATCATTATAGGAAGAATGATCCGAAAAAATTTAGATAAGGTTATTCATGTAAGTGATGAAGCTGCAAAAGGAAACTTACTTGTGGAAAAAATTGATTATGAAGGAAAAGATGAAATAGGAAAATTATCAGCTTCTATCAATCAAATGGTAGGTAATTTAAGAGATATGATGAAAGACGTTATGAATGTATCAAATGAGGCAAATAATCAAACAGAAGCTTTTGGAAATATATCTGAAGAAGTGAGAAGGGGAAGTGAGCAAATTGCAGCTACTATGCAACAAATGGCAGTAGGAGCAGAAGAACAAGCAAATTCAGCTACAGAGATTGCACATGCTGTAAATCAATTGGGAAAATTAATAGAACAAACCCATGAAAAAGGAGAAGAATTAGATCAAAGTACAAGGGAAGTATTAGATATTGCTCAAGTTGGAAATCAACAAATTTTAGCATCTGTAGATCAAATATATGTTATTAATGATGTAGTTAAAGATTCTGTCAATAAAGTACAAAGATTAAATGAAAAAGCTCAAAATATTTCTCAACTTGTAGAAGTGATCAATCAAATATCAGATCAAACAAATCTATTAGCTCTAAATGCAGCTATTGAAGCAGCAAGAGCAGGAGAAGCAGGAAGAGGTTTTGCTGTAGTATCAGATGAAATAAGAAAATTAGCAGAGCAAGTAGGAGATTCTGCTACAGAAATTCGAGGAATTATAGAAGGAATACAAGAAGAATCACAAGATATGACAAAGTCTTTACAAGATGGATATAAGCAAGTAGAAACTGGAACAGAGCAAATTAAAAATACTGAAAAATCATTTCAACAAATTAACAATAAAGTAGAGGATATGGTATTAAGAATAGAAAAAGTATCTCAAAATTTAGATAAAGTATCTGAGCATAGTTTAGAAATAACCTCATCTGTTGAACAAGTAGCAGGTATTGCAGAAGAAAACTCAGCTTCTATTGAACAAACTTCTGCTTTAGCTCAAGAAGAAAATAGTGCTATGGATCTTATGAAAGAAGAAAATGATAAAATGATTTCACTGATTGAAAAATTAAGACATTCTATGAGTAAATTTAAAATATAGGTATATTTTCATTTAATATGAAAAAACTTATGAAGTAGAAGGAGTTTATGTCTTATATAAAGAAGTATACATAAATCGACATTTAATATGAATAGGATTGTTATTAGCTGTAAATTATTAAGTTATATTGTACGATAATATATTTAATGAGAAAATTTACAAAAAATATGAGGAGGTTGGATGATGGCAATTAGCTTACAAAAAGGACAAAAGGTAGATTTAACAAAAACTAATCCAGGACTTACGAAAGTATTAATAGGATTAGGATGGGATACAAATAAATATGATGGAGGACATGATTTCGATTTAGATGCAGCAGCTTTTATGCTAGGAGAGAATGGAAAAGCTTCAAGTGATAATGATTTTATCTTTTATAATAATTTAAAAGATCAAGCTCAATCTGTGATGCATCTTGGGGATAATCTTACAGGAGAAGGAGATGGGGATGATGAGCAAATTAAAATAGAGCTTTCTAAAGTTCCATCTCATGTGCATAAGATTGATTTTACAGTAACTATTCATGAGGCTACAGAAAGAAATCAAAATTTTGGACAAGTGTCTAATGCATTTATTAGAATTGCTAATGAACAAACAGGAGAAGAATTAATCAGATATGATCTTGGAGAAGACTTTAGTGTAGAGACTGCTGTTGTAGTAGGAGAACTTTATCGTCATAATGAAGAATGGAAATTTAATGCCATTGGAAGTGGATTTAGCGGAGGTCTTGCAGCTTTATGTCAAAACTTTGGAATCAATGTATAGCAGAGCCGTAAGGCTCTGTCTTTGTATAAAATAAAGGGAGGAATTTATTTGGATTATAAAATATTATATGAAGGAGCTTTTCCATTAGTAGAAGTAAATTTACAAAGAGGAGAAAATATAAAAGCTGAATCAGGAGCCATGGTATCTATGTCTAATACTATAGAAGTAGATGGACGTATGGAAGGAGGTCTTATGCAAGGGCTTGGAAGAATGCTTGCAGGAGAAAAGTTTTTCTTTCAAACTCTTGAGGCTACTAGAGGACCAGGAAAAGTACTCCTTGCAGCAACGGCTCCAGGAGGGGTTGTAGATGTAAATTTGGATGGATCATATAATCTTTCTGTACAAAAGGATGGGTTTTTAGCGGCTACATCAGGGATAGATGTTTCTAGTAAAATGCAAAATTTAGCAAAGGGATTATTCTCAGGAGAAGGATTTTTTATTGTGAAGATTAGTGGAAAAGGAACGGTATTTATAAGCTCTTTTGGAGCTATTCATCCTATTAATCTTTCTGAAGGAGAAGAGGTTATTATAGACAATAGTCATCTTGTAGCATGGCCTGAGTATATGAATTATACTATTGAAAAAGCGTCAAAGGGATGGATCTCAAGTATTACATCAGGAGAAGGACTTGTTTGTAGATTTAGGGGCCCTGGAACAGTGCTCATTCAAAGTAGAAATCCAGGAGCTTTTGGTGGGTGGATTAGACAATTTATGCCTGCTCAAAAATAAGAATTATATTTTTAGAGGAATTTTTTTAAAAAGTTAGAATTAATAATATTATATAAAAATTTATCATAAAAAGTCTTTGCTTAAAGGATTTATAATAGAGGAGGAGTAGTTATGGCAATTAATTTGCAAAAAGGCCAAAGAATCGATCTTACAAAAGGAAATAAAGGACTTTCTAAACTATTAATAGGGTTAGGATGGGATCCTATTGAAAGAGAAAAAAGTGGGGGATTTTTATCAGGTTTATTTGGAGGGAGTAGTGCGAGTGCAGATATTGATTGTGATGCATCTGTACTTATGTTAGATATCAATGGAAAGCTTTCGAGAAAACAAGATCTTGTTTATTTTGGAAACTTAAGAAGTATGTGTGGAAGTATTATTCACACAGGCGATAATCTTACAGGCGAGGGAGAAGGAGATGACGAACAAATCCTTGTGGATTTACATTTAGTTCCTCAAGAAATTCATAAATTAGTGTTTGTTGTAAATATTTATGATTGTATAAGACGCAAACAAGATTTTGGACTCATACAAAATGCTTTTATTCGTGTAGTGAATACAGATCATCAAGAAGAGTTAATCAGATACAATCTAACAGATAATTATGCAGGAAAAACTACACTTATTGTAGGAGAAATTTATCGTCACAATGCAGAATGGAAGTTTGCTGCTATTGGAGAAGGTACTCAAGATGCTTCATTAAGTGAAATTGTCAAAAAATATTAATTTATAGGAGGTATAAAATGGCTATTAATCTTACAAAAGGACAAAGGATTGATTTAACAAAATCTAATCCAGATTTAACAAAGGTTATTATAGGACTTGGATGGGATACAAATAAGTATGGAGGAGGACATGATTTTGATTTAGATGCATCTGCTTTTTTAGCAGGAGAGAATGGAAAAGTATTAAATGATGCAGACTTTGTATTTTATAATAATTTACAGGGTGGAAATGGATCAGTGATACATACAGGAGATAATAGAACTGGAGAAGGAGAAGGAGATGATGAACAGATTAAGGTTGATTTTACAAAAATCCCTGCACATGTTCATAAAATAGGTATTACGGTTACTATACATGAAGCAAATGAGAGAGGTCAAAATTTTGGACAAGTATCTAATGCTTATGTTCGAGTAGTGAATGAAGAGAATAATGAAGAAATTTTGAGATATGATTTAGGAGAAGAATTTTCAGTCGAAACAGCGTTAGTAGTTTGTGAGCTTTATAGACATGGCCAAGAATGGAAGTTTAACGCTATTGGAAGTGGTTTTAGTGGCGGGTTAGCAGATCTTTGCAGAAATTATGGTCTTTCCGTGTAAAAATAATAGAAACCTAACCTTGGGGTTTAGGTTTCTATTATTTTCTAATATAGAGGAGATGAAGTATGAGATATTTTAGTTATTTGACTAATGAAGAAGAAAAGTCTATTTTTTATAAACTTCCTGAAGATTTTCATAAAGAAAGTCCTAAAGAACTTCTTTCCTATGCTCTTGGAGGAACTCTTTACATGCCAGCTGTAAAAGAAAATATTGCAAAGGATTTATTATCCTTAAAACATCCTATTACATCTATGGTGATTTGTTTAGAAGATGCTATTGGAGATTTAGCTGTAGAAAAAGCAGAAAAAAAAGTAATAGAAGAATTTAAAATGATTGATGAAAGTGTAAAAAATGGGAAAATAGATATAAGAGATTTTCCTTTTATTTTTCTTAGAATAAGAAATAAAGAGCAAATGGTAAGATTATCTTATGAGTTGAAGGAATATAGTTCATATCTTATGGGATTTGTATTTCCAAAGTTTTCAGTAGAAAATGGATGGAGTTATTTTGAAAGTTTAAAAGAGGTTTGTAAGGAATTAGGGAAAAAATTTTATGCTATGCCTATTTTAGAAACAAAAGAAATTATATACAAAGAAAAAAGAATAGATACTCTTTTGAAGATCAAAGATATTTTAAGAGAAAATAAAGATTTGGTTTTAAATATAAGAGTCGGAGGAACAGATTTTTCAAGCATTTTTGGAATAAGAAGAAGTCCTAAAGTTTCTATTTATGATATTGTAGTCATAAGAGATTGTCTTTTAGATATTCTTAATTTTTTTATAAGAGAAGAGAATGATTTTGTAGTTTCAGGTCCTGTTTGGGAATATTTTTCGGATAATCATGTAAATGGATTTATAAAAGAAATTTTATTAGATCAGGAGAATGGATTTGTAGGAAAAACTATTATTCATCCAAATCAGCTAAAAGTAGTTCAAGCCCTTTATGCAGTAACTCATGAAGAATATATGGATGCTTTGAGTATTATAAAAAATCATAATGGAAATCTAGGAGTTGTGAAGAGTGAATATAAAAATAAAATGAACGAAATCAAGCCTCACTTAAATTGGGCAAAAAAGATACTAAAAAAATCGAAAATATATGGGGTGTATCATGAAGGAAAAAACTTTACCCACTTATGCAATAGAAAAGATTTATAATATGGATCAAGAAATATCTGTCAAAGTAAAAATAAATAAAAATATATATCATATTCCTATGGAAGCTCTTTTTTTGATGGCTGCAAGAAAAAATAAAAAAAGATCTTTCTTATTTGTTAGTAAAGTCTTAGGAAAGCATATTCCAGTTACACCTGGGGCTTCTCTTTTAACAAGTATGTTATTAGCCACTTGTTATTCAAAAGAAGTATATCATATCCATAAGTCATATGAAGAAGAAATCGCAAGAGGAATAATAAATCAAGAAGAAGCACCAAATATTTATGAAAAATTTAAAAAGGATAAAATAAATATAGATGAATCTATGTTATTTATTGGATTTGCAGAAACAGCTACAGCTTTAGGACATGGAGTGTTTGAATGTTTTGAGGGAGATATAGAATATATTCATACTACGAGAGAAAAAATTTTAGGAGTAGATCAGTCTATTGAATTTGAAGAAGAACATTCTCATTCTACTACCCATAGGTTATATCCTATAGAAGATAGGCTTTTTACATCAGATTGTCCTATTGTTTTTATTGATGATGAGATTACAACAGGAAAAACAATATTAAATATGATCAAAGAGATTCAAAAGATTTATCCAAGAAAACAATATGGTGTATTATCTATACTAGACTGGAGAAATCAAGAAAATATAAAAAAATATAAGTATCTTGAAAAAGAATTAGGAATAAAAATCAATACAGTATCTTTACTATCAGGAGAAATAGAAGTATCAGGAGAAGTAAAAAATGAAAATGATTTTTTACAAAATAAAAAAAAGAGTAGTCTAGATATAAATATAATAAAGCTTTCAGAAAATGAAAATTTATTTGAAAGTATTCTTTTATCTTCAGAGAATAGTAAACAAGATATAAATAATTGCCCTTATATAAAAGAAACGGCAAGATTTGGAATACATGAAAAAAACAATAAAAAACTAGATGCTTTATGTAAGAAAATAGGTAGTGACTTACAAAAAAAGAGGATAGGGAAGAGTACTCTTTGTCTTGGAACAGGAGAATTTATGTATATTCCCATGAAGATTGCTTCTTATATGGGAGAAGGTGTAAAGTATCATTCTACGACTAGAAGTCCTATTTATCCATTAGACCAAGATGAGTATGGAGCAAAAAATGTATATTCATTTGAAAGCTTTGATGATCCTTCTATTATAAATTATTTTTATAATGTTTCCTATGAAGAATATGATGATTTATTTATTTTTATAGAAAGAGAAATACCACAAAAAAAATTAGATTCTTTTATAGAAAGTCTCAAATATACAGGTATTTTAAATATTTCTTTTGTAGTTTGTGCCGATAATTATTATCATATTAAAAAACCTGATGCTATGGGAAGTTATAAAAAAGAAGATGTGATTTTTTTATTAAAAGATATAAGCTTGTCTATGAGAGAAAGAGGAACAAAGGATAGGGAAGAAGCAATACAAAGTGGAATACATTATTCAGAGATGCTTCCTATAGAGTATATGCCATCTTCTGAATATATGAATCTTTTTTATTCTTCTTTAAATAAATCATCTAAAAAAATTGCCAAAGCAGTAGGGATTGTAGCACAAAAGATCATAAACAAAAAAGGAAAAAATACTATACTCGTTTCATTGGCAAGGGCAGGAACGCCTATAGGAATTTTGATTAAAAGATATATTCTACATCATTATGGAGTAGATCTGCCTCATTATAGTATTTCTATTATTAGAGGAAAAGGAATAGATGAAAATGCTATAAAATATATACTTAAAAATCACCCTAACCAAGAAATACAATTTATTGATGGATGGACTGGAAAAGGAGCTATTGCAAAGGTATTAAAAGATGCATGTGAGAGTTTTAAAAATAAATATGGAGTATCTTTAGATGCTACATTAGCGGTATTAGCAGATCCTGGGCATTGTGCTTCCATATTTGGAACAAGAGAAGATTTTTTAATTCCAAGTGCATGTTTAAACTCTACTGTTTCAGGGCTTGTAAGTCGAACAGTTCATACAAAAGATTTGATTGAAGAAGATGATTTTCATGGAGCAAAATATTATAAAGAATTAAAAGAAAAAGATGTATCTAATTTTTTTATTGATGAGATTACAAAAGAATTTATTTATGTAGAACATAAAATAGATATAAACATAAAAGAAGAAAGTGTTCCAACTTGGGAAGGACTAAAAAATATAAAAAATATTCAAAAGGATTTTGGAATAGAGGATATTAATTTGATTAAACCAGGAATTGGAGAAACTACTAGAGTACTTTTAAGAAGAATTCCATGGAAGATTTTAGTTAAAGAAAAAGGACATCCAAATTTAGAACATATTGAACTTTTAGCAAAAGAAAGAAATGTTTTAGTAGAAGTATATCCTCATATGACATATGAATGTTGTGGGATTATAAAGACTTTAAAGGGTGATAAAAATGATCTTTGCAAGTGATTTAGATAGAACTCTTATATATTCTGAAAAATTTATTAAAGGTCTTTCCAAAGAGAAGATAGAGGTCGTGGAAAGAAAAAAAGAAGAGCCGTTATCTTATATGACAAAAGAGGCTGTGAAAAATCTTAAAAAGCTTCATGAAAAAATATTATTTGTTCCTGTCACTACTAGAAGCATAGAGCAATACAGAAGAATTCATTTGCTCAATCATATGAATATAAAATATGCTATTACAAGTAATGGAGGCAATATATTAATCGATGGATTAGTAGATAAAGAGTGGAATGATTTTATTAAGCGTACAATAAAAAAAGAATGTGTATCTTTTAAAGATGTATTTTTAAAATTTAAAGAAATAGAATCAAAAGAATGGGTTATAAAAAAAAGAGTAGCAGATGATTTGTTTATTTATTATATTGTTAACAAGAATTATATCCCTAAAGAATTAGATTCTTTTATAAAATGGTTAGAAGAAAGAAGTTTTAGGGTGTCTATTCAGGGAAGAAAAATGTATTTTGTTCCAAAGTGTGTATCAAAAGGGAAAGCTTTATCTTATATTAAAGAAAGAGAAGGGGATAAGGACGTGATTGCAGCAGGAGATTCTCTTTTGGATATTCCTATGTTAAAAATAGCAGATCACTCTATTTCTCCACCTCATGGAGAAATCTATCAAATAAAAGAAAAAATAGATTTTATAGATTTTACGAAACAAAAAGGAATTTTTGCTGGAGAAGAGATATTAAAAAAAGTAGAGGAAATTAGTCAAATTGAGAAGAGTTTATATTCTTTCTGAATAAAATATATTGTAAATATACTTAATATAAACACAAAAGCGACCCAATAGGTCGCTTTTGTGTTTTGGTTTAAAAAATATTACATTATTTTATTGATTTTCTGTTTGTATTGTTCATAAATAGATTGATGATACATATAAAAAAGAGTTGAAATTGAAATGATTATCATTTACAATTGATACAGAAGGACTAGAAAAATTTACTATATTATGAGAAGTGGAGGATGAAAGATGAATAAAATTTTAAAAAGAAGAATAGGTATTCAAAGTAAAGTGATTATAATTGCTATAATTTTGATTGCTATTCCTCTTATTATATTAGGACGAAATACTTATAAAAAATCAGTAGAAGTAACAGGAGAAGAATTACAGAGGTCTTCCTTAGCATATATTGAGCAGCTAGAAATTTCTATTAGAAATGAATTAAAAGGAGTAGATCAAATCCTTAGATTTATGAGTACAGATTCTATTTTTCAAGAAATTAAATACTCAGAATATACTTCTAATGAAATAATTTATCATTTTAAAAAATTAAAAGAAAGCAATCCTAATATTTTGAATTTGTATTTTGTAAAAACAGACAAAACAATTTATGATTATCCTGTTTCTTCTAGAGAAAATAATAATGATCTTACTCAAAGAAATTGGTATAAAGATGCTATAGAAAAGAAAGGAATGATTTGGACACAACCTTATGAAGATTTACATACACATGAATATGTAGTTTCTTTAGCTACTCCTATTTATGATGAAAATAATCAAGTTTTAGGAGTATTAGGGGCAGATGTGTCTATGGAAACGATAAATAACATGATGAAACATGTAAAAATAGGAAATAGAGGATATGCTTTTATAGTAAATGATGAATACAAAGTAATTGGTCATAAAAATAAAGATTGGATAGGAAAGAATTTTCCAGTTCAAAAAGTAATAGATGAAATAAAAAAGAATAAAACAGGAATAGTTACTTATTCATGGAAAGAAAACCAAGAAGAATATGAAAAATTTGCTGTATATACAAAATTAGAAGAGTTGAATTGGACAATCCTTGGAGGAATGTATATAGATGAAATTAAAGATAAGACGTATGTGATTTTGCATCATATTTTATGGATTGGAAGTATATCATTACTTTGTGCAATTTTTATTGCCTATTTGTTTTCAAACCATATGACAAAAGCAATAAAAATGTTAGTAGAGGGTATGCAAAAAGTGAGAGATGGAGATTTAAATATTTATGTACAAAGCAATAGAAAAGATGAAATAGGAACACTTGCTAAAAATTTTAATGATATGGTAGATCAATTAAAGAATTTGACAAAGAAGATTCAAGACGTGTCTATAGATGTAACCTCTTCTTCTCAAAATTTAGTAGCTACTTCTGAAATTACAAGTGCTTCTTTAGAACAAGTTTCATCTGCATCAGAAACTATTGCACAAGGAGCATCAGAACAAGCATTAGAGGCAGAAAAAGCAGCTCATCTTACTATGGATTTAGCAGAAGTTTTCAAAAAATTAATGGATCATATGGAATCTATTGACAGATCTTCTGAAGAAGCTATTCTTAGAGGGCAAGATGGAATAGAGGCCGTAGTGGAGTTGCAGGAAAAGACGAATACTACTCAAAGAGAAATAAATGAAATAGAAAGGGCTATTATGGATTTAGATACAAGAATTAAAACGATTGGAAAAATTTTAGATACTATAGATGCTATATCAGAGCAAACAAATTTATTAGCCCTCAATGCTTCTATAGAAGCTGCAAGAGCTGGAGAATCAGGAAGAGGCTTTGCAGTTGTGGCAGAAGAAATAAGGAAGCTTGCAGAGGAATCTAAAAATTCTTCTAATGGTATTAAAGATATTATTATGAACATTGAAGCAGAAAGTCAATATACTGTAAATACTATGAAAGAAGTAAAAGAAACTACATTAACCCAAACAGAAGGAGTAAACAAAGTCAATGAATCTTTTACAAGAATAGATAAGTCCATACAAGAAGTGACAAGGGATGTTGAAAATATTAAAATGGTAGTAGAAAAGTTAGATGGACAAAAAGATGAGATTGTAAGATCTATAGAAAATATTTCTTCTATTTCACAAGAGACAGCTTCATCATCAGAAGAAGTAAGTGCAGCAATCGAGCAACAAGCTATGGCTATGAAAGAAATTTCAGTAGCTTCAGATGAGTTAGATGAATTATCCATAAGTTTAAATGAAGAAATAGAAAAGTTTAAGATTTAATAAACCCCCTCAACGAATAACAAAATATTCCTTGAGGGGGTTTTACATATATTTCATTTCACAAAAAATTCTTCCTATTGATTAGTCGTTCATATTTCCGTATAATAAAGGAAAAAGACGATAATTGTAGAAAAATATCAAAAAATACAAAATAAAAGTTTGAAATGGACATGAATAAGGTGTAGCTTTAAATAATAATATGTTTGTATCTAGGGCTTAGGAAAGGATCAATAAGGGGGAAAATATGAAAAAATTTAAAAAAGATATAATTATTTTTATTTTGATAGGGATAGTCATTGGATTAGGGTTATTACAATATGGAGATTTAAAAAGTGAAAAAGAAAATATAAGTGCAGAGATTGTAGAACAAACTATATCTCAAATGTCTGAACTTGCTACGGCAAAGTATAATTACAAAAATGTAGTATCTTATGAAAATGTAAGGAAATTTAATGGTATAGAGGTGCCTTTTACAAAGAAATCATTTTTGATTGTGTATACAGGATATATAAAGGCAGGAGTAGATTTAAAGTCAGTAGATATAAAAATTAGTTCAAATGAAAAAATAGATGTAACTATAGATCAAGCAAGAATATTAGATCATGTGATCAATGAAGACGAAGTTACAGTTTATGACGAGGATTCCCGTCTTTTGAACCCACTAAAGATTGATGATGTAATGAAAGTATTAACAAAAGAAAAGACAAAAGTAGAAAAAGAAGTGATTGAAAAAGGATTCTTAAAAGAATCCAATGAGTATACAAAAAAATTAATAGAAACCAATTTAAATAATATGGGTTTTGAAAAAGTAAACATTCGTTTTAGATAATTATATAAAATCTCTTCTTTTGTAAACATAGAAGAGATTTTTATATAGAAAGGAGGAAATTATTTAATTTAACATATAATGGGTATTTTTATAAAAATAATGAAATTTTAAAAATGAAAAAGGGGGATTTTTATTGAAGAGCATAGGAAATAAACTGATTATTTATTTTTCAGTATTATTGTTAGTAGTCTGTAGTGGAATGGGGTGGTTTGCTCAGTATGAAGTAGCTAATGCAGTGATCTATGAATTACAAAAGACTCTACCTCAAAGTGCAAAGGAAGCAGGAGAACTTATTTATGCTCAAGTAGACAGACAATTTGAATTTTTAGAAGGAGTTGCAAGCCGTGATAGAATTTCTAATCCACAAAATGCAATAGAAGATAAAATCAATATCTTAAATGAAGCCACAAAAAAAGAAGAATATTTGAGGATGGGTGTAGCAGATCTAGAAGGAAATCTTTATTTGACAGATACATATGGAATCAATGGACAAGTAGTAAATATATCTAGTAGAGACTATTACAATACAGCACTACAGGGAAAAAGAGGAGTTATGGAGCCTACCATAAGTGTCAATCCAGATGACAATGGAGCTTTAGTCATGGTATATTCTGTACCCCTTTATTATAATGGAGTTATGACAGGTGCATTAATTGCTGTAGGAGATGGAAATTTTTTAAATAATGTTACAAATAAAATTGCTTTCGGACAAACAGGATATGCGTATATGATTAATAAAGACACAACGGTTATTGCACATAGAGATCCTAGTTTAGTAATAGAGGCAAAAAATATTATAGAAGAAGCTAAAAAAGATAAAGGATGGGAAGGTATAGGAACGCATGCTCAAAATATGCAAAACCAAGAAAATGGGTTTGGAGAATATTCATTTAGAGGGAAAGAGCTATATCTTGGATTTTCTCATATAAAAAATACAAATTGGATTGTAATTCTTACAGCAGATCAAAATGAATTACTTTCTATGCTACCTTCCCTTAAAAGAAAGGTAGTATTGGTTACACTCTTTATGTTATTGATAGGAATTGGCGTAGCATATTTCATTGGAAAAACAATTTCAAAACCTATTGTAGGAATCAAATATTATGCAGAAAAAATAGCTGATTTGGATGTTAGAGAAGATGTAGATGAAAAATATACAAAAAGAAAAGATGAGATTGGAATATTGGCAAATTCTTTTCAATTGGTGACTCATAATTTAAGAGAATTTATTGAACATATACAAAATTCTTCAGAGCAAGTAGCCAGTTCGTCAGAGGAGTTAAAGGCTACATCAGAACAATCAGCACTAGCCTCTGAACATGTAGCTACCGCTTCTACGGAAGTAGCATCGCATACAGGCAAACAGCTCAATGAAGTACTCAATGCTACTTCTGCTATGCAGCAAATATCTGCAAGTATTGAGGAAATATCCGCAACTTCTCAAGAAGTTAATCAATTAAGTAGTACTGTATATGAAAAGTCTAACATAGGGAAGCAAGAAATTAGTGGAGTGATTCTTCAAATGAATCATATTGGAAAGAGTACGAATGAAGTTCAAAATGCTTTGGCTCAAATTACAAATAGTTCTAAAAAAATTGATAATATTATTAATTTGATTCAAGATATTTCTCAACAAACAAATCTTTTAGCTTTAAATGCAGCCATAGAAGCTGCACGTGCAGGAGATGCAGGTAAAGGATTTGCAGTAGTTGCAGAAGAAGTAAGAAAGCTTGCAGAAGAAACTCAAAGAGCTACTGAGGACATTAATGATTTGATTAAAGAAAATGGAGATAATATTATTTATGCAGATCAAAAGATGAATGAAGGACTTATAGAAGTAGATAAAGGAATAGAGGCAGTACAAGGAACAGAAAAAACTTTTGGTGAAATTTCGTATTTGATAGATCAAGTAAATGATCAAATTGATACTATGTCAGAGTCTATTCGTCAAGTAGCAGAAGGTAGCCAAGACATTGTTTATTCTACTACTCAAATAGAAGAAACAAGTAAAGAAGTATCAAGTCAAATTCAAAATGTATCTGCTGCAGCTGAGGAACAAACAGCATCTATGGAGGAAATTGCATCAGCTAGTGAGAGTTTGTCAGAGCTTTCTATGGAACTTCAAGAATTGGTTAAAAAGTTTAAAATTTAGTATAATAAATAAGAGGCTGTATAATACAGGCTCTTATTTTTAATGAAAGGATAGATGAGTAGAATGAATGATTTAAAAACATATATAAAGTCTCACCCTATTTATGAATTAAAAGAAATAAACATAGATGATGTAATTATTGCTCAAAAGGTAAGAGATGCATGTATTCGAAATAAATGTGGACAATATGGAAAAAATTTTATGTGTCCTCCTTATGTAGGAGAAATAGAAGATTTTTCAAAAAAGTTAAAAGAATATAAAAGAGGCTTTTTAATAACGATTCAAGATTGTATAAAAGAACCTTCTGTCATGGAAGATTTTTATGTATCTGCTAGTAAGCTTCATCATATCCTTTTAGATATAGAAAATAAAGCAAAAGAGTTAGGCTATGATAAAGCTTATGCCTTGATTGGAGGAAATTGCAAATTATGCAAGGTATGTAATGCAAGACTGGGAAAAGATATTTGTAACGATCCTAAAAGGGCAAGACCATCTTTAGAAGCAGTAGGAATATCTGTAATAGATACTTGTAAAAAAGTAGGGATATCTATTGAATTTAAAAAAAATGAAGTCGTGTGGGTAGGCATGCTTCTTATATAAAAAACTTTTTATAATAAATAAAAGAAGAAATATTGAAAATAAACTGAAATCATTGTATAATATATAATTATATTCCATGAGGAGAAACATATTTATGAAAGTTATCCTAGATGGAATTTATTTTTTATCTGATTGCTTTAGTACGTTAAATTAAAAAAGTGAAAAGGGGAATGAAGAAATGTTGACAGATGGAATCAAAGAGTTATCACAAAAATATTTTGAAAGAATGAAAGAATTAAGGCATCAGTTTCATATGCATCCAGAGTTAGCTTTTGAAGAATATGAAACATCAAGGGTTGTAGCAGAAGAACTAAGGAAACTAGGAATACAAGTAAAAACCAATATAGCAAAAACAGGAGTAGTAGGACTCATAGAAGGTAAATATCCTGGAAAGACCGTTTTACTAAGAGCAGATATGGATGCTTTACCTATTGAGGAAGAAGCAGATGTTTCTTATAAGTCAAAAGTAAAGGGAAAAATGCATGCTTGTGGACATGATGGTCATACTGCAGGACTTTTAGGAGTAGCTATGATTTTAAATGAATTAAAAGATCAGCTCCATGGAAATGTAAAATTGGTTTTTCAGCCAGCAGAGGAAGATGATGGAGGAGCAAAACCTATGATTGAAGAAGGGATTTTGGAAAATCCAAAAGTAGATGCAGCTTTTGCATGTCACTTGATGGGATTTGTTCCAAAGAATCATATTATGGTCAAATATGGACCTATGATGGCAGCTCCAGATAAATTTGTATTTAAGATCATTGGGAAAGGTGGACATGCAGCTAGTCCTCATATGTGTATAGACCCTATTATGACTGCAGTACAAGCCATTAATAATATGCAATCTATTATTAGTAGAAGAGTAGATCCAGTAAAACCTGCTGTAGTTTCCTTTTGTACTATTCATGGAGGAGAAGGACATAATGTCATACCTAATGAAGTAGAGGTAGGTGGCACTATAAGAACTTTTGATGAAAAGATTAGGGAATGGATTCCAAAGACTATGAAAGAAATTTTAAAAGGAATTTGTTTAGGATGTGGCGCATCTTATGAATTTAAGCTGACAAAGCATTTTCCACCTTTAATCAATAATGATGAAATGACACATTTAGTAAAAGATTCTGCTCAAAAAATAATAGGACAAAAAAATATTCTAATTGCAAAAGAACCGAATATGGGAGGAGAAGATTTTGCTTATTTTGCTCAATCTGTACCTTCAGCTTTCTTTTTTGTAGGGATTGCACCTGATGAACAAAATCTGATACAAATGCATCACCCTAAATTTAGCTGGGATGATGAACATTTACTGATATCTTCTCAAATTTTATCACAGATTAGTATAGATTTTTTGAATCAATGGAAGGGATGACAAAAAGAAAGGAATGATCAAATGAAAGTAGAACAAGTAAAAAAGAAAAAGATATTTGAAAAAATATTTGAAAAATCTTTATCTTTTATTGAAACAGCAGGAAATAGATTACCTGATCCTATTACATTGTTTGTAATATTCTGTGGAGTTATTTTGCTAACTTCATATATAGGAGCAAAGATAGGGGTATCTGTAGTACACCCATCTACTAAAGAATCCATTCAAATAGTAAACTTAATAACAAAAGATGGACTAAGACAAATTGTTGGACGTATTGTAGGAAACTTTCAATCATTTCCTCCTTTAGGATTGGTATTAGTAGTTATGATTGGAGCAGGAGTAGCTGAAAAGTCAGGACTTATCAAGGCTGTTTTAGAAAATTCTGTTACCAAGGTTCCTAAAAATTTTATGACAGCTATGATTATATTAGTAGGAATTTTAGCTAATGCAGTGGGAGATGCTGGATTTATTGTTCTTCCTCCATTGGCTGCTATTATATTCTTAGGAACAGGAAGACACCCTTTAGTAGGATTATTTGCAGCTTATGCAGGAGTATCAGGAGGATTTGCAGCCAATCTTATGATTAATATGGCAGATGTGTTGGCAGCAAGTTTTACAATTCCTGCAGCTCAAATGATTGATCCAACTTATCAAGGAACTCCTGCCATGAATCTTTATTTTATTGCTGTATCTACTATTTTCCTTGTAGGGGTTGGTGTATGGGTAACAGAAAAAATAGTAGAACCACGATTTCCAAAATATGAAGGAAAAGATTTAGAAGAGCATACAAAAAGTTTAAGTGAAATTGAGAAAAAAGGATTAAAGTATGCAGGTTGGTCTGTACTTATTTTGATTTTGATGATTATAGGACTTTGTATTGGAAAAGATGCATTTATGCAAGATCCAAAGTCAGGGTCTATACTAGCTTATGAATCTACCTTGATGCAAGGAATTATACCTATTGTAACACTTGTATTTTTAATTCCAGGGCTTATATATGGAAAGATTATAGGCACTATTAAGACAGATAAAGATGCAACAGCTATGATGGGATCAGCTATGAGTGATATGGGTCCTTATATTGTTTTGGCATTTGTAGCATCACAGTTTTTAGCATATTTTAAATGGAGTAATGTAGGAATTGTCCTTTCTATTAAAGGAGCAGAATTTTTAAAAAATGCAGGAATGACAGGATATGGACTCATCATTGGATTTGTTTTTATCTCTTGTTTGATCAATATATTCGTAGGAAGTGCTTCAGCAAAGTGGGCAATAATGGCACCTGTATTTGTACCTATGTTTTTACTGTTAGGATACGATCCAGCTTTGACTCAAATGGCTTATCGTATAGGAGATTCTATTACAAATACTATTAGTCCGTTATTTCCGTATTTTCCAATTCTTCTTGCATTTATTAATAAATATGATAAAAATGCAGGAATGGGTACAGTCATTGCCAATATGATTCCTTATTCTATAGCTTTTGGAGTTTTGTGGACGATTTTATTAATTGTATTTATGATTATAAATATACCACTAGGACCAAATTCAGGAATTTATTATTTACTTCAATAAAAACAGCTCAAAAGATTTAAATCTTTTGAGCTGTTTTTTAAATACTATTAAATATGTTTTTGTATTCTTCGAAAGTCAAAGATTGAGGTCCATCGCTTAAAGCTTTATCAGGATTTGGATGAACTTCTACCATAATACCATTGGCTCCTGCTGCAATAGAAGCTTTTGTCATAGGAGCAATAAGTTTTTTGATACCTGTTCCATGACTTGGATCCACGATAATAGGAAGACCTGTTTCTTCTTTCATGATAGGAATACAAGATAAATCTAATGTGTTTCTTGTATAGGTTTCAAAGGTTCTTATACCTCTTTCACAAAGGATAATTTGATTATTTCCATTAGATGCAATATATTCAGCGGCCATAATCCATTCTTTGAGGGTAGCACTCATTCCTCTTTTTAAAAGAATAGGTTTATTTACTGTCCCTAATGTTTTTAAAAGAGGGTAGTTATACATATTTCTAGATCCAATCTGAATCATATCTACATATTCTAAAGCAATATCTAGATATTTTTCTTCCATAATTTCTGTAACAATAGGAAGATCTACTTTATCTCCAGCTTCTTTTAAAAGCTTTAGTCCCTCAACTTCAAGACCTTGAAAGTCATAAGGGCTTGTTCTTGGTTTAAATACTCCACCTCTTAAAATGTCTACTCCAATTTTTTTTAGAGTGGTTGCAGATTCAAATATTTGTTCTTTTGATTCTACAGAACAAGGACCTGCGATCCAAACAGGAGGATGATTTGCTCCTATTTTTATATTTTTTATAGAGACAATAATCTCTTTTCCTGTTAATATACGTGCATTATTCATAACAAACCTTCCTAATCTCTTCTTTTTTCATATTTTTTACAATATCTTTGATAGGCTTTTGATCAATCATTAAATCTTTATTGATTTCTAATAAAGGAATCATAACAAAAGCTCTTTCAATCATCCTAGGATGAGGAATAGTTAATTTTTCATCATTCATATAGATATTTTCATAAAGTAAAATATCTATATCTATCGTTCTAGGACCCCATCTTATGATTCTCTTTCTTTTTAATTTTTGTTCAATTTCTTGACAATATAAAAGAAGTTCATAAGGGTTTAAGGAGGTTTCAATTTGGATAGCCATATTTAAAAACCAGTCTTGATCTGTATATCCTACAGGTTCTGTTTCGTAATAAGAAGATACAGAAACGATGTGTACAGATTCACTTTCTAAATATTTTAAAGCATTTTCTATATTTTCTTTTTTATTTCCCAAATTACTTCCTAAACTTAAATAGGCCTTATTCATTTCTTTTTCTCCTTATTTCAACTCCCATATAATCAAATATTCCTTCTACAGGAGCTTGAGGTTTTTTAATGATAGTATGGATCTTTTGTACTAATGGAAAAGAAGTAAAAATTTCTTTTGTAATATTTTCAGCTAAAGCTTCTATTAAAGAAAATCTTTTATTTTCCACGATTTCTTTTACTAATATATAAACTTCTCCGTAATGAATAGTATCTTTTACAGAGTCTGTTTGACCTGCTTTTTTTAAATCTGCACAAAGCTCTATATCTATAAAGAATTTTTGACCTAATTTATTTTCCTCAGGCAATGCACCGTGATAGCCATAAAAGCTAAGGTTTTTCATGATTATTTTATCCATGATAATCACCCTTTATAATGGCATCAGCTACTTTTACAGCTCTTATATTTTCAACGATATCATGAACTCGTAGTATATCGACACCCTTCATTATTCCTATAACGGATGTAGCAATGGTTCCTTCCACCCTCTCTTTTGGAGGAAGATCAAGAATTTTCCCGATCATGGATTTTCTAGAGGTTCCTAATAAAATAGGATAGCCCATATTTTTTATTTCATCTAGTCTTGAAATGACATGTATATTTTGCTCTGATGTTTTCCCAAAACCAATTCCTGGATCTAAGATGATATTTTCTTCTTTAATACCAGCTTGCGTTCCTATATGAATAGATTTTTCAAAAAAAGAGCAAATTTCTTCTATGATATCTTTTTTATATTCAGTTGTGTCTTGATTGTGCATAATAACAATAGGCACATTATATTTTGCAACTATTTTAGCCATATTAGGATCTTTTTGAAGCCCCCATATATCATTGATCATATGAGCGCCTACTTTTAGTACTTCCTCTGCTACACTAGCTTTATAGGTATCTACAGAAATGGGAGCATTTACTTCTTTGACAAGTTTTTTGACTATAGGAAGTACTCTTTTTAATTCTTCTTCACTACTTACTTTTGTATGTCCAGGTCTTGTAGATTCTCCACCGATGTCAATAAAATCTGCTTGATTTAAAACCATTTCCTTTGCATGATCTATAGCATCTTCTACATTTATATAGTCTCCTCCATCTGAAAAAGAATCAGGAGTTACATTGAGAATACCCATGATATATGTTTTTTTTCCTAATGGAAAATTATAATCTCTACATCTGATACCCATTATTATTCCCCCTTACCATTTGATTAATGAAAGAGCTTCTGATCTGGCTTTAACATCTTTTTGAAAAAGACCTCTTACAGCAGATGTAACTGTTTTAGATCCGGGTTTTTTAATTCCTCTCATAGTCATACACATATGTTCAGCTTCTACTACTACAATGACTCCATAGGGGTTTAAATTTTGTACTAAAGCATCTGCAATAGAAGCAGTAAGTCTCTCTTGCAGTTGAGGTTGTTTTGCCACGGTATCTACAACTCTTGCCAATTTACTAAGGCCTGTAAGCTTTCCGTCTCTAGGAAGATAACCTACATGAGCTTTTCCAAAGAAAGGTACAAAATGATGTTCACACATAGAGTAAAAAGGAATATCTTTTACCAAAACCAATTCATCATGTTTTTCTTCTTGAAAAAATATTTCCAAGTGTTTTTTTGGATCGTCATGAAGACCTGAAAATATTTCTTCATACATCTTAGCAATTCTTTTAGGTGTATCTTTTAGACCTTCTCTATCAGGATTTTCTCCAATAGCTAATAAAATTTCACGTACAGCTTTTTCTATTCTTGGCTTGTCCATATAAATCCCTCTTTTCTAAAGAATTAATAAGTTAAAATAGGCTTTTCTTGATTTATAAAATTTTTGCAATTTTGTATGGCTTTACAAGTAAAGCAGTTACGAGAAGATTTATCACTTTCATAGATGATTTCATCTAGTAAAGTCTTTTGTAAGTCTTTTTGCCTATGAGCAAATATGGCATGAATAATTTGTTTAGATTCCTTTTGATTAAAATCTGTTTGAATCAATATATTTTCTGATAGTTGTGCACTGACTATAGCATGATCTGTTTTATCTTTATATTCTTTCCATCTTCCTATATCGTGAAGCAGTGCTGCTGCATAAATAATTTCCTTGGGAATAGAAAGTTTTTTTTCTAAGTTTAGTATATATGCAATTCTAGCTACATCCAAAGCATGAGATAAATCATGATGACAAAATACACGTTTTTTTTCTGCTTCTTCATTTTGTTTAAGATAGCTTATATATTCTGAATTTGTAAGTATTTTATTGATTCGATTCATGAAAGTATTCAATCCTTTCTATTTACATCTATTATATATATTCTTCTATATTCTATCAACTTATGTAAAAGAATATATAGTGTTTTTTTAATGTCTCTGAAATAATAGTAGATTCTATTTCATTTAGTATTTTTTGTACAATAATTTTATACTAGGGAAAGCAGAAATGATTTGCAATAAAAAATAAAATTAAATAGGACCTAAGACCTATTTAATTAGGCTTATAGACAAGTTATAATTTATTGAAAATGATTATCGTTTTCAATAAATTATAACTTGTTGTATTTTATAGAAAACGATAAAATCACATTTTAATAAGGAGGAGTTTATATTGCAAGTAAAAAACATATTTAATAAAAAAATGTTTCTACTGTTATCTTTTTCTATGCTATTAATTTCATTTATGGGAATGAATACATGGGCAGCTTCTGATTTTGCATCTGGGGATGGTTCTAAAGAAAAACCTTATGAAATTAAAACGGAAGCACAATTGAATAAAATTCATGATCATTTAGATAAGAATTTTATTTTAACATCAGATATTATACTAACAAAAGATTTTGAACCTATTGGAACTTACGAAAAAACAAAAGATGGAATAGATACGGCAAAAGCTTTTACAGGTTTTTTTGATGGAAATGGTCATAGTATATCTAATTTGGTGATCAATCAAGGAAATAAAGATTATATTGGTTTTTTTGGAGTTGTATCTGGAGATCATCAAAAAAAGGCAATTATTAAAAATCTCAATATTTCTGGGAGTAAAATAAATGGAGCGAATAATGTGGCTGCTATTGTTGGTTTTGCATATGATAATGTAGATATTGAGAATGTACATTTGATAGATTCTAATTTAATAGTAGGGAAGGATTCTATAGCAGGTATTGTTGGAAAAACAGAAAAATCTGTTCGTATTCATAATAGCTCTTCACGTTGTGAGATAAAAGGAGAAGAAGGATTAGGTGGAATAATTGGTTTTATTTCTAAAGATACTATTGTTAGCAATAGTAATACAAATAGTAAAATTACTGGTGTAGGTCATATTGGAGGGTTTGCTGGTAGAGTGTATGGGAAAATTGATCATTCTTTTGCCAATGCAATTGTTATAGCTGTTGGGGATGATCATGATGCAGCAGGTTTGGTAGGAACGTTGTTTAATGGAGGAAAAATAAGTGATTGCTATGCATTAGGAAAAGTAAAAGGATTTACTAATGTGGGAGGTCTTGTAGGTAGAACGCTTAACTATTATCCTGAAGGAATAGTACCTCCTAATCCAAAACCAAGTCCATCTATTATCAACTCATATGCTGATGTAGAAGTACAAGGAGTTTCTTTAGTAGGTGGATTGATAGGATATATAAAAGAAAATTCAATAGTTGAAAATTGTTATGCTTTAGGCAATATAACTTTGATTGAAGATGTGAAACCCATAGACTCAGTAGCTGTAGGAAGTCATGGTGGAGGTTTAATAGGTAAAGTAGATGCAAGTAGTAAGATCATAGGGTGCAGAAGTTTTGGATCAGTATCAGGTGATGAAGGTATTGCAGGGTTAGTTGGATTTTTAGGGGATGGATGCATTATTAAGAATAGTTCTTCGAGTAGCAATGTAACAGGTAAAGGTCATATAGGAGGCTTAGTTGGGCGATGCTATGGAAATATTGACAATTGCTACACAACTGGAAATATAACATTAATTGGAGATGATCATGACGCAGCTGGTATTGCAGGAACTTTATTTAATAATGGTTCAGTTCAAAATTCTTATGCAATAGGTACAATTAGTGGACATGAAAATATCGGGGGAATTGTTGCTAGAACTATTGTTTATTACAAAGAAGGGGAAAATGTTCCTGCTACAATACCTACTCAAAAGATATACAACTGTGAGTTTTATGGATCTGTAAAAGGTGATCTAAATGTAGGAGGTATTGTAGGGTTTGCACAAAAAAACGCTAATATTATTGAAAATAAAAATTATGGATACATATCAAGTAAAGACCAATCAACTTTGGGATGGATCGCAGGGAAAGTAGATAAAGGTGCTGTTATCCATTAAAAATTAATTTACTAGTGTAAAGGTTTTGCTTTTGAGACAAGTTAGAAACAAATAAAATCACAATCTTGCAATAATCTGCTAGAGGGTGATTTTATTTGTTTTTAAAATAAGCTTTTTTACTCTTTGTGAAATTGTATACTTTATAAAATTTTGGATAAATATATGTTAGAATATACATAAGAAAAGAAACGAATAAAGAAGGGTAGTGGATTGTTACATGAAAAATATCAAATTAGAAATAGAATATGATGGAAGTAGATATAATGGATGGCAAAAGTTAGGGAATAATCAAAATACCATCCAAGGAAAAATAGAAGAAGTACTTTCTAAAATGACAAAAGAAAATATAGAAATTATAGGATCAGGAAGAACAGATGCAGGAGTTCATGCTATATCTCAAATCGCAAATTTTAAAACAAGTACAGATATGAACATATATGAAATCAAAGATTATTGTAATGAATATCTTCCACAAGACATTGTAATCAAAAGAATAGAAGAAGTAGATGAAAGGTTTCATGCAAGATACAATGCGAAAGGGAAAAAATATCTTTATAGAATATGGAATGGACATACGCCAACAGCTTTTCATAGGAAATATACTTACTATATAAAAGAACCTCTTTATATAGATCGTATGAAAAAAGCTAGTAAATATTTTATTGGGGAACATGATTTTAAATCTTTTTGTTCGTCTAAGTCTAAAAAGAAGAAAACGGTAAGAGAAATTTATGAAATAGACATAGAGAAAATAGGACCAGAAATAAACATAGTATTTTATGGAAATGGATTTTTATATAATATGGTTCGAATTATAGTAGGAACTTTGATAGAAGTTGGACAAGGAAAAAGAGATATTCATTCTATTGAAGAAATATTAAACTTAAAATCTAGAGAAGAAGCAGGAGTAACTGCACCAGCTCAAGGACTTTTCTTATACGAGGTATACTATGATTAAGGATTTGTAGAAAAAACTACAAATCTTTTTTTGTGTATAGGTAAAATTAATGAAGTTATAGAGAATATATATGAGGATAATTATTGACAAATCCTATCAAAAAAAATATAATGAAATAGTTTTAGTCCTAATAAACTTTAAGGTTAGAAATACTAAATATTTATTTTTTATAAAAAGCGTACAAATAAGTAATTATAAAAGAAAAGGGAGGGTTATGAGTATGCAAGATTATATCATTGAATTAAGAGGTATTACAAAGAGTTTTGGAGACAAGGAAGTATTAGGGCATATAGATTTGAGCATAAAGCCTAAAGAATTTATAACCCTTTTAGGACCGAGTGGTTGTGGAAAAACTACAACACTAAGAATTATAGGAGGATTTGAGCAGTCTACAAAAGGAGATTTGTATTTTGAAGGAGAAAGAATTAATGAGGTACCTCCCTTTAAGAGGCAAATCAATACAGTTTTTCAGAGATATGCTCTTTTTCCACATATAAATGTCTTTGAAAATATAGCTTTTGGATTAAAAATAAAAAAGATGGAAGAATTTTTAATTGAAGAAAAAGTAAAGGAAATGTTAAAGCTTGTAAATTTAGTAGGGTTTGAAAAAAGGAAAATAAATTCATTAAGTGGAGGGCAACAGCAAAGAATTGCGATTGCAAGAGCATTAGTAAATGAACCTAGAGTTCTTTTGTTAGATGAACCTTTAGGAGCATTAGATTTAAAATTAAGAAAAGAAATGCAAATAGAATTAAAAAAGATACAACAAAGGGTAGGTATTACTTTTATATATGTTACTCATGATCAAGAAGAAGCCCTTACCATGTCAGATCGAGTGATTGTTATGAGTGAAGGAGAAATTCAACAAATAGGTAATCCAGAAGATATTTATAATGAGCCTGTAAATCGATTTGTTGCTGATTTTATTGGAGAGGGAAATATTGTAGATGGGATTATGGTCAAAGATTTTGAGGTGAAAATTGAAGAACAATTATTTACATGTGTGGATAAGGGATTTGAGGAAAATGAACTCATTGAAGTATTAGTAAGACCTGAAGACATAGATATTGTAAAAGAAGAAGAGGGAATGTTAAAAGGAAATGTAAGATCAGTTGTATTTAAAGGAGTTCATTATGAAATGGAAATAAAGGATGACAATGGGTTTGTATGGATGGTTCATAGTACAGATATGGCAAAAAAGGGAGAACGAGTAGGACTTTTTATTGAACCAGATGCCATACATATTATGAAAAAGGTGGGGTAGAAATGAATAAAAAATGGCTTTCTATACCTTATGCATTATGGTCTTTGATTTTTAGTATCATCCCAATTATCATTATTACTATATATAGCTTTTGTAAGAGATCTCCTTATGGAAAGATTATTTATGAATTTACTTTAGATAATTATAAACAGTTTTTAGAACCTATTTATTTAAATGTTTTATGGAGGTCTATTCTTTTGGCAGCTATTAGTACTACGGCTTGTTTGGTGATTGGTTATCCTATGGCTATGATTATTTCAAAAACGAGTATAAAAAAAAGAAATGTATTGATTATGTTATTTGTAGTTCCATTATGGACAAATTTTTTGCTTAGAACTTATGCGTGGATGGTTCTTTTAAGGGATCAAGGAGCGATTAATCAGTTTTTAATATACCTTGGGATCATCAAAGAACCATTACAACTTTTGTATAATCCAGGAGCAGTAGTAATGGGTATGGTATATAATTTTCTTCCATTTATGGTACTTCCTATTTATTCTGTATTATCTAAAATGGATAATAGTTTAGTAGAAGCTGCTCAAGATTTAGGAGCGACCTCGGGAGAAGTATTTAGAAAAGTGATATTTCCTCTTAGCATGCCAGGGGTAGTATCAGGACTTATTATGGTGTTTATGCCTGCTGTAAGTACATTTGTAATTTCTGATTTACTTGGAGGAGGTCAAACTGTACTTTTAGGAAACTTGATTCAAAATCAATTTTTAGTAGCAAGAAATTGGCAGTTCGGTTCTGCTATTTCTATGATTATGATGGTACTGATATTAATTGCTATACGTATAAGTAGTAAATATCAAGATGAGGAGGGAGGAGGACTATGGTAAGAAAATTATTTAAAAGAGGATATGCTACATTGGTATATTTGTTTTTGTATCTTCCCATATTTTTCTTAATTCTTTATTCTTTTAATGATTCTAAATATAGAGGAAAATGGAATGGATTTACACTAAGGTGGTATGAAGAACTTTTAAAAGATAGAGCTATTATGGAAGCTTTATATAATACTTTTATGATTGCTCTTTTGGCAGCTATTATATCAACGATTGTAGGAACGATTAGTGCAATTGCTATACATAAAATGTCATCAAAATGGAAAGTTGTATTTATGAATGTTACTTATATTCCTGTAATGAATCCTGATATTGTAATTGGTATTTCTCTTTTGGCATTGTTTGTATCATTAAATATGAGATTAGGATTTGTAACATTGCTCCTTGCACATATTACTTTTAATATACCATATGTAATTTTAGCAGTACTGCCCAAGTTAAAACAACTTAATCCATACCTTGAAGAAGCAGCATTAGATCTTGGAGCAACTCCTATGTATGCCTTTTTTAAGGTTATATTACCTGAGATTATGCCAGGGGTGATTACTGGAGCACTTCTTGCTTTTACATTATCATTAGATGATTTTATGGTAAGCTTCTTTACTACAGGATCTGGAGTAAATACTTTATCTATAAGGGTTTATTCTATGACAAAAGTAGGTGTAAGTCCTAAAATTAACGCTTTGTCTACTGTGTTGTTTTTAGGAGTCTTAGTACTTTTGATTTTACTACAAAAAAGAGAAAAAAATCTAAATGAATGAAAGGGTGGTTGGATTGAAAAAAATTGCAGTAATCCTTGTACTTTGCATGGCTATGGTTTTATTTAGTGGGTGTGGGCAAGGAAAGGTAAACGAGAAAGGCTATTATGATACGCTAAATGTATACAATTGGGGAGATTATATTGATCCTGTTGTATTAGAAGAGTTTGAAGAAGAATATGGTATAAAAGTAAATTATGATACTTTTGCGAATAATGAAGAAATGCTTGCAAAGATTCAACAGGGAGGTAATGACTATGATGTTATTTTCCCTTCAGAATATATGATTGAAACGATGATTAAGGAAGACTTACTTCAAGAACTAGATTATAAAAATCTTTCTAATTTCAAAAATATAGGAGAACAATTTAAAAATCTTCCTTATGATCCTCAAAATAAATACTCTGTCCCATATTTCTGGGGAAGTATGGGAATTATTTATAACACTAAAAAGGTAGATGAAAAGGTAGATAGTTGGGACATACTTTGGAATGAGAAATACAAAGGAAATATTTTTATGCTAGATAGTGTAAGAGATACAGTAGGGATTACATTAAAAAAATTAGGATACTCTTTAAATACAAAAAATATAGATGAGTTAGAAAAAGCAAAAGAAGAACTAATCAAACAAAAACCTCTTGTAAAAGCTTATGAAGTAGACAATTATAAGAGTATGATGATTGCAGGAGAAGGAGCTATGGCTCTTACTTGGTCAGGAGATGCTATGCTTTTAATTGATGAGAATAAAGATCTTGCTTATACCATTCCAAAAGAAGGAACAAATCTTTGGTTTGATACTATGGCTGTTCCAGTAACTAGTAAGCATAAAAAAGAGGCTGAACTTTTTATTGATTATATGATGAGGCCAGAGGTAGCTGCAAAATGTGCGGGATATGTAAAATATGCAACTGCTAATGTGAAAGCTCTAGAGTATCTCCCAAAGGAAGAAGTGGAAAATGAACTTGCTTATCCAAAAGGAAATATATTTGAAAAAGGAGAAGTATTTATAGATTTGGCAGATTTTACTACAGAATATGATCGTATTTGGACAGAAATAAAATCTCATTAAAAATTGTCTAGATATAAAAAAGAATGAAGCAAATGTTTCATTCTTTTTTATATGAATAAAAACTAGCTATTATCAGAATATTTGAAATTAATAACGAAATATGATATAATATTTTACAAGTAAAAAATTATAAAAGGAGTGGTTTTTTGTATTTAAAGGAAATAAGGAGTTTATCTAAACGATCTATGAGAAAAATGAATGGAAAAGTAAGTAATCTCAAAGTATACTTAGTCCAGGATTTTAATGTAGGTCTTTTAAAAAACATGGTTAATTTTGGACTAAATATATTTGGCGAATTAGGAATGGATGAATGGGGATTAGTTCCTCAGATTAGACATGGAAATGTTTATGTATTAAAAGAAGAAAACAAAAAAGAAATTGTTGGAATTGCTATTTTTATGCGAGACTGGGAGAAGGTTGATCAATGTTATTTATTTGATTATGCTATTTCACCAGTTTTTCAAGGAAAAGGTCTAGGATATTCATTCCTTAAAATACTTTGTAAAGAGTTGAGATGCCAAGGGTTTGTTAAAATTTCTCTTACAGTAGATATAGAGAATACAGCAGCTATTAAGTTATATAAAGATAAAATGGGATTTAAAATAGAATCTTTTAGTAAAGATGAATATGGAAAAGGTCATGATAGATATATTATGGAGCTGGATTTGGAGGATATATCTATAAATTTAGAAAAAGTCGTATAAAATATTATTAATGGATTATATAAGGAAAAAATTGAAATATAAGAGTATATGATATAAATTTATCATATACTCTTATATTTTTAATAGATTTTAAAAAAATTGGAAAAAGTTTATAATTTATTAGAGGAATATCCAAAACTTTGGCGAATGTAAATATGGGTAGAGAAAAAAATGGGAGTTATGTCCTATTTAGGGGAAAAAGGGGAATTAAAAATGGGAAATTATATAGAGAAAATTTTGTCTTTTTATCAACATAACGTAGAGATTGATAAAGATCAAGATGCTATTTTAAGATATGGATTGTACATTTTTATAAGTGGAATGATGTCTTATGCTATGACTTTAATAGTAGGATATATTTTGGGAATTTTGGGGAATGTATTTATGATGATGGTGATTGTGTCTATACTTAGATCTGCTTCTGGAGGAGCTCATTGTGAGAGTATGTTCAATTGTGCTTTATTTGGAACAGTTGTTACAAATGGATTAGGATGGATTGCACAAGAACTTCCTCTAACAGGAAAAGTAGTATTTTCTATATGTTCAATCGTATTTTTATTTGGAATATGGGCTATAGGGAAATATGCTCCTGCAGATACACCTCAAAAACCTATTACATCAACAGAAAAAAAATACAAGTTAAAAAGAAAATCTTTTATTTATATTGTTTTATGGTATATGGGAGTTGGAATGTATTTTGTTATTTTTCAAAGACTACATGTTTTTATGATTGCAACAGCTTTTGGAGTATTTACTCAATGCTTTTCTATTACACAACTGGGGTATAAGATTTGGGCTGGAGGAGATTACTTAATAGAGAAGTTAAGATTTCATTAAGAAGCAAAGACAATTCTAATTTATGCTATCTATGAAGGCTACAATTTTTATGTAGAAAAATTGTAAGCCATTAGATAAAATACATAATACAAAGGGGGATGCCTCATGAAGGCAAAATTATTAAAAATTTCTATTGCTGTATTTACATTTCTAGCATTTACAAGTGCTGTATCAGCTTGTTCTACTGTTAGCTATCAGCCAGAATTGCCAGAGCAATTAAAAGAAATGTAGTAGGCTAGGTAGCAAAGCATTTTGGCTTTGCTACCAAATTTAGCTTTTAGACAGAAGGTGAAAATATGATGATTGTAGAAAAATTATTAGCGCATTTTATGGAGATTTTTCTAATGCTAGGAGCAGGATTAGGAGTATTAGGAATAAGGCCAAACTTTAAAAAAATGATAAGGATAGGGATTGTATTTTCACCAATTGTATATGGAATTAGAGAAATATATATTTACTATAAAATCCCATTTGGAACGCATATATTTATATTATTTATTTGTTTTATATTGTTAATAAGAATCATAGGAAAACAAAGAATATTAGATAGTATGATTGCAGGACTTATTAGTTTTTCATTATTACTTTGGGGAGAAGGATTTTTTTTGTTTCCTATGTTAAAAATCTTTTGTTTAGATCCTAATACATTAGTGTTTAGACCAGGGGGAACATTGTTGGCAGGCTTTATTTCAGATATACTATTAATCATAGCGTTTGTTGTAGGATATGTTTTTAAAATTACTTTGATTGATTTTTCGTATTTTCATAATTATGATAAATAAGGATGGTATCTATGAAGCTTTCGATTCGTGCATATATATTAGTAGGACTCATATTGTTGCAAAGTTTTATGATTATGTTTTTGACAAATAATACCATTTTAAATTTAATGGGGAATATAATTATTCAATTTCAGTACCCATATTTTATGGGAATCATTATTAATATTCTAGGAATTAGTGCAATTATTTGTGTTTTTTATATGGTACATTTTTTAAAAAAAGAAAAAGAATCTATTATGAAGCTAAATCATTCTAAAGAAGTGATCGATGCATTACAAGGACAAAAACATGATTTTATCAACCACTTAAATTTGATTGCAGGACTTTTGCAATTAAAAAAAAGTGACAAGGCTTTAGAATACATTTTTAAAGTTTCGCAAAGAGTAGAAGAAGTTTTTTCTATTTCTAAAATAGAAAATGTTGAGATTGCTGCTACTTTAGGAAGAAAATGTGCTATTGCACAAAGTAAAGGAATTAAAGTAGAATTAGATATAAGTTCTACATTAGACCATTTATATATAGATTCTATTGATTTGTCTCAAGTATTATTTAATTTGATAGACAATGCAATTTATGAATTAGAACGTTGTAAAGAAGATGATAAAGTGCTTACTATAGATATTCAAGAGTGTGAAGATGAATGTGTAATTGCTATAGGCAATTCTTATCCAATTTTATCAGATGCATTGTATAATAAAATATTTGAAAAAGGGTATTCTACTAAAGAGGGTAGTGACCATGGATATGGTTTAAACATTGTAAAACAATTTATTCAAAATAATAAAGGGAAAATTCAAGTTGAAAGCTATGAAGGTGTAGGAACAATTTTTACTATTTTTTTGCCTGTCAAAAAGAAATTGGCTACATCTAATTAAGATACAAATAATAAATTGACAAGACGAAAATATGATGATAACATAATTGAGAAATACCTTTAAAAGGAGTCCAGTGAGGCTAACAAGGAGGATAAAATATGAATATAAGTCAAGAAATTGCTAAAAATCTTTTGGAAATTAAAGCTGTTGCTATAAGAAGTACAGATAATCTTTTTACATGGGCATCAGGAATCAAATCACCTATTTATTGTGACAATCGTCTGACTATGAGTTATCCCCATGTAAGAAATATGATTGCAAATGGATTTGAAAAATTGATTAAGGAAAAATATGAAGACGTTGAGATAATTGTAGGAACAGCTACTGCAGGAATTCCTCATGCGGCATGGGTATCTGAAAAGATGAATCTTCCTATGGCATATGTAAGAAGTAGTGCAAAGGGTCATGGAAAGGGAAATCAGATTGAAGGCATTGTAAAAAAAGGTCAAAAGGTTGTAGTCATAGAAGATTTACTTTCTACTGGAGGAAGCTCTATAAAAGCTGTGAAAGCTTTAACAGAAATAGGAGCAGAGGTACTAGGGGTTGTAGCTATATTTACTTATAATTTTGATCAAGTAGATGAATCTTTTTCAAAGATGAAAGTTTCTTATGATACACTAACTGGATATAATATTCTTCTTCCTATTGCAATAGATATGGGTTATATCAAAGAAGAAGAAAAAGAAATGTTAACAAAATGGAGTAAAAATCCTTATATATTTACAAAAGAATAAAAGGATATGCCTTAGGCATATCCTTTTATTCTTTTGTAAATATATAAACTTAAATTATAAAATTAAGAACATGAAAGAACGACAGAGGATCTATGGATAAATAGGTCAAAACCTGTAGGAATTCATTTAAAAGAAACATTGTCATAAGTGGGGACAATGGTGCATAATATACAATATGTGGTGTAAGCTAAAGAAAGAAACACAATAGGAGGGGTAGTATGTCAGTTACAAAGGTTCAAAAGAGAAATGGTGAAATTGTCGACTTTGATAGTAGTAAAATCAAGCTTGCTATATTTGCTGCTGCTAAATCTGTAGGCGGAAAAGATGAAATGGTTGCAGCAAGATTGGCAAAAATAGTAGTTGATATTATTCACGAGACTTACGGAGCAAGTATTCCATCTGTAGAAGATGTTCAAGATATAGTAGAAAAAGTATTGATTGAGGAAGGTCATGCAAAAACATCAAAGGCTTATATATTATATAGAAAAAAACATGAAGAAATTCGAGAAGTGAAAAATTTATTCATGGATGCAGAAAGAATGATTGAAGAGTATGTTAATTTGGAAGATTGGCGTGTCAATGAAAATGCCAATATGGGATTTTCATTACAAGGACTCAATAATCACATTGTAGAAAGTATTACGAAAAAGTATTGGTTAAATAAAATATATAGAAAAGAATTAAGAGAAGTACATATTAGAGGAGATTTACATATACATGATTTAGGACTTTTGGCTCCTTATTGTTGTGGATGGGATCTTGAATCTTTTTTAAGATATGGTTTTAGAGGAGCAAAAGGAAAAATTGAATCAAAGCCTCCAAGGCATTTAGAATCTGCCCTAGGACAGCTTGTTAATCTACTTTATACTCTTCAAGGTGAATCAGCAGGAGCTCAAGCTGTATCTAGCATTGATACTTATTTAGCACCTTTTATTTATTATGACAATCTAAGTTACGAACAAGTAAAAAAAGCTTTGCAGAGATTTGTATTTAATTTAAATGTACCGACTAGAGTGGGTTTTCAAACTCCTTTTACTAATGTTACATTAGATATTACACCTCATCCACTTCTTAAAAATCAACCAGTAATCATCGCTGGAGAGATTATGGAAAAAACATATAAAGAGTTTCAAAAGGAAATGGATCTGTTTAATAAAGCATTTTGTGAAGTAATGATGGAAGGAGATGGAGCAGGAAGAGCATTTAGCTTCCCCATTCCTACTGTAAATATTACACCAGATTTTCCGTGGAATTCAGAATCTGTCAATGCCATTATGGAGATGACAAGAAAGTTCGGAACACCTTATTTTGCCAATTTCTTAAATTCTGATTTATCGCCAGAAGATGTAAGGAGTATGTGCTGTAGACTAAGACTCGATAATAGAGAACTAAGAAGAAGAGGTGGGGGATTATTCGGAGCAAATCCTTTAACAGGATCTATTAATGTAGTAACTTTGAATATGGCAAGGATTGGGTATCTCTCAAAAACTGTAGAAGAATTTAAAAGTAGAGTGAAAAACTTAATGGAGATTGCAAAAGAAATTTGTGAGACAAAAAGAGAAGTGCTAGAACAATATATGGATGCAGGATTATATCCTTATTCAAGATTTTATCTTCAAGGGGTTAAGGATGGAACGGGCGAGTACTTTAAGAATCACTTCTCAACAATAGGATTAAATGGAATGAATGAAGCGTGCATCAATTTATTAGGAGTAGATATTACTACAGAAGAAGGAAATGAGTTTGCTGTTGAAATTATGGAATTTATGAATAGAGTGATTCAAATATTCCAAGAAGAAACTGGAAGCTTGTGGAATTTAGAGGCATCTCCTGCTGAGGGAGCTAGTTATAGATTTGCAAGGATTGATAAAAAAATGTATCCAAATATCTTTACTCAAGGAGAAAACGAACCGTATTATACAAATTCTACTCAGCTTCCTGTAAATTACACAAATGATGTATTTGAGGCTATTGAACTGCAAGAAAAACTACAATCTCTGTATACAGGAGGAACAGTATTTCATGGATTTATTGGAGAAGAAATTGACAGTATAGAGACTTGTAAACTTCTTTTAAAGAAAGTAATGGAAAATAGCAGTATTCCTTATGTAACCATTACACCAACATTTTCTATTTGTGCAGATCATGGATATATTTCAGGAGAACATTTTAATTGTCCTCATTGTGGAAAAGAATCCGAAGTATGGACACGGGTAGTGGGATTTCATAGACCAGTTCAATCATGGAATAAAGGAAAACAAGAAGAATTTAAGGATAGAACAGAATTTTCTCATACACAGAGCCTAAAACATCAACAGCAGAGAGTGTCTATAAAAATTGGATAATGATTTACTGATTGTAGGTCATGAAAAAACTTCGTTCATAGACTATCCTGAGCAAATATGTACTATGTACTTTTTAGGGGGATGTAATTTTTTATGTTCATACTGCCATAATGCACATGTAGTATATAGTAAAGAAAATGCAATTACAAAAGAAGAAGTATTTACATTTTTAAAAAAGAGAAAAAAATTCATAGATGCGGTATGTATATCAGGAGGAGAACCTACAATTTATCAAGGCCTTTATGCTTTTATTGTTCAGATTAAAGAACAAGGATTTTTAGTAAAATTAGATACAAATGGAACAAATCCTGTTATGATAGAAAGATTAATCAATGAAAAGTTGATAGATTATATAGCAATGGATATTAAAGCTCCTTTTTCAAAATATGAAACAATCACAAACACCCATGGGAATATGGATCATATAAAAAGGAGCATAGAGATTATTAAAAATTCAAATATAGAGTATGAATTTAGAACAACTGTATGTGAAGAATTATTGAATACAGAAGATATATTAGAAATTGCAAAATATTTAAAGGGTAGTAAAAAATATATACTCCAAAATTTTAGGGATGGAGAAACAATTTTAGGAGGACAAAATGTGTTTCATCCATATGAGTTTGAAGTATTAGAAGATATAAAAAAAGAAATAGAAGATTATTTTGAAAGTTTTAAAATAAGATAGAGAGTCTAGGCTCTCTATTTATCTATTCCTTCTCTGCTAAGTACACCTTTTGTATAATAATGTTTTACTTCTTTCATTTCAGTGACTAAATCAGCTGCATCTATAATTTCTTTAGGACAATATCTTCCGGTAAGGATGAGTTCTACATGAGAAGGTTTATTTTGGATTAAAGATAAAACATCTTGTATATGAATAAGACGATAAAAAATGGCGATTGTTATTTCATCTAAAATAACCACATCATAGGAACCACTTGTCAATAGATCAGATACTTCTTTTAAAGCGTTCTTGGCAGCTAGAATATCTTCTTCTTTAGGATTTTGAGTGATAAAACATCCATGTCCATATAGTTTTACATGGATAGAGGAAAGATGCTTTAAAGCTTTTAATTCACTATACTCCATTGATTTTATAAATTGAGCAATAAAGACTTTTTTATTAGCTCCACAAGCTCTTAAAGAAAGTCCTAAAGCGGCAGTAGTTTTTCCTTTTCCATTACCCGTATATACCTGTACATAGCCTTTCATATTATTCAGCTCCTCTATAATCTTTTATTTTCTTTAATATACTTAGTACTTTTAAAAAATAAAAAATTAAATTTTGTACTTTTATATATTATATCAAAATATCTAAAAAGTATTAGCTACGTAAATTCATAGAGTTCATAAATTCATGAAAAAAAATCCTTTCATTGGAGATATGAGCAATTTCGATAGGGATATGCGAATTTTTTATGACTTTTCTTAAATATAATTTGTTAATAGTCAGCTTTTATCCAAACTAAAGTTTATTGTTAAAGTTTTTATGGTAAAATAGATACAAATAGGGGTATGTATAAAGAACATATTAAGGAGAGATCAAGTTGAAAACTAATGAAGGAAAAGTATATAAAAGAGATTTTGACTACGAAGAAGATGATTATGATCGCTTAAATATAATGAGAAATCAGAGTATATTTACAAATAAAGCAAGATTAAAAAAGTTTGAATTTGACTATGAAGAAGATCCTTATGAACCTATGAAAAGAGGTTGATGAAAAAAACATAAAAATAGTTGACGCGAATTATGAAATATGGTATAGTTAATACTGTTCTTTACAAAAGTCAAGTTTGATAAAAATGATTTTTGGAAAAAGTATTGACATATGTAAAACAATATGTTAAAGTATTAATTGTCGTCACAGCAAAACGAAATAAAAAAAGTGATTGACAAAGAAAGAAAAAAATGATAAGATGATTAAGTCGCTAAAACGACGAAGAGATTGACCTTTGAAAACTAAACAGCACAAGAAATGACAAGCAAACAAATTAATTGCCAA
>NZ_RYYS01000089.1 GCF_004138215.1 Anaerophilus nitritigenes
CTTTTTCAAGCTCTGGTGTAAGTAAAAATGTTTTTCTAACTGCATCTTTTGATTTCAACATAAATTTTTCCTCCTGAAAGACCATATGAAAAAGATTCATATATTTGTATGGAGCTTTTTCATATGGTGATTGATTTTATTGTGTATGCTAATAGTATAATCATTATGTGTACATACATACAAGTAGGTTTATGCTTTTACTTTAATTTTTTTTAAATTTTATAAAGAAATACACATATAAAAACAATAGTAAGTCCATAAAGATCTCTCAGAGCCTCCTTAAGGCCTTGTCCTTAGCACTTCATAGAGGTGAGATGTTTTATTGCCACCCCCAGTGCCGTCATTTCGAGGCCTTTTGCAATGTATTTATATTCAATTTTCTCTTTATTTCTTCAATGAATAATCATATATTTTGAAAAAAACGTGAATAATTAACAAAATATTTATATTTCAACGTTTATCCCCATTTTAGATAGTAACACAATTTACATTGTGTTGTGTTGGGCTTTATGCCACATATCCGCCGATTTATTTAAAACATAAGGTTTATAAAAATTTTATGTTAATGACGCTTAAAAGCAGGGAAATATTCCTACTTTTTTTGTGTTTAGATACAGGTATAATAGTTAGCGACAAATCTTAACATTTATTTACAATAATATACTTATATTCATTTTTTTTCAAAAATTCAATAAAAGAGGTTTACATTTTACATCTTCACCCTGTCTTTAATTATTGAATTACTACAACATCCAAGGGGAATGACTACGGAAAAATCTTTATTTGAACAGATTAAAGACGCAAAACGTGGGAATGATGAAGCATTTATAGCAGTTATAGAAAAATTTAGACCAACTATTAAAAAATTTAGTAGACAACTAGGTTATGAAGAAGCTGAAACAGATTTAATCATTGAACTAATCCAAGTTATTAAAAGAACTATATTTGCCGATCTAAAGAAAAAATATGATGGGGCAATCGTAAATTATATTTATCATGCTATGGACAATCGAAAGATCAATTTATTTAAAAAATATGTACAAGGAAAGAAAACAGAAGTTGAACTAAATCTAGATATCATAGCAGATCAAAGTCATTATGAAATAGAAGATGTACTACTTATAAAAAAAGCGCTCAATGATTTACCAATTTTACAAAAGAACATACTTAAAGAGAAATTAATCTATGGTTATGCGGATATAGAGATTGCAAAAAAATATCAAATTTCTAGACAAGCTGTAAATAAAACCAAGAATACAACATTAAAAAATCTTAAAAAAGCTTTGAAAACCCAATGTTTCTCAATAGCTTGATACATAGGAGGTGAGAATATTGGAGGGAGAAATTTTAAGAATACTTTAGAGAATCGTCTATAACCAAAGGCGATTTTTTATTTTATAAAAACTTTTTTAAAAAAGTTTTCAAATGAAGGTTTACATTTAGTAAAAATAACTGTCTTTATTATGTGTAAGACAAAACAACCGGTTGAAGTAGTCTTTTTACAAGATAAAGATCATAAGAGTTATCCTATTAAACTTTAATTTAGTGGAAATTAAATAGATGGTAATAAGTAACTTAGGTAGCAATCGTAGCTTTGATACTTATACGGTGAAGACATGAGGCACTCTATGGTCATAAGCATTGTCATTTAACATGAGAGTAAATGCGCTCATGCAGTTAAATGTTTTGAAGGGTAGTTTGATCTATAAATATCAAGTATTAAGGATTATGTAAAAAAATAAAAAACAAATGAAAAGGAGAGATTTATTATGCCATATCATGATCACGGAGGTAATGGAAATACTACAAAAGATAAATGGACAAAACCTGCATGGTATCATTATGATGAATTAGAAGCAATACAAAAAAAAATTGAGAGAGATGAAATAAATCAATCTTATGCTGCAGCATTATTAGCATCTATATTAGGAGCTGGACTTGCTGTAACATGTTTAAAAGAAGCAGCGGTCGCAATTGGAGGCATGTGGGCAGCATCTACAGTTGGTCTTGGAGAAATAACTGATTATTTCAAAAAAGGAGATGATGCTATAGAACGTTTCTTAAAAAAAGGAAGAAAACTAGATTATTTCTATGTTAAGTTTAAATTAAAAGGTAGGAACAAAGGTAGCAATGGATATTATTGGGAGATTGTAGATATTGAAATGGGAGATTAATTTAACAATCAATTTGAATAAATAAAAAAAGTTTCTCTAATATAAAGAAAAAGACGAATAACATTATTTGTCTTTTTCTTTATTACGTATTTTAACAAGAAAATATAACCCTAATTGAATACTTATAAATCCATAACCACATAGCAAAGAACGATATAAAAAACTATCATTTATAATATGTACCCAGTCACCATTTGCTATACTAATTATAAAAAAAGGGGCCAAAATCAAGATTATCCACATGAAAAATATTAGTGCCCTTAGAAAATTTGTTGTAGTACGTATATGTTTTATTGTTATCACTCCCTATAAGATATATAATTAAATACTAACCATTAGTTTAATGTATGAATAACACTCCCTCATTTTAACATTATATGGTAAATAACGCTATAATTATTTAGATTTCAATTATTCTTCAAATATATGTTTAGATAACAGTTAAGCTCATCTACTCTTTGATCTTTTAAAGCTTTTATTTCGTTTAATCTATCTTCTAAGTCTACTCTTGTTTCCTCTAAGCGATTATTTGCATTAGTTTGTAGCTTATGTATCTACTTTATGTTTGTCCTTTAAATTATTTATAAGGGTGTTAATATTGATACATCTAACAAAGAACTATTATATTTAGATAATAATTAAAAATAAAGAAGCAACTCTTATTTAAGAATCGATTCTTTTGATAATGCTTATATAAAGATCTAAGCTACGTTCAACTTCTACTGCTACCAATTTTATGAAATCTGTATAATCATTAGTACTATTTGCTTTGTCTAATGAATTATAATAA
>NZ_RYYS01000090.1 GCF_004138215.1 Anaerophilus nitritigenes
TCTAATAAAGTAATGGAGCAGGATTATGAACAATCCCACCCCAACTATTGACATAGAGCCAATTAATCAAAGATTGATTAATTATGGCTTTTTAATTTTACTCAAATACAATATTCAAATACTAGTCAAGTCAGATCATACTATTTTAAGTTAAAGTACTCAAATATTTGATCTGCTAATGATACAGATATAAATTCTTGTGCCTCTTCAGTACCTGCTCCAATATGGCATGTAGCCATAAAATTGTCTAATTTAAGTAATGCTTGATCTTCTTCTTTCGGAGGTTCATTTTCCATAACATCTGCTGCCGCTGCCTTTAATTTTCCACTTGTTAAAGCTTTATACAAAGCTTTTTCATCAACAATTCCACCTCTACCTAAGTTAAATAGGAAGCTTCCGTCTTTCATTAAATTTAATTCCTTCTCACTTACCATATGATGAGTTTCTTTAGTTAATGGTGTATGAATAGATATGATATCCGCTTTCTTAAATACATCTTCTAAAGGTAGCAATTCTACATTTATTTTTTTTGCTACTTCTGGATTTAAATAAGGATCATAAGCTACAACATTCATATTAAATGCTTGACATAATTCAGCTACTCTAAATCCAATTTTACCTAAAGATAAAATTCCTACAGTTTTTCCATCTAATAAGTTCCCTGTAAAACCAGTCTTGTCCCATTTTCCATTTTTAGTAGCATGAACAGCATTATATAGTTTTCTGCAAGAGCCTAAAATTAAAGTCATTGCTAGTTCAGCAACAGATGTAATACTTCCATTTGGTACATTAATTACTTTAATATCTTTTGATTTTGCGTATTCAACATCTATGTGATTTAAACCTATTCCAGCCATACCAACAATCTTTAAATTTTTTCCTAAGTCAATCATTTCTTTATCTACTGGAGTTTCAGCTCTTACTAATAATACATCATATTCCCCTACCATATTTTTTATTTCATCTAAATTTTTATCATATGCTAAATCTACAGTAAAATGTTTTCTTAATAATTCTATTCCTTTTTCATTAACTTTTTCAGTAATTAAACATTTCATGTCAAACTCCTCCAAATTCTATTATATATGTAATATATCTGTAAGTTTAATAAACAATTCATGTAGTATTTATCTTAATATTTGGATATATCCACTAAATAAAAATTATAATCATATCACCTCTATTACAAATACTACAAATATGCTCATACTACTTATACAATTGGTTATACGAGAAGATAATACAACCAATAATAATTATATAATTCTTCTAAAGACTAATACTTTCAAAAACCACCAGAATATGTAGCTTGAATTGTATTTAATAAGGCAGTTTTTAAATAAGACTAAAATATAGAGACTCTTAGATTACTTTATTTATTCACCCCCTTAATTTATTAATCATAATGTCTTGTGAAAATAATTCAATACAAGTTCTCCTTATACAAATTAAATATTTAAACCTTTAAATTTTTATTTCTTGAATATTTGTACAAAAAAAACCAGTAAACAATAGTTAAACTGGAGTTTATCCGATTATGTAGATACATAAACAATATACTACCACGAATAAAGTAACTGTATGTTAACTTAAATATATATGATAAATACATGTTTAATTAATTATTATGAACTTGGAAACGTTTTTATTGAGTTTACTTTATAATCTTATTTAAGAAGATAATACCATATCATTATTAATAAGTCAACATGACAATCAAGAAAACCGACAAATTCATCGATATTTTTCATTCCACATAACTAGTATATCTATCCGTTTTTATTCTGGTGTTTGATCTTTAGGAGGCGAAGAATCTTTATCAACTACATTTAAAAAATCTGGACGATATCTAACCTCAGGTATTGGTTTTCTAAAAAGCACAGATGAAATCCCTTTTCGGTTAAAAGGAATAAGTGGCCATAAATACGGAGTACCTCCTATAGATTTTGTTGTAAGTAAAACAAAAAACACAAATACAATGGCTACTATAAATCCTATTTCTTTAAAAAATCCTGTAGCAATTAACAAAATCAATCTAAATATTCTTATGGCCATAGAAAACTCTATACTAGGTGTAGCAAACATCCCTATACCTGCCATGGCCATATATAAAACTGTTTCAGGAATAAACCATCCCACCTCTACAGCAAATTGGCTTAATATTAATCCCCCTATAATCCCTAAAGAAGTGGTAAGAGCATTAGGCGTGTGAATGGATGCTATTCTTAAAATATCTATTCCTACTTCTAAAATAATAAATTGCATCAAAAGAGAAATTTCTCCTGTTTTTTTAGGTCCTATAAAAGAAAGAAAATCTGGTAATCCTTCCTTATTGTATACTAACAAAAGCCATAACGGTGGTAATATAAAAGATAAAAACATAGCAATAAGTCTTATCCATCTCATATAAGTTCCCACCGCTGGATTTTGATAATAATCTTCTGCGTGTTGTGTAAAATGAAACATAGTCACTGGCAAGATCATTACACTAGGAGTAGTATCTACCATGATAATAATATGCCCTTCAAAAAGATGTGCTGCTGCTACATCAGCTCTTTCTGTATATCTTGCCTGAGGTAGAGGATTCCAATTCCTTCCTAGTATAAATTCTTCTAATGTTTTCTCTCCCATTTCTAAAGCATCTGTATTGATTTGATCTAACTTCTTTTTAATATCTTGAATCAAATCTGGATTTGCAATATCTTCTATATATCCAACCACTACATCAGTCTGAGATCTTCTTCCTATTTTGGTCATCTCAAATCTGAGCTTTGGATCTCTTACTCTTCTTCGAATTAATGCTGTATTAAAAACTATAGTTTCTGTAAATCCATCTCTTGCTCCTCTTGTAACTCTTTCTAAATCTGGTTCTTGCGGACCTCTCACAGGATAAGTTCTAACATCTAAAATGATAGCTTGATTCTCTCCATCAATTAAAATAGCTAATGCTCCTGATAATACCATGAATTTTATTTGTTCTATATCTTCAGTAGCCTCTACTTCTAAATATGGAATTTTTTCTTCCATTAATTTTTCTATCATATCTTTTCTACAGTCTTTTACATCTATTTTTTGAAGAATTTGCATAATATAAAGCATAATATCATCTTTTGCAAAACCATCAATAAATAGTAAGCTTGCTTGTTTATTTCCGATTAAAATTTGTCTATTCACCACATCAAAGCTTTTAGATATGCCTAACGACTCATTCAGAATCTCTATGTTTTCTTTGAGTTTCTTTGTAATGTTCATCTGTATACCCACTCCTTATAAGGATCTCCTCCATAGCTTTTGTTATAATAGGAGCTCCAATTTCACAATCATCTTTTCCTTCCATTTTTCCTATATCACCAATTCCTACAATTAAAGGCACATTACATTTCTTTATAATATCTACTGTATCTCCATAAAGTATTTTTCCCTTTTGAGGGGTTCCTTCTTTGTTAACAGACTGATTGACTTTTTTCCCATTACAACTAATTGAAAAATCAACACAAACTCCTTCTACTCCAGGAGTATTAGACGCTACTGCAATTGCTCCTAATACTTCTATATCTGGATGATTTACAATATCATAAAATGCCCATTCTCCTTCTCCTGTATCAGGAGATCCCTTATCATCTACCATAACTACTACTGGATCATATTTAGCAGCTTTTATTAGTTCTACAATTTCATTTCCTCCTATTGGAGTAGGATTGCCTCCTGAACGAGAAATACATCTTCCTCCTATATTTTTTACAGCTTGTTCTACAGCTCTTTGAGCTATAGAATCTCCATCTGTAACTAAAATCACTTTTCTTTTCATATACAACATTCCTTCTTTCATATTTCTTATTAAATATTAAAGTTATCTCATACCCAGATACCAATCTTAGAATACTTTTTATCTATATCCAAATTTTATCTGTATTCTTCCTAGTTATTGATCAAAATCCAATAAATCAATGATCCTACCATCTTGCCTCCTGCTAAAGAAAAAAAAACGAGTTTAATATATTCATGAATTTGAAAACGATTGATTATAACAGGAATTACGTTAGTTACTTCTGTTAACGCCGAAGCCAACAATCCAATAAAAGTTCCCATTAAAAACCCTATACAAATTACCATTATCTTTCCCATATCTATATATAGATCTAATACACTTCCTAAAGAAATCACAGTTACTGTTATGCCAATGGTAATTTCATAAATTTTCACATATTTTTCTGTATTCGTAAGCTGTGCTAACCTTGGTACTATATCTAATATAGTTAAAAATGCAATCAGTGCAGTTCCTACCATTGCACCTTCAGAAAACCCTATAAATCCCATTAATAAATTTAATCCCACATATGTTCACCAACCTATGATTTTTCTTTTGTATTTTCTTTTGTATTTTCTTCTGTATTTTTTTCATTATTTAAAATATATTGATCCATACCTTTACGATATGATGCCATTTCTACTTCCATTGGACTTGGTTCATTATTAAATCTCTTTGGAAGAATATGATTAAAAAATACTGCCATCCCTACTCCTATTCCTAAAGAGTATGGGATTTGAAGAATCAACGGCTTATTCGTTTCTTTTCCTGTAATCATTTTATAAACTTGTCTATGGGATTCTCTCATATTAACATCTGCATGAAAATTCATCAAAGCAAGTCCTGATCCTACAAAAATAACAATACATACCATTCCTATTTTTACAAATGTCCATAATTTCTTTTGATCTTTCATGTTTTTGTCTATCTTTACTAATATTTCTGCTTCTCCTATAGGAAATACATTGATAAAAGGATAAGTTTTTTTCATTTTTTCAATAATAGTAAGAATAGAAACTACAATATGATTATTGGTATTTTTAGGTACTTTAAGAATTTCTAAATTTAGCAACTCTGTTTTTATAGGTTCATCTGCTAAAATAACTGCTAAATCTTTTAGGAATACACTTTGTCCTCTTTGAGTACTTAGTCCATCTTTCATTTGTATATAAACAGCCTTTGCATTCATATTTTCACATCCTTATGATCATTGACTTAAATTAAATACAAGCTTTGCCTTTGTATGTTTTTCTAATTTTGAATGATTTGTAAATAAAAAAAAAGAAGTCCCTACAATAAATAATAAAAATAATATTCCTAAAAAAATTTCCCTTTTTTGCTTAAGCATTTTATCACCTCTTTGTATCTTTTAATTTTATTATTATCCAATCTATTATCTAAAATTCTTATTTTTAAAATTTCATAAAACAAAAAAGACATGTATTTACCATGTCTTTTCTAACAACTCTCTCATCTGTTTTAAAATCTTTTTTTCTATTCTAGAAACTTGTACTTGTGAAATTCCTAAAATATTAGCAATTTCTGTTTGAGTTTTGTCCTTGAAATATCTAAGTATAATAATCGTTCGCTCTCTTGATTTTAATTTAGAAATAATTTCTACCAATGCAATTCTGTCTAGTACTTCTCCTTCCTCTTCCATTTTTGTTTCACTAATCTTATCAATCAAATGAACAGGAGAGCCATCATCTTGATGGATAATATCATATAAATAATCTGGCTGTATATTAGAATCCATAGCCATTACAATTTCTTCTTTAGATAAATCTAACATACTAGAAAGTTCTTTTAAAGTAGGTTCTCTTCCAAATTTTTTAAATAAGGTTTCCTTAGCGCTTTTTACTCTCCCTGCTGTTTGCTTTAGAGAACGACTTACTTTGATTATTCCATCATCTCTTAAAAATCGTTTGATTTCACCAATAATCATAGGCACAGCATAAGTCGAAAATCTTACATCATATGAAAAATCGAATTTATCTATTGCTTTCATAAGTCCAATACAACCTAATTGATACAAATCTTCCTTTTCATAGCCTCTATTTGCAAACCTTTTTAATACACTTCTTACTAATCCGAGATTGTGCTGTACTAAAATATTTTTAGCCTCTTGATCTCCATCTTGAGCTCTTTTTATTAATAAAATAGTTTCTTCATGCTCTAATATTCTATTTTGCTCCTGTGATAATATACTCATCCCCATACCATCTACCCCTTAATGGTCACAACTTCTAAACTTCTTTATCATTCTTATCTCTGTTCCCATATTTTTTTGTGACTGTATTTTTACTTCATCCATGAAAGTTTCCATTACTGTAAACCCCATTCCAGATCTTTCAAGCTCAGGTTTAGATGTATATAAAGGTTCCCTAGCCTTTTGTATATCTTCTATTCCTGCTCCTTGATCTTTTATACCAATCTCTATTTCATCATCTCTTAGGATGCATTCAATAATAACAATCCCATCTCCTCCTTCATATCCATGAATAATGGCATTTGTCACAGCTTCAGACACTGCTGTTTTTACATCTGCTAATTCTTCTATAGTAGGATCTAATTGAGAAGCAAAAGATGCTACTACAACTCTAGCAAACGCCTCATTTTGGGATTTGCTCATAATCTCTAAATGCATACGATTGTTTGTTGACAATTCTCTCACCCCTTTATAATCTTTCTATTGCTTCATTTTTATTCTTAAATTTTTTTACAATATGAAATAATCCTGACATCTTAAAAATTTTTTCTACCCTGCTATTTAAATGAATTACTGCAGCTTGTCCACCCAATTTTTGTACCTTTTTATATCTTCCTATGACTACTCCAATGCCAGAGCTATCCATGAAATTCATATCTTTCATATCAAAGATAATATTTTTAATAGATTTTGTTGCAATTTCTTTATCTATTCTTTCTCTGATTTCTTCTGCTGTGTGATGATCTAATTCTCCACTTAGTTTAGTAATCAAATGATTTCCTATAGTTTCAAATGTAACTTGCATTCTAGTCCCCCCCTTATGTTCTGATCTATTTCTCCTTTACATATTCTTGAATCATTTCTTTTTTCCTTTGATGAAAATTGACTAGTTTTCATTCTTATTGTAAAAAACACCTATCTTCCACAAGATAGATGCCCTTTATTATAGCTAACTGTTTATATTTTTTCATAAATTAAAAGGTGCTCACAGAACAAAAGAAGCATATCTTCGTATTTCTATTTACTAAATATTTATATTATGAATTTCTCAAGATCATAATAAGATAAAAATTTCCGCCATCTTCCCTTTCATCGCTAAAATATCATTCCGAACGAATATTCAATCACTTTTTAACAACGAATTCTCCTAAAAAAGTTTATTTTCTATTATTGTGCATACTTGCTCAAATATATTAGGATCCTCAATCTTCATTTCTCTTTCTCTTAAAAACCTTATTAATTCTATAGGAATATCATATTTGTATCCTATATCTACTACTACAATAAATTCATTGATTAAAATTTTTATAGCAACATCATTCATAGCACTAATTAATTTCATAAGTTCGACTTCCTCCTGTATCATCTATTGTGTAGTTTGTTATATTCTACTTTTATTCTTTATACCCTTCTTTTTATTGATTTGTCTAAATTTACAATATTTAGTATGAATATTGTTGAAAAAAATTCACATCCTCCTCATATATTTAAAACTATAATTTCTTAATTTTAATTCTTGTGCCATTTGTATCAAATCCCTTTTAATGACTTGTACACCACAAGAATCAACTTTTAAAGACCTTATAATTTTCATAATATTATTAATCATTCTCTAAAAATAATCTAATAAAAGTATCCTTCGTAATGAAAGTATATTGCCAATATTAAATAAAGTTTTTCAATTTTAGATATTTTATTTGTGAACTAAAAAAGCATCTAACTTTTTCGTTAGATACTCTTTAATTCCTCGTTCACTTGAGTAATTTCATATTTTAAAATATTTCCCCTTTTTGCTTATAAAAAAAAATATTATAAATTTCATATAAATGGTTAAAATAACAGTATCATCTCAGTTAATTTTTATATTTAATAATTCTGTATTAATTTTATGGGGATGATTTTTACCATTGCTGCAATATTCATCAACAAAACACTCAAAACTTTACTATTACTAGTGAAGGGAGGTAATGACATGGTTTATACAATGATTGCAAAAACTTCATTCATGAAAGGAGGTTAATCTATATGTTATCTGTCTCTTTTCAACAATTTATTTTTGGTGTTTTTCTGAATTGTATTGCAATATATATGGTAAAATACATTGATAACATTATACAAAGAATACTTGAAAACAAAGCTCTCAACAGAATATTAGTTACAATAAATGTGCTAATGATAATTGCTGTATTCCTACTTATCGCAAACATAAATATCTTTTAATCATAAATATATATGATTTATAATCCAATATAGATTTTTGAATAATCATCCCCATATTTTATGAAAATAGATTTTATTAACCTTATAGTTAACGTGTTTTTAATATCTTATCTGTCTTAATCTTCTTGGAGCTTTTCCTTTCATTCTTCTAGCATTATTAGTTTCAAACGATAACTTACGTTTAGTACAAAATCCCTTTAAAATAAACTCTGCTAAACTAAGTATTTCTTCATTATTGGGAAAAGTATTTAGTACTTTATCTATACCAATACAGTATCTATTATCTTACAAGATAATCCACAGTCTCATTTCTTATTTTTATCAGTATTTCATCTTTTAAATGCCTTTTCCTTCTAGGTATTTTTATTTGAAATTCTTTCATTACTCTTGTAGGTCGATTTGACAAAACTACAAAGGATTTCTTCTTTGTTAACCTTTAGGGAAAAATCTTTTAATACGGAAGAACTTCCAAAATTTTTTTCTATTTTGTTCATTTGTAAAATCATTATGCTCTGTCCCCTTATTTTCAAAATCAAATACAAAGTCTATTAAATTTTGAGATAAAACTCCTAATAAAATAACAATGATTGTCCATGCTAGTACCTTACCTGTTTCAATATTCAATCGTGCATTTGTAATTTGTGCTCCTATTCCAGTGCTAGAGCTTAGAACTTCCCCCATTATCACTAATTTCCATCCTAATCCAACAGCTATAGTTATTCCAGATTTAAAGTAAGATTTCAATGATGGAAATATAATATCAAATAATACATCCCGTTTTGAAAAATGAAAAATCCTTGCCATTTCAATTAACTTAGGATCAATGTTTTCAAATCCTTCTACAATATTAATAATCATTATGGGTATACTTACAATAAATACAATAAACACTGTAGCTTTACCATCCAATCCAAACCAAATAATTCCAAGAGCTAACCACGATATAGGTGGTGTAGCCTGTATAATATGAAATACAGGCTCAAATGAATAAAGGTATCTTTTTATCAAAATATTTTTTATCCATGTTGTATCCATCTCCCTTTACAAAATAATGTCTTTATTTACGATTAGTTTATCATCAAACATATATCAAATCGGTATCTTATGTTACTATTTTTATGATTTTATTTTGTGTTCAAATCACTTTTTCATTAAAGTACCTTTTTTGACATATTGGTCATTTCTCTTTAAAGGAATATCAAATATAACCTTCCTTAATAAATATTTATGCCTTCTTTTTTATAAATAAAAAACTGTTGAATAACATATTTCATGGATTATTCAACAGCGCTATTAATTTTTTGATCATACTCCATACTTATTTAACTGGAGCTGGTGCTTTTACAACAATCAATTCTAGAATTTCATCATACTTGTTACCTACATTCATCTTAGTTTTATATGGTATTTTTAATATACTTCCTTGTTTGTATTCATGTATTTCTTGTTCATCTAATCCTATAGATAGTGTTCCTTTCAGTACAGTCATATACACAGTAGAATTTGAAAAATGTTCTGGAAGTCCTTCCTCTTTATTAAAAATCATGTGTAAGTAATGTACATTTTCATCTGAAATAAGCATCTCCACTGTTCTATCATTGCTATTTGTCATATTGTAAACCTTTTCTACCACTTAAGTTCCTCCTTCTCTCTTGAAATTTTTTATCTTAATATATATTATCATATAAGCAAACATATATACGTAACAATTGTTACTGATGCCTTTTTTATTTTTAACAGCTTTTATATTTTTTTAAATATACTCGATAGCTTTTGCAGGACATTTATCTATTACGTATCTAATTCCTTCATCTTCTCGTGCTTTTAAAATTCTTTTGTTTACTTTTACTTTTTTATCTTCCATTATAAAATGCTTTGATGATACCTTTATACATAAACCACATCCAATACAAAACTTATTATTAACATTAAGAACTGCTTCTTCTTTTTCTATTGATTCCTTTACGGGAATTTCTTCTTTTTTTACTATTTTTGAAGAAATCAATGCTATTATCAAAATAGCTATTGTGGTAAGCCCCCATCTAACTGCCATAAATTTTGGGCCCAAAAATTTAGATTCATTAGTAAGCATAGGAACCTTAATAACTGCCCAAGCACTTAAAATAATTACAATATTTAAAACATTAGCTCCTTTTTTCAGAAGCGTTTTACAAACGGGAAAAGCTGCATAAATAGGTCCTGCTGAAAAACTTCCAAGTAAAAAAGAAAATAATATTCCTTTAACCCCTGACTTTTCCCCTAATGCATTTTCTATTGTTTTTTTAGGAACCCATGCTTCAATAAGGGAAGTCAATAATAATATTACAGGCATTATTATGAGCATTTCTTTTATATAATATAAGCTATTATTCAGAGATTGCAATGCTTTCTCAGGTATAAAGATTATTAAGAATACATAAACTATAAAAACTAAAGTCAAAAACATATTGTTTTTAATTTTTTTTATAATTGAAATCACATAATCACCCCCATTAAAAATGCTATAATAACTGCAAATCCAAAACTTAATATATTTCTTGTTAATGCAAATTTGACCCCAAACTCTCTCTTTTCAAGAGGAAACGTAACAAATCCAACCATTGTTAAAGTTGTTAAAAATGCCACTATAGGAATGATACTTGCTCCTGCATTTACAAAAGATCCAACTAATGGAAATGCAACAAAAGCAGGTATTAAAGTAATACTTCCTACAAACGCTGCCACAATTGTTGATACAATAGTATTTGATTGTCCTAAATAATACTTAATCGTATCGGGTGGAATAAAAGTAAGTATTAGACCGATAAGAAAAAGTATTCCTATAATTTCTCCTATCATATTTCTCATTAATCCACTTGACATTTTAATAGCATTGAAAGTTTTATTTTTATCTTTTATGATAGAACTCATAAACCAAATCACTATAAATATCCAAAGACCCAACGTAATAAAATCCATTTTATTTTCTCCTTTCAATATCTTTACTTATATTATAAGATGATTTAAAATTAAAATCAGTTACCAATGTAACTAATCTTAAAAAAGGAGAAATAATTTATGCTAGACTTTATTCAAATACTTAAATATACAGAGTTATTCGGATCATTTTCAACTCAAGAGATTTATGATTTATTTTCAAAAGATACTTACTTTATTAAAAACTATAAAAAAAGCTCTATTATACACTTTCAAAATGAAAAATGTACAACTTTGGATATCATTCTAAAGGGTACTGTTTCAATCCAAGGAATCGACCCTAAAGGAAATTATATATCAATAAGCGATTTTACTAGCAATCATACAATAGGTGGAAATTTACTCTTTGCACATAAAAACTTTTATCCAATGACGGTTTTATCAAAAACTAATGTGACAATGCTTCATCTTAAAAAAGACCTCATCATAAAAATTTGCCAAAGCAATGCCACTTTTCTAACTAATTTTCTTCAGTCGCTCTCAGATAAAACGATAATCTTAACAGATAAAATAAAAACACTATCTTTCAAATCTATAAGACAGTGTTTAATTGATTTTCTCATTTATGAAAGTCATATCCAAAAAAGTAATGTCATTCAATTATCATTAACTAAAAAAGACTTAGCAGAAAAATTCGGAGTACAAAGAACTTCTCTTTCTAGAGAATTAAATAAAATGCGAGCAGATGGTTTAGTACAATTTGATGCAAATTCTATAACCATATTGGATATGGATGCATTAACCAATCTTTATGAATAAGGCACACGAAAAAATAAAGAAATTAGTGGATTGTCAACACTTTTTAATACAAATTTTATTCGTATCCGTCAAATAGGACCCATATAGATTCTATGAAATTGTCATGAGATAATACCCCAAAGATAATAAATATCGAAGGTGTTTCTGTTTTATGAATAAAGATAAAAACAAAGAAATGTGGATTAATCGTGTAAATGAATATAAAGCCAGTGGCCTGCCCCAAAAGGCATGGTATGCGAAAAATGATGTAAAGCTAGGTTCATTTAGATATTGGGTTACAAAAGTATTTTCTAATCCTTCGGATAATAAAGAGGAATTTGAATTTGCAAGTGTTTCAATCTCAAAAGAGTTTTCTCCAGCGATAGCTGTAGAAATAAATGGTGTTACCTTATCTGTTATCTGTAAGTCATGATTATGATGAGATGCTTTTAATCAAGCTAATAAAGACATTAAAGAGTCTATGATAAATACAGCTGAAACTAAAGATATAAAACTAAATAAAGAATCAGTAGATGACCTTAAAAACGAGAATGCAAAGCTTCAACATGAGCAAATCTCATTTTTAAATGAGGCGGAAATTAATCAAAGGTCTGAAATAGAGGAACCTAAGCTTGAAAAGATTACTTATGAAAGAAACAAGAAAAGAGGAGTTAATAAGCAGTCTTTCGATGATTTAGAAGTTGAAAGAATTGAATACTCTCTTTCAGAAGATGAGAAATTCTGTAAAACTTGTAATTCTAAGATTTTTGAGATGTCTACTGAGGTAAGAAAAGAACTTAAAATCATACCTGCTAAGGTATGCATAGTTGAAATTCTATCTTCTATCGTTGGTATACCCAGCAATCTTTTCTTCCCGTCTTTCTTAGGAATTTCTACTCCTCTTACTGGTTTTGGAAAATAGCTACCTGATGACATACGGTTCCATAATTTGTATAGATTATCTTTTAAATGTTCCTCATATGTTTCTATATCAATCCCATCTATTCCCCCAGCTCCTTTATTTGCTTTAACTCTTTTAAATACCTCGAGAATTAAATGTTTTGATATTTGAAATGACTTTCCTTCTTTCATAAAATCCTCCCATTTATTTTTGGTTGTTCTATTTCCGAAGTATAGATAACAGAGTCCCTTCGCTCCATTGCCATTACAGCAATTTCAACACTACTACGAACTCTTCCGCATCTAGACTGTACATCGCTACTTTCATCCTTGTCAGTTCATCACTTGGATTTTTCGCTTGCCATTACAATCTAGAACTCTCCTGTTCCATGTAAAAGCCTATACCATGTTCTTGGACCCTTTACGCCGATAGTCATCTAGCCAGTAATCAGGTTTCCGCTATACTTATCCTTGATATGTCAAAAGTACCAAGTTCTTACTATATTTACGTATTCACGACGCTCCTTCGGTATCTTCACTTTCGTTCAACTCCATGGCACACACCTGACTAACTTGTTTAGCCTTTTCCTATTACGCTCAGCACCATAACTTTTGATTACAGCACCTAATAGTGGTTTGAAACCCTTGCCTGAACAACGATTTCGAGAGGCCTTCTCTCATCTTTTACATAGCATGCACTTGGTTTAACAAGACACCCAAGTGCTTCAGGACACACTTTGACGGATACAACAAAATAGAAAAATCAACTAACTATGGAAAGAACTAATAAAATCGGTTCTATAATAAATGTTGGGGTGAATAACTCCAACATTTAATTTTTTGCAAAAAAATA
>NZ_RYYS01000091.1 GCF_004138215.1 Anaerophilus nitritigenes
TAAAAGTAGAGCTATACCAGAGCGATTATCTTTTAGAAAAGAAGGAGTCCTCAAAGACGTAGAATGGCTTTATGACCATTATGTTGATCATATTGTCTATGGAGTTTTAGGAATGGATGCATACTTCTTTGGAATTTAAGAATTTAGAAATTTAGGAAGTCAAGAATTTAAAATTAAAGAATCAAGGTACCTGTCCCTTTGATTTTTCTTTGATTTTCTTTAGATTTTCTTTAAGAAGAAATTTACAACTACCACAAGAATAAAACAGATAGTGGAAAGTTCTTAAAGATGATAAAAAAATTACCGATTTTGAAACCTTAACTACTCCAATGTTAAATGAGTATATTGAAAAAGTAATAGTACACGAAGCAATAGGAAGTAAGCCAGGAAAAGATAGAAAACAACAGGTAGATGTGTATTTTAATTTCATTGGTAATATTGACTATAATGGTAAATTAAAATTAACTGAAAATTGTGTGACATTTGTAAATGGTTATGATAAACTCTAATTAACCAAAGAGAGGAGCATAAAAATATTGAAAAACAGGATTGAGGAATACAGAAAACCATTAGGCTTATCTCAACATAGATTAGGTAAAAAAGTAGGAGTATCAAGAATTAGTATAAATAAAATAGAAACAGAAAAAAACATACCAATCCTTAAACTGGCAAATGATATAGCAACTGTTTTAGGAGTATGTATATATCAAATTTTTGATTTAGATGGTGAAGAAACCTACAAATGCACTATTTGTAAAGAAAATAAAAAGAATTGTGGATAGTTAAGTTTGAAGACTTAATTAAATATATTAAAGAGAGGTCTAAATATGAATTATATGAATCCTCAAAGGTATAAAAATGGTGATTATTTGTAGACAAGTAGTTAATGGCAAAACAAAGTAAATATAACTTCCAAAATAGGGGGATGAATTATGAAAAAATTTTTAATATTACTATTAACATTAATACTTTCTTTGGGAATATCAACAACAGCGTTTGCTGAAGATTCTATGTATGTAAATGAAAGAGATGTAAAAATAGTTTCTGATGATGAATTGTTATGTGAGTCAGCAGAAACAGATGTTGAATTACGATTCGTCAATGATTTTCGTAATAGAAAAGTTAATGTATCCACATATAATGAGTGGTCTCCATTTAAAAGAGTATCAGACAACGTGGTAACTGGTTCTGAAGGTGGATCTATATCATCTACAAAAACAGCTACATTTGGTACGAGCGTAACAGGAAGTATTTCAGGCTTGGGAATTTCTACTAATTCATCTATTAGTAGTACGATAGGATATACATTAAATGTTGGGAAAAACAAAAGAGTTTATATGGGATATAGGGTTTATTATACAGTGGAAAAAGGAACAAATGAATATTATGATATTGTAACTGGAAAAGTTATAAGATCTAATAAATATATTGTGAAAGTTCCACTGTACGGTGAATATAAACTTATAAATTATTGATAATTAGAAAAGGATTAGAGTAGATATTATTATCTATTCTAATCCTAGATTATTGTGATTTTTGAAATTTTAGACTTTGTTTGAAGAAAGGGAAATATGATAATTATGAAAAATAAATCAGGAATAATAGGATATATTATTATTAAGATAATTATTGTTCTTTTGTTACTATACTTTTTTAAAAATCCTGAAATATTTGCTACTTCAGGGTATGACTTAGCTATACAAGGAATTGTTGTATGTAGGGGAATGTCATTGATTACAGCAATATACGTATTATCTGGATTATTGGATACGCTTATAAATAATAGTAAGGGATAATTGAGTATACCTCAATCTTTTGTCAGTCTTGTATTAGGTAGTTCTTCGAGCAAATATTTTAAATAATAAAAATAATTTAATCCGTTCATTTATCTAGGATATGGTTATTAACTAAGCTGGACACTAGGGATAGTATACTAATTTTAATATTATATGGTAATCATTTCTATAGCTATCTACATTTTAACTATTCCTCAAATATATTAATTTTTAAATAAAAGCTTCCAAAGAATTTAAGAAGTCAAGAATTTAAAATCAAAGAATTAAGGTACCAATCCCTTTGATTTCCTCATTTCTAATGTAAAAGACAGTAAACCAAATGAGTAATATAATACATATTATGATCTTTATACAAAGAAACAACTCTTTTTTAAGAGTTGTTTCTTTGTATAAGCTTTAAATAAATATCCAAGCTACGTTCTACTTCTTGTGCAACCAATTGTACAAAATCAGTATACTCATTGGTTGTATGTGCTTTATCTAGTGAAGTATAATAATCAATCCTTTTTTCATTTCGAATGATTGTTGGAGGATATCCATTTTTCATCAGTTCCAAATTCAATAAAAGTCTAGCCGTTCTACCGTTTCCATCTACAAAAGGATGAATCCCTACAAAAACCCCATGTAAATAGGCTGCCCTTTCTATTGGATGAAGTTTTTGAGCATCTGTTTCATACCAATTGATTAGCTTATTCATCTTTTTGGGAACAGTTAAAAAATTTGGAGGGATATGTACTGCACCACTTATAATGACATCTTGATTTCTATATGTACCAGCATATTTATCAGATATTCTTTTTAAAACCAATCTATGTATATTTTTAATCTGCCATTCCGTTAAAGCTTCTTTGTTTTGTACAATTTCTTCAACATACAAAATAGCTTCCTTGTGGTTTATAACTTCTAAATGTTCTCTTAAAGTTTTTCCCCCTACTGTAATTCCTTCTAGGACAACTTTTGTCTCCATTAGGGTAAGGGTATTCCCTTCTATAGCATTTGAATTGTATGTCCATTCTAATAGTAAATTTTCTCTAATGCTCTTTACTGTATATTCAGGAAATGGTCTATTATTATCTAGTAGATTCTTTTTTTCTTCTATTCTTTTCAAAAATTCATTCATAGGATTGTCACCGCCTTAAATTTTTACAATCACTTTTATTATCTCTTGGTATGCTCTTACTTATTAGGTACTATATATAATTATTTCATATGATTTCTACAAACATTTCTTCAATTCTTTTATCTTTTGCTAAAAATACGTTCATAAAAATAATCATAGGGTAGGTAGCTAGGACCCACTACAAACTCAATTAACCATTTTTATACTTACTCAATATTTAACTGGTCATAAAGCTCATTTACATCATCTTGCTGAATCCCCAAATATCTTTTAGTGATTGCTAAATTACTATGATTTAAAGTTTCCATTATAATAGCTGGATTAAAGCCTGTTTTCCATGCATGATACCCCCAAGTCTTTCGTAAGGAATGAGTACCTATATTCTCTCTCACTCCAACTGAATTTGAAGCATCTTTTAATATATTAAGAGCTTGTTGTCTTGTGATAGGTTTATTTTCCCCTTCTCTGCTTTTAAATATAAAATTCTCCATATGGATATACTCCATGCTTTCTGATAATTCTTTTAAAGCTTTTCTAGCTGATTTATTTAATTTTATTTTTCTATATTTATTAGTTTTGCCCTCATATATTTCAACATCTTTGAATGTCTTTTTATTTTCCTTAAATACATCTTTCCATTTCAAGCTCAAAAGATCAGTTATTCTTAAAGCTACATTGATTCCAACAATAAACATTGCATAAGATCTTATGTCCTTTCCTCTAAGGTAAATTTTTACATCTTGAATTTTGGATTTGTCTCTAATAGGTTCTACATTATTCATAAATTCTCTCCTTTTGAGCAATTTGTTATAATAGTATTATACGACTATTTTTGACAAACTCAAATAAAAAAATTTTTAAATTTTTTTCAACAATTGATCAAAAGCTAGTTCTATCAATACTTACAATGCATTTTATCAGTTTGTCAAAATCTATATTAAGACAAACTGATAAAATGCCCAAAAAAAAGAAATATATGGAATTTTACTTTTAAAGGTTCTATAATAAATGTTGGGGTGAATAACTCCAACATTTAATTTTTTGCAAAAAAATAA
>NZ_RYYS01000092.1 GCF_004138215.1 Anaerophilus nitritigenes
CTTTATTTTTTTGCAAAAAATTAAATGTTGGAGTTATTCACCCCAACATTTATTATAGAACCAATTTATTTTAAGATAAGTAAACAACCTCCTAGTTAGGAGGTTGTTTACTTATGTGAATTTCCCAAAGAAACGGATAGTTTATTAGCAAAATATTTAACGGTAGATTTAAGCTTTTTAAGATAATCGTCATCTTTTACTCGTGAAGCAGAAAAAACAATGCCGATAGAAGCTACAATTTCATTGTTAAAATCAAAAACAGGAGCACCAATTCCCATAGCATTGTTAATGTATTCTCCATATGAAAAGCTTATGCCAGTTTTCCTAATCATTTCGATGCTTCTTAGGAGGGTTTGTGGGGACATTTTAGGAAAAGCACTATTTTTATTTAAAACGTGGCTTATATAACTTTGTATAAAATCGTCTGTCTGATAGGCTAGTAAGGCTTTTCTGATAGCACCACAATGCAGGTCTCTTTCATATACATATTTATCAATAATTTTCAAAGGATTAGAAGATTGTGCTGTTTCTAAAACCAAACCTTTATATTCGGATTTAATAATTAAAAATGAATCTTCGTCTGTTTCATATGCAAGTTTATTTAAGATAGGTCTTGCGAAATCCAATAAATGTAAATTATGTTGAGATATTAAACCTAATGGAATCAATGCAGGACCTAATTTATAAGTATGTGCCCGTTCATCTTTTATAACATAACGTATTTGACATAATGTTTGTAAGATACGATGTACAGTGCTTGGAGGTAAATGAAGTTTTTGAGATATATCAGCTATAGTAAATTCTTTATCAGGAACCTTAAGAACATCAAGAATAAGTGATGCACGTAATATGCTTTGTATCATGGTAAGATATCTCCTTACATTATAAACTGTATATATATTATATCATTTTTAATAGAAATTTACTATATCAAATACAATTGAAACTACGAAAAACCAGTGATTTCAATTTGTCTATTATATTTTAAATTTTAACTATTAAAGTATTCCAAATAATATAAAACCAATAGTATTGATTGCTAAATTGGCACATATATGAACAAACCAAGATGCATAAAGAGTACCACTTTTTTCATTAAGCCAATTAAATAAAAGACCTGAAATAAATAAGCTTGTAATTAGTAAAATAAAAAGCAAAGGGGTAAACCAACTAATCATAATAGCTATATGGTATAAAGAAAAAGTAATAGCACTAAAAACATAAGAAACCTTTTTAGTGGTTAATTTTTTCAAAGTTAAAAAAGCAAATCCACGAAAGAAAAATTCTTCTAAAAATGAATTGATCAAAGAAATATAAAGGGATACAAAAATAAAGTTCGTTTTAGTTACACCAATTTTGCTTTCTAAAGTGATAGTTACATTGGAGAAATCAAAATAGCTACCTATCGTAAAGTAGGCACCAACAATAAAAAAATAAACTCCTATACCTAAAAGTAATGAAAAAAGCATATTTTGTTTAGAAAAGCGAAATAGATCAGACAAAGTAATTTTCTGATTATAGTAATAATAACCAGAAGGTATGATTAAAAATAAAAATAGTTTACAGATAGATTTGATAAGATAATTAGAACAAAGTACACCATCTATCCATGCCATGATAAAACAAACTATTAAAATAAGAAACATGATACATAAATGTTTTTTTTGATGGATCATAAAGTTTACCACCTTTAAATTAGAAATTAAAAAAATCTTCTAAAGTAATACTTTTTTATTGTATCATGCTATTGATAGTTTTAGAATAAGAATATGAAATCCATATTTGTATGATAGCATATTGTAAAATTATTGTAGAAAAAAATAAAAAGAGAATAGTTCTTTATGGTATGATGAAATAGGAACGTTATAAAATTTTTTTCCTACAGAACCTTGATACTATCAAGGATTATGTAAAACTTGATATAAAAATATGTTTATGTTAAAATAATTTGACAAAATATATCGATAAAAATAGGTTAAATAATCTTTCATGAAAAGGGAAGTTGGGTGTAAATCCCACGCGGTACCGCCGCTGTAAAAGAGGAGTTTTCTTCTGATATGCCACTGTTTTATAATGGGAAGGCTGAAGAAAATGATGATCCTTAAGCCAGAATACCTGCCTATTTTGTTACACTATAACTCTACGAGTAATAGGGGGTGTTGATTGTAGCTGTATATGTACAGATACAACTCTTTAACGATTTGTAGTTAGAGAGTTTTTTAATTGGAAAAAATTTAAAAAAGGAGATGCAAATTATGAATAACAAAGGAATAAAATCATTATATAAAAAATTAATACTAGGGGTAATCACTATATCTATGGTGATGTCATTCAGTGCGTGTTCTCAAGAGAATGAATCAAATAATAATGGAAGTACAAATAAAAATAATGTAAAAACTTTGGATGCAAAAGGAGATCCTCAGTCATATTATCCAGTAACCATAACAAATTATAATTATAACGGGGAAGAAATTCAAGTAACTTTTCATAAGGCCCCAGAAAGAGTATTGACTACGAATCAAACAACTACTGAATTAATGCTTGATTTAGGATTGGAAAAATATTTAGTAGGGACTTGTTTTCTTGATAATCCAATATTAAATAGATTAGAAGATAAATACAAAAAAGTTCCTGTCATATCAGAAAAATATCCAACAAAGGAGCAGGCGCTTGCTTTGCAACCAGATTTGATTTTTGGATGGAAAAGTGTATTAGAAGATAAAACATTAGGAGATGTAAAAGAGTGGAATACAAGAAAAGTGAATACTTTTGTTCAACGAAATACAGTAAGTACTGTAGGAAATTATACCATTGAAAATGGATTTAAAGATATTGAAGATCTAGGTGTTATTTTTAATATTCAAGATCAAACCGATAAATATATTGAAAATTTAAGAGATCATCTAAATAAAACAGAAGAAAAAACAGCCCAGCTTAAAAAGAAGAAAAAAGTATTAATTCTTGGAGATGCGAGCAAGGGTCAATACAGAGTATATGGTAAAAATGATTTGATAGGAGATATGATATTTAAAGCAGGAGGTCAAAATTTAGGAGAAAAGTCAGGCTCTGTGAGTGTAGAGAATATAGTAGCTCTCAATCCAGATGTTATTGTATTTGTTCACTATGGAGATGAAACGGATATACATGATAACAATTTAGCAAAGGAATTGATTAAAAATAAAGCTTTGGTTAATGTAAATGCTGTTAAAAATCATCAAATAATTATCACTGGTTTAGCAGAAACATGGGCTGGAGGAGTTCGTACAATAGATGCAGTAGAGCGTTATGCAAAAGAACTGTATCCTGAATTGTTTCAATAAAAATGAAAAATTTAATGAAAACAAAAATAGAGATTCAAGATTATAAAAATTTAAAACCAGTGAAATTAAGCAATACAATTATTGTAATAGGATTATTTATATTTTTAATGATCTCAATCATTTTTGCAGTAGCGATTGGATCAGTAAAAATACCTGCAATGGATGTATATAAGGTTATTATATACAAAATTTTTAGCCCAGAAAGTTTAGAGTACAATACTCAAGCAACATTTATTGATATTATATGGCAAATAAGATTGCCGAGAGTATTACTTGGAGTAATAGTAGGAATGGGACTTGCTTTAGGAGGAGTTGTCATGCAGGCAACAGTACAAAATCCTTTAGCAGATCCGTATTTATTAGGGATTTCTTCTGGGGCTACATTTGGAGCTACATTTTTTATATTAATAGGATCTAATATATTAATAGGATCATTTCAAAATCTAGGGTTAGCATTTTGTGGATTTATAGGAGCATTTATGGCTTCTATGTTAGTTTTTAGATTATCTAGTATAGGAGGAAGGATAACTCCTGTAAAGTTAGTATTGTCTGGTATGGTAGTAAATCTTATATGTTCAGCTTTTTCAAGTCTAATGATCTATCTTACAAATGATAATAATGCAGTACGTTCTATTACAGAATGGACTATGGGAAGTTTAACAGCAGGAAACTGGAGTAACTTGTGGTTACCTAGCATAGTAGTAGTATTTATGATTGTGTTCTTCTTATGTCAATGCCGTATTATGAATACTATGCTTTTAGGAGATGAAGCAGCTATAACTTTAGGTATAGATTTAAATAAATATAGAAAATTATATATGATTACAATAGCAGTGTTAACGGGAGTATTAGTAGCAAATTGTGGAATTATAGGATTTATAGGATTAGTTATTCCACATATTACTAGAAGTTTGGTTGGATCAAATCATAAAAATAATTTACCTGTAGCTATGCTTATTGGAAGTAGTTTTCTTGTATGGGCAGATGTAGTAGCACGTATTGTTCTTAAAAATATGGAGATGCCTATAGGTATTATTACTTCAGCAATAGGAGCTCCTTTCTTTATATATATTATAATAAAACGTGCCTATAGTTTTGGAGAGAGGTAATAAAATATGAAGTTGAGTATTGAAAATATAGATGTAGATTTAGGAAATAAAGCAATTGTAAAGGATGCATGTATGCAGGTTCATAAAGGAGAGTTTGTAGGAATCATTGGACCTAATGGAAGCGGAAAATCTACTTTATTAAAAACAGTGTATCGAATTTGTAAACCTAAATCAGGCATGATGTATTTAGATGGAAAAAATCTTCTTACTATGCCTATAAAAGATATGGCTCGTAAGCTAGGAGTTGTGAGTCAATTTAATCATGTAGCTTTTGATATTAAAGTAGAAGATATGGTACTTATGGGAAGAAGTCCTCATAAAAAAATATTAGAGCAAGATAATCTATATGATTATAAAATTGCAAGAGAAATGTTAGATCAAGTAGACATGCTACATTATTCTAAAAGAAGTTTTTCGACTTTATCGGGAGGAGAAAAACAAAGAGTACTTTTAGCTCGTGCATTGGCTCAACAAGTAGACCTATTGATATTAGATGAGCCTACAAATCATCTTGATATAAAATATCAAATTCAAATATTAAACTTAGTTAAATCTTTAGGAATTACAGTAGTGGTAGCACTTCATGATTTGAATTTAGCTATAGCTTATTGCGATAGATTGTATGTTATGCACAACGGAAAGATCGTTGCCAATGGAAAACCAAAAGAGGTATTAACACCAGAGCTTATTAAACAGGTATATGAGGTAGATTGTACCATTCATACACAACAGGAACCTATATATATTACATTTAAAACTATTTAGAGTAAAGATGGATATATATGAATATTGCAATGATTATTACTATGATTCTTTCTTATATATTTTTCAAAGAAAATATTAAAGAAAAAATACCAGGCTCCATTTTAATCCTTGCAGGAGCTTGGCTATTGTTGTGGAATTCATAAAAAATTTTTATTTTACTAATCCTAAATTATGTACAAAGTGACAGGCTACAAATCTTTCAGGATGAAGTTCTTTAAGTTCTGGAGTTTTAGTAAGACATGTATCTTTTCTATGCATGCATCTACCATAAAATCTACAACCATCAGGTGGGTTGATAGGACTTGGAACATCTCCTTGAAGTATAATTTTTTCTCTTTTTATATCTAGTGAAGGTATAGGAATAGCGGATAATAACGCTTGAGTGTAAGGATGCAAAGGATCTGTGAAAATAGACTTATAATCAGATAATTCTATGATTTGACCAAGATACATAACCGCTATTCTGCTACTAACATGTTTTACAACACTTAGATCATGAGATATAAAAAGATAGGTAAGATCAAATTCTTGTTGTAAATCTGCCATTAAATTTAGAATTTGAGCTTGTATGGAAACGTCTAGAGCTGATACGGGTTCATCTTGAACAATGAATTTTGGATTTAGAGCAAGAGCTCTAGCAATTCCTATTCTTTGTCTTCTACCTCCATCTAATTCATGAGGATAAGTATTGATTAATCTTTGTGCAAGTCCTACTGTATTCATAAGGCTTTGTACTTTTTTATTCATATCTGCTTTGTTTTTATAAATTTTATTTACAATTAGAGGTTCTGCTATAATTTCTGATACACTAAGACGAGGATTTAAAGATGCAAAAGGATCTTGAAAAACAATTTGCATTTCTTTTCTTAGCTCTCTTATTTCAGAAGAATTTAGCTTTAAAATATCTTTGCCTTCAAAGAATACTTCTCCTGAAGTTGCTTCAATGAGTCGAAGTAAAACCCTTCCTGTTGTAGACTTTCCACAACCAGATTCGCCAACAAGACCTAGAGTTTCTCCTTTATGAATATAAAAATTTACATTATCAACTGCATGAAGCAAACCTTTTTGTGTATTGAAATACTTTTTTAAATTCTTCACTTCTATAAGTTTTTGTGACATTTTGATCACCTACCTATGATTTATTATCTACATTTTCATACAAGAAACAATTTACAAAGTGGTCTTTATAAATTTCTGTTCTACATGGTTCTTGTTGAGAACATATAGACATAGCTTTGGGACATCTTGGATGAAAAGGACATCCTAAAGGGAGGTTTGTAGGATCTGGCATTAAACCTTTGATTGGTTTTAAGCGAGCTTCATCGTCTTTTATATTAGGTATAGAGTTAAAAAGTCCTATGGTGTAAGGATGTTTTGGATTTGTAAAAAGATTTTTGGTATTCGTATATTCAACAACATGACCTGCATACATGATGGCTACTTTATCACATACTTCTGCTACGATGCCTAAATCATGAGTAATCATAATCATAGAGGTATTGAATTCATCTTTGAGTTTATTCATAAGATTCATAACCTGTGCTTGAATCGTAACATCTAGTGCAGTAGTAGGTTCATCAGCTATAAGAAGCTTAGGATTGCATGCAAGTGCAATAGCAATTACAACTCTTTGCTTCATACCTCCACTAAATTGGTGAGGATAGTCTTTAGATCTAGATTTTGGAATACCAACAGTTTCAAGCATTTTTTCTGATTTCTCTGTAGCTTGAGAATTATCTACATTTTGATGAAGCTTAATAACCTCAGCAATTTGTTCTCCGACAGTAAGAACTGGATTTAGTGAAGTCATAGGATCTTGAAAGATCATAGATATTTTATTTCCTCTTATTTTTCTTAATTCTGTTTGAGACTTTTTAAGTAGATCCTCACCATCATAAATAATTTCTCCACTTAAAATTTTACCTGGGGGTGTTTGAATAAGCTGCATAACTCCAAGTGCAGTAGTAGTTTTACCTGCTCCGGTTTCGCCTACTAAGCCTAATGTTTCTCCTTTTTTTAATTCAAGGCTCATATCATTTACAGCTTTAACAGTTCCTTCATGAGTTATATAATGTATATTTAAATTTTTGATTTCAAGTAGTTTTTTTTCTTCACTCATTTATTTTTCCTCCTCAATTAATTCTTAAGCCTTGGATCGAGTGCATCTCTTAATCCATCGCCTAATAGATTCAGTCCAAAAATGGTGATCATAATTGCTAGCCCTGGAAAAGCGGTCATATGAGGATAATCTCTTATAAATTGTCTTCCAGAAGAAAGCATTGCTCCCCATTCAGGGGTAGGAAGTTGGATTCCAAGCCCTATAAAACTAAGTCCAGCTGCAGAAAGTATAGCTCCTGCAACTCCTAAAGTAGCCTGAACGATGATAGGTGCCATGGAATTTGGAATAATATGTTTTAGGATGATTCTAGTATTATTTGTTCCAACAGCTCTAGCAGCTTCAACAAATTCTTGGTCTTTCAAAGTAAGAACAGAAGCTCTTACAATCCTTGCATAAGAAGGAATACTGGATATACCTACTGCTATCATAACGTTTTTAAGACCATGTCCTAGTGCAGCAACGATGGAGATTGCCAGTAATATAGAAGGAATTGCCAGTAATATATCCATCATTCTCATGATAAGATTATCTAGCTTTCCACCATAATATCCAGCAATAGCACCTAAAGAACCTCCTACGATCATGGCAATACCAACACTAATAAATCCAACTTGAAGGGATATTATTGAACCATATACAATTCTACTAAATATATCTCTTCCAAAATTATCTGTTCCCATCCAATGATCTTTGCTTGGGGTTTGAAGGGTATTCAAAAGATCTTGATCATCTATACCATATGGAGCAATGAAAGGTGCCAAAATAGCACTGAGTATGAGGATGATAATGATTAAAAGTCCTACCATAGCAGATTTATTTTGTTTTAATCTTCTCCAAACTTCAAGGTATTGACTTCTTTTTTTAGTAGATTTTTTTTTGATATCTTCATTGGACATATTCACATTTAGTTGATCTGTCATAGATGACCCTCCTTATTTATATTGAGATCTTATTCTAGGATCTACAAAAGCATATAGGATATCCACTATAAGATTTACAAAACTAAATGTAATAGCTATAAATAAAACTCCTCCTTGAACTACTGGAAAATCTCTAGCTTTTATAGAATCAACCATTAATCTCCCTACACCTGGGACTGCAAAAATAGACTCGGTAAGAACAGCTCCACCCAGTAAATACCCAAATTGAAGACCTACTACTGTTATAATTGGAATCAATGCATTTTTTAAGGCATGTCTAATAATTACTTTAGACTCTACTTGTCCTTTTGATCTTGCAGTTCGTATATAATCTTGTCTAATTACTTCAAGCATACTAGAGCGAGTCATTCTAGTAATAATGGCTGCTGTACTTGTGCCTATAGTTAGAGCCGGTAATATCCAATGAGCGGGAGTATTAAATCCAGACGAAGGGAGCCATCCTAAATACACAGAGAATATTAGGATACCCATAAGTCCTTGCCAAAAGTTGGGCATGGATACACCAAGTAAAGCGATAACCATTGCAATATTATCAAATAATGAATATTGTTTTGTAGCAGATATAATTCCCGTAGGAATTCCTATTAAAACAGCTACCAAGACACCTAATGCTGCTAACTTTAATGTAGATGGAAATCTAGTTATGATCATTTCTAAAACAGGTCTTTTTGTAGCATAAGATCTACCTATATCTTGATGAATTACTGCATTTTTTACATATCTTCCAAACTGAACAAAGAAAGGATCGTTTAGACCTAATTCTTCTCTAAGTTTAGCAACTTCAGTATGTGGGGCTGATTCTCCAAGCATTATTTTAGCTGGATCTCCAGGGGTAAAATACATCATGGTAAAGATGATAAATGTAACACCTATGATTACAGGTATTAGCATAAGTAACCTTCTAAATATATATTTATGCATAATAAGCCTCCTTCTAAAAATAATAATGTAGGGTTAAAACCCTACATTATTATCTAATGAGATAGGGTTTTTAAAATAGTTTGAAAAATATTTTATTCAAAGTAAACTGTATATACTTTATGGTGTCCAGCAGGATGCTGTTTAAAGCCTTTCACATTAGATCTTACTCCTGCTAAATCCTCTCCTGACCAAGTGAAAACCCAAGGAGCTTCATCTTTTATGATTTGTTGTACTTCTATATAAGCTTTTTCTCGTACAGCTGGATCTACAGAAGTTCTTCCTTGATCTAGTAATGCATCTACTTTCTCATTAACGTAGAAGCTTCTATTACCTCCTGCTCCGTGTTGAGAAGAATGGAATAATGGATATAAACCATAGTCAGGATCTCCTGTTACAGTAACCCATCCAAGAATAAATATATCATGTTCTCCAGCTGTTGTTCCATCTAAGAAAGCTCCCCATTCTACTACCTTTACTTCTGCATCTATATTGATTGCTTTGAGTTGGTTTTGAACGATTTCAGCTATATCCATTCTTTGTTGATTATCATTTGTCCAAATATTTGTTTTAAATCCATCTGCATATCCTGCTTCAGCCATTAACTTTTTAGCTTTTTCTACATTGAATTCATAAGGAGTAAGATTTTGGTTAGAAGCCCAAACATTAGGACCTAAAGGACCTTTAGAAGGTGCACCAACACCTTTATAAACAGATTTTACGATAGCTTCCATGTTAACAGCATAGTTGATGGCTTGACGTACTCTTACGTCTTTGAAATGTTCTTTATTACAGTTGAATCCAAGATAGGTAGTAGATAAGTTCATATTTCTTTGAAGAACAAGATCAGGATTACTTTCTACACGAGAAACATCTGTAGGAGGAATCTCATAAGCTATATCAATTCCACCAGTTTCAAGTTCGATGGTTCGATTTGTATTTTCTGGTATATTTCTAAAGATGACTTTTCCTATTGCAGGTGCTTTGCCATGATAATCATCAAATCTTACAAGCTCTACTCTGTCTCCATTTACCCATGAATCAAATTTATATGGACCAGTTCCTACAGGATGTTGTCCATAGTCATCTCCAAATTCTGTTACAGCTTTTTCATTTAATATTGCTGTAGCTGTATGAGCAAGATGTGCAAGTAGAGGAGCAAATGGATCTTTGGTAGATATTCTAATAGTATAATCATCTATTATTTCTATACTATTAGGATCTATAGAACCTACAATGTGGCCTATATGTGGAGAATCTAATCCTCTAAGTAGAGTAAATTTAACATCTTTTGAAGTAAAAGGCTCACCATTATGGAACTTAACCCCTTGCTTTAACTTAAATTCAAAAGTTAAATCATCAATGGGTTCCCAAGATTCAGCAAGTGCAGGTTGTAATTCCATCTCTTCATTTTGAGTTACAAGTGTTTCGTATATTTGCTTGGAGATTCTTGAGGATGGTTGATCATTTGTAGCATGAGGATCTAATGAAACAGCATCTGCTCCTTGACCTACTATTAAAACATCTTTTTTATCTGTAGGGGTACCTGGTCCTGAATCACCTTCAGGGGCTGATTGATTGTTACCACACCCAGTTGCAAATAAAGCTAAAATGAGAATAAAACTTAGTAGTACTGCTATTTTTTTCTTTTTCATTTCTTTTCTCCCTTCCCAATTTTAATTATTATTTAAATTTTATCTTTCGATAAAAATTTAAATCAAATGGCAAAGAGGGCACGAATAAATAAAAAGAATATTTAGAAAATAAAGAATATAAATCGTTTTCCAACTAATTCAAGATTATATAGTATTGTTATGTCATAAACAAGTCAATTATAAAAGTAAATTGTGAATATTAAGAAAATTAAACATATGATTACAAATTTGTAACAAATAGACAAAGTGTTTTAAGAATAAGTAAAGTAAATTTATTTCTAGAGAAGATGTTATTGTAATGTATATTCAAAAAATATATGTAAATGAATGAAAAATATTACTAAAATGAATGTAGCTATTTTATTTATGAATATAGAATTTGTTATTATAATTCCAGTAAAAAATAAAATTGATAATCTATTAAAAATAATCTGAAAATTATATTAAATCATGATATAATGTTGATAAAGAATTGATAACTCATATAAAAAAAGTATGAGTTGTAAAGAAAATAATTAGAAAGGGAGGTTTTGTACATGAAAACAGAATTATTAGAAGGAATGTTAACATTAAAGGTAGATATGATTGCAACATTAGCTGTAGCTGTTTCTTTACTCTTAATAGGCTATAAAATAAGAAACAAAGCAACGTTTTTTGAGAAATTTTGTATCCCAGCACCAGTTATTGGTGGTTTGTTATTTGCAATTATTGTTTTGATTTTAAGGGTATGGAATATAGTAACGATTCAACTAGATACCACCTTTCAAAGTCCATTTATGATTGGATTTTTTACTACGGTAGGACTCGGCGGAAGTTTTAGAATGCTTAGAAAGGGAGGGTTGATTTTAATCATTTATTGGTTACTTTCTGGAGCATTAGCATCATTTCAAAATATTATTGGAGTAGTGTTTGCAAAGCTTACAGGATTACATCCTATGTTAGGTATTATGGCAGGAGCAGTTTCTATGGAAGGAGGACATGGAGCTGCTGCGGCTTTTGGACCTACAGCAGAAAGTATGGGTTATGTAGGAGCTTCTACAGTAGCTTTATCAGCAGCTACATTTGGACTGATTGCAGGAGGATTAATAGGAGGACCTATTGCTAGATATTTAATTGAAAAATACAATCTAAAACCTGAAGAAGCAGATACTTTAGAAATAGAAACTTATAAGCAATTAGCAGCTACAGGAAAAAAATCTGAGATGAGTTCTCATAGTATATTTGTTCATATTGCTTTAATTACTTTATGTATCACAATAGGATCTATGATAAGCGAATGGTTTTCACAAGTGATTGATTTTGTATTACCAAGTTATGTAGGGGCTATGTTTATTGCAGTGATCTTTAGAAATATAAATGATCAAATAAAATTAGTAAATTTAGATCATTATTTGATAGATACTATTGGAAATATATCATTAGGAATCTTTTTATCGATGGCTTTAATGAATCTTAAGCTTTGGCAATTGTTTGATTTAGCTATTCCTATGTTTGTTATTTTGATTATGCAGGTACTATTTATGATCATATTTTGTGTATTTATTTGTTTTCGTTTACTGGGTAAAAATTTCGATGCAGCAATTATGTCAGCAGGTATGGCAGGTCATGGACTTGGTGCTACACCTAATGCTATTGCAAATATGGGTTCAGTTACAGAAAAATATGGACCCTCTCCAAGAGCATTTTTAATTGTTCCTTTAGTAGGAGCTGTTTTAATTGATATTGTAGCATTACCTACAATTGTATGGTTTATGAATTTATTTCAATAGTTAGTATGTATGGATACATATAAATAATAATATAGTATAATGAAAAACTACTCTTGATAAAAAAAGAGTAGTTTTTGTATTTAGAACAACTTTATTACCCCAATTTTATAGTTAATTATGATACGATTATAATTAATAAGATATTTTTGAAAATTTTTTAATAATAGGGGGTGTGTTGTGACAATAAGGATAATTGTCACCTAAAAATGAAAAAGATACTTCAAAAAGATTTAGAAGAAATTTATGTTTTATTAGGAAGTATAATCAAATGGCTTGTATTATCTGTTTTTGTTGGATTTATAGTAGGATCAGTTACAGCAATGTTTATTAAGATAGTAGATATAAGTACTAAATTTTCTTATGGATTTAAATATTATTATGTATTTATACCTTTTGGACTTTTTTTAAGCAGTTTTATAGTATTAAAATTAGCACCAGATGCAAAAGGGCATGGAACAGAAAAAGCTATAGAAGCAATTAATAAAAATAATGGAAGAATGAATGTAAAAGTAGCTCCAATAAAATTATTAACTACAGTGATAACATTAGTTTTTGGAGGATCTGTTGGCTTAGAAGGTCCATCTACCCAAATTGGGACAAGTATATCTTCAAAAATATCAGATATATTCAAACTAAAAGATGTAGATAGAAAAAGATTGGCAATATGTGGAGTGGCTTCTGGATTTGTAGGAGTTTTTGGTGCTCCAGTAGGAGCAGCTGTATTTGCTTCAGAAGTATTATATATTGGTTCTTTTAATTATATATCGTTATTTGCATCTTTAATATCAGCTTTTGTAAGTTTTTCTATAGGAAGATTTTTAGGAACAAAACCTTTAGTTACTTACTTTTTCGACATAAGTTCTTTGAGTAATAGTATTATTATTACTAGAATGATATTATTTGGATTACTTATTGGATTATTTTCTGCTATATTTATAAGGATTATAAATTTTATAGAGAGATTATTTGAAAAAATTAATGTATATTCTCCAGTTAAAGGATTAATAGGAGGTATAATTATTATATTGATTGTAATGATAACAAAAACTACAGATTATCTAGGTATAGGGGAAGAGGTGATACATAAATCAGTTATGGGAGAGAGTGTTAGAAATACAGATTTTATGTGGAAAACAGTAACTACAGCTATTACATTAGGTACAGGAGGAAGCGGAGGAATTCTTACACCAATGCTTTATGTAGGTGCTACCATTGGGAATATGTGGGCTAATATAATTGAGGGAAGTACTGCTTTTTATGCTGGAGTAGGGATGGTAGCTTTTATGGCTACTTGTTCAAATACACCTTTGGCAGGGATTATTATGTGTATGGAACTGTTTGGATCAGAAGTTGGAATGTATGCTTCTATAGTATGTGTAATAGGTTATATTATAGTGGGGCATAAAAGTATTTATCCAACACAAATCTTAATTAGAAGTAAAACTCCTTCACTGTTTATGGATACCAACTGTGAGATTGCTAAAGTAGAGAATAAAATCAAAATAAATAATCGTATTTTTAAAAAAAGATCAGAAATAAAAGAAAAAAGTTTTTAAATATTGTTTTTTTACATTAAGTTAATATACCCGTAATCTTTATTTAAAGATATATCTATATAATTATCATTGTAAATGAGTTGATTTACTAGAAATTTATTAAATTAGTATGCTAATGATTTGATATAATAAAGTTTTTAAGTATAAGAAAAAATAGGTAATCTGTTTTCGGATTACCTATTTTTAAATGCACAAATCAATAATTAAGTTAATATCAGGTCACAAAATGATATTTATTTACGTTATACAAGTGAATATAAGTTTAAAATAAAAGGAGAGGTGAAAATGGAAAAAAGTAATCTCGATGATACTTTTGATATAGGTGGTGAGTATGAATTACGCTGTGCTATAGAGTTATATGGTTACTCAATTTTGAAATATTGTCATAATATATTATGTGATTATTTTGAAGCTCAAGATGTTGTACAAATAACATTTATAAAAGCTTATAAAAAAAGAAAAAGCTTTAAAAGAGGAACATCTCTATCTGCATGGCTTTATCGTATTGCATATACTACTTGTATGGATTCTCTAAGAAAGAAAAAATTATTATTTTTTATGCCACAAAATAAAATAAATAGTGATGAATTGTTTATAGAAGATGATCTTATAAGAGATGATTTAAAAGCGGCACTTTTGACTTTATCACCTAAAGATCGAGCTTTGGTATTTAGTCGAATTATTGATGAAAAAAGTTATAAAGACTTAGAAGAGATTTACAATGCTTCTTCTGATACATTAAGAAAACGCTATGAACGTGCAAAAAAGAAGCTAGCAAAGGTATTAACAGAAACGAATCCATATTATAAAGAATTGGAGGAGATCAAATGAATTATGATTCTGATGAAAAAATCATAAAAAGTGCTCTTAGTACCGTTCATACACCTGAATATGATATTGCTATAGAAGTAGAAAAGAAAATAAAAAGTCCAAAATCTTACATAAACCTTAAAAGAGTTATTCCTCTAGCAGTTTCTTTGTGTATAGTTTTTTCTGTTGGTGTTATGGCAGATGCAATTCCATCTTTTCAAAAACTTTTATCTATTGTAAGTACTGATATAGGATTATTGCTTCAACCAGTGAAAAAAATTAGTGAAGATCAAGGAATAAAAATGGAAGTATTAGGAGCTATGAATGATGATGAAATGGCAGTGATTTATTTTACAATGAAAGATCTTACAGGAAATCGAATGGATAAAACATTAGATATTTATGAGTATTCATTAAATGGAGCTAATATTTTTAATTGTCAAATTATTGACTATGATGAAATCACAAAAACAGCTACTTTACGTATGCAAGCAAATGGAGGGGAAAAGCTAAATGGGAAGAAGGTAAGTCTTCGTATTGGTTCATTTCTTAGTGATAAAAAAACATTTGATAAAGTTGACACAGGAATCAAGCTTTCTGATATAAAAGTAGCAAATCTATCGCAAATGATAGCTCTTGATATGAGTCATATTTCAGGGGGAGGAGGGAATCTATATAAAGAGTTTAAACAAAAAGAAGTCATAGATGTTTTAAAGACAGATCAAATGAATATTTCTTTTCCTAAAATAGATTTTGTGTACATTTCTAATATAGGATATATTGATGGAAAGCTTCATATTCAAACCAAGTGGGTAGGAGATGGAGTAGATGATCATGGATATTTCTATTTTGTAGATGATTTAGGAAATGAGATCGATATAAAATCAGCTAATATTCACTTTGGGACAGATGAAGTAGGTAATACTAAATATGGTAGTGATTATATAGAGTATATTTTTGATGTAGAAGATATAGATGTTGACAAATTAAAGCTTATGGGGTATTTTGTTACAAAAGGAAATTACGTAGAAGGAAACTGGGAAACTACATTTAAAATTCAGTCTGTAGGAAAAAAAAAGGAAAAAGATTGTAATGTTCAATTGGATAATGGGGTCATTAATCGTATTTGTTTATCTACAATGGGAATTACTTTATTGGGAAGAGGTGAAAGTGAAGATTTAGATAACATTACTGTTTCTGTAAATATGATAGACGGTAGTGTTCAAACTTTTGATTCAATGATGAGTTATAGTGAAAATAAAGATATGAAAATTAAATTTGTATCTTCTGAGCCATTAGATATTTCTAAGGTTCAATCTATAATGATCAATGACACTATTATAAATTTAAAATAGATGAAAATGCCAATGGTTTATATCATTGGTATTTTTTAAATCGTACATGATCAACTAGACAATAAAATAGAGGTCATGTAAAATAATAACAATAAATTAAGACGTTAGAATAAGAGAGGGGAAAAAATGAATCAATTATTATTAGTGGAAGATGATGAAGCTTTAGCTTTAGGAATAGAGTTTACTTTAGCAGATGAAGGTTATCAAGTGTCAAAAGCTGCAACTTTAGATGAAGGAAAAAGGTTATTTGAAAATGAAAGTTTTGACTTAATCATATTAGATGTAAATCTTCCAGATGGAAATGGGTATGAGCTTTGTAAATATATTCGAAAAACAAGTAATGTGCCTATTATATTTTTGACTGCCCTAGATGAGGAGGTAAATGTAGTACTTGGATTTGAAATAGGAGGAGATGATTATATTACAAAGCCTTTTAGAGTAAAGGAATTGATATCTAGAATAAAAGCAATTTTAAGGAGAAACTCTAAAACAGCTTTTGTGAGTAATCAATTAGTCAGTAGAGATATAGTAGTAGATACATCTATGGCCCTTACTAAGAAGAATAACATAGAGATTCATCTTACGTCACAGGAATACAAACTTCTTTTAATATTTATGTCAAAACCTAAGATTTTAATAAAAAGAGAAGAGATCCTTAAGGAATTATTAGATGGAGCAGATGTTTTTCTTGATGAAAATACTCTTTCTGTGTATATAAAAAGATTAAGAGAAAAGTTAGAAAATAATTCTAAAGATCCTGAGTATATCATTACACAAAGGGGTTTAGGCTATAAATGGAACTATCAAGTAACAAAGGAGTATAAATATGAAGGAATATTTTAATAATCCAGAGATCAAGAAAAGCTATATCATTTTTATGATAATTATGGTGATATTTTTAATTGCTAATTATATAATGATACAAGTGAGTTATGAAAATATCAGAAGTGATTATATAAAGGTTTTAGGAGGAATGACAGCCAAGCTCGTTGAAAATAACCCACAGTTGGAAACTAAGATTGTTCTCCTTATGACAAAAGAATTAACTAAGGAGGAAGAAGAAAAAGGAAAGGAAATTTTAAGACAATATGGATTGAGTGAAAGCTTAGAAGTAAGTTTATTTCCATATATAAAAGATAGTTTTAGAAATAGCATAATGAATATATTGTTTTTAGGAATTATTTTAACAGGAATTCTTTTTATACTAAACTACATACAATATAGATATTTCTATACTCATATAAGAAGCTTGAGTTTGGCTGCTAAAAAGATAGTGGAGGGAGACTACAATTTAAAAATCAATGAAACAAAAGAAGGAGACTTATCTAAATTGACACAATCTTTTAATGCTATGGGAGAAGTCATAAGGGGAAATATTTTTGTATTAAAAAAAGAAAAAAATTTTTTAGTAGATCTCCTTTCAGATATTTCTCATCAGTTAAAAACTCCTCTTTCTACTATGATTTTATATAACGATATTATGCTGAGTAAGAATTTAACAAAGGAACAAGCAAAGACCTTTTTAAGCAATAATAGGGATCAATTAAATCGAATGAAATGGCTTATTTTAAATTTACTGAAACTGACTAAAATAGATGCCAATGCCATTGAACTTGAAATTAAGGAACAAAGTTTAAATGAGACCATAGAGGAAGTAATAGAAATACTAGAAAATAAGGCGGTAGAAAGAAATGTGAAAATAGATTTTATTTCAAGTCAAGATATAAGCTTGAGTCATGATCGGCTATGGCTTCAAGAAGCTTTTATAAATGTAGTGAAAAATGGTATAGAGCATGCAGATAAAGGTAGCCATGTTTTAATAGATTTAAAGGATAATAAAGCTTATACAAAAATTACTATTCATAATAGGGGAGATGTTATTAAAGAAGAGGATTTGGTCAATATTTTTAAAAGATTTTATAAGTCTACTTATTCTAAAAAGAGTGATTCTATAGGAATAGGATTATCATTAGCAAAATCTATTGTTGAAAAACATGGAGGATATATTGAGGCTACAAGTCAAATAGATGAGGGGACAAGCTTTATCATTACCTTTTTTAAATTTTGATATTTAAATAATCTCATAAATAGAGGGAATGAATAAAAATATAATTAATTGTATTTTTAAAGATACTCTTTTTCGGTAAAACTCTAGTGAATATATGATGCTGTGCATTACAAATAGAAAACCTTAGGAGATAGTCCCAAGGTTTATTTTGATTGTATAGGTTAGTAAAAGCAGCTTTGAAGCCTTATGGCATCATTGCAAAAACTCGGCATTCTCTTGCACAATGTAAGCATACTTGAGCGCAATGTTGTGATTCAGGATCAGGAAATCTTAAACATTCTGTTCCACAAACTTCACAAATGTATGCACATAAATTAGCAATACATTTTGAAAATCCACTATTACGTGCAATGTATTTTGCAGTTAAAGTACAAATATCTGCACAATCACGTAATAATTGGAGTTGTATTACTCTTGATTGAACATCTTTTCTACATTTTAAGAAGGTGGTCATATGTTCACAAGTAGCTTCACAATTTTGAATGGTCATTAATAAAGTTGAGTGTGAATCAGGGTTGTTATATGCAAAGTTCTCAGAATAATTTTGTGATAAGTTTTCAGACATTGAAATTCTCCTTTCAATATAAATTAATTAGCTTACAAATTCAATATATTCATTCAATGATGTAAATGTACTTTGTACAAGGAAAGACTATCTTACAAAATTGTAAGATAGTTTTTCCTTTGTAAGGACAGAGTCATGGAGGTTTGTTAATAAGGTAGATATAATAAATGTATCAGAGATGTTATGAATAGAAAAATATAGAAAGATTAGGAGGAGTAATATGGAGATTTTAAAGGTTCAAGGTTTGAAAAAAGTTTATGGAAAAGGGGCAAATAAGGTAGAAGCACTAAAGAGATTGGATATAAGCATCAATAAAGGGGAGTTTGTTACAATTGTAGGGGCTTCAGGGTCTGGTAAAAGTACATTGCTGCATCTCCTAGGAGGATTAGATAGACCTACAGAAGGAAAAGTGATGATTGATGGAGAGGATATTTATGAGTATAGGGAAGAAAAACTTGCTATATTTAGAAGAAGAAAGATAGGTTTTATATTTCAATTTTTTAATTTACTACCGGTGTTAGATGTGGAAGAAAATATTTCACTTCCTGCATTACTAGATCATGATCAAGTAGATAAAGAATATTTATCTGACATTATAAGGCTTTTGGGATTAGAAGACAGAAAAAATCATTTGCCATCTGAATTATCAGGAGGACAGCAGCAAAGGGTTTCTATAGGAAGAGCGTTACTCAATAAGCCAGCCATAGTGCTTGCAGATGAGCCGACTGGAAATTTAGACAGTAAAAATTCAAAGGAAGTAATAGAGTTATTAAAGTTTTCTGCAAAAAAATATAATCAAACCCTCATATTGATTACTCATGATATGAATATAGCTTCTTTAGCAGATAGAATTATAACACTTGTAGATGGTTGTATCGTTTCAGATAAATATTTGAAACAAAGTTAGGGGTGATTCATATGATAAATAACTATAAACAAATTACAGGAAAATATTTAAGATCCAACAAAAAAAGAACAATATTTACATTAATAGGTATTATATTATCTGTAGCTTTAATATCATCTATAGGATTTTTCATTAAGAGTATGCAGCAAACTCAGATACAAGATATGAAAAATACTTATGGATCATGGCATATTATGTATGAAAAAGTAGATGATACTTTTATAACAAAGATAAAAAGTAATCCAGTAGTTGTAAGAAGTGGTACCTATACTATAGGGAATGAAGTAAATTTAGATGATCATCTTAAAGTGAGAGAAGTATTTGGAAGTGATGATGGATTAAAGCTTGTACCATATAAGATGAAAGAAGGTAGATTGCCAGAAACAAATAAAGAAGTAGCTATGGAAAAATGGTTTCTTGATAAAATAAAAAAGAATGGAAAGCTTGGAGACCATATAAAACTTATAGATAAAGAATACACTTTAGTAGGAATATTAAATGATACCTATAATAATCAAAATGATAACATGGGAGAGCTAGTAACAAATGATTCTAATATAAGTAATAAAAATACAAATCTAGTTGTTGAATTGAATCCAAATAAAAATTTCAACAAAAATATGAATGAACTAAAGAAACTATGGAATGAAGAATCCATAGTAGAAAATCAATATCTTATTATGGCACAAGGAGAAAATATGCCAGAAGGTATGATTTCTGTCTTAATTGTTATTATTGGAATTGTAGTAATTTCAACAATAGCAGTTATATATAATGCTTTTCAAATAAGTGTAGTAGAAAGAGTTAAGCAATTTGGTCTTTTAAGAGCTGTAGGGACTACACCAAAGCAAATTAGAAAAATTATATTAAGAGAAGCTACTTTTCTTGCTTTTATAGGTATACCTATAGGAATTTGCTTTGGAATTGTAGCACTTTATGGAATAGATGTAACCTTTCGATGGATTGGGGGAGAAAATATAGTATTTGCATCTCCCGCTATTTCAACAGATGTTGTTTTTTTAAGTATTGTCATTGGATTAATTTCTATTTATATTTCAGCACTACTTCCTGCTATATTTGCAGGAAAAATATCACCATTAGTTGCTATCAGTACTAGAAATTCTATAACAAAAGAGAAGATCAAAAAAAGAAAGAGCTATATGATAGGAAAAATATTTGGTTTTGAAGGAGATTTAGCTTCTAAAAATATAAAAAGAAATAGAAAAAGATATTGGATTACTGTATTTTCAATTGTAATTAGTGTAACATTGTTTATAAGCTTTAAATCTTTTATGGATATGTCTTTAAATATATATGGAGAAACAAATGAATCTAAAAATATACATTTTGCTGTAGAAAGTAAAGATAATATAAGTATAGAAGAGCCGATCATAGACCATATCAAAGACATATCATATATAAATAATTGTTATGAAGTGTTTCAACCATATTATTTTGATGCTGTTGTCAATAAAAATAGAGAGATTAAGGATATTAAAGAGATTGGAAGCGTATATAAGGATATAAGCTATGAGAATCAAAATAAAACTTTAATGGATTCCTCTTTAGTTACTTATGATGAAGCTTCCTTAGAAATTGCAAAGAAATATTTAAAAGAAGGAAGTATTAATATAGAGAGGTTAAATAGGGAAAATGGAGTTATTATTATTGGAAACAATAGGCTATATAATGAAAAAACCCAGAGGACTTATGTTGGTCCAATTACAGATTTAAAGGTAGGAGATGAAATATTTCTTCAATCTAATGAAAATAATGAAAAATTTGAGTTTGGACAAAAAAAGGTTTATAAAGTTAAAGTGTTAGCCGTTTTAAAAAGTAATCCTTTTTATTTTAGGGGAGGGGAAAATAAAATAAAAATGATTACTACAAAGGAGATAGCTCAAAGGTTAACTGATAAAAGTATAGATTCTATTGGACTAAATATAAAGATTAAAGATGTCAAATTTGAAAATGTGGTGAAAAAAGAAATAGAAAATATAATAAATGATTCAAATGACTTAAAGCTTATCAATATTATTGATGAAAATAGAATAGCAAAATCAGCTATATTAATGGCAAAAATACTACTATATGGATTTGTTGTGGTAGTAGCCTTAATTGGAAGTGTCAATATTATCAATACCTTAACTACAAATATTATATTAAGAAGAAAAGAATTTGCAGCATTAAAATCTATAGGACTGACGCAAAAGGGATTGAAGAAAATGATTATTCTAGAAGGAATTCTTTATGGAATAGTGGGAAGCTTTTATGGATCTGTAGCAGGCTCTGGTCTTTCTTATGTATTATTTAAAGGAATTAGTGATATTAGAGAACAAAGTTATAAACTACCATTAGATGCTATAGTAATAGCATCAATAGGAGCTATGTTTATTGGATATATTTCTGTATTAATGCCTATTAGAAGAATTAAAAAAGATAATTTAATAGATGCTTTAAGAGAAGAATTTTAATGAATATTTAGAAAGAGTTAAAAATAGAGGACAAGTTTTCATTGTCCTCTATTTTTAAAAACTTCTCTTATGTTAAAGATACTAAAGTACCAGTCCTTTATTTTAAAAAAGTTTTTTTGATGATTAAATTTAAGATATTTAATAAGATTTATGTTGATTTGCTAAAGTATATAATTACATTTTAAAACCTATATTAAATTCTATTTTGCCTAATTGTGTTTCGAAATCGATTGCCAGTGTTTCTAAAGAATTTATATCAGAAGGCTCAAGAAGTACTAGAGGAGGGCTGATCTGCAATGATATTCCTAATGATGTTAACATTGTAGAAGCTGTCCCTGCAATGATACTTAACAATTCCCCAATAGCACTTTTAACCATATCATCAATATTAGATGAGCTCATATTCATCATCATTGTAGAAGCTAATTTTTGAGCAGTATCTTTAGGCATTGATAAAGCTATATTTCCCTGAATTGTCCCTTGCATAGAGATGACAGTAGATAGATCAAAATTAACATAAAATTTATTTTTTTTTGTAATATTACTTTTTTTTATATCCATAATTCCTAATTGTTCTAGTGTTTTTGTGAAAGCTTCTAAAAAAGGATTAATATATTGTACATCCATAAAAATCTCCAATCTATTTGCATTTTAAGGAACTTATTGTCTATCAAATGATGAATTTAATATTGCAAATATATTTTTGAAAGACAATATTAAATTTTAACTCTTGTAGATTATAGTTATTACTTATTGGAATAATTAAAATAACTTTCCTTGCAGTTTAAATCATCAATTAACTGTAGTATTTTTATTTTTTGATAGGTTAAATATTCTAATTGATGTAAATCAATAGCATCTTTATTTTGTTTGATTTTAATATCCAGACGATTTACTAATTCTAGTAAATCGTTAATTGTCTGCATGCTTAACATTATTATCATCTCCCTTCATATTATCAGTAATAGCTAATTATATTTCGTCATCTTTAATGTGCACATTAACATGTTTGAGTGCATTTAGGATAATATTACCATGTTAAATGATTAAAAAGGACTATAATTATACTGCTTTGCTTTGAAAATTTAGAGCATAGGAGATTCTATATGTTATGAATAACTTACTTCTATGTTTTTTGATTTTTTTTCTCATGAATTTTGATACATAGAAAAATATGTATTGAATAGAATTTTGTATAAGATTATATGTACTTGTTATCATTTTTTGAAAACAAAGATTTTTTGGAAGGAGATTAAAATGTTATCACCCAGTTTAGAAGATTATTTAGAGGAAGTGTATAGGTTATCTCTAAACAATAAAGAAATAAGAGTGTTAGATATTGCTACCAAACTAAATGTATCTTCTCCATCTGTAGTAAAAGCACTTCGAAAATTAAATAAACAAGGATATATTACATATAAAAAATATGAAGGTATTTATCTAACAGAAGAAGGAAGCAACTTAGGATATTTACTAGTAAAGAGAAATACAGTACTTCAAGAATTTTTAACTGTAATCTATAGTCAATGTGACAAAGAAGAGGAAGCTGAAGCTATGGAGCATTATTTAAGTTCCCCCACTATTTTAGCTATTGAAAATTTAGTTGAGTTTATGAATAACAATCAAGACATCCAAAAAAGTTTTATGCAATTTTGCAAAGAAAAAGAAAAAAAGCATTGGAGTGAAGGAATTGAGGCATAGAAAAAACACGCCTTGGCGTGTTTAACTATACCAACCCTATAAGTCGTACAATTTGAGTAAGTACAAAGCAGGTAACAATAGCTACAATAGTAGGAATAATAGCTGATAAGAATGTCCATTTAAAACTTCCAGATTCTTTGTTTATAGTCAAAAGAGTAGTGGCGCAGGGAAAATGCAAAAGTGAAAATAACATGACATTTAAACCAGTAAGCCAGGTCCATCCATTTGCTATAAATAAATTTCCCATCGCTTCTATACTATCTAATTCTAGCATAGCCCCCTTAGACATATAGCTCATAATCAAAAGAGGAAGGACAATTTCATTAGCAGGGAGACCTAAAATAAAAGCCATAAGAATAAATCCATCCATACCTATAAGATTACCAAAAGGTTGTAAAAATCCTGCAATGAGAGATAATATGCTTTCTCCTCCAATAAATACATTAGCTAAAATCCAAGTAACAAGACCTGCAGGAGCTGCAACAACTATTGCTCTTCCTAATACAAATATAGTTCTGTCAATCAAAGACCTATAGAGTATTTTTCCAAACTGAGGTTTTCGATAAGGGGGTAGTTCCAATGTAAAGGAAGAAGGAACACCCTTTAACAAAGTTTTAGACAGTCCTAAAGAAACTCCTAAAGTTACTAAAATACCTATGATTACTAAAATGCATACAAAAAAGGATGCAACGAGGGTATTATATTGACTTGCAACAATACTCCCTATAAAAATACTAGAGACTGCAATAAGAGTAGGAAAGCGTCCATTGCAAGGAACAAAGTTGTTGGTAATCATTGCAATGAGTCTTTCTCTTGGAGATTCTATAATTCTACAAGCAATAATACCAGCAGCATTACATCCAAAACCCATACTCATAGTAAGAGCCTGTTTTCCATGAGCTCCAGCTTTTTTAAATAATTTATCAAGATTAAAAGCTACCCTAGGAAGGTATCCTAAGTCTTCTAAAAGGGTAAAGCATGGAAAAAATATAGCCATAGGAGGTAGCATAACAGATATAACCCATGCAAGTGTACGATAAATACCTAAAACTAAAATACCATGAAGCCACTTAGGAGCATTTATATTCATAAAAAAGGTAGTGATATGAGCTTCTATAGCAAATAAAAAGTCTGCTAACAAAGAAGATGGTATATTAGATCCTGTGATAGTAATCCAAAACACTAAGCCTAGAAGTAAAAACATGATAGGATAACCAAAAATTTTAGAAGTAAGAATATTATCAAGCTGTTCATCCCAATTATATTTTTTTTCGTCACTTTTCATAACAAATTGAGTACTCAAACTTTCTGCTTCTTTGTATATGCTACTGACCATACTATCTCTAAATAGGGAATGATCCTTGTTTGAAATTTCATTTTCAATATCTAATAAAAGATTGATAGGATTACTCATAAAAACAAGCCACCTCCCTGTGAGTATCTAAAGAGATTTCATCATATAAAAATTTTTGTATGGAATGTAAGATAGTGAGATCTCCTTCAATAAGCTTTAAAGCTACCCATCGTACATCTAACTTGTTATTAAGTATAGGTTTTAAACGTGGAATGAGCTTTTTTAATTCTGTTTCTATTTTTTCTTCATAAATGATTTTTTTAGGGTTTGTAAGAGTATTTCCTAAAGCCATATGATAAACTGCATCTATAAGATCATCAAGTCCGTGCCCACAACGAGCAGCAGTTTGAATCACAGGAATACCTAAATCTTTTTGCAGACCATGGATATCTATAAAAATACCTTTTCGTTTTGCTTCGTCCATTAAGTTGATACAAAGAATCACTTGATTGGTAAGCTCCATAACTTGCAAAGCCAAATTTAAATTTCGCTCAAGACAAGTTGCATCAGCCACAACAATCGTAGCATTTGGTTTTCCAAAGCATATAAAATCACGGGCTATCTCTTCTTCTATAGAATTAGATAAAAGAGAGTAAGTACCAGGAAGATCTACTAAAACAAATTTTTTATCTTTATAGGTATAGTGTCCTCTTGTATTAGAAACAGTTTTACCAGGCCAATTACCAGTATGTTGTTTTAATCCTGTTAATGAATTAAAGACTGTACTTTTTCCTACATTTGGATTTCCTGCTAGAGCAATAATTAGTTCATCTTGCTCAGCTTTAATATTAAATTTTTCATGTAATATACATTTGTTGCAAGATTTGCAATTTGATCCCATAATCATACTCCTTTCTAAATAGGTCTTACTAATATTTTTAGTGCCTCTTCTTCTCTTAATGCAATTATGGCTCCTCTAATATTATAGGCGACAGGATCTCCAAGAGGGCTTTTTCTTAAAACCTCTACAATAGTTCCTGGAACTAAACCTAGATCTAACATTCTTCTTCTAGGTAATTCTGTACTTAATAGATCCAAAACTCTTCCTTTCATCCCTACAGATAGATGACAAAGTGGTATTTTTGTTTCTTGTTTCATAGTATCCTCCTTCTATTAGCTAAGGCTAACAAATTATGAAAAATAAAAGTTAGCCTTAGCTAATTACTTTCTCTTTTATACTATGAACTTATAAAAAATGTGTGCTAAAAAAATAAAAAAATCTCCATATTTTTTTGATGGAGATTTTAATATGTATAAATTTTAGGATAAGCAATTTGAATATTATTTTCTTGAAAAACTTGTAATATATGTTCATTGGCCTTATTTCTTAAAAACCACTGAAAGTGAGGGTGAACAACTCCTATTAATATATATTTTGCTCCTCCGTATTTTCCATCTAAAGACACAATTCCTAAAATGCTAAATTCTGAGTAGTTGGCATCACCTATTTTATAGAGTTTGTCATTATATTGTTCATTCAAATCATCACAAACCTTCTGTAATACTTTTTTGACCAATTCATGGTTTTCTTCAAAGGGTATTACGATTTCTACAATCACTCTTGATCTTTCTTTATAATAATTTTTTAATGTCTTAATTTGACCGTTGGGAATATAAATTTTTTTCATAGACCATTCTCGAATAGCAGTAGAACGAAGTCCGATTTCTTCTACAGTTCCAAGATATTGTTCGTTAATGCTTACATAATCTCCAACTTTCATTTGTCTTTCAAACAATATAAAAAAACCATTGATAATATCTTTGATTAGATTTTGAGCACCAAATCCAGCTACTAGTGTAATAATTCCTGCACCCGTTACAATAGTAGATTCTTTGATCAAGCCAAATTCACTCAATATATTTAAAACAGCTAAAATTAAAATAAAATATGCAAACAAAGAATCTACGATACTTTTTATAGTCATTTCACGTTGTTCATTAAATTTGGTAATTTCTATAATTTTTTGAGTTAAAAACATAACAAATCTTATTAGACAAAAGGAAATCACTAATATAATCAATGAAGTAATAAAAGGCTTAATACTATATTGAATATGAATATTTTTCAAAAAAGAAAGATCCATAGGTTCACTTCCTTTAAAATATTTAACTTATTTTATAGTCTAGACAAACAGGAGACGAGATATTCTAAAGAGGAATAAATACATAAATATTTCACATATTTTTTATGCAAGAATAGGATGTACTACAAAGGAGAGAGGAATAGGAGGTGAAATATATGCCTATACGGAAGAATTATAAAAAAACATTGATGACATATTTACTCATAGGGTATTTCATTCTTACTTTTGTATTTGTAGGATTATTTTTTTATAAATCTAATTTAATCCATAGCTTAGACGAGCAAACTTATAAAAAAATCAACATTTTAATAGAAGAAAATGGGTATACAGCGTATGGGGAAGAAAAATTAAAAAAAATTTTAAATGAATATAAAAGCAAACAATCTAAAATAGAAAAAAAAAATTTTGTAAATAGTATGACAGGAGGCTTGATTACAATAGGCATTACAATTGCAACTATTAACAAAATTATTAAAGATACAAAAAATATATGGATGGAGTTTAATTATGAATTTAAAGAAAAAGAAGAGGGATGTAGTTATGAAGAAATTTATGATAAGATGAAACAGATTTATGAGACAAAGGAAATGAAGAATAAAGATGAAAAAAAGATAACTTTACTCATGGAACAATTTGCTCAGGTTTTAAATCAGACTGTTGAATTTACAAATCAAATGAATCGCGATCGAGATTTGCTTATAACAGGAATAGAAGAAATGCGAGAAGGAATGGAACAAATCGGACAAGTTATAATTTTAAATGGAGAAAATGAAAATTATGAGCAACAAGAAGAATTAGTACCTACCATGCAACAAATGAATTCAGCTATTGAAGAGATGAATTCGCTTCTTTTGGATATGGAGAAAAAAATACAATATTTATCTAGTCATATGAGAAAATATTCTATAAAAAATAAATCCTAGAAAGTTCTAGGATTTATTTTAATTCAAATAAATTTCTTTTATAAAGAGCATATAATTCACTTAATTCGTTTATTTTTCTTCTCATTTTAAGTTGAAGATTAGAAACAGTAGCATAATCTTTTTCGTTGATAGCTTCTCTAATTTGTGTAAAAAGAGATTTTTTATTTAGATTATCTTTCATTAATTTATAACGCAAATAATTGATTTTTTCCCAATTGACTACATCTAAATCAGATACATTTTCATTTTGATGTATTTTTTTACAGCTTCTTACGATTTCCATGTTCTCTGGAATAATTCTATTATAAAGTTCAGTTGCCCATTGTGTCAATATAGCTGTTTTATAAGAATTGATAATGTCCTCATTAAATACATTATCTTTTAATAAAACATTTTTTTTATTTGGATAATGATCAAAATTAACTACGTTATCCCATACAGTAGCAGGAGGTTGACCAAATAATTTATTTCTTTCTTCTTCTATATAATCATCAAAGACATCTTCTTCACTTCTATAAGCGCGATCTTTTTCGAGGTAAAAAGCTTCTTCTCCAGCATTTTTAGAAAGAATAGCTTCTAATTCTTTGCAAGTTTTACTATGTTCTAAAACAGCAGTGATTCCATCTAATATGGCTTGATAAGAAGATGCTAATACTAAATAAGTATTACTAGTTGGATTTGGAGATCTTAGTTCAAACCTAGTTGCTAAAGGATTTTCTAAATCTCTAATGAGACCTACTAATACAGTTCTATTTCGACAAAGAGAATCAGGAGTATGACCTATAGAGGATACAGTACATACAGGAGCTTCAAATCCTGGTTTCAAACGATTGAATGCATCATTTGTAGAAGTAACAAAAGGATTAATCACTTCATAGTTTTTTAAAATACCCATAAGAGCACCAAAGCCTATAGGATTCATAAAATCTTTTTTCATATCTATAGGAGAAAATAAATTTTTAAGGTGTCCATTTTTAAGCTTTAAAGCTACACCAATGTGGTGATGTTCTCCACTGCCGGCAACTCCATCAACAGGCTTTGCCAAAAATGTAACTTCAAGACCGTTAGCAATGAAAGTATCTTTTACCATGTAGCGAGCAATAAGTTCATTATCTGCAGCTTGTAGAGCGGTGCTATATTTCCAGTCAATTTCTAATTGTTCCATAATATGATCGAAGTTTCCATCTCCAGTAAGTTTTGCTTTTACGCCACCTACTTCTTTATGACCCATTTCAGCTTCTAGTCCATAAAGATCTAAACACATCAATGATTGTTCCATAGCAGTTCTAACAGGTCCTACAGTTCTTTTCCAATATTGTTCTTTTAGTACTTGAGAAGTAGATAATTGTTCTTTATCTGTTTTATCATCAGGTGTTTTTACCCAAAATTCAAGTTCAGTAGCAGCAGTAAGTATAACCTCATCTATTTCTTCAAAAGATGAAAGTCCTAATTCTTTTAGAATGTAAGGATTATTTTTTATAAGAGAAAGAATTTTTTCTTTGAAGTTTTTTGCGGCTTTTGCAAGTATAGAACGAGAGTCTACTTTTTTTCCATTATGAACAAGGAAAGAAGGGATTCTAAGAGTACCTACAGGCAGATTTGTAGTCTGATCTATATGATCTATATTATAATCTACAAACCAATTTACAGATAGATCAGGAATAATATCTACTTGAGCATTATTTAAAATAGCTATTTTAGGAAGAACTACACTAGAACCATCTGTTTGAACACCGTGTGCTAAAAAAGTATTTATATCTTTTAAAAATAATGACACAGGAATTTTTTCATCTGTATCATTTCCGCCTAAATCAACACCTACTAAAGATACAAATTTTACTTCTGGATGCTTTTTAAGAATAGATGTGATATCTTTGGCAGTATGAGAATCTGGAGGAAGTAAAAATAATAATTTATCCATTTCTGAACATAATATATCTTTTGACATAAAATCACCCCGTTACTTGAAATTTTATTATATCGAATAATTATAGCATAACATAATTTTTTGTAAAGATACAAAGAAAAAAATATTTTAAAGAATATGTAAAAAGTATGTATTAGTCAAAATATAATAAATGTCACAAATTTGAACAGTGAATACAAAACTATGAAAATGAATATATATACAAAAACAAATGCGAATTAAAAATTTAAATAATTATAAAATGTTCGCAAATTAATATTTTTTCCAAGGAGGAATGATCCCAGCATTTTGTAGAGTTATAAAAATCACTACAGAAATAGGACCAATCATCAAACCTAATATACCAAATAATTTTAGACCTATATACATAGCTATAAGAGTAACAAGTGGATAAATACCCAGTTGACTTCCTAAAATTTTTGGTTCAAGAATTTGTCTTAATAATAGGATTAATAAATAAAGAATACCTAAGCCAATACACTCCATGAAAGATCCTTGTAATAGTTTCCACAAAATTAGGGGAATATATACACATCCTGTACCTAATAGAGGAAGAGCATCAATAATACTAGCTAAAAAAGCAATCAAAATAAAATAATCAATGCCTAAAAGCATCAGACCAATAGTACTTTCTAAAAAGGTAATGAGCATCAAAATAAGTTGAGCTTTTATGTATCCTGTTAAAGCAGAGAATAGTCCTCCTTTTATCATTCTACTTTTACAAAGAGCATTTTGAGAAAGCTGTGCTATAATAAACTTTTTGATAATAGGTTTATCTCTAGTAATGAAAAATGTAGAAATAATTGTGACCAAAAGGAATACTAAAAATTGAGGAATAGTTGAGATAAAACTTAAAAGTGATGAAATAAGTGTACTGATGATCGTTGTAAAATTTTTAAATAATCCAGTAAGATTTGTAATAATAGAATGTATAAGATTTGAAGGAAGTTGAATGTATAGATTTTCAATTTCATGGATGAAACTATGATTTTGAGTGTATATTTCAGATAAATATATAGATAAATTTGTAAGCTGAATAATAATGATTCCACCTATTAAAGTAAAAAATGATCCTGTAAGAAATAAAAATAAAAATAAAGCAACAAGGGTAGATTGATTCCTAGAAATTTTTAGTGTATTACATAAAAACAGGATAATAGGATCTAGTAAACAAGAAATAATCCATCCTAAAATAAAGGGCAAGATATAAAAAATCAAAGTGGTAGATACAAAGTATATGGTAAATAAAATCATAAACAAAATTAAAATTCGAGTGAATAAAGGAATATATTCTTTGAAATTGTCCATAAAAACACTCCTAAATATAATATATCTTATTATATGTTGGATAAATAGGTATTAGTATAGTAAGTAAAGTGTATCTGTATAAGATTTAATTTAATAAGGAAAACATTGGATAAATAGAATATAAAGGTTATAATAAAAATAAATACGTTATAAGATTGAAATAATATATTAATAAAGAAGAGAGGAGTATATATGTATGACAGAAAATAAAAATATTCCAAATAGAAAAGATCTTCCAAATGAATTCAAATGGAAACTAGAAAAAATGTATGAGAATGATGAGGATTGGAAAAAAGATTTTGAAGATGTGCAAAATTTAACAAAGGATTTTATGAAATACCAAGGAAAATTAGGGGCTTCTTCAGAGGAGTTATTTAAGGCTCTTACCTTACAAGATGAGATATCTTTAAAGCTTGAAAATGTATATGTATATGCAAAAATGAGAAAAGATGAGGACAATACTATCACCAAATATCAAGCTATGACAGATCAAGCACAAAGTTTGGCTATTTTTGTTCAAAGTAGTCTATCTTTTGTAGTTCCAGAAATTTTAAGTATACCTAAAGAAAAAATAAATGAATTTTTAAATACAAATCAAGGATTAAAACTATATGACTTTTATTTAAAAGAACTTCTTCGCCAAAAAGAACATATCCTTTCAAGAGAAGAAGAACAAATTTTAGCACAAATGGGAGAATTAGCACAAGCTCCTAAAAATATTTATGGAATGATTAATAATGCTGATATAAAATTTCCTGTGATCAAAGATGAGAATAATGAAGAAATAGAAGTGACAAAAGGAAGGTATATAAAATTATTAGAAAGTTCCAATAGAAGGGTAAGAAAAGATGCATTTAAGGCTTTATATAGTTCTTATGAAAACCAAAAGAATACTATTGGATCTACTTTAAATTATAGTGTAAAAAAAGATGTATTGTATGCAAAAGTTCGAAGATATCCTTCGGCTTTAAAAGCTTCGTTAGATACAGATTATATTCCTATATCTGTGTATGAAAATTTAATTAAAGCAGTAGAAGAGCATTTACCTACTATGTATCGATATGTAGAGCTTCGAAAAAAAGCTTTACAGCTAGATAAAATACATATGTATGATTTGTATACACCTATTGTAAAAGATGTAAAAATAGATATTCCTTATGAAGAAGGAAAAGATATAGTAAAAAAAGGATTGGCTCCTTTAGGAGAGGAATATACTCAAATTTTACAAAAAGGATTTGATGAGGGTTGGATTGATGTTTATGAGAACAAAGGAAAAACTGGTGGAGCTTATTCTTTTGGTACTTATACTAGTAATCCATATGTATTGTTAAATTATCAAGATACGGTTCATGATGTATTTACATTAGCACATGAAATGGGACATTCTATTCATTCTTATTATACACATAAAACCCAGCCATATATATATGGATCGTATACTATATTTGTAGCAGAAGTAGCATCTACTGTAAATGAAACATTGCTTATGGAGTATCTTTTAAATCATACAGAAGATAAAAACAAAAAGCTATATTTAATGAATCATTATTTAGAGCAATTTAGAGGAACTTTGTATCGACAAACTATGTTTGCAAAGTTTGAAAAGATTATTCATGAAAAGGTAGAGAAAGGTGAAGCACTAACTTCAGAAGAACTTTGTAAAATTTATGGAGATTTAAATAAGTTGTATTATGGACCAAATGTTATAGTAGATGATGAAATTAAAATGGAGTGGGCAAGGATTCCACATTTTTATAATGCATTTTATGTATATAAATATGCTACAGGATATTCTGCAGCTATTACTCTGTCACAGAAAATTTTAAAAGAAGAAAAAAATTCAGTAAAAGATTATATTGAGTTTTTAAAAGGAGGAGGATCAGATTATTCTATTAACCTTTTAAAAGGTGCAGGTGTAGATATGGAGACGACAGAACCTATTCATGAAGCTTTGAAAGTTTTTGAAAAACTAGTACAAGAGATGGAAAAGATGCTATAAAAATAGCATCTTTTCAGTTTGTTAAAGTAGAAAGTATTTATTTTAGTGGAAATGGTTAAACTTACAAAAAAAATGTTGCTATATAGATTTTCATTCTATATCATGATATTGTAGAATAAAATAATGAAAATATGGTAGGTGAGTCTATGTTTCATTTGTTATCATTAATATTTCGATATTTATTTATTTTTGTTATTTATTTATTTATTTTTGCAATTATTCGTTTAATTTATTTAGATATCAAAGGAATGACTCAAGTAAAAGAAGCACGTCCATACTTAAAATTAATCAATCGTAAAGAACAGCTTCCCTTTAAAGTGAAGGAAGTGTATACAATTGAAAAGACGGTTACCATTGGAAGGAAAAAAGAAAATGATATTATAATTAATGATCCTTATATATCTAATCAACATGTAAAAATTATATCAGATGAAGGAAGTTTTTTTGTGGAAGATATAGATAGTGCAAATGGAACTTATTTAAATGGAGATCGTATTATAGATGTGGTGGAGTTAAAAAGCGGAGATCGTATAAGGTTGGGGCAAATTGAATTTTTATTTATAGAGGAGTAGTTTATATGCTTAGAAAATTATTGAGTTATAAAACACCACAAAATTTAATTCTTTTGATAGATATTATGGCTTTATGTCTTTTGTATTTCTATAAGGAAAGTTTTGATGAATTTATTTTAATTTCAGGAATATTTCTTACTTTTATTATTTATATTTCTAATTTTATATTATTAAGAACCTCATCAGGGGATCATTATATTTTTTTGATTATGACTATGCTGATAAGCATAGGAATTATTATGATTTATCGAATTAATCCGTTTTATGGATTTAGACAAATTACTTGGTTTGGTGTAGGAATAACTACTTTTTTTTTATTTTATGCAGTGATAAAAAAGATAAAGAAATGGGAAGATTGGACAAAAACTTATATGATTTTATCGTTTATATTGTTTTTGTCTACTCTTGTGTTTGGAGTAAAAATTAAGGGAGCTACCAATTGGATTAAAGTTGGAAACATTGGATTTCAACCTGCAGAACTGATAAAAATAATATTTATATTTTTTTTGGCTTCCTATTATAGTAAAAAAGAAAAAATAATGAATACCTATGGACTCATAGGTATTGTATATACTTATATAGGATTTTTATTTATTCAAAGAGATTTAGGAACAGCTATGATTTTTTATTTTATATTTATGACTATTTTTTATATATTTGAAAACAATAGAAAATTAATTTATTATAATATAATAGGAGCTTTTTTTATTGCGCTCGTAAGTTATTTTGTAGTGAATCATGTGCAAATTAGAGTCGTTACTTGGCTTGATCCTTGGAAGTACATCGATAATAAAGGATATCAAATTACTCAGTCTTTATTTGCTATTGCATCAGGAGGTTTTTTTGGAACAGGAATTGGTCTTGGATATCCAGAATTTATTCCAGAGGTACATAATGATTTTATTTTTTCTGCTATTTGCGAAGAAATGGGAATATTTGGTGGAATTGGAGTAATTATGCTATTTCTAATTTTAGTATATAGAGGTTTTAAAATTGCTTTGTATCAACAAAATTTGTTTTTTAAAATTGTTGCCATAGGAATGACAACTTTGCTTGGACTTCAGGCATTTATTATTATCGGAGGAGTTATCAAAATGATTCCACTAACGGGAGTGACCCTTCCTTTTGTAAGTTATGGAGGAAGTTCATTGATATCAAGTTTTGCTGCTTTGGGAATTTTACAAGTAGCTTCTGAAGAGATGGATCCTAGTCAGGAGGAAGACAATGGATAAAACGGACAAAAGAATCATAAGGGTTTTAATTATATTTAGCATGCTTTTCATAAGCTTAGTAGTGTATTTAAGCTATTTTGAAGTTTTTCAGGCTTCAAAAATTGTAACGAATCATTATAATAAAAGGCAATGGGTTAATGAAGAACATGTATTAAGAGGTATTATTGCAGATAGAAATGGAAAGACATTGGCTTATAGTGAAAAAACTCAAGATGGACAGGTTCGATATTATCCATTTGGAAATCTGTATAGTCATATTATTGGATATAGTTTGAAGGAATATGGAAAATCAGGATTGGAGGCTTCTTATAATAAAGAACTTTTAAATATTGATCAAAACCCTATTGCAGAAATTACACAAAAAATTACAGGACCTAAAGAAAAAGGAAATAATTTAATTCTTACAATTGATCATGATTTACAAAAAGATGCACAGAAACATTTAAATGGTAAAAAAGGTGCTATTATACTTATGAATCCCAAAGATGGAGAAATATATGCTATGGTAAGTAATCCTGATTTTGATCCATCTACTATAAAAGATCACTGGGCTGAAATTACAGAGAATCAAAATAGTCCATTAATTAATAGAGCTACCATGGGGCTTTATGCTCCTGGATCTGTATTTAAGATTATTACTGCAACGGCAGCACTTGAAAATGATATAAGTAAGAATTTTGAATGTAGAGGAAGTATAAATATTGATGGGTATGTATTAAGAGATTATAAAGAAAATGTTCATGGAAAAATTGATTTAAAAGAAGCTATGAGAGTTTCATGTAATGTAGCCTTTGCTCGCATGGGACTTGAGCTAGGAGAGGAAATTTTACAAAAAACATGTGAAAAATATATGTTTAATAAAAAAATTCCTTTTGATTTAAAGACGAAAAATTCTATATTTCCAAAACAAATGTTGACCAAACCAGAGCTAGGAGCCACTGCCATTGGACAGGGAAAAATTTTAGTGACACCACTGAATATGGTGATGTCAGCTAGTGCTATTGCAAATGATGGAAAGATGATGAAGCCTTATTTGGTAAAGGAAATTCTTAGTTCTGATGGAAGAACAATTAAAAATTTTCGCCCACAGATTCTTGGAAGTGTTACAGATGAGTGGACATCTGAAAAAATAAAAGATATGATGATAAATGTAGTAGATCGAGGAACAGGAAAAAAATCAAAAATTAGAAATATAAAAGTTGCAGGAAAGACTGGAACAGCAGAAAATGAATCTCAAAAGGAGCATGCTTGGTTTGTAGGATTTGCTCCAGCTGATGATCCAAAGGTATGTGTTGTAATAGTACTTGAAAATATTGGATTAACTGGAGGCTCAAGTGCAGCACCTATTGCAAGAGATTTAATGATTGCTGCCTTGAATAAACTCAAATAAAGGGGAGAAACGAATGTATCAATTATTAAAAGATAAAAACATTATTATTATGGGAGTTGCCAATCAAAGAAGTATTGCATGGGCTATTGCTAAAACATTTTATGAATCAGGAGCAAACATTTGTATTACTTATCAGGGAGAGAAAGTATTAGATAAAATAAAGAGATTAACAGAAAACATGGATGTTTGTCTTCTTCCTTGTGATGTGACCAAGGATGAAGAAATTGAGAACACTTTTCATACATTAAAAAGTAAATGGAAAGTGTTGCATGGTGTTGTCCATTCTATTGCTCATGCGAAAAAAGAAGAATTAGAAGGAATGTATATAGATACTTCAAGAGAAGGATACAAAATAGCACAAGATATAAGTACATACTCCTTAGTGGCAATATCTAGATATGCAAAGCCATTGATGCATGAGGGTGGAAGTATTATGGCTCTTACATATCTAGGAGGAGAGAGAGTTGTAAAAAATTACAATGTAATGGGAGTTGCAAAAGCTTCATTAGATGCCAGTATAAAATATTTAGCAGCAGATTTAGGAATGTATAATATAAGAGTCAATGGTATTTCAGCAGGGCCCATTAAAACATTAGCAGCAAAAGGAATAAGAGATTTTAATATGATGTTAAAAGAATTTGAAGAAAAGGTACCTGTGAAGAGATTGGTTACAACAGAAGAAGTAGCCAATACAGCTGTATTTTTAGCAAGTCATTTAAGTAGTGGAATCACAGGAGAAGTTATTCATGTAGATGGAGGCTATAATATATTAGGCTATTAAAAAGTTCACATGTTCCTATAAGAACATGTGAATTTTTTAATAATTTTCTTTATTGATCAATATAGTAGAAAAATAAGAAATTTGATCTTGTGTAATATTTTCCAAATTTGTAAATACTACTTCTTTGTCTAAAGAAGAATTGCTTACTAAAATTGCATATTGAATTAAGTTATATTTTTTAAGTTTTTCAATAATTTCTTTAAAGTTTTTATACACTTTCATGAGTACAATAGAATTGTAATGTTGTAGTGTAAAGTCTATTTTTTCTTCATCAGCAGTACATGGAAGCACTACTAATGCTTCTTTGTCCATTACAAGTGGAAAATTTTTACTAGATGCAATGTTGGAAAAAGCACTAATTCCAGGAATTGTTTCTATTTCTATTTTTTGTTTTAAAAGATTTAAAATATATACATAGGTACTATAAAGCATAGGATCACCTAACGTGATAAATCCTACATTTTTTCCATTTTTTACTTCTAATTCAATTTCATCAGCAATTTTTTGCCAAGCTGTATTTTTTTCCTCATTATTGAAATTCATAGGAAAATGTCTTTGGCGAATTTCAGTATGAGGAAGAATATATTCCTTTACAATGGATAGAGCAAAACTATCTCCTCCCTGTTTAGGTTCTGGTGTAACTAAAATGTCTAATTTTTCAATAGTTTTTACTGCCTTGATGGTAACTAAGGTGCTGTCTCCAGGACCTGTACCAATTCCATAAAATTTTGCCATATTATCTACAAATACTATTTAAGTATTTGTATTACCTCCTTTCTATTGTTGATAAATTTTTGCAAAACTTATATAAATACCTAGAGAATAAAATACCATAAAACATAAAGAAACTTAATAAAAATTCATTATAACTCTAACAGAATACAATTAATTAATCAATATAAGATTATAAAAATTTAAAGAAACTTAATTTAAATTTAATAAAAATGAGTTAGAAAAGACAAATTTAATTGACATAGTATAACGGATTATGTATAATTTAGATGATCAAAATTAAATAAATTTATATTAGGTTTCTTAAAAGAATCAAAAGGGAAAGTGGTAAAATCCACTGCAGCCCCCGCTACTGTAAAGCTGATGAAACTTTAAAAATCCACTGGTACAACTGGGAAGGATAAGGAGTAAAATGAAGCTAAGCCAGGAGACCTGCCTAATATATCCTATTTAACTTTCGGAGGGAAAGTAAGGTATTCATATTTAAATAGCTATGCTATTTTTATGTATATTTTAAAAAAGAACCTCTAAGGGCTCTTTTTTTTTGTAATAATGTGTGAAAGGAGGAAAATTTTATATTTTGAGTGGGGGTATTGAAATAATTTTAAATGTAATACACAATATAAAGGGAGGAATAAAAAATGAAAAAAATATTTAGTGTGATTTGTATTGCAGCTTTAATGATGACAGGTTGTGGACAGGAAGTAAAAACAGAAACACAAGTAAAAGAACAAGCACAAGAAGGAAACTTAACATTTGTTGCAAGTGGAGAAGAAGCAGCTACAGAAGGATTTACAACAAAAGATGGATGGGATTTAGAGTTTGATCATATTTATCTTACTGTTTCTGATATTAAAGCTTATCAATTAGATACAGATTATGATGCAGAAACTCAAGAAGCAATCAAAGGAGAAGCTAGTGCTGTTTTAGAAGGTGAAAAAACTGTAGACTTAGCACAAGAAAATCCTGAAATTGGTCAAGTAAAAGCACCTTATGGTCAATATAATGCTATGTCATGGAAAGTAATAAAAGCAACAGAAGGTGTAAATAAGGGAGCAGCACTTACATTTATAGGAAAAGCTAAAAAAGATGGAAAAGAAGTAAACTTTGAAATTGCATTAGATAAAGAAAATATGTATTATGCAGGAGAATACTTAGGTGATGAAAGAAAAGGTATCTTAGATGAAGGAGATGCAGATCTTCAAATGACTTATCATTTAGATCACTTATTTGGAAGTATTAAAAGACCAGATGAAGAAGGCGTTTTAGGATTTGAACCTTTAGTAAAATTAGAAAAAGATAATATGATTAAAGTAGATATGAAAGCTTTACAAGAAGGATTAACAAAAGAAGAATTCAAAACATTAGTAGATAGTATTCCACATGTTGGACATGTAGGAGAAGGACATGCATATACAGAAGAAATATAAATAGAGGTGACAAAATGAAAAAAATATATCAACTAGGTTTAATCTTGATGATGATGATTTTATATACCAGTCCAACTTTTGCACATGGAGTAGACATTACTTATACAAAAGATTCATCTTATACAATTGATGCAAAATATGAAGATGGAATGGTAATGAAAAATGCACAGATTATTATCTATGCACCTGATGATGCTAAAAAACCATGGAAAAAAGATACTTGTGATGAAAATGGAAAATATGTATTTACACCAGATTCTTCTAAAGAAGGAGATTGGATGGTACAAATTAGACAATCAGGACATGGAGGAATGCTTCATATTCCAGTAGGAGCAGAGGAGAGTGCACCAGTTCAATCAGGGTATTCTCCAGTACAAAAATGGATTATGGCAGGATGCGTAGTATGGGGAATGATTGGAACTGCACTTTATTTTTCAAGGAGGAATCAATAATGCATATACCTGATGGGATGCTTCCTCTATATGCATGTGTAGGAGCTTATGCTGCAACAGGAGGAATTGCTGCATACACTATAAAAAAAATTAAAGAAAAAGAAGATCCTAAAAAGCAAATTCCAAAGGTATCTATTGTAACAGCAGCATTTTTTGTAGGTTCTTTAATTAATATTCCAATACCACCTACTAGTGTCCATTTGATGCTTACAGGTACTTTAGGTATTCTTGTAGGAGATTATGCTTTTTTATCGGTTATTGTATCATTATTTTTTCAAGCTGCATTATTTGGTCATGGAGGATTGACGACAATAGGAATCAATACGATCATATTAGGAATTCCTGCTATTGTATCAAGTATAATTTATAAAAAATTATGCCACTCTATGAATGATAGTAAAACAAAAAATACAGTATTAAGTTTTTTTATAGGAGCATTTGGAACTTTACAAGCTGTAATTATATTTTGTTTAATCATATTAGGATTTATTCCTAAAGACGTAGATGTAGTAGCAGAAAGAATGGCTGTATATGGATCATTTTTAGCACATATGCCTCTTGTACTATTAGAAGGTATATTTACTGCATGGATTGTAACTTACCTTAAAAAAGTAAAACCAGAAATTTTAGAGGATCATAAATAATGAAGAGAATCAAGTATAAATTTTTAGGATTTTTAATTATGATATTTAGTTTTGCATCTATACAAAAAATGAAGTGGATTCCTTTTATGATTGGGATTACCTTGATTACATGGATTGTTTTCAAGGTTCCTTTTAAAGTTTTTTTAAAAAGGATAAAAATCCCCTTCATTTTTGTAGGGATGATGAATATAATCTATTTGTTTTTTACAAATGGAGATCTACTCATACAATCTACCTATTTTAATATCACTTACCAAGGATTAGAACATTCTTTGTTATTTACAAGTAGATTTTTATGTATTTTTAGTATGAGTATTCTTTTTTTTCATACTACTTCTTATGTGGATGTAATCAAAATTATGAGAATGATGGGAATGCCATCTATATTAACAGATTTGTTTTTATTTACCTACCGATATATATTTGAGTTAGGAAGACAGATGGAAACTATGCACAGAGCTATGTATATGAGAGGAATGAAAAGAAGCTTTAAAGACATAAAAACTATGAGTAGTCTTTTAGGATCTACTTTTGTAAGAAGTTATGAACAGGCACAAAGAGTATATGATGCAATGCATATCAGAGGTTATGGGAGGTAAATATGACAGTTCTTAACATGAAAGATGTTTCCTTTGGATATGAGAAAAAATATATAATAGAAAATATATCTTTAAAAATATCTTCTAATGAAAAATTAGGGCTAATAGGACCTAATGGAGCAGGAAAAACAACTCTTTTTTATTTGATGAGTGGTATTTATAAACCTAAAAAGGGAGAAATTTTTCTATATGATAAAAAGGTTATAGCAGGAAAATTTTACCCCAAATTAGGTATGATTTTTCAAAATCCAGACGATCAATTGATTCATCCATCGGTATGGGATGATATTGCTTTTGGACCTACGAATATGGGATTATCTCATGATGACATAGAAAAAAGAGTAGAAGATGCATTAAAGATTCTTCATATAGAAAAATTAAAAGATAGAGTACCACACCAATTATCCGGAGGAGAAAAAAGATTAGTAGCTATTGCAGGAATTTTAGCTATGAAATCTTCTTTTGTCATATATGATGAACCTACTTCTAATCTTGATATGCGTCATAGAAGATTGTTGATTGATTTTTTAAAAACGTCTACAGAAGATGCTAGAATTATAGCATCTCATGATCTAGAATTTATTCTTGAAAGTTGTGATAGAGTTATTGTATTTGATCATGGAAAAATTCAAGGAGATGGACATCCTAAAGAAATTCTTTCGAATGCTCAATTAATGGAAGAACATGGATTAGAAGTGCCTTATTCTTTAAGATAAGAATAGAAGGAGGAATTTCATTGACAAAAGGAATTTTAGTTACAAGCTTTGGAACAAGTTATGAAGATACAAGAAAAGTAACAATAGATGCGGTAGAACAAAAAATTCAAAAGTCTTTTCCAGATTATGAAGTAAGAAGAGCTTTTACTTCTAATTTTATTATAAAAAAATTAAAACAAAGAGATAACATAGAAGTAGATACTTTAGCTCAAGGGCTTGAAAAAATGAAAAAAGATGGATTTACAGAAGTTATCGTACAACCTTTACATGTTATTGCAGGAGAAGAATTTAATGATATTGTAGAGGAAGTGTCTAAATTTAAAGATGAAACATTTGACAAATTAGAACTGGGAAAACCTCTGTTGTATTATTCACAAGATTATAATATAGCGGTAGAAGCTTTAAAAAAACAACTTCCACAAATGAAAGACACACAAGCTGTAGTACTTATGGGTCATGGAAGTCCAAATCATCCAGCAAATTCTAGCTATTCAAATCTTCAACTTGTATTACAGGATGAAAAATTACCTGTTTATATAGGTGTTGTAGAAGGGTATCCAACATTAGATCATGTGCTTGAAAAACTCAAAGATGATAATATCAAAGAAGTTACATTAATGCCATATATGTTAGTAGCAGGAGATCATGCTCAAAACGATATGGCAGGGGATGAAGATGATTCTTGGAAAACAATTCTTGAGAAAGAAGGATTTACTGTAAATACCTATCTTCATGGATTAGGAGAAAATTCAAAATATCAAGATATTTATGTTCAACATATAAAAGATATAATGGAAAAATAATAAAAAACAACAAGCAAATAGATGTTTCTTTGCTTGTTGTTTTTTATTATTTAATAGGGAATTGTGTACTTGATAGAATTTTATTACTGACAGGACACTAAAGGCGGGTATCTTATGATAGCTGTCTTTAGTGTCCTATAATTATATACAAATATAACCTCTATTCTTTAGAGTTTTATTAAAAAGTTTATACAATAAAATCTTTTCAAATTATTTAATAACTTCTTTAATACAAAATTAAGTTTTTAATTTTTATGAGAATCTTATTTTAAAACGGTTTGTACCAAAATCTTCATGTTTTATTTTAAAAAATTATAAACAGAGTAGCAAATTTGCATAGTATTTCTCACTTGTAAAATATAAGGTATTTAATAAAAATGTCAATATACTACAAAACAAGCTAAAAAATACCCGTTTACAAATTTCATCTTTAACTTGTCTTTATTTAGTAGATAGCTATCTAAGTTCATGGCAGAAGGGGGAAATAATATGGAATTATATGAGATGCTACAACAAGCACATATTGGAGATGAAGAGGCCACTATAAGTATCTATTTAAAGTTTAATCTGCTTATAAAAAAATTAAGTAGAGATTTGAATTATGAAGAAGCAGAAACAGATTTAATAATCGCATTATTAGAGATGATTCAAGATATAAAATTAGATAAATTACATATGCAAAATGATGGTGCTATTGTCAATTATATATACAGATTTTTAAAAAATAGATCTGTAAATTTGTTTAAAAAAAACATACTACAAAAACCTAAATATGCTTCTTTAGAAGTAGATATTACAGATGATGTAGGAGATGATCTTGATAATATGATTTTTATATCTACTTTGATGGACTCATTACCATCACTACAAAGAGAAGTAATAAAAAGAAAATTTATACAAGAATTTTCTGATCAAGAAATTTCAAGTTTACTAGGAATTTCAAGACAAGCTGTAAACAGAGCCAAAAATAGAGGACTGCATAATTTGAGGAAAAATTTACAAATTAATAAGGAGGAAAAAACTTGGAAGAAAAAATATTTGAATTAGCAGCTACACAAGGAGTATGGACTTTACTCAGCGTGGCTCTTGTTTTTTATATATTAAAAAATCAAGAAAAAAGAGATGTTCGTCAAGAAGAAAGAGAAAAAAAGTATCAAGAAATTATATCAAATTTAACAGATAAATTAAACGTGGTTGAAGATGTAAAAAAGGATGTTGAAGATATAAAAGAATATGTATTTAAAAAGAAAGATTTAAATTTTTAGTTTTTTTAATTTTAAAATTTTTAAAATAGTGGTTTACAATTTTACTATAAAAGTTGTCTTTAATATATATAAAGCAACTAACCGGTTAAAGCTTTTAAATAAAATAGTAATTTAATATATTCATAATTTATAAAAAGGAGGCTATAAAATGTTAAGACGAGGAGATAAAGGGGAAGATGTTAAGAAGCTACAACAAGATTTAACAAGATTAGGA
>NZ_RYYS01000093.1 GCF_004138215.1 Anaerophilus nitritigenes
GATTTTTTAAAAATCATTGAAGAAAAATCAGAAAAAATTAACAATCGTTAAATATAAGGTTTGGAGGTATTTTATGAGGGAGGGAATTATACAATGAAATTGGTATCAGCAGTATTATTAGTACTAAGTACTATGGCTTTATTAAAAGATGTAATTAAAGATGAATTGAAAGCAAGTACAATTTTAAATGCTACAATCATGATATTAAATGGAATACTGTTAAAAATGTAATAATCCCAGGAATAAAAATAAATATACTTACACCACATAAATACAATCTCCTAGATATACCTGGTGTCTAGGAGTCAAGGGGGAATTTAATGAGTTGTATAGATAATTACAAAGACTTATGTATAGATATAGAAACACAGCAATGTATCGTAGAAGATATAGAAAAAGAATTAAAGCAACTAGGGAAACTGATTCACGGGCCTAAAGATATAACAGGAATAGATTATAGTAGAGGGCCTAGTGGATCAACAATTCAAATTCCACTTGATAGGATAATAGATAGGGCCCAAAGAATCACGAAAAGATTAAATGTAGAGCAAGAAATATTACAAAGTAAAATAGAGACAAAGAAAAAGATAGAAGAAAAACTTAAAGAATTAAAGGGCCTAGATGCAAAGGTTGTACATATGAGAGACATACAAGGAAAAGAATTAAAAGATATAGCAGAAGTATTAGGATATTCTTATCAATATGTAAAAGAGATAAGTGCTAGAAATAAACCTACTTTCAACATACTGACAACCGAAAATTAAGATGATATTATGATAGTATAGAACAACTGAATAAGGACAGGGACAATCTCACACATGTTCCAAAGCGGAAACTATCGTAAAGGTGAAGGACACTCAGAAATGGGTGTCTTTTATTATGCATATAAGGGTGGTATGTATGGATGATGTGAAATGGAAAAGTGATAAACATTGTATAGAGTGTAGAAAGAAGATTAGAAAAGAGATCATAAAAGAAATACAAGAGAGTTGTAAGGATTGTAAGAAGATGTATCGTATAGAGAATAAGGAGAGTCATAAGGGACTAAGGAAGTGATAGAGTAATATGAAAAAAATAAATAAATTTATATTGAAGTTCTTTATAGCAATTTTAATAGGAACATCATCAATGATAGTAGGAGCTTTATGCAAGCAGGAATGGATAATATTCGCAGGTGGTTATATAACATGCTTGGTAATAAATTATGAAAACTTATTAGAGTAATATTACTTAATAGAATCAAGGGAAGTGATAGGGTGGTGTAAATGAAACTAACAGAGAAACAGAAAAGATTTTGTGATTATTATATAGAGACAGGAAATGCTACAGAAGCAGCTATAAGAGCAGGGTATTCTAAAAGCACTGCTAAGGTAATAGGAAGTGAAAACTTAACCAAACCTTACTTAAAAGAATATATAGATGAAAGAAACAAGCTATTAGAGAGTGATAGAATAGCTGATATGAAAGAAGTAAAAGAATTCTGGACTAATACTATGAGGAATGTAAATGAAGAGACTAGAGAGCGATTAAAAGCTTCTGAATTAATAGCCAAAACAAACGGAGCTTTCTTGGAAAAGGTTGAACATAGTGGAAATATAAATGTAAACAATCCATTGGAAGGACTAACTACAGAAGAATTAAAGAAGCTGATACATGATGATTGATAAAGAACAACTTAAAAAGTATGCAAGAATAGAACTCGCTAAACGTGAGTTCTTTTATTTTTCTAATTTACTAGCACCAGATTTTTATAAAGAAGATAGAAAATATCTAGTTGATCTATGTAATGAACTCCAAGACTTTTATTACTCAGATGATGATGTATTAATAATCAATGAGCCACCTCGCCATGGGAAAAGTAGAACGGCAGGACTATTTGCTCAATGGGTATTTGGAAAGAATCAGCAAGAAAAGATCATGACAGGCTCATACAATGAAACCTTATCTACAACATTTTCTAAGAATGTAAGGAATGGAATTCAAGAGCAAAAAGCAGATCAAGAAAAGATTGTATATAGCGATATATTTCCAGATGTGAAAATCAAACAAGGTGATGGAGCTATGAATTTATGGAGCCTAGAAGGTGGATACAATAACTATCTAGCCACATCACCGACAGGAACAGCCACAGGGTTTGGATGTTCTCTCATGATTATAGATGACTTAATCAAAAACTCAGAAGAAGCATATAACGAAAATGTATTAGAAAAGCATTGGGATTGGTTTACTAATACTATGTTATCTAGGCTTGAAGAAGGTGGAAAGATCATCATAATCATGACTAGATGGGCAACAGGAGATTTAGCAGGGAAAGCATTAGATCATTTTAAAGAAGAAAAGAAAAAAGTTAGACATATATCCATGAAAGCCTTACAAGATGATGGAACTATGTTGTGTGCAGAAGTTCTTTCTAAGGAAAGTTACAATATGAAAGTTCGAGCTATGGGTGAGGATATAGCAAGTGCAAACTATCAGCAAATACCTATAGATGTAAAAGGAAAATTATATAATAGTTTTAAAACATATACAGAAATACCTAAAACCGATTATGGACATTCTCTATTTACTCGTATAGGTGCTTATGTAGATACAGCAGATGAAGGAAGTGACTATCTGTGTGCTATTGTCTATGGAGAATACAATAAAGAAGCATATGTCCTAGATGTGTATTATACAAAAGATGGGATGGAAGTTACAGAACCAAATACAGCTAAGATGTTACATGAAAACAATGTAAATCTAGCAAGGATTGAAAGTAACAATGGTGGCCGAGGGTTTGCAAGATCAGTACAAAGGATATTGAAATCAAAATACAATAGCAATAAAACAATCATTAAATGGTTCCATCAAAGCAAGAATAAAAAGGCTAGAATCCTTTCAAACTCTACATGGGTAATGGAACATATATATTTCCCTATAAACTGGAGAGATAAGTGGCCAGAGTATTACAAGGCTATGACAGCATATCAAAAGGAAGGGAAAAACAAAAATGATGATGCTCCAGATGCTACAACAGGAGTAGCTGAAAGTATTAATGAAAAAGCAAAAATTACCTTCTTAAAGTAGCTGAATGTAACAAAAGCCTAATTGTGATGCATTCGAAAACACTTGTAAATATTGAAAATATCACATTTGGATAATAATACAATGAAAATGTATAAAAATCACATAAAAAAGTAGGTGATAAAGCTGATAACTTATACAGAATTGATCAATAAAAAGATTATATCTAATGCAAAAATCATAGACAGTACAATCATAAAAGACTTAATAAAAAAACACAATACCACTCAGATGATAGCAGGACATAACTATTATCATAATGAAAATGACATTTTGAAAAGAAAAAGATACTATTACAAAGATGGTGAGAAATTAGAGGACACTACTAAAGAGAATCATAAAATACCTCATAACTGGCACAAAATGCTTGTAGATCAAAAAGTATCTTACTTAGTAGGAAAGCCAATATCATTTTCTACAAACAATCAAACAGAGTATGAGGATAGAATAAACCTAATCTTAGGTGAGGTATGGGATGATACTCTTACAGAGCTAGCAAAGAACAGCAGCAATAAAGGTACAGAATGGCTCCATACATACATCAATGAAGAAGGAAAATTTAAGTTTATTATTATTCCTGCTGAGGAAGTTATCCCAATCTATGATACAAGCCTACAGGAGAATTTAGAAGCTATATTAAGATATTATCTAGTAGAAGTTAATGGGCAGGAAAGAATTAGAGTAGAATGGTGGACTAGAGATACAGTTACATACTATATAGAAACAGAGACAGGAGTATTTGAGTTAGATGATACAGAAAAGAAAAATCCAGATAGTCATTTTTACTACAATGACAAAGGGTATGGATGGGGCAAAGTACCTTTTATAGAGTTTCCTAACAATCAAGAGAGATATTCGGACCTTAAATATTATAAAGAGTTAATAGATGAATATGATCTAAATATTTCAGATTTAGCGAACAATCTAGCAGAATTACAAGAGTTGATTATGGTTTTAAAAGGATATGAAGGAACGGACTTAGCAGAATTTACAGAGAACATAAGATTCTATAAGACTATACAAACATCTGGAGAAGAAGGAAGTGGAGTTGATAAACTAGAGCTAAATATTCCAGTAGAAGCTAAAAAGGAAATGACGGATAGGCTAGAAGAAAATATATTCTTATTTGGTCAAGGTGTGAATATGAAAACAGATAAGTTTGGAAATAGTCCATCTGGTGTAGCCTTAAAGTTTCTATATTCAGCACTAGATTTAAAAGCTAGCATTATGGAAAGGAAATTTAGAAAGGCTATAAAAAGGCTCTTATGGTTTGTAACAGAGTATATCAATATCATAGATAATACGAATTATAACAGCACAGATGTACAAGTAACTTTTAGAAAAACTATGATCACAAATGATCTTGAAAATGTAGATATTGCTCAAAAATCTGTAGGGATTATATCTGATGAAACAATTGTTTCTAATCATCCATGGGTAGAAGATGTATCTGGAGAAATAGAAAAACTAAAAAATCAGAAAGAAGAAGAGTTCAATAGCTTTGGAAAGATAGATTTTCAAAATGAAGGGGAGGAAGTAAAGAATGGCTAAGTACAGAAAGAAACCTGTTATAATAGAAGCTTTTCAATGGACAGGAGACATAGAACAAAAAGAAGATCCAATATGGATTGTAGAAGCTATAAAAAAAGGAGTAGTAAGTTTTCTAGGGCAAGGTACTCCAAATGTAAAAATGATAATTAAAACATTAGAAGGAGATCACGAAGCAAGTAGAGGAGATTATATCATAAAAGGTATAAAAGGCGAGTGTTATCCTTGCAAACCAGATATATTCAAAGCTACTTATGAAAAAGTGGAAGAGTGATAAAAATTGAAATCAAAAGAATACTGGAATCAGAGGATAGAGCAAGTAGCAAGGCTGCAATATGGGAAAGCTGATCAATACATTGGTGGAAGGTTGAAAGTAGAGTATTTACAAGCTCAACAAAGCATACAAAAAGATATAAATATGTTTTATCAGAGATTTGCTCAAAACAATGATATAAACTTAGTAGAAGCAAAGAGGCTACTAAGTGGCAATGAGTTAGCAGAGTTTAAAATGCAGTTAGGAGAGTTTACTAGGCTTGCTAAAAATAATAAAGATGGACAATGGACAAAGACACTAAACAATGTCTATTACAAAGTAAGAGTAAGTAGATTAGAAGCTTTGCAAATACAGATTAGAAATACTATAGAAAATTTAAGACTAGCAGAAGAACAACAATATAGCAATCTTTTAAGTGACACATATAAAGATACTTACTATCGGACGCTATTTGAAATTCAAAGGGGTACAGGTATAGGAGTAACATTTGCAAAGCTAGATACAAAAACAGTAGAAAAGGTATTAAGAACACCATGGCTAGAAGAAAACTTTTCAACTAGAATATGGAACAATAAGCAGGAATTGATAAGGCAGCTAGAGACAGAACTTACCCAAGCTATTATACGAGGAGATAGCCTAGACAAAACAGCTAGGACTATAAGAGATCGAATGGGTGTAAGTTATAGGAATGCATCTAGGCTTATCAGAACAGAAGCAAGCCACATTCAAAATGAATCTACATATGATAGTTACAAAGCAAGTGGAGTAGTAAAAAAATATCAATTTCTTGCGACATTAGACAATCGTACAAGTAGTGTATGTAGAAGCATGGACAATACAGTATTCAACTTAAATGAAAAGCAAGTAGGAATAAACTATCCTCCATTACATGCGAATTGTAGATCAACAGTAGTGCCTTATTTTGATGATGAAATAGATAAAGGTGAGAGAATAGCCAGAAAAGGTGATGGAAAGACTTATTATGTAGATGGAGATATGAGTTATAAGCAATGGTATGATAAATATGTCAAAAATGATGTAACAGAAACTACAGCAGAAAGGAAGTGGGAAAATAGATATAGTGATCAGAAACAATATGAGAAATATAAGGAAATTTTAGGGAAAGAAGCTCCTAATTCTTTTGATAAGTTCCAAGAATTGAAGTATAATAATAGTGAGGAATGGGAAACTCTTAAGAACCAATTTAAAAGTAAAACTACTACAACAAAGAGAGATGGATCTACTAGAGCACAAGAATTTTCAAAGTATTGGAAAGAAGCTAGTTTAAAAGATACTATTTATAAGCATATTCCAGATTATCAAATAGAAGAAAATCTGAATAAAGGAAAGAAAATATATAAGAGTAATCAATCTAATCTTCAAATAGTATATGATGTAAATGGAGATTACTTTAGAATAGAGGATACTATAAAGAAAGGTAAAAGAAGATATTTAGATATTAACGCAAATGATGTTTCAAATAAAATTGAAAATGGAAAGCAAAAAGGCAGAAGTAAAGATGAATATGAGGCACTAACCCATTATAAAAATAGTGATAAGAAAGGAGCTGAAAAGAAATAATGAGTAGATTAAGATATATATCAATACCATTAAATGCTGATGGAGAAGAAGAATATAATAATGGAATTGAAGATACTGAGAATATTAAGACTTTGAACTTATCAGATGAAGAATTTAACTTTTTATATTCTAAAGGAGTATTTGATGATATAAATAATCAGTGTGAATTATTAATTGATGATTATGAATCAGAAATTATTGATAATTCTAAGATACAAACTTGCAAAGAAATTTTATCTTCTTTTGGAGATGAAACAGAAACATTTAAAGAAGCCATAAGATTGGCAGAAGCTAACAATACATTTATAGGATTAGATTTTTAAATAAGCACTTACTAAGAAAAAACAGTAGGTGCTTTTATTATGCCTAAAAGTGAGGTGGGGTATATATGCATCATTACATTACAAAGTATAAGGAAAACGGAATAAGATATGCAGAGGCATGGATTCAGATAAATTTGTTTGGTAAATGCCTCTGCATATGGAAAAAGAAAATTAGAATTTAACTTTAAATTACTACTAAATTTTTTCCCATTTGTGACCTTTTTCTTGGGTAGATATTACCATATATGAAAAAAGTGTACAAACAATTAAGTCTTAGCAATAAGGCTTTTTATTTTGCTCTTTTTAAAGGTTAGAGCATAAAGAAACGTAAGCTATTGGTGGAGCCTACCACTTTAAAAAGGTTAATAGGAGAGGAGAATATATATGGATTTAAAAGAACTATTAGGAGAAGAATTGTTTCAACAGGTATCAGAAAAATTAGGAGATAAGAAAATAGATATAGTGAATGATGGAAATTGGATTCCTAAAGATAAATTTAATTCTACAAATGAGCAATTAAAGGAATTAAAGAAGCAATTAGATGAAAGAGATGAGCAGTTAAAAGAATTAAAGGCAAAAGCAGCAGGGAATGAGGAATTGACTAGTAAGATTGCAGAATTAGAAAAATTAAATGATCAAACTAAGCAAGAATATGAAACAAAAATAGCTGCAATTAAAAAAGATACAGCTATAGAGTTGGCTTTAAAAGATCAACAAGCAAAGAATATTAAGGCTGTAAAAGCTCTGTTAGATTTAGACAAAGTAAGTGTAGATGGTGATAATTTAATAGGCTTAAAAGAGCAATTAGAGAGTCTGAAAGAATCGGACTCTTATTTATTTGGAAAAGATACTCTAAAAGGAAGAGATCCAAATCCTTCTAATCCAGTAGATCCAGAGTATAAAAATAATCCATGGAAAAAAGAAACTTTTAATCTTACAGAGCAAGGAAGAATTTTAAAAGAAAACCCAGAACTTGCACAAAAGTTAATGCAAGCAAAATAATTTTAAGGAGAGTGTAAAATATGACTACAAGAATAGCAGATGTAATTCAACCAGAGGTATTTAACCCATATGTAACACAAAGAACCATGGAACTTTCAGCATTATTTCAATCAGGAATAGTACAAAACAATTCAGAATTTAATAAATTGGCGGGTGGGCCAAATACACTTATCAATATGCCATTTTGGAATGACCTTACAGGTGATTCAGAAATTATGATGGACACAGGAGATTTGACACCAGGGGCAATTGGTTCTAATAAGGATGTGGCTAGAAAACATGGTAGAGCTAGAGCATGGGGAGCAAATGGACTTTCTTCATTATTAAGTGGGGATGACCCTATGGGTGCTATAGCTTCTTTAGTAGCTTCATATTGGGCAAGAGAAATGCAAAAAATCACTATAGCAACCTTAGAAGGAGTATTTGCATCAACAACTATGAAAGATAAAGTACATGACATTTCTACTTTAGAAGGAAATACGGCATTGCTTACAGGAGATACGTTTATAGATGCGAATCAACTTATGGGTGATGCAAAAGATTTACTTACAGGGGTTTTAATGCACTCAGCAGTAGAGGCTTACTTAGCGAAAAGAAAATTAATTGAATATGTTCAAGAATCAGAGCAATCAATGAGAATACCATATTTTATGAATAAACGTGTTATCGTTGATGATGGAGTTCCATATGATACAACAAGTAAAGTAGGGACAATGTATTTGTTTGGTAGTGGAGCTATAGCTTTAGGAAATGGATCACATCCAAATATAATCGAAACGGAAGTAGACAGAAATAAAATGGCTTCATCTGGAGAAGATTTCTTGATCAATAGAAAAATATTTTTGCTTCATCCAAGAGGTGTAAAATGGACTGAAAAGAAAGTAATAGATGTATTCCCAACAAATACAGAGATACAGACAGGAACCAACTGGGAAAGAGTCTATGAACCAAAAGCAGTAAGAGTTGTAAAACATAATTTTAAAATAGCATAGTAAGGGAGCATATGCTCCCTTTGCTGTTTAGAAGTAGGTGAATAAATGACTCAATTAGAAAAGTTAAAACTATTATTGGGAATCACTACAAAAGATATTACTACAGATAAAGAATTTATTTTGCAATTCGCTATAGATAAAGCAACAGATATAATCAAAAATTATTGTAACATATCCAAACTACCAGAAGAACTAAATAACATAGTTTTAAATATAGCACTAGACATATACAGAAAAGAAAATCTAGGGAGTGAAAGTGAAGCCATAGGGCCTATAAGAAGCATACAAGAAGGAGATACAACTACTACTTATGGTGATTCTCAAAATGCAGATCAAAAAGGTGATCTATTAAAAGATTATAGAAGCCAATTAAAACCTTTTAGAAAGCTGAGGTGGTAAATATTCATAGGAAAGCTATAGAAAGCCTATATCTAGATAAATGTACTATATCTAGATTAGGAAAAACGGAAGATCCAGATACAAGAGAAACCATACAAGGCTATAATACAATCTATGAAAATCAACCTTGTAGAATATCTCAAAAGTCTCTAGCAGTAAATACTCAAACAGAAGCAGAGAATAAAATCATGTATGAAACCAAGCTTTTTATTTCGCCAGAGATTGAAATAAAACAAGGCGATAGACTTATTGTATCTAGAAATAATTTAAGTCGAAAATACACAGCAGGAGAGCCGTTTATCTATTCTTCACACCAAGAGGTTTCCATTCAGAGAAAGGAATGGGCATAATGGCAGGATGGGGAAATTTTAATTTCTCAGAATTTGAAAGAATGGCAAAGACATTCAAAAAGGCATTAGATGAAAGAGTAATTGAAAGGTTTATAAGAGATTTTCTTTTAGAAATGGCTTTTAGAGCAGAGAGAAAAATAAAAAGACGTACTCCAGTAGATACAGGACAATTGAGAAGAAGTTGGCAAGTAGGAAATATAGAAAGGCAAGGAAATTCATATATAGTTGAGATATTCAATAATGCAGAGTATGCTTCATTTTTAGAATATGGACATAGGAAAGTTAATGAAAATGGTTGGGTGGAAGGTAAATTCATGATGACAATATCAATGAAAGAGATTGAGAGAGAGTTACCTATATATCTAGAAAGACGCATGACAGAATTAATGGATAATATTTTAAATGGTAGACCTCCGAGAAGGTGATAAATTGAGTACGGTAACAGTAAATAAAATAAGATATGGTGTAATAAAAGCATTATCAGACCATTTTGATATAGAAGTATTTGGAGAAGAAATAAAAGGAGACTTAGAACCTCCTTGTTTTTTTGTAAAGATGTTTAACACAGAACATAAACAAGATTTAGACAGAAGGTATTTAAGATACAATTCATTTGATATTCATTATTTTGGAGATACAACAAATAAGGATATGTTTAATATTCTTGAAGAATTATATGAAACCATGGAACTTATTGAAATAGATGGAAATTTATATCGTGGAACAAGTATGAAACATGAGATCATAGATCAAGTTCTACATTTCTTTGTAGATTATAATTTCCATGTATATAAACCAAAGGAGAATATTTCTAAAATGCAAAGTTTAGAACAGGAGGGATTTTTAAAATGGCTGAGAAAAAGCAAGTTGAACAACAAGTGACAGCATATGAAAAGAATCAAATTATATCATCTAAAAGATTCAATTTAATAGAAAAAGATGTACTTAAAAATATTTTAAAAGATGATGGAAAATATACCATTGAGCAAGTTGAAAAACTTCTTGATGAATTTCTAAAAAAGGAAGTGAAGTAATATGCCAGGAGGAACATGGCTTACTCAAAATAAAGTTAGACCAGGAGTGTATGTGAACTTTGAATCAGAACCTACACCATTAGGTACTTTAGGGGATAGAGGAATTGCTACAATGCCACTTGTTTTGAGTTGGGGAGTAGAAAAAGAGATCATTACAATAGAATCTGGAGAAGATACAGTAAAAAAGTTGGGATATGCAATTACAGAATCTCAGCTTCTTTTAGTGAGAGAATGTTTAAAGAGAGCAAAGACATTACTTTTGTATAGGGTGAATATAGGGAAAAAAGCTACTGCAACTATAGAACCACTTACTGTAAATGCTAAGCATACAGGAGCAAGGGGAAATGATATTAAAATAGTTGTACAAGCAGATATTGATGTAGAATCAAAATTTGATGTAATTACATTAGTAAAAAATAGAATAGTTGATAAGCAAATTGTTGCAACTGTAGAAAATCTAGTATCTAATGATTGGGTCGATTTTAGTGGAAAAGGTACTCTAGTTGTAAATGCAGGGGTTTCTCTTACAGGAGGGGAAGATGGAACGTCTACAAACCAAGATTACACAGATTATTTGGCAGCCATTGAGAAGTATGAATTTAATACTATGGCACTTCCAAGTACAGATACCACTCTAAAAGGTGTATTTGTATCTTTTATAAAACGTCTTAGGGATGATGAAGGGAAGAAAGTACAATGTGTACTAGAAAATTATCCTATTGCAGATTATGAGGGAATTATAAGTGTAAAAAATGGTGTAATTCTAGCAGATAATACAGAACTTACACCAGAACAAGCTACAGCATGGGTGGCAGGAGCTACAGCAGGAGCAAATGTAAACCAATCACTTACTTATACTAAATATGATGATGCAATAGATGTAAATCCAAGATATACAAATACAGAGATTATAAAAGCTTTAAAAGCAGGAGAGTTTATTTTTACTCATTCCAACGGAACAGCATTAGTAGAGCAGGATATTAACTCTCTTACATCATTTACACCTAAAAAAGGCAGAGAATTTGCTAAGAATAGAGTGATTAGGGTACTAGATTCTATAAACAATGACTTTCTTAAAATCTTTTCAGATTTCTATATTGGAAAAGTTGATAATAACGCAGAAGGAAGAAATCTTCTTAAAGGTGAGTGTATTAGTTACTTAGAAATATTACAAGGTATTAGTGCTATTACAAACTTTGATTCTCAAACAGATATTATAGTAATACAGGGTACTGCTATAGATAGTGTATATATAAAAGTGAATGTACAGCCTGTAGATGCAGTAGAAAAGATTTATATTGATGTAGTAGTTCGTGCTACAGATAAATAGAAAGGAAGTGAAAATATGCCTATTATGAATGAATTTGATGCAATAAGTGGTAAGCAAGCCAAGGCTTTTGCAACTATAGATGGAAGAGTAGAAGAATTGTTTTATGCTAAGTCATTAGAATCTACGATAGAAATTAATAAAGTAGATGTTCCTGTCTTAGGAAGAACAAATACACCTTCTGTAATGTCTGGGTGGACTGGAAGTGGAAGTATGACAATTTATTATATGACCACATTATTTAGAAGTTTAATTTTAGAGTATATTAAAAATGGGAAACCATTCTATTTTGATCTTCAAGTAGTGAATGAGGATCCTGCAAGTAAAATAGGAAAACAAACAGTTGTTTTAAAATCTTGTAGTTTAGACAATGTAATTGCAGCTAAATTTGACAATACAAGTGACGATAAGATGGATGAAGAAATTTCATTCACATTCAATGATTATGACATTTTAGATAAATTTAAGGCAGTGTAGTATATAACATCTTTTAAATATAAAAGGTGTTTTTTTATTACAAAAAAGAGGGCAATTCCTATCTAGGTAAGTTCCAGATGCCCTTTCTTTAAATTATAGGAGTTATGCATAGTAGGGTAGGCTCCTACTACTCCTAGAAATTTTAAAATAACTAGGAGGTTTTAAAATATGAATGAAATGATTGCTTTAGGATTAAAAGCTAAAAATGATGAAGCAGTAGCTAGTAGTAGAGTCATTGCTGAAAAATTTGATAAGAGACATGATAATGTTATAAGAGATATAGAAAAATTAATAGAGGGTATCCCCAAAATTGAGGAGACCCCTGTACATAGATATTTTATAAAAACTAATTATATACATGAGCAAAATAAGCAAAGATATAAAGAATATTTAATGACAAGAGATGGATTTACATTATTAGCAATGGGTTTTACAGGAGCAAAAGCTCTTAAATGGAAGTTAAAATATATAAAAGCTTTTAATAGAATGGAGAAATTCATTAGAGAAAAATTATCTAGTGAATGGCAGGAAACAAGAATCAAAGGTAAATTAGCAAGAAGAAATGAAACAGATGTGATAATGACTAGATTAATACCACTAGCAGAATTACAAGGAAGTAAAAATGCAGGGAAACTGTATATGACTTATAGCAAGCTAGTAAATAAATGCGTAGGTATTCCAGCTAATAGCAGAGACAAGGCAACAAGAAGAACTTTAGATGTAATATTTAATTTAGAAAATTTAATTGAGCATGTTATAGATGAAGAGGTAGAAAAAGGTACTTATTATAAAGATATATACCAAATATGTAAAGCAAAATGTAAACTTCTTGTAGAATTAAGTTATTTACCAGAACAAAAAATGATTGCGTAAAACACTAGACTTTAACGAGTCTTTTTTTATTACAGAAAATTATATAAAATAGGAGGATATAGATATGAATTTACAAGAATTTTTAAATAATAATCCAGTTGACAATGTTACAGAGGAAGTAGTAATCTCAGAGAGATTTAAAGCAGGTAAAGATAAATATTTAAAATTTAAGATTAAAGCTATGACTAATAATGAATTTGAAGAGATTCGTAAAAAGTCTACTACCATGAAAAAGAAAGGTAAAGTGGATTTTGATGTACAGAAATTCAATCTTTCTATTATTATAGAAAATACAGTATATCCAGACTTTAAAGATGCTGAGAGTATTAAAAAGTTAGGGTGTATCACTCCAGAGGACTATGTAAAAAAAGTATTGCTTGCAGGAGAAATTGTTGAGTTATCTACACAAATTCAAAAACTAAGTGGTTTCGATCAAGATATGGATACCTTGGTCGAAGAAGCAAAAAACTAATCAAGGAGGGTGATGGTGATGCAAATTATGCTTACTATGCCCTCCATAAACTTAAAATGAAACCTTCTACATTTATAAATATGGATAGAAACGAAAAGGCTTTTACAATTGCGTGTATAGATATTAGGATTGAAAACGAAAAGAAAGAAAGTGCAAAATTGAAAAAGAAATAATCTCCCTTTATGGTATAATATTGGTAAAATATACTAGCGGGAGGGGTTATATTGATCGTAGAAGGATTGAATGGGCAGATTGAATTGACAGGTTCAAAAGTAATTATTACTAGAAAAGGTATTTTATCTGTTCTTTCAAAAGGCTTTGCAGGTGAGAAAGTAATTCCTATTAATAGCATAACAACTATACAATTTAAAAAAGGTTCTCTGATAAGTGGAAATGGATTTATTAAATTTTGTTATGCAGGAAGTATAGAGAATAGGGGAAATTTATCACAAGCAGTCAAAGATGATAATGCTGTTATTTTTAGAAAAAAACATAATAAGGATTTTGAGAACCTTAAAAATAAAATAGAAGAATTAAAAAATCAATAAATTTAAAACTTGGAGCATCCGTAAAGGGTGCTTTTCTATTTATCAAAAAAGGTGGTGATACATATTGCTACTATCACAACTGGCTTAAGAATGTATGATCAAATGACAGGAGTTTTAAGAAATGTTACTCGCTCTTTGAATTTAACACTTTCGGCAATGGAAGATGTACAAAGGACAAGTAACAGGGCTTTTGATACAAGACAATTTGAAGCAGCTAGAAGAAGCATACAACAGACAGAACTATCTATTAGAAGTATAGACAGTTCAATACAAAGAAATACAAGTGAACAAAGGAGATTTAATGCAGAACTTAGAAATGGTTCGAATGATGCAGATTCTCTTACTAGAAAAATTTTAAGTATAGCAGGAGCATATATAGGAATTAGAGCTACCAGTAGATTTTTACTAGGTGGCTCTAAATATTTTATAGAATTTGAACAGCAAATGGCAAATGTAAGGGCTATTACACAAGCAACAGATACAGAATTTAAGATGCTAAATGAAGAAGCTAAAAAGCTTGGAAGAACAACTGTATTTTCAGCTACTCAATCAGCAGAAGGTATGCAATATCTTGCACAAGCAGGGTGGACAACAAATCAAATAATTGCAGGAATGCCTGGTTTATTAAGTTTAGCCGCTGCAAGTGGTGAAGATTTAGCCCGTACTACTGATATAATTAGTGATACTATGACAGGCTTTAGAATGGCAGCTTCTGAATCGAATACGGTAGCGGATATATTTGCATATACAGCTTCTAGTGCTAATACGAATGTAGCAATGATGGGAGAAACAATGAAATATGTTGCACCTATTGCTGAAAGTTTTGGAGCATCAATACAACAAACATCTGCCTTAATTGGAATGGCTGCTAATGCAGGAATTAAAGCTAGTCAAGCAGGAACGTCTTTAAGAGCAGGTTTTTTGAGAATGTCAGATCCTAAAGCTAGAGCTGAAATGGCATTAGATAAACTAAATGTTTCTTTTGTTGATACAAAAGGAAATATGAAAGATGTGCAAGAAATTGTAAAAGATTTATCATATGCTTTTTCAAAATTAAATAACTCTTCCCAATTAGCAGCAGCACAAAGAATATTCGGAGCAGAAGCTGCTACAGCTTGGTTATCTATAATTAAACAAGGACCAGAAGCACTTAATGAATGGGTAGAATCTTTAGAAAATGCAGATGGGACAGCTGCAAAGATGTCAGAAATAATGATCAATACAACAGAAGGAAAAATAAAATTATTCATGTCACAAATAGAAGGAGTATGGATTGATTTTTATGATAGGTTATCGAAAGGAACAACTGGAGAAGCGTTTAGTAATGTATTAAATGGGCTAGTCTTAGCTTTACAATCTATACTTCCTATTCTAGAACAGATTATAATTTTTACAGGATATGTTATAAACTTCATGACAGAACATGCAGACATTTTAGGGCCTGTTATTTATGGGCTTGTCAGTGCTTTAGGTACTTGGCTAATTATGATTGGTCTAATAGCTGTAAAAACTGCAATACTCAATGCGATTTTAGGTACGAATCCACTCGTTTTAATTATTTCATTAGTATTAGGAGTTGTTGCTGCATTAATTCATGCATGGAAAACAAATGATAAGTTTGCAGCAGGATTAATGAGAACATGGAATGCAATTTTAAATTTCTTTGATACTATCCCAGCGTATTTTTGGTCATTAGCTGAAATGATGGTTAAACCTTTTGTTATGTGGGCAAAGACTATAGGGAAAATATACGATTCTGTAATTAATGGAATTATAAAAGGAATAAATACAGTTTTAAAACTCGTAAATAAAGTAACTGGTTCAGCTCTTGAAATACAAACTAAATTTAGCTTTGAAAATATAGCAACAAAAGCACTTGATTTTGCAGGAGCAAAAAAAGATGCAGCTTTTGATAGGGCATCTAAAAAGGCAGCAGAAAGAGAGCAAAAAGTTATAGATATGCTCAATAATAGAGCGTCTAAAAGAGCAGCAGAACAAGCAAGTGGTGGGAATTTAGGATTAGAAAAACAAATAAATGATCTAAACGGAACTGGTATTCAACAATTAGGAGCATTGAATGATTCAAATAAAAAACTAGGTAAGATTTCAGATTCAGTAGATATATCAAAAGAAGATCTACAGGTAATGCGTGAACTTGCAGAAATGAAGAATATACAAAACTTTGTAACTCTTACACCTACTGTAAATGTAGAAGCTACAAGCACAGGTGGAGGATTTGATATAGATACAATGATTGCAAGAATTACAGAGAGTTTAGAAAATGAGATTGCTAGTTCAGCCAGTGCGACAATAATGGTATAGGAGGGATTTATATGAGAGGATCGTTAGAAGAAAGAATAAGAGTGTTAGAAGATAAGATATCTAAATTAGAAGAAAATGCACAAGGCAAAACAACTACTGTAACATTGAAACCTGCTGTAACACTTGATATAGATACAATAATAAAAAGAATTACAGAGACTTTAGAAAAAGAAATGAAACAACAAATTATATAGAATATGGGGGATAGCTATGAATGAAAAGTCTTTAGAATGTAACTTGCAAGATAACAATATAAATGAAAAAGACCTGTTTTGTATAGCAAGGCACATAAGGCAATATGTAGAAGCAAGCAAGGCACAAACCACTGTAGATTTTGGTCAGCCTTGCTTTTCTTGTAAATATGCTATGAGTAACTTGTGTAATTTCTATATATGGGATAGGTTTGAAAAATTATATCAAGCTACAAGAGTTAAGATTAGTCCTAAATATCAAAAAACAATTTGATATTTTAGTGAGATTAAATAAAATGGAGGCTCCTTCAAAGAAAGGAGGTATATGATGAATGAATACGGAATATGGCTAAGTTTTAATAATCAAGAGGAAGGTTTTCAAATTCCGATCACACCAGGAGCTATTGAAATAGGAGAGAGTGGACAAGGAAAGACATATGATATAGAAAAACTAGGAGAAATCAATGTGATTAAAAATATGAAATTGAGTGAATATAGTTTTTCTGGAATATTTCCTTCTACTCGATATCCTTTTGTAAGTTCTAGTGTCTTACTGCAACCTAAAACATATGTAGACTACATTCTAAAATGGATGGGTACAAAGCGACCTATCCGTTTTATTTTTACTGGAAAATCTTTTGATATAAATACCCCTGCTAGTATTGATAAATTTGATTGGAAAGAGACGGCAGGAAGAAATGGAGATATAGAGTATAGTTTGAAATTGAAGAAGTATACTTTCTATTCAGCTAAGAGAGTAAATGTAGTACAAGAAAGCAAAGCAACTGAAATAACTACAATTCTACAGAAAGAACAACCATCAAGACCAAATGATAAAGAAACTCCTAGTAACTACAAGATTAAGAGAGGGGATACACTTTGGATAATAGCAAAGAAAACTCTTGGTGATGGTTCTAAATGGAAAGACATACAAAAAGAAAATAATATAAAAGATTCTGATTTGAAAAAACTGCAAGTAGGAAGAGGTTTAAGCATACCAGGAGGGACTGCAAATGCTTGAAATATTATTAGATAATAAAAACGGTAATGTATGGGATATATCTGAAATAGTAACAGATATATCTTATAAGACATACAGAATAGGAAAGCCTTCTAGCTTATCATTTACATTAATTAAGGGAGCTATATATCAGGATGCTTCTTTCTCATACAACAATGGAGATATAATTCGTATGAAGTATGAAAACCAAAACGTTTTTTATGGATATATATTTACTATAGATGGTGGTAAAGATGAAAATGTAAAAATTACTTGCTATGATCAGATTAGATATTTATTAGCAAAAGATACTTATGTATTCTCAAATACAACTGCAACAAATATCATAAAAAAGATTGCAAATGATTTTTCTCTTAATGTGGGTGTTATGGAGAATACAGGATATGTAATACCTAAAATGGTTGAAGATGGACAAAAACTATTAGATATAATTGATAAGGCTTTAACACTAACTCTAGTAAATTCAAATAAAAACTATGTATTTTATGATGACTTTGGCTTACTGACTATTAAGAATGTAGAAAACATGCTCATTGATTTTTATATAGGTGATGATTCATTGATGTATGATTATAAATCTACAAAGTCTATTGATCAAGATACCTACAATAAAATTAAACTCTATAAGGATGATAAGAAAGCAGGAAAGAGAGAGGTATATCTAGCACAAGACAGTTCAAATATTTCTAAATGGGGAGTATTACAACTATATGAAAAAGTTGACGAAAAAATGAATCAAGCACAGATCAATCAGATGTTAAATCAAATGTTGAAGATTAAAAATAAGGAATCAAAAACTTTAAGGCTTGATTGTATAGGGGATATAAGAATAAGAGCAGGAAATTATGTTCCGATTGTCATAGAAGAATATGAAATCAATCAGCCATTTATTATAGATCAATGTACACATAAAATAAATGGATCAGAACATACAATGAGTATAGATTTGAAGGTGATATAAAATGCTTAATGCAATTAAACAAGCTGCTATGGATGCGATAGATGCTTCTTCTCCTGTTAAAATTCATTTTGGAGAAGTAACAAGTGTGTCTCCTTTGGAAGTAAAAGTAGATCAGAGATTCACTCTTACCTCAGATTTTTTAGTAGTTCCAGAAAGATTAAAAAGATATGTTGTATCATTAGAACACGCACATAAATATAGTGATGAAACTCCATCAGGGACTAAGTCTAAAACTACAGGCCCAGAATTGATCCCTGTTCTAGTAATACGAGAAGGGCTTAAAGTTGGAGATAAGTTAATAATTTTAAGTAAACAAGGAGGGCAAGAATATTTTTTGTATGATAAGGTGGTAGAATTATGATACCCACAGGCTCTAAAATTAGAAATGCTACAGTAGAAAATGTACAACGACCTTCTAAAACTTGGAAAATAGATTTTGAAACAGGAGACATTATAGAAACAATTGATAAATTGGATGCAATAAAACAATCTGTACATAAAATTTTAAAAACAAAAAGATTTGAGTATGTAATATATACTACAAACTATGGGAATGAACTAGAAACACTTTTAGGAAAAGACAGGTTATATGTAAGATCTGAAATAGCAAGAATGATAAAAGAAGCATTAAATGTAGACGATAGAATACTGTCTATTCAAAATATGAACATAGAATTTGTAGGAGATACAGCTATAGCAAAATTTACAGTAGTTAGTAATGCAGGAACATTTGATGTAGAGGAGGAGGTGTTAATATAGATGTATGAAAATATGACATATGAATATATTCTGCAAAAGATGTTAGATAGAGTGCCTAATACGATAGATAAAAGAGAAGGAAGTGTAATATATGATGCTCTTGCTCCTGCAGCTGCTGAAATGGCACAAATTTATATTGAACTTAATATAAGATATAACTTATATTTTATAGAGACATCAACAGGGGAATATTTATCACAAAGAACTGCCGAGGTTGGGGTAAAAAGAAAACCTGCTACAAAAGCCATAAGAAAAGGGCTTTTTTTTAATTCTAATAATACACTCTTTGATATTCCGATTGGAAGTAGATATTCTATAGATAACTTAAACTACATTGCAGTAAATAAGTTAAGTACAGGAGAGTTTGAAATGGAGTGTGAGAGGGTTGGGATAGTAGGAAATCAAAAATTTGGAGAATTAATTCCTATTGATTTTGTGGATGGACTGGCAAAGGCAGAATTGGCAGATGTATTAATTCCAGGAGAAGATGATGAAAGTGATGAAAATTTGAGAGAAAGGTATTATGAAAAAATTAGAACTCCTGCTACATCAGGAAATAAATATCATTATAAAAATTGGGCAAAGGAAGTAATAGGGGTAGGAGATGCACATATCATTCCATTATGGAACGGAAACAATACCGTAAAAGTAATAATAGTAGATAGTGAAAAAAATCCAGCAAGTGATTATTTAGTCCAAAAGACATTTGATCACATTGAAGAGGAAAGACCAATCGGAGCAAGGGTAACAGTAGTATCGGCACAAGCTAAAAATATAAATATATCAGCAAAGCTAAATCTAGCAAATAAATATACAATACAAAATGTACAAAGAGAGTTTGAAAATACATTGGAGAAGTATAGAAAAGATATAGCTTTTAAGGATTCATATATTAGCTATGCAGCTATAGGGAATCTGCTTTTTAATACTCATGGTGTGCTTGATTACAATAATCTAAATTTAAATGGTGTAATGAAGAATATAGGGTTAGAAGATGAAGAGATACCTATATTTAATACAATTCAACTAGAGGTGATGTAGATTGTTTGTAGAGAAGTTAAACAAAAAACAAGATGGAATTTATGTTATAGAAGAAGAAAAAATCATCATAGATGGAAAATGGGAAGGGTTTTTAGGTCATGACAATGTAAATATAGTATCTATATCAATTCATACTGCTCCAGGATTTGCAGGAAAAAAAGTAGTAAATTATTTTGTGTCTACTCTAGAGGAAATGCCATGGAAAACACATTTAAAAGTATTTTCAGATAGTGAAAAGGTCTATATTACTTATGAGAGTACAGGTGATCAAGTAGAAGCTGAGGATATTAACGAGTTACAAAGAGGTATAGTCGGTACAATAAAAGATTTAGAAGAATATAAGAAAAGCAATATAAAAGAAATAGATAATTTAAAAGAAAAAACTATTGAACATATACATCAAGAAAATAATCCACATCTAGTTACATTAGAACAATTAGGAGGAGTATCTGCAAATGACATTAATCTTCTTGAAGAAACAATGAAAAAATACATTGATCAAAAGCTTTCAGAAACAAGTTTAAAAGGTCCTTTTACCTGGCAACAGCTTAAGGGGGTATAAATATGTCTTATAGTACAAAGCAATATGGACAGATCATATATGGAGAAGAAGACACTTTTATACAAGATGATATAGAATCTTCACTTCCAGACTTAATGAAATATCTACCTCGATACTATCAAGAGTCTAAAACAATGAAAGAGTTACAAAATAGTATAGGAAAAGAGTTTGGAGTATTTAATTACTACATTAAAGATGTAGAAAAACAATTCTTTATAGATACAGCAACTTGGGGACTTGCGATATATGAAAAAGAATTAGGAATACCTACAAATGTAAATCTTTCCTTAGAAGAAAGACGAGAGATTATTAAAGCTAAATGGAGAGGTTCAGGAACCACTACAAAACAAATGATCAAAAATACAGCAGAAGCTTTTTCGGGCGGAGAGGTAGATGTTATCGAGTACCCAGAAGAAGGATATTTTGTAATAAAATTTATAGGAGTTAAAGGGATTCCTAGAAATATGGAAAGCTTTAAAGAAATGCTAGAAACAATCAAACCTGCTCACTTGGCATATGAATTTAAATATATCTTAGTAGTATGGCAGATGCTTAAGAATTGGAATACTACTTGGAAAATAGGAAGTACAATGACTTGGAATGAGCTAAGACAGTATAGACTTGATGAATTAAACGAGGAGGGAAAATAATGAAATATACAGGAAATCTAAAATTAAAAAAACCAGATCTTGCAGATGTTGTAAATGTAGAAGATTTAAATTATAACTCTGATATTATAGATCAACAAATAACTCGCACTAAAGATGAAGTTAATGGACAATTAGCAGATTATGAGTACCAAACTCCACAGATTGTAGGTTCAAAAATAATATTACATAAAAAGGGAGATACAAAAAGATTATTTTTTAAAATGCCTTCAGAACTTAATGGTACAATTTCAATATCCGTTGATAACGGTGTAACAACTAAGCCTTTGCAAGATATCGACGGAAATCAAATTACGAAATTAAAAAAAGGATTTATGGAGGTGGTAGCTGACGCAAATTTTTTTATTTATGTTGAAACAGGAGAAGATTTTATACAAGTTGAATATCAAGATTTTTACAACGATTTATTTCTGGCAAGAACTACCCCTACCCCATTATCAGTCGCTAAAAGTGGATTAGCAGGAGCAAGTGTAGGTG
>NZ_RYYS01000094.1 GCF_004138215.1 Anaerophilus nitritigenes
GCCATATGTTTTTTACAATATCTGTCAAGTGGCCCTATTTTACATGAATGGTCGCCGTACCCCATTAATGGCTACTGCACCCTTTTTTGAATAATCTTTTACACCAAAAAATCACTATAAATATGGGCATTCTAATATTGCATATTATTTGATTATTCATTTCATTATCTATCAAACAAGAAGTGATTGTTCCACCAGAAAATAGATTCAACGTAAAGTTATTTTTGTTTAAGTTAAATTCCAATGCAAATATTCCAGTTCCCAACAATAGAACATGAACTATTTTTTTTATTAATCTTGCATCACTTGATTTGATATATACATATACAGTATATATATATGTAATTACTATGCTTATCAATATTGTAAAATATATTATTTTATACATATATCTCCTCCGTGTATATCTTAAATGAAATAAGGCTACGATTCATGTGAAAATCGCAATAATCAGTAAAATTTTGTAAAATACAGTTCCATAAATCTCATTATTGCAATTATAGGACTACTTATAATATGGAACTATTTATGGGCGTAAAACCAACATCTTAGCTCTGTACTGAAAAGTATATGCATTTTCAGTAGTCATAATTGTGCGAAATATGAGTAATAAAATATATTTCATCCAACCAGTACATTAGTACTAGTTGAATGAAATATATAAAATTTAATTATTAGGATGTGCATCTATTAGCTCTTGCTGACTCCATTTTGAGTATGCGTTTGGATTTGCTGTATAAGTTCCTGTTACAGTACCCACACCTACTCCTACACACACTTCAAGCTCACCGTTGTTATTGAAAGTCGCTGAAGGTATTCCTGGTAGTGCAAATCCTGGATCATAATCTACAGTCCAGTCCCCTCCGTTAACTTCCATTACTTCATTAATATTCATTTTTTTCATCATTTTAATTTCCTCCCTTTATAATGTAATGTTGCCCTTTTCTCCCGTAAAAAGGTTCTGTATTCTTCATATACCTCGGGAAAGGTGTCTGAAAAATATTATATATCAAACCAAGGATTACCTTGATTTAATAACTAAATTCTTAAATCAATCTTTTCAAGTAAATAATACAGTATCTTCTTTGTCTTTGTTATAACTCTAGCTTCGCAGACCATACCTACCTTTATCTCTTTTTTTTGATTATTATATCCAACAAGTTTCCTATTCTCTATACTTGCTTCTATTAGATAAAAACTATTATTATCCTTATTGGGTTTTATATCTTCTGCTATTTTAATGATTTTGCCTGTAAGCTCACCATATTCCTTATAAGGTAGTGCCATAAAATTATACTTAACCTTGTCACCTAGTTTTAAGTTTCCTATATTTTCGTTTGAGACATATATTTGCATCTTATATGTATTTTTATCTTCTGGTATTATAGTGGCTATCTCCATAGGTGCGTTTAGATTATCTCCTATGTTTATAGCTAAAATTAAATTAATATACCCATCTATAGGAGCTTTTACTATACATTTTTCTATATTAAGTTTTGTACTTTCTAAGTTACTTTTTAATTGATTTAGCTCTGCTTCAAGTATTTGTAAATTACTATCTATCTCTATAATGGTGTTGTTTTTAAAGTTTTTTTCTGCTATAGATAGATATTTATTTATAGTAGCACTTTCTCCAGGGGCTAATTTACGTAATTGAATATACAGTTCTTTAAGTTCTTGTTTTTTATTATTCAAATTTATTTCTAAATCAGCTTTAGTTTTAGCTTGAAAACTTTCTAAATCTAATTTATTTTTTTCAAATGTATCTTTGGCTTTGTCATATTCTATTTTAGGTACAGCTTGATTTTCATATAATGTTTCATTTATTATATACATTCTTTCATTAGTATCTAAAATATTTTTTAGTGATTTTAATTGAATCATATAGTTTAAATAATTTCTATAATATTCATTATCTTCATCCTTAAATAGATTCTTCTCTTTTTTTATTGATGATAATAAAATCTCTGTATTTTTTACTAAACTTTCTGTATTTTCTATTTGAGAGACTATTATATTAATATTTTCTTTAATTGCTGTTGAATCAACTTTATATTTTAAATACTGATTATAATAATTTTGTTCTTTTTCATTGTCTTTTTCAAAAAAGTTATTGTTATCTAATATACTTTTTTTAAATTTTTTTAAATTTTCAATATCTAAATTTTTAGAGTTAAATTCTTTTTCATAAAAGATCTTTTGAATTTCTAATTCAGAAGAATCTATTGTATATAGAAGTTCTCCTTTTTTAACTTTCTTACCTTCTTCTATATATACTTCTTTTACTTTTCCATTTATCATATTATTGATAGTACTTATTCTTTTAGTTGGTCTTACTACACCTTGGGCTTTTACTACTACATCTATTTCTCCAAAGTAAGACCATGTAAGACCTATAATCAAAATACTTATTAATAAATATATGAATATAATTGTAAAGGGATGGGGTTTGCTTTCTAATAACTCTCTGCTATCAGTAAGTTCTCTTATATCTTGTATTACATGCTTCATGATATATATTCTCCTTGTATACTTACTACTTCATTATTAGGTAGTTGCTCTTTCCATAGATCATAATATTTTCCCTTTTTGTTCATAAGTTCATAGTGACTACCACTTTCAGTTATTTCCCCATTATCCATCACATATATTTTGTCACATTTCATAATAGTACTCAGTCTATGAGCTATTATGATAGTAGTTATATCTAATTTATCTATAGTTCTTTCTATAGCCTTTTCTGTTATAGAGTCTAAGTTACTAGTGGCTTCATCCATTATTAAAATATCTGGATTTCTTAGAAGAGCTCGAGCTATAGAAAGTCTTTGTCTTTGACCACCTGATACATTTGTCCCATTTTCCTCAAGTAAAGTATTATATCTTAAAGGTAATTTGTTTATAAAATCATGGGCGCTCGCCATTTTACAAGTGTCTACCATAACTTCAAAGTCTATATCCTCATCTCCTAAGGAAAGATTTTCTTTTATAGTTCCACTAAACATAAATATATCCTGTGATATATATGCCACCTTTTCCCTTAGCTTGTCCACATTGATGTCTTGTATATTATAGCCATTTATTAGGATGTCTCCCTTTTCACTGTTATAAAAACGCATAAGAAGTTTCGCCAAAGTAGTTTTTCCAGAACCACTTTCTCCAACTAAAGCTATTTTTTCTCCTGTTTTTATATTAAGGTCTATATTTTTTAGAACTAATTCTCTTGTTCCATATCTAAAATCTATATTGTTAAACTCTATTTTCCCTTTAAAAGAATCTGGATTTATTTTTTTATCCTCATCCACACTCTTTTCTAATTGTAAATCTAATATTTCTCCTAGTCTATCTGATGCTACTATGGCAGTCTGCATCATGGGTTGTAGATTTATAAGATTCTTTATAGGGTCTATAAAATATGCAAGGAGTGAGTTAAATACTAGTAATTGCCCCACTGATAATTCCCCTTGAAGAACCTTATATGAACCTACCCACAATATTACTACTCCACCAATAGTAGATATAGTCCCTGTTAATGAACCTTGTAAATTTCCTATTACTCCACCTTTTAAAACATTCTTAAGGAGCTTTACAAACTTCTTTTCTGTATTTAGTTTTACATAGTTTTCTGCATTAAATGATTTTACAGTTTCTATACCATTTAAACTTTCAACTAAATATGATGTAAGTTCTGAATTACTTTCCATCTGTTCTCTATTTATCTCTTTTATAGGTTTGTTAAAGGAATATACTATAATCATGTATAACAACAACATTATTACTGATATTCCAAATAAAAAACTATTTTGAGTATATAATATTATTCCACCAACTACAGCCATTAAAGTATCTATCATTATGGTCAATGTGGCTCCTGATATGGCACTTCTAATTTTAGAAGCATCCATAAACCTTGATATGATTTCTCCCACTTTTCTAGTTCCAAAAAAGTTCATAGGCAATTCTATAACATGTTGATAATAGCCTAGTATAAGGGGGATGTCTATTTTTTGACTTAAGTACAATAACAAGTGTGATCTAAATGCACTAAGTAATATTTTAAAAATGTTTAATAATATTATTCCTGCTGATAAAATATGTAGTGTTTTTTCTAATTTATATCTTAAGACTTCATCTACTAGTATTTTAAAATAAAAGGCTCCCAATATACCTAGTATGGTATATACCATAGATGCTAAAAATATGTTTATTATTAATCCCCTTTGAGGTTTTAAAAGTCCTATAAATCTTTTAAATAATCCTATAGTTTCATCGCCAGTTTTAAATTCTGCTGTAGGCACCATTAAAATTAATATACCTGTCCATATTTTGAAAAATTCTTCTGGTTTATATTTGACTATACCTTTTCCTGGATCTGCTACTATTATTTCTTCTTTAGATATTTTATGGATTACTACATAGTGTAAAAACTTTTCATCTACAACAACATGAGCTATAGCAGGAAGTGGAATTTCTCCATATAGACCTTCCCCGTCTCCTTTAACTCCCTTTGCAGTAAATCCTAATTTTTGTGCTGCTTGTATGAGTCCATAGGCACTAGTACCATTTTTATCAGTACCAGCCACTTCTCTTATTTTACTTATGGGAATCTTAAGCCCATATGTTTTACATATGGTAGCTATACACGCTGCTCCACAATCTTTCATATCGTGTTGCTTTATACATATATATCTTTTAAATTTATCCAAAATTACTTGTAACATAAATTGCTCCTTTGTAAGGTAACGTTGTTTATTTTGCTCATGAAAAATTGTTGGATGATATGTCAAAAATGTCAAAATAAAACGTATAACATTTTACAACCTTAAATTTACATGATGAAGATTTTTGTTCTAATTATATAGAATTTGTATAAATTATACAAAAATTATATTTTTATGTAAATAGTAATATTTTACCATAATATAGTCTTATTTTACTAATAAAATATAGAGAAGCTCAGATTTATTACGATATATTATATAAATACTAATAAAAGTTTTTTTAAAACAACATAAAAGGAGCTATTGTTTGCATACAAAAAAGATCCTATTTTTAAGGATCTTTTTAAAATTTTCACCCTCTCCAAAATGCCATATTTCCTTCTCTCACATCTACATGAGTAAAGCTTTTATAAACTCCTACTCCTCTAAAACCTATTTCTTTTGCTATCTTGGCCACTTCCTCAGGAGATACTCCATATACTTTTATATCTGCAGCACGACCAAGTAAATGTTGACTTTTCTTTGCTCCACCAACACTTTGATTATAGGTTTGTGTTCTAAAAGCTGAT
>NZ_RYYS01000095.1 GCF_004138215.1 Anaerophilus nitritigenes
GTCTAAAACTGTAGAAGAACAAAATAAAAGTGTATTAGACACAGATACCAAGTTTAAAGGAATCACAGAATCTATTAGCCAAACACAAAGCATGATTACAGAATTATATGAAATAGGACAAGGAATAGGAAATAAAACAAGTGAAATGGTAGAAATTCTTCATAGTTTATCTGCTATTTCAGAAGAAAATGCAGCAAGTACACAAGAAGCTTCAGCAGCTACAGAAGAACAACTAGCATCTATACAAGAGGTAGCCAACGCCAGTGAAAAATTATCGAACTTGGCAGAAGCATTGAATCAATTAGTAAATAAATTTCAAATATAAGTATGAACAAAGAAAAAAATAAGAGCTTTCTCATTATATTTTAAATGTAATGAGAAAGCTCTTATTTTTTAGGGATAAAGAAAGAACAATAAACCTGTTGCTTTGTTTCTAAAAAAGTCAATTTTTATGAGGGTAGCTTTTTGTATTGACATACAAAAAGAAGAATATTATAATGAAACCAACAAAAATAAACAAAAAAAAACAAAGTTAAACACATTAACAAACAATTAAAAACAAAGTGGTGAAAAATATGCTTCAGGCAGAAAGAAGAAATTATATTATAAAACATTTAAAAGAAAATAAAACAGCGGTTGTAGAGGATTTAGCAAGTATATTAGATACTTCCCCTATGACGATTCGAAGAGATTTAAAATATTTAGAAGAAAATAATTTAATTACAAGAACTCATGGAGGAGCAATTCTTCATGATATGCTCACAGAAGAAGTTCCTTATGGAAAAAAAACATCAGAACATATGGAAGAGAAAAAAAGAATTGCACAATATGCAGCTTCTCTTATTAAAGAAGGGCATACCGTTATATTAGATGCAGGAACTACAAATATGGAGATTGCAAAAAAAATAAAAGAAATAAAGAATTTGAAAGTAATTACACCAGATTTAGTAATTGCTTTGTTTCTTTCAAAATTTTCTCAAATACAAGTATTTTGTACAGGAGGATTGATTCAGGGAAGTACAGGTGCATGTCTAGGGCCAAATACTAAAGATTTTTTAGAACAAGTTTATGCAGATATTGCATTTTTGGGAACTAGCTCTGCTGATGTGAAGGAAGGTCTTACGACTCCAAGTATTGAAAAAGCAAGAATAAAAAAACAGATGATGAAGGTAGCAGAAGAAACTATACTTGTGACAGATCATTGGAAATTTGGAAAAAAAAGCTTTGCTAAAATTTCTTCACTAGAAAGTTTGAGCCAAATTATTACAGATGAAGGATTGGATGAAAAAATAGTCAATAAAATTGGTCAGTTAGGTGTGGAAGTGAAATTAGTATAAAATGGAGGGATTGTATGCCAGAAGTTGTAATTATTGCAGATGATTTGACAGGAGCAAACGCTACAAGTGTTCTACTTTCAAGAGCAGGATATAAAGCTGCTACTTTTTTAAAATTAGAGGATTATGATGAAAAGGAATACAATGATTTTAAAGTTATCTCTATCAGCACAGATAGTAGAGCTATACATAAAGATAGAGCTTATAAAAGAGTAAGTAAGATTACAGAATTTTTTAAAGAAAAGGATGTAAAATTGTTTTCAAAGAGAATTGATACTACTCTAAGAGGAAACATAGGATCAGAAATAGATGCAGTATTAGATAGTTTAGATGAAGATACGATTGCTATAGTAGTAGCTGCTTTTCCATCATCAGGAAGAATCACGATAGGTGGATATTTAATGGTAGATTCTATACCACTAGAAAATACAGATGTGGCAAAGGATCCAAAGAATCCTGTATATACTTCTTGTGTACAAAAGCTTATAAAAGAGCAAAGTAAATACTTAGTAGATTATATTTCATTAGATCAAGTACTAAAAGGAGAAGAAGTACTAAAAGATAGAATAATCAGTGGAAAAAATAAAGGGAATAAAATTTTTATAGTAGATGCTACTACAGATGAAGATATTAAAAAAATTGCAAAGACAGTAAAAAGTGCAAAACTGAGTGTCATTGCAGTAGATCCAGGTCCATTTAGTGCGGCTCTTACAAAAGAAGTAGTAAAAAAGCCAAAGGTAATACCAGGACAAAAGGTCATGCTTACAGTAGGGAGTGTCAGTAATCTTACAAGAAGACAACTAGAAGCATTAAAGGTAAATCATGAATGCTTATTTATAACAGTAGATACAGAAGCTCTTATTTATGAAAAAACTCGTGAATATGAAATTGGTAGAGTAATAGATTGCTTAATAAAAGATATGAATGAGTATTCTATTATAGGAGCGATCACTACTACAGAGGAAGAGGAAATATTAAATCTTTCTCATATTGCTCAAAGATTAAAAATTACTGAAGATGATGTGACTTTAAGAATATCCACTGGACTTGCACAGATTACAAAAAGACTTATGGAAAAAACAGATACAACCATAGGTGGATTATTTACAAGTGGAGGAGATGTAACAGTAGCTGTTTGCAAAGAACTGAAAGCTTCAGGAATAGAAGTAAAAGATGAAGTATTGCCATTAGCTGTTTATGGAAGATTTATAAGAGGGCAATTTGAAAATATGCCTATTATTACAAAGGGTGGATTGGTAGGAGAGACTAATGCCATTATAAAATGTGTTGAATATTTATTAACAAAGGTATCTACTGGATATCACAAAAATTCATAAGAGAAAGGATAAATTAAAATGAAAAGAAGTTATATTGGAATTCCTATGGGAGATCCTGCTGGGGTTGGACCTGAGATTGTAGTAAAAGCATTAAACAATGAAGAGGTATATAAGTGGTCAAAGCCAGTAGTGATTGGAGATAAAAAAACATTAGAACAAGCTATGAAGTTTTGTAATGTAGATTTTAAAATAAAAGTAATTGAAAATGTAGAACAAGGAGAATATGAGAAAGGTATTTTAAATTTAATTGATTTAAAAAATATAGATATAGAAAAGCTTCAAATAGGAAAAGTACAAGGAATGGCTGGAAAAGCTGCTTTTGAATATATAAAACTTGCAGTGAAATTGGCAATGGAAAAAAAGGTAGATGCCATTGCCACTACTCCTATTAACAAAGAAGCATTTAAAGCTGGAGGAGTAAATTATATAGGACATACAGAAATATTAGAAGATCTAACTCATACAAAAGATCCTCTTACTATGTTTCAAGTACATGACTTAAGAGTTTTCTTTTTATCTAGACACGTATCATTAAAAGATGCATGTACTATTGCTACAAAGGAAAGAGTACTAGAATATATAAAAAGATGTAGTGAAGCTTTAGAAAGACTTGGAATTAAAAATGGGAAATTAGGCGTTGCAGGATTAAATCCTCATAGTGGGGAACATGGATTATTTGGAAATGAAGAAGTAGAAGAAATCGAACCTGCAGTAATTTTAGGGCAACAACAAGGAATCAATGTAGTAGGACCAGTTCCAGCAGATTCAGTATTTTATTTTGCACTAAAAGGAAAATATGATGCAGTATTATCTCTTTATCATGATCAAGGACATATTGCTACGAAAATGGTTGATTTTGAAAGAACCATTTCTATTACAAATAATATGCCGTTTTTAAGAACATCTGTAGACCATGGAACAGCACTAGACATTGCAGGAACAGGTAAAGCAAGTGAAGTAAGTATGGTAGAAGCGATAAGATTAGCTGCATTATATGCACCAAAATTTAATCAATAATCAATATATAGGGGGAGAATTTATGGAAGCTTCGGTATCAGGAAGTCAAATGATTGTAGGGCTCTCGATTGGTATTATTTGTTTGATTTTTATGATTATGAAAACAAAAATTCATGCATTTTTAGCACTTATTATTGCTGCATCTATGACAGGTATTATTGGAGGTATGCCAGCAGACAAAGTAATGGAGTCTATATCTAAGGGTTTTGGAGGAACTTTGGGAAGTATTGGAATCATTATTGGTTTAGGTGTAATGATGGGACAAATTTTTGAAGTTTCAGGAGCAGCTGAAAGAATGGCCAAAACTTTTGTGAAAAAGTTAGGAAAAAATAACGAAGAATTAGCTTTGGCATTAACAGGATTTATTGTATCTATTCCTATATTTTGTGATTCAGGATTTGTTATTTTATCTCCGCTTGTAAAGGCAATTTCTAAAAAGACAAAGAAATCTGTAGTTTCATTAGGGATTGCACTAGCTTTAGGACTAGTAATTACACACTCTTTGGTACCTCCTACTCCAGGACCAGTTGGAGTTGCGGGTATATTTGGAGTAAGTGTTGGAAGTATACTTCTTTGGGGAATTGTTTTGGCAATCCCTATGACTATTGCAGGAATGATTTATGGGAAATGGTTAGGAAAAAGAATTTATCAGCTTCCTACAGAAGATGGGCAAGGATGGATTAGACCTGAATATGAAAAGAGCATTTCAAGCTTTTTAGATGATGAAGAGGATCAAAATCTTCCTTCTACGTTTGTGGCATTTGCACCTATTTTGATTCCAGTACTATTGATTCTTTCTAACACAGTTGTGACAGCTTTAAAAATAGAAGGAAATTTTGTGAGTACAATTAAATTTTTAGGGTCTCCAATTATAGCAGTAGGAATTGGTCTAATTGTTGCAATTTATGGACTTACAGGAAAAGACTCAAGAAAAGATACTCTAGAGAAAATGGAGGATGGAATCAAATCAGCAGGAATTATTATTTTGGTTACTGGTGGTGGTGGAGCACTAGGAATGGTACTTCGTGATAGTGGAGCAGGGGATTACATAGCAAACTTAATTGCACAATCTTCAATTCCTGCTATATTACTTCCATTTGTAGTAGCTTCTTTAGTAAGATTGATTCAAGGAAGTGGAACAGTAGCTATGATTACTGCAGCATCTATTACGGCACCTATGATTGTAACACTAGATGTAAATCCAGTATTTGCAGCATTGGCAGCTTGTATAGGATCTTTGGTATTTTCTTATTTTAATGATAGTTATTATTGGGTAGTAAACCGTATGTTAGGAATTAAAGAAGCAAAAGAACAAATCAGAGTATGGTCTATTACAACTACTATTGCATGGGCAGTAGGACTTATTGAATTATTAATTGTAAATGCTATTTTTCATTAAAATCCAAACCACTCTTTTGTGATAAAAGGGTGGTTTGGCTATTGGTTAGATTAATAACTTATATAAAAATAAATATTTGATATAAAAAATAATAAAAGATTGCTTTGTTTTAATAAAGTCAAAAAATGAGTAAAAAGGTCTAAATTTGTATGATGTGTTTATGAAATAATTTACAATATGTAAAATATATTGTAGAATGAGAATAACAAAATATATAGGGGGAAAGAAAATGAAAAAAATATCAATTTTATCACTGTTATTAGTATTTGCGCTAGTCTTTACTGGATGTACTAGTAATGAAATGGCAATTTACAATGCTTTTGAAAAAGCACAAGATATTACTTCTATGGAAAGTAATACAGATATTACTTTTACAGTAAATGCAAAGGGATTATCACAAGAGGATCAAGAAGGATTCAATCAAATGCAAACAATGCTTAAAGATTCAAAACTTTCATTGCATCAAAAGATGGTACAAAACAAAGAAAAAACAGCTGCTACAGCACAAGTAGATATGAATATGAATTTTGGTGGAATGGCAATGGAAATTCCAGTATGGGTAGATACAGATATGACAGGAAAAACACCAAAATTAGTAGAAATTATTAAAATGCCTGCTATGATGAAAATGGGACTTCCACAAGAACTACAAACTAAAGAATATGCAGTAATTAATTTTAATGATATGATGAAGGACCAAAAAGAAAAACAAGATTTTGCAAACATGATGAAATTTGCTCAAGAATCTCAAGGAAAAGTTGCAAAATTCTTCAAAGATTATGTTAAAAACTTTGACCCAGGATTTAAAATGGTAGAGAAAAAAGGAACAAAAGTGATTAATGGAGAAACTTTAGATATTTATGAGTTAAAATTAGATGATGCATCATTTAAAAAACTAGTAAGATACACAGGAAATAGTTTCATGGATAATAAAGATACTATGAAATTTGTAAAAGAGTATATGGATATGGTAATGACATTCTCACAAGCTACAAATCCTCAAGATCAATTATCAAAAGAAGAATTAAATAAAGGATTAGCTGATCTTGAAAAGAATTTACCAGAAATGAAAAAAGAATTTAATAAATTTATGGATCAATACAACAATGTAAAATTCATTGGAGACAAAGGAATTGTTATTGAATATGGTATCAATAAAGATGGATACATTGTCCATGAAAATGGTAAAATAGATTTACATATTGATATGGCAGCAATAGAAAAAGTAGCAGCAAAAGTAGAAAAACCACAAAGCAAAGGGGTATTTAATATAGGAATTAACTATAATTCTAAAATATACAACATCAATAAAGATGTAAAAATAGATATGCCAAAGCTTACTCCACAAAACTCAATGAGCTTAATAGAAATGATGGAAGCTCAAGCTAAAATGATGGAAACTGAGATTGTTCAAGAAGTAGACGTTCAACCAGCTATGTAGTAAAAACTCCTTTCTAGGAATATAAAACCTAGAAAGGAGTTTTTTATTTTGGTTTTAACAATTTATATAAAATATGAATTGACTTTATAAAAAGTAAATGCTAAACTAATACCAAGTAATTTGGGATGAATACTATGAATTAAAAAAGGAGGAAATAGAATGGGAGATTTTACTGAATTGTTTGATCAATGGGCTGTGGATTATGATCGTACTGTGTATGGAATAGACAATGAATATAAAGAAGTATTTGAAAGGTATGATCATATATTATCAACAGTATGTGATCAGTTACAGGATAAAAAAGGTGGAGTAGTTTTAGAAATTGGAGTAGGGACAGGGAATTTGACAAGTATTTTATATAAAAGAGGTTTTCATGTTATTCCAATAGAACCATCACAAGAAATGAGAAAAATAGCTAAGAACAAGCTCTCTCATATAGAAATATATGATGGACATTTTTTAAACATTCATATTTCTACAAAGGTAGATGCTATTGTAACTTCTTATGCTTTTCATCATTTAGATCAGAAAGAAAAAAGAGAAGCTATATATTATTTAGATAGTTTTTTAAAGGAAGGTGGAAAAGTAGTTATTGCAGATACTATGTTTGAGTCAAAAAAATATAAAAAAGCTTTGTATAAAGAGGTTGAGAATGAAAAGAAGTTACATTTACTAAATGATTTAAATACAGAGTATTATGAGTATATAGAAGATATATCCAAAATATTTGAAGACTTAGATTATAGAATGGATAGAAAAAAAATGAATAAATATGTATGGATAATGACTTGCTATAAAGGAGGAAATAAAAAATGAAAAAAATAATAGTAGAAAGCTTCACAATGGATCATACGATAGTAGACGCTCCTTTTGTAAGAAGGTGTGGTAAAATTAATACACCAAAAGGAGATATCATTACAAAGTTTGACTTAAGATTTACTCAACCTAATAAAGAAGCCATACCTACAGGAGCAATACACAGCCTAGAACATTTAATGGCAGGATATATAAGAGAAAAAGTAGATAATGTAGTAGATTTATCTCCTATGGGATGTAGAACGGGATTTTATTTAATTGTAGTAGGAGAAAAAGAAGAGGAAGAGATAGCAGATGCTTTGATATATACATTAAAAAAAGTATTAGATTCAAAAGAGGTTCCAGCAGCAAATGAAATACAATGTGGAAATTACAGGGATATGTCTTTATTTGGAGCAAAAGAATATGCAAAAGAAGTATTAGATATTTTACAAATAAAATATGGAAAGAAGGAATAAATATGAAATTTAATTCTCTTATTATCCATGGAGGCGTTGATGGAGATAAAACTACAGGAGCAGTTACAATTCCAATTTATCAAACATCTACTTATGCTCAAGAGGCTATTGGAAAACATAGTGGATATGAGTACTCTCGTACTCAAAATCCAACAAGAGAAGGAGTAGAAAAATTAATTGCTGATTTAGAGGGAGGAGCAAGAGGGTTTGCCTTTGGATCGGGAATGGCAGCTATATCTTCTGTGCTTATGCTACTAAAAAGTGGGGATCATATTATACTGAGTGATGATGTATATGGTGGAACTTTTAGAGTGGTAGATAAAATATTCAAAAATTTTGGATTAGAATATAGCTTTGTGGATACTACTCATGCAGAGAATATAAAAGATCATATAAGAGAAAATACAAAAGCTATTTATGTAGAAACACCTACAAATCCACTAATGAAAGTTAGTAATATACAAGAAATAGGAAAAATTGCAAATAAAAATAATATGATTTTTATTGTAGACAATACTTTTATGACTCCTTATCTACAAAGACCGTTATCTTTAGGAGCAGATATTGTTCTTCACAGTGCTACAAAATATCTAGGAGGACATAGTGATGTAGTTGCAGGGTTAGTAGTAGTAAAGGATGAACAATTAGGAGAAAAAATGCACTTTATACAAAATGCAGTAGGGGCTATATTAGGACCTTTTGATAGTTGGATTTTGTTGAAAGGAATGAAAACTTTAGCTGTACGGATGGATAGGCATTGTCAAAATGCAAAAGTAGTTGTAAATTGGCTAAAAAATCAGGATTGGGTTAGAAAAATATATTATCCTAAAATTGATATAGAGGGTTTTTTAAAGGATCAAATGAGAGATAGTGGAGGAATGATTTCTTTTGAGGTATCCAGTGAAAAATATGTAGATAAAATGATATCTAACTTAAGAACGATTACTTTAGCAGAAAGTTTAGGAGGAATAGAAAGTCTTATATCTATTCCAGCTAAAATGACTCATGCTTCTATTCCAAAAGACATTAGAGATAAAATAGGTATTACAGATACATTGATTAGATTGTCTGTAGGAATTGAGGATGTGGAGGATATTATAAAAGATTTAGACATTTTAAAATAAAGGGTGAATTAAGATGCATTACTATGATAGCATTCAAGATTTAATAGGCAATACTCCTATGCTAAAGATGAATCATTTTGATATTCCAAAACATGTAAATCTATTTGCAAAATTAGAATTTTATAATCCAGGAGGTTCTGTAAAAGATAGAATTGGACAATGGATTCTTCAAAGGGCAGAAAAAGAAGAAAAGCTTAAACCAGGATATACTATTATAGAAGCAACAGCTGGAAATACAGGAATAGGTATCTCGTTAGCTGCAATCAATAAAGGATATGAGATTATATTTGTAGTACCTGAAAAATTTTCAATAGAAAAGCAAATGATCATGAAGGCATTAGGAGCTAAAATTATAAGTACACCAGAAGAAAAGGGTATGAACGGAGCTTTTGAAAAAGTAGAGGAGTTAAAATCTCAAATTAAAGATACTTTTGTAGTCAATCAATTTTATAATCTTGATAATCCACAGGCTCATTATATGTATACGGGTAGAGAAATATATGAACAATTAGATGGAAAGATAGATTTATTTGTTTCAGGAGCAGGATCTGGAGGTACCTTTACAGGGGTTATGTCTTATTTAAAAGAACAAAATGAAAAAATACGAGGAGTATTGGTTGATCCTATTGGTTCCATTATTGGTGGAGGTGTATGTGGTTCTTATAAGATAGAAGGAATAGGAAATGATTTTATCCCTAAAACTATGGATATAAGTTTAATAGATGAAGTAGAAAAGATTTCAGATGATGAAGCTTTACAAGGAGTAAAAGAATTGGCTATAAAAGAAGGGCTATTAGTGGGAACTTCGTCTGGAGCAGCTTTTATAGGAGCTATAAAACAAGCAAAGAAGATAAAGTATGGAAATATAGTAGTACTTTTGGCAGATAGAGGAGACCGATACTTGAGTAAAAATATTTATCAACTGTGATGATCAAAAACTTCTTTCTAGGAAAATACCACTTAGAAAGAAGTTTTTTTGTTTTTTCAATTATTATAGACAGATGACTGATAATAGGTCTTTAGTCCCTAAAAATGCTTTATGAATCAGATTTATTTTGGTATAATAGTAATATATGTACAAATATAGAAAAAAATAAAACAAATAGTATATTAAATTGTGATTAGATTTTGAAAGGTGGATTTTATATGGAAAACCATATGGGGAGCAGCAGAAAAGCTGAAGTAGTAATGCGCTTTTCTGAGTTTGAAATGCCTCCCATGCAGGATGTACTTATTGTAGGAAGAAAAGCTCCAATTGGACCAGAAGCTGCTAGAAGAATGGTAGAGGTAGTATCTCCAGGACAATATGAGATCATAAAAGTAGAAGACTCCAAAGTAGAAGCGCTCGTGATTAGAAAAATTTTGTTAAATATGTTGAAAAAAGAAAAAATAATAGATTTAATTATGGAAGAGGGAGGAAAGGTTGCTAACGAATCTATGATTATAAAGGTGCAAATGAATATAACTTTTCAAGTTAGCAAATCTATAGACTTATGATAATGAGAATATCTCAAATTATGAAAGATCAGTTTATGTGTATTGATATTTTAGAAGGTGTAAGTACTATTAGAGATATTGCATTTAATCAAGGAATAAACTATTTTCCTGTAATAGATCATCATCAAATTAAAGGAATGATTACAAATAAAGAACTAATAGATGTACATCCTAATAGAATTGCTGCAGATGCTATGTTGACAGATTTTAAATTTATTAGTTCGGAAGCATCTGTATGGAGTGCGAAAGAAATATTTGACCAACAAGATCAAGATTTTTTATTAGTGGAGGAAAATGAACAAATTGTAGGAGTTATTACAAAGTTACTTGTAGTAGCTGAACTTGGAAAACACATAGATCTACTGACTGAACTTTATAAAAGTGATTATATTTATTATCAAATTCAAAAATGTATAACTAAAAATGAAATAACATCTATTATATTTATGGATGTAAATAATTTTGGAAGGATAGACAAAGAATACGGACATATTTTAGGGGATACAATATTAAAAGAATTGGCAAGACTTCTGAAACAATATAAACCTAAAGATGCACATGTTTGTAGATTTGGAGGAGACGAGTTTGTTTTGCAACTTTCTACTCCTATAGAAAAATGTAAAAATGAAATAATAAAAATAATAGATATAATAAAAAATCATGAATTTCCAAATAAAATTCCTGTTACTATTTCTGCTGGAATGATACAATCAAAAAAATGTACAAAGATAAAAAATGTATATGAAGCTACTGTCCATTTAATTAATCAAGCAAGCTTAGCTTCTACTATAGCTAAAAAAAATAAATGTGGAATTAGTATTGTCCATGAAGAAAATGAAATTGCTTAAAGCAGCCAGATCAACTGGCTGTTTTTATGTATACGATACAATATTGGAATGTAGTGTTGACACGATACGATTTGTGTGAAATAATATAAATGTACCTATAATGTAATATTATAGTAATTAAAATGAAAGGAGATAGAGTTTATGCAAAAAAAGTGGACTACTAGAAGAATTGTAATGATTGGATTGTTTATGGCACTGAATATGGTAGCAACTTACATTCATGTACCAATAGGAGCAAGTATGATGCATTTAGGAACAACGGCTTTATTTATTACAGCACTTATTTTAGATCCTAAAGATTCAGCTATTGCATCTGGAGGAGGAATGTTTTTATTTGATATTTTTGGAGGATATATTTCTTATGCACCGTTTACCTTAATTGTGAAAGGGCTTATGGCTTATGTAGTAGCAAAAATTGCTCAAAGTAAAGAATATGATGGACAAAATTTAGGAATAAATTTTTTAGCATATTTAGTAGGAGGGGTCGTATCTTTAGTAGGATACTATTTTACAAATGTATATTTAAGTGGAAATTTCATAGCATCTCTTTCTAATATTCCAGGATCTTTATTTACTACTAGTATAGGGGTTATCATAGCACTTCCACTGGGTAAGGCTGTTAAAAAAGCTTTTTCAAAATTAAAATATCAAGCGGTATAAGTATAAAATTTCCAAATCAAAAAGACTCATAAAACTGAGTCTTTTTGATTTGGAAATTTGTTGATTTTATAAATTAAAATAAGAGAATATGCGAACAAATAAGGGAGCTAAAAATACAGTAATTACACCTGCTAATGCGATAGAGAGACTACTCATAGCGCCTTCCGTTTCTCCCATTTCTAAAGCTTTTGATGTTCCAACGGCATGAGAAGAGGTTCCTATGGCAATCCCTTTTGCTACACTATGATGGATTTTAAAAATTTTACAGATAAAAGGTGCCATAATCGCACCTAAAATTCCAGTAATGATAATGGCGATAACAGCTATAGAGCTAATACCTCCTAGACTTTCAGAGATAGCAATACCAATAGGAGTAGTAATAGATTTAGGAATTAAAGAAAGTTTTAGTGTGTGATCAAGTTCAAAAGCTTTAGCCAAAGCAATGACAACACTAATAGATGTGATGACTCCACCACTAATTCCTATCAATATAGCTTTTATATGCTTTTTTAAAACAGGAAGTTGTTTATACATAGGAATGGCTAACACAACAGTAGCAGGTCCTAAAAAGAATGAAATAAGCCTACCTCCTTTATCGTATGATTCAAGAGGAATTTCAAAATTAAGAAGAATTCCTACAATAAGTAATATACTAATTAAAATAGGGTTTAAAATTGGTAATTTGGTTTTTTTATAAATAAAAAGACCAATATTAAAAGTAATCAAAGAAATAATAATTCCAAAAAAATGATGATTTAACATTTTATCAATCCTTTACAAATTTTTCTACTATTTTTCCTGTGATTCCCATTACTACAATAGTACTTATAAAGATAATTATAAAAAGAGGAATCCAATTTTTCTTTAAAAGTTCAAGAGCAGCAATAAGTCCTACTCCAGATGGAATAAAGAAAAATGCCAAATGTTTTAGTAAAAAATCAGCACAATTTTCTACCCACTCAAGTTTTATGATATTTAACACTAATAATGTAAATAAAATCAACATTCCTAAAATGCTTCCAGGGATTGGAATAGATAACATGCGATGAATCCATTCTCCTAATTGCCAGATTCCTACAATACCTAAAAATTGAATAAATATTTTCATAATTCACCTCACAATGTGCTTTGGATATATACTGAAATTTAAATTGGTTTATCTACAGTATTTTACAACTTAACATATAAAAAAACAACTGAGGGGATAGTATGAATACAAATAGAAAAACGTTTTCTTTTAAAGACTATCAAGAATAAATAGACTATATTTTAAATAGATATAAACATTCATCAAATAAGAGAAAATATTTAAAAAGTATAAAAGCTTGCAAAGTAAGAATTCTTACTTTACAAGCTTTGAAATGACTTTAAAAGCATCTGTTGTAGCAAATCTACAAAGTTCAAATAAAATAGATTCAGTAGTAGTAATAATAGCACCCATTTGACGCATTCTTTCAATAGCTATTTTCTTATCATTTTCTTTTCTAGAAGAAATACAATCTTCTACTACCACAGGAACATACCCGTTATCTATTAAGTCTATAACGGTTTGAAGTACACAAATATGAGATTCAATTCCAGCTATAATAATCCATTCTTTATTCATATAGTCTATTTGTTGTTGTAGTTTTACTTCATCAAAACAACTAAAGGACATTTTTTCAATATTGGTGCAATCACCTAGAATTTGACTGATTTCTTCCACTGTAGAACCTAATCCTTTGGGATATTGTTCAGAAACGATCATAGGAATATTTAAAGCATGAAGTCCTTGAATGAGTGTTTTGAAATTTTGTAATAAGTTATTTTTATTTTCCATATGAGGAAGAAGACGTTCTTGCATGTCGATAATGACAGCTATTGTATTATCCTTTAGTATTCTCATTTGAAACACCCCTTTTTCGAATTTATTGATTATATTCTTCATCATTTTAAAATTCCCTTCTATAAATTTTTATCTAATGAATATTAATTCAAAGAATTATGTAATTTATCATAAAGATCAAGTAAAGATTTTATATAAATGAAGTTTTATTTGACAGGAAGGTAAAAAATAAAATTATGTTATAATAAAATGAATAAGAATATGGTGTTTAATAGGAGGTGCGATTTTGAGTATAGAAAAATTAAAAGAAATGATTCAAAGAAGTGATAATATTGTTTTTTTTGGAGGAGCGGGAACTTCAACAGAAAGTAATATTCCTGATTTTAGGACGGCAGATACAGGATTATATAGTACAAAAGAAAAAAATTATCCTCCAGAGGTAATGCTTAGTCATACTTTTTTTATGAAGCATCCAAAAGAATTTTATGAGTTTTATAAAAATAAGATGATTTATCCAAATGCACAGCCTAATTTAGCTCATGATGCTTTGGTAGAGTTAGAAAAAAGAAAGAAACTAAAAGCTGTGATTACTCAAAATATAGATGGACTACATCAATTAGCAGGAAGCAAAGAAGTTTTAGAACTTCATGGCTCTGTACATAGAAATTATTGTATGAAATGCAAAAAAGACTATGATCTAGAGTATATCAGGTCATCGAAGGAGGTTATTCCTAGATGCTCATGTGGGGGTATTGTTAAACCAGATGTAGTTTTATATGAAGAGGGACTAGATAATTATACTATTGAAAAATCTGTAGAATACATAAAAAAAGCAGATGTTCTTATTGTAGGAGGAACTTCTTTAGTAGTATACCCTGCAGCAGGATTGATTGAATATTATAAAGGAAATCAATTGATTCTTATTAATAAAGATATTACACCTTATGACAAAAGAGCAAATCTAGTGATTCATGAAAGCATAGGAAAAGTTTTAGATAGTGTTTTATAGAATATAGATTTTAATTAGAGAAGTAATAAAAATAAGAACATTTTAGGGGAAGAAGTTCTATAAAATGTTCTTATTTTTTATGTCAATTTTTTGAAAAATAATTATCAATAATGATAATTATTTTCATTGACAAAACAAAGATAATTTGATATTATTTTTATGAAAAAGATAATCATTATCAATAATGAGGTGCATGTGATGTGTCAACAAAACTATTTTTCCTGTTTAAAAAATAATAAAGATCCTTTTATTCAATGGCTACTTCAAACGCTAGGTCCTGTTATGCTTGGAAAAAAGCCATCTGAAATACTTAGTTTTTCAAGAGAGTATCCCAATACAAGTGAAAAATTAAAGAAAATTAATTCTTTTTTTCAATGTTGTAAGAAGCTTTCTTATAAAGTAGTTGGTTATGGTAAAAAAAGTATTAAAGTATTTTTTTATCATCCAGGATCTTTGCAAGAAGCACTCACAGACCCTCGAAATAAAAGATTTTTGAACAACATAGGATATCCTAAAAATGTGAATGTAGAGGAATATGTATTACATATGACAAAAAAAATTGAAGCAGGGATGATTCCTGATGAGATTGGTATATTTTTAGGTTATCCACTAAAGGATGTTTTAGGATTTATGGGTCATCCTTCTTTAAAGCTTACTAAAGTAAAAGGTTGGAGAATTTATGGAGATACTACCATATCAGAGAAGCGTTATGATGAATTTGTAAAAGCAAAGGATTATATAAAAACTCTTTTAAGTGGTGGATTGATCGATCAAATTCTTTCTTATGCTTAAAAAAAATTATATATTTTAAATGGAGGGATTTATTATGAAAAATGTATCAGTTATTTATTGGAGTGGAACAGGAAATACAAAATTAATGGCAGAAGCTGTAGCTGAAGGTGCAAAAGACAAAGGTTGTGAAGTAAAATTAATCAATGTAGAAGATGCAACAAAAGAAGATGTAGCAAGTGCTGATGCACTAGCTTTAGGTTGTCCTTCTATGGGAGCTGAAGTATTAGAAGAATATACAATGGAACCTTTTGTAGAGGAGATTGCAGGTGCTGTATCTGGAAAAAAATTAGCACTATTTGGTTCTTATGACTGGGGTGATGGTCAATGGATGAGAGATTGGACAGAAAGAATGGAAGGATATGGTGCACAAGTAGTAGATGGAGAAGGATTCATTGCTCATTTAACTCCTGATGGAGATGCAATAGATAATTGTAAATATTTAGGAGCTAAATTGGCTGAATAAAAATTTAGAAAACCCCTTTAAATCCGGCTCTATGTCAATAGTTGGGGTGGGATTGTTCATAATCCCGCTCCATTACTTTATTAGAGAC
>NZ_RYYS01000096.1 GCF_004138215.1 Anaerophilus nitritigenes
AACAGTAAGCGAAGTAAGCAATGTAGCAAGTGTAGAAACAGTAGATGAAGTAAGTAATGTAGCGAGTGTAGATGTAGTAGATACAATAAGTGCAGTAATAACAGTAAGCGAAGTAAGCAATGTAGCAAGTGTAGATACTATTGATGCTTTAACAGAAATTATTAATACAGTAGATGTAAGCTTAGTAGGACGTGAATTTGATACAAGTAATACAACAATTAGTGATTTTGATGCAGCTATTACTTCTTTACAAATGGATACTTCAGAAAAAAATATGTATTCTTATTATGTAAGAAATACAGGAAGTGCCACTGTTATTGCAAAATTAGAAATTTCTCCAACTACAGAAAATGCATATTTTGTGGATGATGCTGCAACAGCAGTAGAAATTGGACCAGGTGAGAATGGTGTAATTGTTCCTGTAAAATATTTAAATTATACAAGACTTCATTTGACACCTTCAGATACTACCACAGTTATAGCTTATTACAATGCTCAATCATAAAATATAGCTATGGGATTTTATCCCATAGCTGTATTTTTAAATATTTGTAAGCTAAAGTTAAAGGGGGATTATGATGCTTTTGAGTTTATGTATGATTGTAAAAAATGAAGAAAAAAATATCAGAAGATGTTTAAAGAGTGTAGAAGATATTGTAGATGAGATGATTATAGTAGATACAGGATCTACTGATGATACTATAAAAATAGCAAAAGAATATGGAGCTAAAGTATTTGATTTTCCGTGGAATGATAATTTTAGTGATGCAAGAAATTTTTCATTACAAAAGGCAAAGGGAGATTGGATTTTGATTATGGATGCAGATGATGAATTAGACAAACAAGATAAATACAAAATTGCTCCTTTATTAGATCACAAGGAGATAGATTTTTATATATTTGAAACTTTAAGCTATGTAGGAAATACTATAGGAGAAGATACTGTTAGCAATTTAAATATTAGACTGATTAAAAACCATAAAGGATATAGATACGAAGGAGCCATTCATGAGCAATTAAGATCTAGAGAAGGAGATATTTCAAAAGAAAAAGTTAAAATAGAAAAAATACAAATATATCATTATGGATATCTCAAAGAAGAAACAAAAGAAAAAAATAAGATAGAACGAAATATTAGAATTTTAGAAAGGGTGATAGAAAACAAAGAAGATGATTTTCATATTTTTAATATGGCTAATGAATATTTAAGAATGAAAGAATATGAAAAAGCTTATAAATTATACGAAAAGATATACAATCGTTTTAATCCTTCTAAAGCTTTTAGTCCCAAGCTATTATTAAGAATGATTATTTTATTACAACAAAAAGGAGATATAAAAAAAGCTCTACAGATCATAGAAGATGGATTAAGATATTATCCCAAATTTACAGATTTAGAATATATAAGAGGAAATATTTTTTATAACCAAGGAAAAATTTCTTTGGCGATTAAGAGCCTTAAAAAATGTATTGAAAATGGAGATCCTCCTATACATTTAAAAATACTAAATGATGTGGGAGGATATAAAACACTGTATAAATTAGGAGAAATTTATTTTGACTTACAAGATTATGATGAAGCCTATAAATATTATGTAGAATGTATAAAAGCAAAAGAAACTTTTCATTTGCCACTTCATAGAATTTTAAAAATATTTATAAGAAGAGGAATGAAAATAGAAGATATAAAAAAAATAATGGAAAAATTTTTTGGAGAAAATTTGAATGGACCAGCATTTATTGTTTTAGGAGATATATTTTTTGGTCAGAAAAAATATGATATATCTTTAGAATATTTTTTAAAAGCAAAAACACTTATGAAAAATTCTTTAAAGCTAAATTATTATATAGGAATGAATTATTTATATTTAAAGCATTATGAAAAGGCTTATGAAAAATTTATACAAGTAAAAGATGAAAACTTTTATGAAAAAACAATCTATAAAAAAATACTTTGTAAAATTTTATTAGGAGAAACACAAAAGGCTGAGAAACTATTGGATAATATACAAAATGAAAAAACGCAAAAAAATACAAAGGTATATAAAGCTTTTTATAATATTGTTATAAATCAAGAATGTGAAGTATTAAGTGAAAATATAGAAGAATCTATAGAATATGTAAATATTATATTTGGATTGCTCAATATGCTTATTGAAATTGCTATTCCAGAAATATTTGAAAAATCTTTACAACTTTTGAATTTAATCGAAAATGATCAAGTGTTGCTTCTTTTGGCAAAAATTTATGATCGCCATGGATATAAACAATTAGCTTATGATGAATGTATTAGATCTATAAAAATATTTAATATGATAGATGAAGAAGGATTAGAGATTATGAAAAAAGTTATAAAAGGAACAATATAAAGAAAAAAATATATGATAATATAAAAGGTTCTGAGAGGAGAAAGAAAATATGATGAAAATCTTAGAACAAAGTCCTAAAAAAAATACTACTATTAATAGCTTTATGGCTTATGAAAATTATAGAGATTATTATGCTCTTTTTTTAGGGAAATATATGGATGATTCTATTTATAGATGTCTTTTAGAATTTCCAGTACCTATTTTAATTGGAAAAGGAATTGTAGAAAAAGTAGAATTATTACTTTATATTATTAGAAATGATCATCAAGATATTATAAAATCATTTCAAGTACACAGAATAGAAGAAAACTTTGATGAAGATAAAGTTAATTTTTCAAACCAACCTTCTATAGATCAAACAATATATAGTACTTTTCAAATTAAGGATGAAATAGATACTTATATAAAAGTAGATATTACTAAATTATTTAGAGATTGGTATATAAAAAAATATTCTAATCAAGGGATTTTACTAAAAGCTTCAGATGAAAGGCAAAATAATTTAATATCTTTTTGTAGCAAAGGATTAGGAGATCATTTACATGCTCCTAAAATGAAAATATATTATAAACAAACAAATGAAAAGATCTATAGTAAGGGTAATGAAAATATTGATATTATAGATGAGTATGAAAAGTTATCTAAAGCATTTCACAATGAAATGCATGAACCTAAAAGCATACTGAATATGGTCATAGAATTAGAAAAAATAAAAGAATATGATAAAGCACTAGATTTGATTCGCAAAGTTATTATGTATTATAAAGATTTTACTGATTTGATCTATAAAAAAGGAGAGATTTTAAAAAAACAAAACAAATTTTTTTGTGCAATAGAAGCCTTTAAAAGGTGCATAGAAATAGGAGAAGGACCTTTAGCATTTAATTTTATAACGGGAAGCGGAACTTTTAAACCATCTGATGAGTTGGCAAATATTTATTTTGAATTAGAAGATTATGAAAAAGCATATTTGTACTGTACAAAAGCATTACAATATAATAAAAATTCTATAGATAGTCTTTCGCTTTTATATAAAATACTTTATAAGCAGGAAAGAGATATGGAAAATATAAAAAATAAATTAGAAAATCATCTGGAAAATGATTTGAATGGAAAAAATTATATAATTTTAGGAAAAGTCTTTATGAATGAAAAAAATTATAGATGTGCATATGAATATTTTCTAAAAGCACAAGAATTTTTAAAAGATACATCTACTTTACTTTATTATAAAGGAATGTGTTTATTATTTTTAAAAGATTATCATAAAGCTTATGAGGATTTTAGAAAAGTTAATGATAAAGAATATAAAGAAGAAGCTATATATAAAATGTTTTTGTGTAAAGTTTTAGATGGATCTATGCATGAAGCATCCAAAATACTAGGAAGGATAAGAGAACCGGAAAACAATTTGAAATATAGTGTTTATGATTCTTTTAAAAGAATATTAAAAGATGAAAAGCCTTATATTTTTAGTAAAGAACAATCTGAAAAAACAATAGCTATTACTTTTGAATTATTAGATGTATTAATAGAAGGAGCTTCTCCAGAAGTCTTTGAAAAATCTTTACATCTTTTAAATATAATAGATCATGATGAAGTACTTTTAAAATTAGCGAAATTGTATTATTTACATGGATTTTATGAAATGGCTTATAAAGAATTTATAAGATCTATAAAAATATTTGAGAAAATAGATATAGAGGGATTGAAGCAAATGATTAAAATACTTTTGAAGAGAAAATAGGCACAGAAGTGCCTATTTTAGATTGTAGACAAAGCCATATAATAAGAGACTAGGTACAACGATGCATATTTATTCTAATATATAATAAATAATACATATAGTATTTATTTTGTATATTAAGTATAATATAATAGAGAATATAAATATGATTCTTTATAATCAAAAGAAGGAAATCAATCCTCTTTCGAGAATTCATATATAAGACTCCAGACCTTCAAGAGGAGAGATATAGATGAATAACAAAAACAAAGTTATTGTTAGAATATATGGTCAGGAATATACAATGGTTGGCCAGGAATCTAGGGAATATATGCAAAAGGTTGCCAATTACGTAGATGATAAAATGCTACATATTGCAAGAAATAGTACGAAATTAAGTACTGCAATGATAGCTGTTTTAACGTGTCTAAATATTGCAGATGAATATTTTAAGCTTCATGAAGAATTTAAAAATATGGAGCATGAAGCAAAAAAGCCTTTTGAGGAACTAGAAAAGACAAAGGAACAATTAATAACTACTATGGCTGACTTTGAACAAAGAGAAATACATTATCAAGAAATTGTTACAAGATTGCAAGAAGAAATGAAAGGCTTGTCTCAAAATATTGAATGTAAAAATTTTAAAACAGAAATAGAAAATTTAAAAGAAGTTTTAGAGGAGAAAGAAAGAGAAATTGAAGAAATGGAAAGAAAGAATGATGAACTTCAAAAAAAGGTATTAGATAGCCAAATTAAGTATGTACAAACAAGAAAAGAGTTAGATGCATTTATTGAAACTTTTGATGATCGAAAGTAAAGTAGAATATTTTTCATGTTATGAGAGAAGTAGTGATATAATAATATTACTACTTTTTTTGAATTTTGTTTAGGAGTTGATCAATTTGAATATAGAACTATTAGCACCTGTAGGAAGTATAGAAGCTATGAAGGCTGCTGTACAAAATGGTGCCAATGCTATTTATTTAGGTGGAAAATCATTTAGTGCAAGACAATATGCACAAAATTTTGATGAAGAAGAATTAAAAGAAGCAGTGAAATATTGTCATGTAAGAGGAGTAAAAGTATATGTAACAGTCAATACATTAGTTTCTAATGAAGAACTTAAGGAGCTTAAAGAATATATTTCATTTTTATACAGTATAGATGTAGATGCAATTATTATACAAGACTTAGGAGTAGCAAAATTGGTAAAAGATAATTTTTCAGACTTTGAACTTCATGCTAGTACTCAAATGACTGTCCATAGCCTTGAAGGTGTAAAACTTCTTGAAGAGATGGGCTTTAAAAGAGTTGTTTTATCAAGAGAGATGACAAAAGAAGAGATAAAATATATTAGGGAAAATTCGAATATGGAGTTAGAAATTTTTATCCATGGAGCATTATGTATTTCCTATTCTGGACAATGTTTGATGAGCAGTATGATTGGAGGGAGAAGCGGAAATAGAGGTACATGTGCTCAACCTTGTAGAAAACCATATGAGCTTGTAGACTTAGAAAGTAAAAAAGTATTAAAAAGTAAAGTAGGAGATTATCTATTGAGTCCAAGAGACTTAAATACTTTAGCAGATATACATCAAATCATAGACTTGGGAGTAACTTCTTTTAAAATAGAAGGAAGAATGAAAAGACCTGAATATGTGGCTATTGTAATAAAAGCATACAGAGAAGCTATTGATTCTTATATCATTCATAAAAAGATTCATACAGATCAAGAGATGATGGACAAAGTAGAGAAGATATTTAATAGAAGGTTTACAAAAGGTTATTTATTAGGAGATGAAGGAAAAAGTTTAATGAGTTTTGAAAAACCAAGCAATAGAGGAATAAAGATAGGAAAGGTAATAGGATATAATCATAAAAGAAATAGAGTAAGAATTCAATTAGAAAATGAACTTTCAAAAGGGGATGGTATCCAAATATGGACAAAAAGAGGAGATGCACCAGGAACTATGGTAGATGTTTTATGGAAAAATGAAGAAAAAATAAATTTTGCAGGGCCTAAGGAAATCATAGAGGTCTCTTTTAAAGATTATGTAGAAAATAATACACTCGTATACAAAACATCAGATCATGAGTTGTTAAAATGGGCACAAGAAACTTATAATAGAAAAGAGGTACAAATTCCTATTTCAGGAGAATTCATAGGTAAGCTAGGACAAGAAATAGAATTAACCCTTTGGGATGAAAATGGAAATTATGTTCATGAAAAAGGAGCAAAAGTACAAAAAGCTATAAAAGTAGCTACAGATCAAGAGAAAGTAGAAAGTCAGATGAAAAAACTTGGAAATACTCCATATATTTTTAAAAATCTTCATGTTCTATTAGATGAAGAAGTAGCTATTTCTGCTAAAGAAATTAATGAACTTAGAAGAAAAGGTATAGAATCTTTAAATCAATTGAGAGAAAATTATAATACTAGAAAAGAAATAAATAACATAGAAGAAAAGTTGCATCATGAGTTCCATCAAAAATATATTCAAGAAGAAAAAACAAATATGCATGTAGTGATCAATAATTTGGAACAATTAAAGGCTACATTGGATTTTCCTATAGATAGAATTTATTATACAGATATAGATACGCTAGAAGCAGCAATAAATATAACAAAAAATAAAAATATAGATTTGTTTATATCTTTTGGAAGAATTACAGAAGATGAAGAGCTTTTGATAGTTAAAGAGAAACTTTCTAAAGTAAAAGGTATTTCTGGTGTGCTTGTTTCTAATTTAGGTATATTAAATATATGTAAAGAACTTGATCTATACATGGTTTCTGATTATTCTTTAAATGTATTTAATAATTATGCCTTAGAAAACTTAGAAAAAATGGGCATCAAAGAATGTACTTTATCATTAGAGCTTACTTTAAAACAAATTAAAGAAATCATTAAAAAAGCAGATATACCTATAGAGGTAGTCCTTCATGGGAATATTCCTTTGATGATTAGTAAATTTTGTCCTACATCTAGTGTTTTAGGAGAAGGCAAAAAAAAATGTAAAATATGTTATAATAAAAACCTTGGATTAAAAGATCCTTTAGGAGTTGTTTTTCCTATCGTAAAAGATGATCATTGTAGAATACAAATTTTAAATAGTCAAAAGCTTTGTATGATAGAGCATATAAAAGACTTACAACAAGCAAAAATAAATTCTTTTAGAATACAGTTTAGTATAGAGAAAAAAGAAGAGATTAAAGAGACTTTAAATATGTATATACAAGGAATGAAGGGAATTTTACCTAAAAAAGAATTCATAGATAAAATAAAAAAAGAGGGACTTACAAAAGGACATTTCTACAGAGGTGTCATGTAATACAAATATAAAGGGGAGTTAGCATTGAACGAAAGAACCTTAAGAGTTTTGGAGTTTGAAAAAATAAAAAACATGCTATTAAAGCATACAGAGTCAAGTTTAGGAAAGGAATTAGCAAAAGAAATTATTCCGTCTACAAAATATGAAGAGGTAGTAGAGTATCAAAGACAAACTCATGAAGCAACAAGTCTTATATTGCAAAGAGGAAGTATTTCCCTAGGAGGAGTTCGTGATTTATCTTATTATATGAAAAGAGCAGAGATAGGATCTTTCTTAGAGCCTTCTCAGCTTTTAGAAGTAAGTGATACCCTAAGAGCTGCAAGAAGAATAAAAAGCTTTATGAAAGAAGTTAATGAAGGAGAAGATAAATTTCCTATTTTAAGAGGTTATATAAGAAACTTATTTACATTTAAAAGTATTGAAGATAGGATTAATGAATGTATAGTTGGAGAGAGTGAGATATCTGATCATGCAAGTCCTATATTAAGAAGTATAAGAAGAAGCATAGAAAATAAAAATGTAGCGATTAGAAGTAAACTAAATGGTATTATATCATCTAGTCAAAATCAAAAGTTTTTACAGGATGCTATTATTACTATCCGACAAGATCGATATGTAGTTCCAGTCAAACAAGAATATAGAGGAAATATTAAAGGACTTGTACATGACCAGTCTTCTAGTGGAGCTACTCTTTTCATAGAACCTATGGCAATTGTTGAGCTTAACAATGAGCTAAAGGAACTTAAATTAAAAGAAAAAACAGAAATTGAACGTATTTTAAAAGAACTTACAGATCTAATAGGAGAAAAATCAGAAGAAATCAAATCAAATCAAATCATTTTAGCTATTTTAGATTTTATATTTGCAAAAGGAAAGCTTGCTGTAGCTATGAATGCAGTAGAGCCGAATATGAATCAAAATGGATTTGTAAAAATTAAAAAAGGAAGACACCCTTTATTAGATAAAGACCAGGTGGTGCCTACAGATATATGGATTGGAAAAGATTTTAATACACTAGTAATCACTGGACCTAATACAGGAGGAAAAACTGTAACGTTAAAAACGGTAGGACTTCTTATTATTATGGCGCAATGTGGACTTCATGTACCTACTGATTATGGAACTGAATTATCAGTATTTGACCAAATATTTGCAGATATTGGGGATGAGCAAAGTATAGAACAAAGTTTAAGTACATTTTCTTCTCATATGACAAACATTGTTGAAATACTAAAAGACACAAAAGACAAATCATTGATTTTATTAGATGAATTAGGAGCAGGAACAGATCCTACAGAAGGAGCAGCACTAGCTATTTCTATATTAGAACACCTAGCAAATAATGGAGCAAAAGTCATTGCTACTACTCATTATACTGAGCTTAAAGAGTATGCACTCACTACAAAAAAAGTAGAAAATGCTTCTGTAGAATTTAATGTAGAAACTCTAAGTCCTACTTATAGGCTTTTGATAGGAGTTCCAGGAAAGTCTAATGCTTTTGAAATCTCTAAACGATTAGGATTAGATGAAAAGATCATAGAAAGATCAAGAGGTCTTATTTCAAAAGAAGATATTGAATTTGAAGATCTTTTAACGACAATAGAAAAAGATAGACGTATGGCAGAAGAAGAAAGAGATGAAGCTGTAAAATTAAAATTAATGATTGAAAAGCAAAAAAAGGAATATGAACAAAAGTATGAAAGGCTCATGGAGCAAAAGGAAAAAATAATAAGAGAAGCAAAAGAAGAAGCAAGAAAGCTTTTAAGAGAAGCAAAAGAAGAATCAGATGAAATTATTAAATCTTTACAGCAGTTAAAAAATGAAGAAGATAAGATCAGAAATAAAAAAATAGAAGAAAGTAGAAAGAAATTAAGAGATAAAATAGAGGATATGCAAGATGGAATAGGATTAGGAATTACAAATACTAAGCCTCCTAAAAATTTAAAAGCAGGAGATAATGTGTTTTTACTTAATTTGAATCAAAAGGGAATAGTTATTGAAAAACCAGATGATCGTGGAGAGGTATTGATACAAGTAGGAATTATGAAGGTGAATGTAAATATTAAAAGCTTGAGATTAGATCAAGAAGAAACACAAAAGTATTCAAAAACTGGTGCAGGAAAAATTATGAAACAAAAGACACAAAGTGTAAAAAGCTCTATTGATTTAAGAGGACAGACTCTAGAAGAAGCTTATATGGATACAGATAAGTATTTAGATGATGCATATATTGCAGGGCTTTCTGAAGTAACAATTATACATGGAAAAGGTACAGGTGTTTTACGAGAAGGAATCAAAAAAATGTTAAGAGGTCATAAGCATGTAAGAACTTTTAGAGATGGGGCTTATGGAGAAGGTGGAACAGGAGTTACGATTGTAGAATTGAAATAGGAGGGGAAAAATGATACTCATTAGTGCTTGTCTAGCAGGAATTGAGTGTAGATATGATGGGGGTAGTAATGAACATAAAGAAATTAAAAAACTTATTGAAGAAAAAAAAGCTATTTTAGTATGTCCTGAACAATTAGGAGGATTAACTACTCCAAGAACTCCTTGTGAAATTTTAGGGGGAGATGGAGAGGATGTCTTATTAAAAAGGGCTAAGATTATAGATAAAAACGGAAAAGATCAAACAAAAGGATTTGTAAAAGGAGCAGATGAAACTTTAAAAATTGCCAAATTATATGGAGTGACAAAAGCGATTTTAAAACAAAGAAGTCCATCTTGTGGTTGTGGAATGATTTATGATGGAACATTCTCAGGAACAAAAAAAACAGGAGATGGTGTTACGGCTACATTATTAAAAAAACAAGGAATTGTTATATGGAATGAAGAAAACCATCCATGGAAATAACCGCTCAATTGAGCGGTTATTTTGCATAAATGATTCCTTTGATATCTTTATCTTTTTGTTGTGAAGTGATGACGATAATAGCAAAATGATCATCTTTTTGAACTTGAATAGAAAAAGGTTTTTTATCGTCTATAGTTTTCCAATTATGATCACGAAGAATTTTTTCATAATCAGATAAAAAATTTTCGAATTGAACATTTTTTACTGAAAAATTACTGTGATTAAGTCCATTTTTATCTTTAGCTTCTTCAAAATCTGTTATTTTCAAGTTTTCATATTGTGGAAGATAAGGAAATTCTTTTATGTATTCTTTTTTATTTGCACAGGAGCAAAATAATAAAATAAAGATGATAGGATATACTATATATTTTTTCATACACACACCTCCCATATATAGTATTCTCCTTTGAAAAGATAATTATAAACAATACTAGTTTCAAAGCTTAAGATTTTTTATGGATTGTAAGAGTTTATTTGCCATTTCATTTTCTGGATTGATAGATAGTGATTTTTGTAGATAAAAAATTGATTTTTCTATATTTTTTTCTAGATAGTAAGTATATCCTATATAAAAATAAAGTTCTTCTGAATTTTTATTTTTATCAAGTCCTTCTGCAAAGACATGTTTTGCGTGTGATAAATTATTTTTTCCAATATAATATACCCCAGTATGAATATAATATTGTAAAGAATTTTTTTGTAGATGTATTCCAAAGTTTAATAAAATACTAAGGATAAATACAATACAGATTTGAAATTTTATATTTTCTTTTTTAAATATTTTTTCTTCTTTCAATCCAATGGCAAGACTAACGAAAAATCCTCCAATAAATCCACCAAGATGAGCAAAATTATCTATATTTGTATTGGCTAGTCCAAATGCAATATTCATAATAAGCATAGTAATTAAATTCATACCATACCGTGCTGAAAAAATAAAGGGTCTACGTATTCCAAAATAAAAATAAGCTCCCATAAGACCAAAGATTGCACCAGATGCACCGGCAGAAATAGCGGTATTAAATATAAAGCTTAAAAGAGATCCTATAAAACCAGAAAAAATATATATGATCAAAAATTTGAAAGGTCCATAAATAGATTCTATATCCTTTCCTAATGAATAAAGTGCATAATTGTTGAAGAGAAGATGCATAATCCCAATGTGAATCAACATATTTGTAAAAAGTCTATAATATTGTCCATCAGCAATGAGAGGACTGTATTTTGCTCCAAACTCAATTAAATTGTATATATTTTTCGTTCCTCCATGTAAAGATATATAGATAAAATATATGATATTAAGTGCAATGATCCACTTATATAGATAAAAATGATTTTCTTCAAAGATATAACCCTTTTCTTTTTTTGTGTTGTATTCTATGTCTAATAAATTCAATTCTTGTGTATCATCTATGTATACAGAATGTATATATGTATGAATAAAAGATAAAACCTTTTGATTGTCTTTAAAATTAGAAAATAGAGAAAATATTTTTAAAGAATTCATATGAATACCTATGATATGAATAGGTATATTTTCTTTTTGTAACCATATAGAAAGCTCCTCAAAAGAAGGATAGGTTTGTTCTTCTAAAAAAATAATTTTGTAGAAGAACAACTTTTGAAAGCTATTTTTCATTTTTATTTCTTTGTATTGATTGTATAAAATACTTTTTTGATAATCTATAGGATTGTATAAAAAATCATTTTCTAGGAAATGAATAAAAAAGTGAGACAACCAAAATTGTTTGTGTAAAACAATATCATAAATATTTTGAAATTGTTTATGTGGATCAATAAAGAATTCCTCTTTTTCAATAAAGTATTTGATCCATAAACCAATCCATCTTATCATTTAAAATACCTCCAATTCTTTTTAAGTATAATATATAGAAATGGTGATTTGAAATTTTTATATTTCTTTTGATTATACCATAAGATACGGATTATTCTATATTTTAAACTTTCTACTGAATAAGGGCTTGATTTCAATAAAGAAGTATGGTAAATTATTAGACAAAAAGAATGATTTATCGATGACGAGGAAAGTAGGTTTTAGGATGTGTCAAAGCGAGTCGGAAAAGGTGAAAGTCCGATACACTACTAAAATTGAAACGTACCTTAGAGATTTTTGCTGAAAATAAGTAAGTAAAACGGATTCCTACCGTTATCAGGGAATAGAGTGGGTACATTTGTATCAACAAGAGTGGTAACACGGGAAAGCTCTCGTCTCTTTATAAGGAGGTGAGAGTTTTTGTTTTTAAGAATAAACTAGAAGGAGAATGAATATGATTGATTTTAAAAAAGAAATTACAAACATTTTAAATGAAAAAATTCAAGATTTAAGTGTATCTGAAATTTTAGAAATGATTGAAACACCACCTAATTCTCAAATGGGAGATTATGCTTTTCCTTGTTTTAAATTAGCAAAATTATTTAGAAAATCACCTAATGTGATTGCTCAAGAGATAGCTTCTTCTGTAGAAGAAAATAAACTTTTTGAGAAAGTACAAAATACTGCAGCTTATGTAAATTTCTTTGTAGATAAAAGTATTTTTGCAAAAAATGTGATTGAAGAAATATTTTCACAAAAAGATTCTTTTGGGTCATCTGATTTAGGAAAAGGGAAGAGAGTTATTATAGAATTTTCTTCTCCTAATATAGCAAAGCCTTTTCATATAGGACATATTAGAAGTACTGTCATTGGAAATGCGATTTATAAGCTATATGAATTTTTAGGATATGATACAGTTACTATTAATCATCTTGGGGATTATGGAACTCAATTTGGAAAATTAATTGTAGCCTTTAAAAAATGGGGAGATGAAAAGGAAGTAGAAAAAAATCCTATTCCTACATTACTAAAACTTTATATTAAATTTCATGAAGAAGTAGAAAATGATCCTACTCTAGAAGATGAAGGAAGACTATGGTTTAAAAAATTAGAAGATGGAGACGAAGAAGCAAAAGGTTTATGGCAATGGTTTAGAGAAGTAAGTTTAAAAGAATTTGCAAGAGTATATGATATGCTAGGTATTTCTTTTGATTCTTATGCAGGAGAAAGCTTTTATTCAGATAAAATGCCGAGTGTTTTAAATAAAATGGAAGAAAAAAATCTATTGAATGAATCTAAAGGAGCAGATATAGTAGATTTAAGTGATTATAATATGCCTCCTGCACTCATTAGAAAAAGCGATGGTTCTACTTTGTATATTACTCGTGATATTACTGCTGCTATTTATAGAAAAGAACATTATGATTTTTATAAAAATATATATGTAGTAGCATCTCAACAAAATTTACATTTTCAGCAATGGATCAAAGTAGTAGAGCTTATGGGATATGATTGGGCAAAGGACTGTGTTCATGTTCCTTTTGGACTTGTAAGTTTAGAAGAAGGAACTATGTCTACTAGAAAGGGAAGGGTAGTATTTTTAGAAGATGTGCTTAGAAAAGCTGTGGAGCAAACAACAGATATTATAAAAGAAAAAAATGCTAATCTTTCTAACATTGATGAAATTGCCAAGGAAGTTGGAATTGGAGCAGTAATTTTCCAAGAACTTTCTAATAATAGAATTAAAGATTATACTTTCTCTTGGGAGCGTACACTAAATTTTGATGGAGAAACAGGCCCTTATGTACAATATACTCATGCTAGAGCATGTAGTGTACTTAGAAAAGCAGGCATAGAGATAGATAATGGTATAGATTATACTTTATTATCTAATGAAGAAGCTATGGATTTAATAAGAGATCTTCAAAAATTTCCACAAATTATACAAGAAGCAGCAAGAAAATATGAACCATCTATTGTGACAAGATATATTGTAGATGTAGCACAATCTTTTAATAGATTTTATCACAATTGCCCTATTATAGTAGAAGATGAAAAATTAAAAAAAGCAAGATTATTACTTGTTTATGTAGCAAAACAAACTATAAAAAATGGATTAAGATTATTGGGTATGAAAGCACCTGAAAAAATGTAAGGAGGAATAATATGAGATATGAAGGAAGTGTTTATAGACCACCTAGTGAGGCTTATAGTTTAATTATTCAAGTTTCTATTGGATGTTCTCACAATAAGTGTACATTTTGTAGTATGTACAAGGATAAACAATTTAGAATGAGAAAGATAGAAGAAATAGAAGAAGATCTAGTAATGGCTAGAAATTATTATAAAAAAGTAAAACGTATATTTTTAGCAGATGGAAATGCTCTAGCATTAAAAACAGAGTATCTAGTAAGAATTTTATCAAAAATAAAAGAATTGTTCCCAGAATGTGAAAGAGTTGCAGTGTATAGTGCTGCAAAAGATATATTAAGAAAAGATGTTGAAGAATTAAAAGAATTAAAAAGATTAGGATTAGGAATTGCATATCTTGGAGCAGAGTCTGGAAGCAATGAGATATTAAAATTTATTAAAAAAGGTGTTACAGCTGAAGAGACAATTGAAGCATGTAAAAAAATGACAGAAGCAGGAATAGATCTTTCTATTACACTTATATCTGGTGCTGGAGGAAAAGAGAAATGGGTAGAAAATGCAAGAGAGTCTGCAAAATTAATTAATTCTATCAATCCTCGTTATTTAGGAGTCATCAGATTACGTGTACAAAGAGGAACAGAACTTTATGATCAAGTGAAAAATGGAGAAATTGAACTTTTAAGTCCAAAAGAATTACTGATTGAGCAAAGAGAATTGATTCAAAACTTAGATGTGAAAAATTGTACTTTTAGAAGCAATCATGCAGCTAATTATGTTGCTTTAGGAGGAGATTTGCCACAGGATAAACAACGTTTACTGAATCAAATAGATTATGTATTAAAAAGTGAGTATAATAATTTAAAAGATACTTATAGTCTACAAGATGATATAGACGGTGGACTTTAGAAAGATTAAATAGCACACATAAAATGTGTGCTATTTTTCTAAATATCCAATAAATTCTTCCTCAGATGTTTCTGCTAAAGAACATAATTGTTTTAAAATATTTTCTTTTAAAGATAAAAACGCATCTATTTTTGTATTTTCTCCCGTATATTCAAGGGCTTGTAAGATCATAAGCATATCCTTTTTAGATACTTCTTCAATTGAAATTTTATCAAATTGTTCCATGACTATCTCCTTTCTTCCTTTATGTACAAGTATATTTTATAATTCGATAAAAAAATCATAAAACCTTCAAAGAAACATAAAATAAAAAATTTATTGCATAGAAACAAATAAAATATTGTGAATAAGCTAAAGAAAGGAGGATTGATCATGGAAAAAATTTATGAATACAATCGTCAAAAAGCTATTGAGTATGCTATTTATTGGGCACTTAAAAGAAATCCTAAGTATTCTGATTTTGAAAAAATGGGTGGAGATTGTACAAATTTCGCATCACAAGTATTATATGCAGGAGGGTGTCCTATGAATTATAGTACTTATGGATGGTATTATAATCATTTAAATGATAGAGCTCCTGCTTGGACGGGGGTAAAATACTTTCATAAATTTATTACCAATAATAAAGGAGTAGGACCTATTGGGAAAGAGGTAGACATAAAAGATATTGAGTTAGGAGATATAGTACAAATTAATTTTCAGGAAGATGATGATTTTGATCATACACCAGTGGTGATAAACATATTACCAGGAGTAAAAACCATAGACAAAATTTTAATCGCAGCACATAGCATTGATCGACTATATTATCCACTGAGTAATTATAATTTTAAGAAAATCAGGTTTATTCATATAAAAGGGTATATTAGATAAAAATAGGAATGTGATATAATGAATTGGGAATAATGAAGAAAAAAAGAAAGGAACTAAGAGATGAAGATTTTACTTACTACACTAAATTCAAAATATATTCATACAACGCTATCTTTAAGATATCTGTATCAATATTGTAAAGACGATTTTTCTATGGAGATTAAAGAGTATACCATTAATCATCATACAGACTATGTATTAGGAGAGATTTACAAAGATCATTATGATTTGGTATGTTTTTCTTGTTATATATGGAATGTTAATCATATTTTAGAAATTGTAAGAAATTTAAAAAAAATAAGACCAGATATGACAATTGTATTAGGAGGGCCTGAAGTAAGTTTTGACGGAAGGAGCCTTATGGAGAAAGAAAACAAAATAGATTATATTATTTATGGAGAAGGGGAGGAAACATTTAAAGAGCTTCTTTCTTTTATTGTTGATCGAAAAGGAAAAAAAGAAGGAATAAAAGGGATCATCTATAGAGAAGACAATAAGGTATATCAAAATGAAGAAAGACCTCTTATTAAAGATTTATCTAAAATCCCATCTCCTTATCGTGATGGGATTTTAGAGGATGAAAATAAAATTATATATTATGAAACCTCTAGGGGATGTCCTCATAATTGTAAATATTGTCTTTCATCTACTGTTATAGGGGTTAGGTTTTTTCCTATTGAAAGAGTGAAAAGAGATTTAAAATTGTTCTTAGAAAGAAAAGTAAAACAAGTAAAATTTGTAGATCGAACTTTCAATGTAAAAAAAAGTCATAGCTTTGAGATTATGAAATATATTTGTGAAAATGATAATGGATATACAAATTTTCATTTTGAAATTACAGCTGATTTATTAGATGATGAAACCATAAATTTTTTAGCTACTGTAAGAGAAGGATTGTTTCAATTTGAAATAGGAGTACAGACTACCTATGATCAAACTATGAAAAGCATAGATCGACATGTAGATTTTCATATATTAAGTAGGGTAGTTAAAAAAATATCTAGTTTTAAAAATATACACCTTCATTTAGATTTGATTGCAGGTCTTCCTTTTGAAAGTTTTGAAAGATTTAAACAATCTTTTGATGATGTATATGCATTAGAACCAGAAAAACTACAACTTGGATTTTTAAAATTATTAAAAGGATCTCCTATTAGAAAAGAAGAATATCTACATGAATATATCTATAGGGAAGAAGCACCTTATGAAGTATTACAAAATAAATATATTACTTATGAAGAAATTTTAAAATTAAAGATGATAGAAGAGATGGTAGAAACTTTTTTCAATAGTCATGTTTTTCATCATTCTGTACAATATATTATAAACAAATTTTATAATCGTTCTTCTCAATTTTATGAAGAGCTTGCAGCATTTTGGCAAGAAAAAGGATATCATCATATATCTCATGCTAAAAATGGATTATATGAAATTTTGATTTCTTTTTATAAAGAAAATCAATTTGCGGATGAAGAAATCTTTACAGAAATATTAAAATTTGATTATTTAATGCAAGGAAAAGGAAATCTTCCATATTTCTTTAAGAAAGCTCAGATACAAGGTTTTCATGAACGAATTCATGACTTTTTACATAAAGAAGAAAATGTTATGAAATATTTACCAAAGTATAAGGGTGTACCTGCAAAACAGATTATCAAAAAGGTTCATTTTGATAATTTTGAATATAATATTGTGAAGATCATAGAAAATCCACTTACTCAAGACATAAAAAAAGAAAAGATTACTATACTTTTTGATTATGAACTAGATCATAAAGTGTTTGAAAAAGCAAAATATAAAAAAATATCTATCTAGGAGGAGGATTATGAATATTGTTCAAGATCTTTATACCACTAATAAAAATGTATTGAGAAAGACAATAAAGTCATCTTTGAAAAACTGGCCAATTCTATTTGCTGGATTTGTTTACCTTATCGTTTCTGCATTGTTATTTAGAGTAGCTACACTATTTTGGATATTAGGAGGAATTTTCATTACTATTGTGCAAAGTGCTCTGTTATCAGACTATTTGTATTTAATAGAAAACATCATAAGGCATGGGAAAATATCCATAGAAGATTTTAAAAAAGGATTTACGATATATCTATGGAAAATGTATGGTGTACTGGTAGTGGTTTGGCTTGTGAAGTATGGTATAGATCTCATTTTAGCTCCTATTATGAATATAAAAATTGGGACCTTTACTTTATGGTTTTTAATTGAGCTTGTAGCTTTTGTTTTTTTAAATTGTCTTTTAGAAGTGATTTATCAAAGAGATGAGTCTATAGGAGAAAATTTTTCATATTCTTTTTCTTTTATGAAAGAAAATTTTATAGATTGGTGGATTCCGAATATATTATTAGGATTTATGATTTATTATGTATTAGGACAAGTTATAAATATCAATATTCTTATGGGAAATATACCTCTATCTTTTTCGATGAAGGGGATACTCTTTTATATAGTAGGCCAATTTTTAATTTCTTTTACTATGATTTATAGAGGATTTTTATTTGATATTTTAAGTACTACAACTAGAAGGAAAAGAATGTTTATGAGAAAAATATAGGAGGGTTATGATGTTAGAAAGAATTGAAAAACATATAAAAGATAGATTGGAAAAAATCATGTTTATTGAGCTTAGAAAAGATGTACACCTTTCAGATTCTAAGTTTGAAATATTAAAAGAAATTCCTATTCCTATATCTATTAATGAATTAGTAAAGCCTATTCAAGAAGGACAAACAGATTATAATTTTTCATTAGCTAGTATGGCCAGAGGAATGATTATGGTTATTGGATTAGATCATAAATTTAAATACATAGATGATTATAAAAAATTTTTATATGAATTTGATGAAAATATATTAAATTATATTGCTTATGAGGGATTGAAATTTGCAGATGAAAAAAATTTTTATGATGCACTTATTTATTTTAAAGCTATTGTAACTTTGGAGAATACAGATATAAATGGTTTATATAATTATGCCAGAATCTGTGAGGACATTGCACAAAAACAAGAAGATGAAAGTATAAAAACAGAATTTAATAAAGAAGGGGTAGAATCTTTAGAGATCATTACAGAAAAATATCCTGATTTTTCTTTAAGTTATTATCACTTAGGATTTCATTATGTGAAGGATAAAACCTTTAAAAAAGCAGAGCTTACATGGTCAAAATGTTTAGAATTAGAGATAGATGAAGAAAAAAGAAAAGAAATATTAATCAATTTAAAAGAAATTAAAGATCAAATTCAATATGAAGAAGGGTATACATTGATTTTAGAAAATAAAGTTTCTTTAGGCCTTGAAAAACTCATTCCTTTAATAGAAAGGTATGGAGATTGGTGGAATTTATTGTTTTTTATTGGGTTAGGGTACCGTCAAATAGGAGAGGTAAATAGATCTATTGAGTATTTTAAAAGAATACTAACTATAAAACCTACTCAAGTAGATACACTAAATGAACTAGGTCTTTGCTATGCTATGATTAGAGATTTTGAGAAATCTGAAAAATATTTTAAAAAAGCTCTTCAATTTAAGAGTCAAGATAATGAGATCCTTTGTAATTTAGGAATGTTATATATAGAAATGGGCAAAATAGATGAGGCAGAGGATATTTTTTATAAATCTATTCAAATTAATCCTGAAGATCCAATTACAAAAGAGTGTATCAAACAACTAAATGTTATGAAAGAAAATACTATAAACTAGAAAATAAATATATTCTTTATAAGAATAGATTGAACTTAGGCGATAAATATGATTAGAAAATGTATATTTATCGCCTAAATTACTAAAAATGAGAATAAATCTATAAAAATTTGTTTATAATAATCAAGGTATGGTATAAATGTATAGATTTATTTATAAAAAAAGAAAAAATATATTAAATATAGTTGATCTATTTTAAAAAATGTGGTAACATATCAATTGTCGCTGTGAAAAGAAACTTTTAAAAAATACCAAAAAAAATTTTCTTGACAGATACGACAAAAAATGATAAGATGTTTAAGTCGCTAAAACAACAGTGACTTTTAAAAAAGAGATTGACCTTTGAAAACTAAACAGCA
>NZ_RYYS01000097.1 GCF_004138215.1 Anaerophilus nitritigenes
ACGTTTTTTAAGCAACGGAAATCTTGAATGAAATGAAAAGATTTCGTTGGCGCCATGAGTTTATGAATTTTATGACTTTGTCTACAAGCTAAGAGGAAGATGAATCTTCCTCTGTAAGCTATATTTATACTACTAATTCTTGAATATAAAAAGGCTTAGATGCGCTACTTAAATCTATAATTTTTTGATTAGATAAAAGTCTAATCATAGGCTTTTGAATGAATCTATGATTAATAAATACGATTTCACCTATTTCTTGATTTTTAAGCTTTACCTTTTGACCAATAAAGCAATCTCCAATACGTTGTAAAAATACGTATAATATTTTGGTGTCCAATTGATTTTTATAGGTAGTTTCCATTGTTTTAATAGTATCTAGGACTGTAGCACAAGATAAATTTTCAGAGGTAAGAGTATTGTAGGTATCTGCTACAGCGATGATTTTTGCAAAAAGAGGAATATCTTTCTCTTTCATATGTATAGGATATCCACTGCCATCTATTTTTTCATGGTGAGATAAAATAGATTGTTTGATTCTACTAGAGATAGATAAATAAGGTTCGACAATGTGGTAGCTATGAAAAACATGTTCTTGTATTTTCTTTTTTTCAAGAGCATTTAAAGGTTCTGTTTTATATAAAAGAGCTTTAGGAAGTTTTAATTTTCCAATGTCAGAAAAGATAGCCGCTAAAAATAATTCTTCTAGATCTTCATCTGCAAGATTCAACCATTTTCCAATACAGTAGCTTGTCAAAGCTACATGATAGCAATGTGTATAGATGGTTTTATCCATTTTTCGCATTATTTCTATAAGTTGAAAAATATTTGTACCAATAGAAAAGATCTTAAGATGCTCTTTTGTATGTTCTTGTAAAGTTCTATAAGTAATAGGCTTTCCACATAGTAGATGATTAAAGTCTGTATAAATACATTTTTTGGTTTGATTAAAGTTTTCTTTGAAGTTAATAATTTCTTCATCTCTTTTATTCTCTAGATCCATATTTTTAATATCAGGAATAATGAAATCCTCTTCATTTACTGATAACTCGTCTTGATCGTCTAGAATGTGTATATTTACAAAATGAATATCATAATTTTGTAAAAGGGAAATAACTCTTTCTAGGTCTTTTATGCAATAACCTTGATTTATTAATTTCTTTCCATCCTTGTTGATAACGTCTTGTCCAATGATCATATTTTCTTCTAATTTTTCTATATGAATATTTATTGTTTTTATTGTAGATTCTTTCATATATTATGCCTCCCATTTTATTTTAATATATAAATATAAATTCATGGAGAAGCATGAAAATCCTTTGGGAAATTTAACCCATTTTATATAGGACAAATGGGTAGGTTTACAGTCTCTTTGTCCTATATAAAGTGTGAATTTGTTGGTATGTAAAGTGTTTTGTAACTTTTATTATATTCTATCTTTTTTTTCATAATGTGTATGAAGAAGACGATGAGCTTTTTCTCCATAAGGCTGACCTAAAAATTCTTTATATAGCTTTAATACTTCAGCATTTTCATGAGATTTTCTTATTTTTTTATTTCTGTCTTCTTCGTAAAGAGCTTGTTGTCTTTTCTTTACAATTACATCATTTCCGTGATGAAAAGGTTGTCCTCCCCCTCCAATACATCCTCCAGGACAAGCCATAATCTCAATAGCATCATAAGGAGATTTTCCATCTCTTATTTTTTCAAGAATAATACGAGCATTTCCAAGACCATGGGCAATACCGATTCTAACATTTTGATCCTTTATTTTTATAGTAGCTTCTCGTATACCCTCCATTCCCCTTAATTGAGTAAATTCAACTTCTTTTAATTCTTCTCCTGTAATCCATTCATAGGCTGTACGCATAGCAGCTTCTATAACGCCTCCTGTTGTTCCGAATATAACAGATGCCCCAGTAGTTTCTCCTAATGGGTGATCAAACTCACTATCTGGAAGGCTTTTAAAATCAATTCCGGCTTCTTTAATCATAGCACCGAGTTCTCTTGTGGTAATGACAATATCTACATCTGTGTTATAATCTTTTGTAAGCTCAGGCCTTTTGGCTTCAGCTTTTTTTGCAATACAAGGCATAACAGATACTACGACTATGTTTTTAGGATCAAGATTGTACTTTTGTGCATAATAAGTTTTTACGATTGTTCCAAACATAATATGAGGAGATCTACAAGTAGAGGGAACGTCTAATAATTCGGGGAATTGATGTTCAATAAATTTAACCCAAGCAGGGCAGCAGCTTGTGAGCATAGGAAGAGTTCCACCATGTTCCATTCGATGAATAAATTCGGTGGCTTCTTCCATAATGGTAAGATCTGCTCCAAAATCTGTATCGAATACAGCATCAAAGTGCATTCTTTTAAGAGCAGTAACCATTTTTCCTGTAGCGATCGTTCCTGGATCTATTCCAAATAATTCTCCAATAGCTACTCGAATAGCAGGAGCTGTTTGTACTACTACATGTTTATTAGGATCAGCCAAGGCCTCCCATACCTTATCTGTATGGTTTACCTCTGTGAGAGCTGCAGTAGGGCATACAGATACACATTGACCACAATAAGTACAAGAAGATTCTGCCATAGGAATATCAAAGGCAGGACCTACAAATGCTTTAAAGCCACGACCAATAGCAGATAAAATTCCACAGGTTTGTACTTCATTACACATAGTCTCACATCTTCTACACATAATGCATTTATTAGGATCTTTTACGATGGCATCACTAGATAAATCTTTTTCAAATTTTTTTCTTTCTCCAATCCATTTTATTTCTCGTACTCCAAGCTCTTTTGCCAAAGACTGTAACTCACATTCTAAATTTTTAGGGCAGGTAAAACATTCATTAGGATGGTTAGATAACAAAAGCTCTATTGCCATCCTTCTTGTTTTTATAGCTCGTATAGAATTAGTATGAATTACCATACCTTCTGATACTTTTGTAACACAAGCAGGTACCAAAGAGTTTTTTCCTATTAATTCTACAGTACAGACTCTACAGGAAGCTACTTTGTTAGCAAGTTTTAAATCATGTAAATCTAGATGACATAAAGTAGGAATTTTGACTCCTGCTTTGTGAGCCGCTTCAAGGATTGTGATATCTTCTCTTACTTCTAACGGAATATGGTTGATATGAATATGAATCATGTTTTCTTTTGTCATATTTGCACCTCTCGATTTTTAGGGGTAGAAAGTTCTTTACATTCTTTAGTAGGACAAACTTTATCTTTTATATGGGAGATATATTCATCAGAGAAGTATTTCAAAGTACTTAAGATTGGATTTGGAGCAGTTTGACCTAATCCACAAAGGGAACCGTCCTTTATCATGTAAGCAAGTTGTTCTAGATTATCTAGGTTTTCCATGGTAGCTTCTCCATTTGTGATTTTTTGTAAATATTCATGCATCCTTTTTGTACCTACTCTACAGGGCGTACATCTTCCACAAGATTCATCCATAATAAACTCCATATAAAATTTTGATATATTTACCATGCAATTGGTTTCATCCATTACAATCATTCCACCAGATCCCATCATAGATCCTATTTCTGCTAAGTGTTCATAATCAATAGGAGTATCTAAATCTTTTTCTGTAATAACTCCTCCAGAAGGACCTCCAGTTTGTACAGCTTTAAATTTATGTCCTTTATGAATTCCTCCTCCTACATCGTAAATAATTTCACGAAGAGTGGTACCCATAGGTACTTCTACAAGTCCTATGTTGTTGATTTTTCCTGCAAGAGCAAATACTTTTGTTCCTTTACTTTCTTTGGTTCCTATAGATGAAAACCAATCAGGGCCATTTAAAATAATAGGAGGAATATTTGCAAAGGTTTCTACATTATTTACACATGTAGGACGGCTCCAATATCCTTCTTGAGCAGGATAAGGAGGTTTGTTGCTAGGTTCTCCACGTCTACCTTCTACAGAATTAATAAGAGCTGTTTCTTCTCCGCAAACAAAAGCACCTGCTCCATATTTGATGTTAATTTCAAAATTAAAGTTTGAGTTAAAAATATTTTCTCCTAAAAGTCCTAATTCTCTTGCTTGCTTGATTGAGATATTTAGTCTTTCTACAGCAAGAGGATACTCAGCTCTTATATAAATGATTCCGTGATTTGCACCAATAGCATATCCTCCAATGATCATAGCTTCAATAATACTGTGAGGATCTCCTTCGAGTATACTTCTATCCATAAAAGCTCCGGGATCTCCTTCATCAGCATTACAGATGATATACTTTATATCTCCCTCTGACTCACGAGTAAGCTGCCACTTAAGTCCAGTAGGAAAGCCTCCACCACCTCTACCTCTAAGACCAGATTTTTTTATTAGATCTATGACTTCTTCAGGAGATTTTGCAAGTGCTTTTCCTAAAGCTTCATATCCAGAAAATGCAACGTATTCATAAATATCTTCAGGGTTAACTCTACCACAATTTCTCAAAGCAATACGTAGTTGCTTTTTATAGAAGGGAATGTCTTTATGTTTATGTATTCTTTCTTCGTTTGTAGGATTTTTATACAACAATCTTTCTACTTGATGACCTCCTATAATATGTTGATCAATAATATCTTTAGCATCTTTTGGGACAACTTTTACATAAAATATATTGTCAGGTTGTATTTTTACAATAGGACCTTGTTCACAAAAGCCAAAACAGCCTGTCTTGATGATATTTACTTTGTGATCATAGCCTCTTGCTTTTAAAATAAGATTGAGATTTTTAATAAGTTGATTGCTATCGCTTGCTATACAGCCTGTACCACCACAGACTAAAATATCCTTTTGATCATCGTAGATAGCTTCATTAGGATTTCTTAGGTATACTTTTTTAAATGATTTTTCTTTTAACTTTTCTAAAGTATGGATAGAATCTATTTTCAAATTGAATCCTCCTTTCTATAGGTGTTGATAATATGTTCCACATCTTCTAGAGTTACTTTTCCATAAACCTTTTCATCTACCATAACTACAGGAGCAAGACCGCATGCACCAATACAGCGAACGTTGTTTAAAGTGAAAAGACCATCTTTTGTAGTTTCTTGAGAGTTAATATTTAATTTTTCCTTAAAGGCTTGAAATATTTCATCAGAGCCTTTCACAAAGCATGCAGTTCCCATACATACACTAATTGTATGTTTCCCTTTAGGGCTTGTAGTAAAATAAGAATAAAAGGTAACGACTCCAAAAACTTCAGCAGCTGGAATTCCTATTTTTCTAGCTACAAAAAGTTGGACATCTCTTGGAAGATAACCAAATAAATCCTGTGCTTTATGAAGAATTTCAATCAATGCACCTCTTGCAGTATCTAGACTATCTATATAAGATGATAGTTGTTCAAATTTCTCTCTTGGAAGGTCTGAATGAGGAGGTTCTATTTGAACATTAGGCATAAGCATCAATCCTTTCTAATGGTTTTCTTTGTATAATTTTACCCAGTTGATAATTGTTCATGCATAAAGAGTTGAATTGTTTTAAAATTATAGAGTGACATGGAAGAATAATGATTATAATATTAAAATAAAGATAAAAAAAGAGAGGTATGTATAGGAGATGAATACAATCAATGAGAGAAAGAGAATCAAAGAAATTATTTCTGTATTTATAAAATATGGAATAAAAAAAGAACCTATGACTCCTCAAAATGCAAGAGAGGCTTTAGAAGAATTAGGACCTACCTTTGTAAAAATAGGACAAATTTTATCAACAAGACCAGATATATTACCACAAGAGTATATTTTGGAGTTTGAAAAACTTCAAGATCAAGTAAAAGCTGAAAAATTTGAAGATATTCAAAATCTTATTGAGAAAGAATTAAAAAGACCTATAAAAGAGGTGTTTCCGTATTTAGAACAAGAACCTATTGCATCAGCTTCTATGGCTCAAGTACATCTAGCTTGTACACAAAATGGCGAACAAGTAGTTTTAAAAATACAAAGACCCTTTGTAAAAGAAGTAATGATGAGTGATATTGCTCTTTTAAAAAAACTTACAAAGATAGGAAAGTTTACTCCACAAAAAAATGTAATAGATTTTAATGAAGTTATAGATGAAATAGGAGAAATGATGCAAAAAGAATTAGATTTTTTTAATGAAGCAGATAATATAAAAAAATTCTATGAAAAAAATAAAAATATAAAACATGTGATTTCTCCTAGAGTTTATAAAGAATATACAACCTCTAATATTTTAGTAATGCAGTACATAAAAGGAATCAAGATTAGTAATATTGATGATTTAAAAAGAAATGGATATGACTTAAAAGAAATTGCAAAAGATCTTATACATCATTATATGAAACAGGCATTTGAGGATGGATATTTTCATGCTGATCCTCATCCTGGAAATTTATTAATATCTAATCAAAAAATTGCGTATATAGATTTTGGCATGATGGGTAGTTTAGATGAGGAAATGAAATATAAACTTAATGATCTATTATATGCATCCGCTACAAAAGATATAGAAAAGATTACTCAAACTGTTGTAAAAATAGGAATAAAAAAAGGAAAAATACAGATAAATAGATTGTATTCTGATATTGAAGAAATTTATAATAAATATGTTCAACAAAGTATAGCGGATATTGATTTTTTGCAATTTATTAATGAAATATTTAAGGTAAGTAAAAGAAATAATCTTGCGATGCCCAAAAATATTACTATGTTTTTAAAAGGGATGATGACAATTCAAGGAGTTGTACAAAAGCTTGATCCAAAGATGAATATGATGGATGCAGCACTTCCTTATATAAAAGAATATATTCTTTTTAAAAGAGATTTTAGCCAAGATCTTATAGAACAAATTGAAAATATATATCAATTATCTAAGTCTGGATTAAAGATCCCAATCAAGAGTCTAGAACTTATTAATAGTGTATTAGCAGGAAAGTTAAAGGTAAAGATAGAACATGCTCATATGGAAGAAACTATAAGAGAATTAAGTAAGATGGCAAATCGAATTGTATTTGCGCTTATTATTTCTTCTATTGTAGTGGGTTCTTCTTTAGTGATTACTGCAAACGTAGGACCAAAGATTTATGATATGTCATTTTTTGGACTGATCGGATATTTAAGTGCAGCGATTATGGGAATATATCTTTTGATAATGATTCTTAGGAATGAAAAGATGTGATGATTTGGCATGTAATGTAAAAATTAGGTGCTTGTCATTTGCACCTAAATATGATATATTAGTATATGTTCCGCTATGGAGAGATGTCCGAGTTGGCTAAGGGGCACGCCTGGAAAGCGTGTAAGGCTGCAAGGCCCCGCGGGTTCGAGTCCCGCTCTCTCCGCCAATGAAAAAGTTTATAAAGTTTGCTGTGCTAGATGGGGAGGTAGCGGTGCCCTGTAACCTGCAATCCGCTGTAGCAGGATTGAATGCCTATCGACGGTTTGTTACTGTGAAGTCTGCCCTGTATAAGTGGCGATGAAGATTGGGTCCTGCGCAACTAGAACTCATGAACCCCGCCAGGTCCGGAAGGAAGCAACGGTAAGTGGGCACTCTGGTGTGCCGTAGGGGAGCCTGAACCGAGTTAACTGTACAGGTTACGTTTGTAGTAGCCTATCAACGATAGGTGCACAGCTTTACATAAAATACTTACATGTAGAAAAAACTACATGTTTTTTTATATTAATTAGAATGGTATAGAAAAGTTAAAAGTGTTAACTATTTTAGAAGATTAAAGTTTCTATAAATTTTAAGCAACAAAAATTCTGAATGAAATGAAAGAATTTCGCTTAGGCTATGAGTAGTTGTGATAGCGACATGCGAATTTTGCTTATTAGGATATATGAAAGTAGGTGTATGATATGGCATATATGGCTCTTTATAGAAAATGGAGACCTCAAGTTTTTGAAGATGTAATAGGACAGGAGCATATTATAAAGACTTTAAAAAATCAAATCAAAAATAATAATATTGCTCATGCCTATCTCTTTTGTGGGACAAGAGGAACAGGAAAAACTTCTACAGCCAAGATATTTGCAAGAGCAGTCAATTGCATTCACCCAAAAGAGTACAATCCATGTAATACATGTGAAAATTGTAGTGGAATATTACATGAAAATATTATGGATGTAATAGAAATAGATGCAGCTTCTAATAATGGAGTAGATGACATTAGAGAATTAAGAGAAAATGTACAATATCCACCTACTAATGCAAAATATAAAGTATATATTATAGATGAGGTTCATATGCTCTCAACTGGTGCTTTTAATGCTCTTTTAAAAACACTAGAAGAACCTCCTAGTTATGCCGTATTTATTCTAGCTACTACAGAGCCTCATAAGATTCCAGCAACGATTTTATCAAGATGTCAGAGATTTGACTTTAAAAGAGTAAAGGAAGAAGATCTTGTAGATCGAATGAGTTATATTTGTACTCATATGCATATTGAGATAGAGGAGGAAGCTCTTCGTCTTATTGCAAGAAATTCAGATGGAGCCATGAGAGATGCTTTAAGCATATTAGATCAATGCATATCCTTTGAGTTGGGTAAAATCACTTATGAACATGTAATAGATCTTTTGGGAACTGTAAGTGATGAGTACTTATTTAAAATAGTAGAAGCTATTACCAATAGAGAGACTCAAAAGATTATAGAGCAAATTGAAGAAATAGTATATTTAGGAAAAGATATACAACAATTTATAAAAGATTTATTACAGCATTATAGAAATCTTATGATGACGAAAGTATCGGATAAGCCAGATCGAATTATTCATATGTCTAAAGAAAATATACAAAGACTTATAGAACAAGGAAATAAAATACATATGAATGAGATTGTCAGAGCTATTAAAGAGTTGTCAGATACATTAGCAGAAGTCAAATGGACTACTCAGCCACGTGTTTTTTTAGAAATTTCTATTATCAAACTTTCTAAACCTCAAATGGATATATCCATAGAGGGATTAGTAGAGAGAATTGCCCATCTAGAACAAATTATTCAATCAGGTAAATTTCATATAGATGTAAAGGAAGAACCAGCTAAAGATTCCAAAGCTTTAGATGAAAAAAGAGAAGAAAAACATGAGAATCTTTCTGTGAAAAGGATTCCATTAGAATCTTTAAAAAAAGGGTGGACTCAAATTTTACAAGTGATAAAGAAAAGAAAAATTTCCGTTTATGCAGTTTTAATGGAAGGACAACTTGTGGAGGTTTCAGAAAATCAACTTATTGTATCTTTTAAACAAGGATATGGATTTCATAAAGAAGCATCAGAGAAAAGTCCTTATAAGGACTTTATTGAAGATGTTGTTGCAGAGATGGTAGGGCAAAAGCTATATTTAAAATGTATTATGGAAGATGAACTTAATCATATGCCCAAAGGAGAACGGTCTAAAGAAGATGAAGAGATACAAAAGATTATAGAGCTATTTGGAGAAGATAAGGTTGAAATTATAGAGTAATGAATTTGTATAATTACCTATCTATATATGGTATAATATAGTGAAAACTTTCTAGAAATGGAGGAGAGACTATGGCAAAAGGTAAGGGCAAAATGCCAATGATGCCTGGAAATATGAATAATATGTTAAAGCAAGTACAAAAGATGCAAAAAGACATGGAAAAAATGCAAGGAGAATTAGAAGAAAAAGAAGTAGAAGCAAGTGCTGGTGGTGGAGCAGTTACTGTAAAAGTAAACGGAAAAAAAGAAGTTTTAGATATAAAGATTGAGCCACAAGCAGTTGATCCAGATGATGTTGAAATGCTACAAGACTTAATTATAGCTGCTGTGAATGAAGCTTTAAGAAAAGCTGAAGAGATGATGTCTAAAGAAATGGGAAAAATTACAGGAGGAATGAACGTTCCAGGTTTATTCTAGGTTGCCGAGCCTTAAGGCTCGGTTTTTATGTATAAATAAGAGAGGTGATGAATATGAATTATTACCCAGCACCTATTGCAAAGCTTATAGACGAGTTTTCTAGACTTCCTGGTATTGGAAGAAAAACTGCACAAAGACTTGCTTTTCATGTTTTAAATGCGAATATAGAAGATGCACAAAATCTGTCTCAAGCTATTGTAGATGCCAAAACAAACACTAGATATTGTTCTGAGTGTGCAAATATCACAGATATGGACCCTTGTCATATATGTAGAAGCACCCATAGAGATCAAAACTTTATTTGTATAGTAGAAGATCCTAAAGATGTGATTGCTATGGAAAAAACAAAAGAGTTTGAGGGAGTATACCATGTACTTCATGGAGCCATATCTCCTATGGAGGGAATAGGACCTGAGGAGATTAAAATCAAAGAGCTTTTGATGAGAATACAAGGAAAAGAAATAAAAGAAATTATTTTAGCTACAAATCCTACCATAGAGGGAGAAGCAACGGCTATGTATATTTCAAAGCTCATAAAACCACTAGGAATCAAAGTTACTAGAATTGCTCATGGGATTCCCGTAGGAGGAGATTTGGAATATGCAGATGAAGTAACTTTATCAAAAGCATTAGAAGGAAGACGAGAATTATAAAATTTTATAAAAAATCATAGAAAAGGTATAAGAAAATACCTTTTCTATGATTTTTTACATATAATAAAAGCTGTATCTCTTGAGAGAGAAAATAAAAGTGTTATATACTTTAAAAAGGGTATATGATAATAGAGAAAAAATAGGAGGGGACTTTTTATGAAATCTTTAAAAGGTACAAAAACTGCTCAAAATTTAATGAAATCATTTGCAGGAGAATCACAAGCAAGAACTAGATATACTTATTATGCATCTACAGCAAAAAAAGAAGGATATGTACAAATATCTAATTTGTTTTTAGAAACTGCTGAAAATGAAAAAGAACATGCCAAAAGATTTTTCAAATTTTTAAATGAAAGTTTAATGGGAGATATGGTGGAGATTCATGCAACTTATCCAGTTGGATTAGGAGATACAAAACAAAATCTTTTATGGGCAGCTGAAGGAGAAAATGAAGAATGGTCAGATCTTTATCCTCATTTTGCAGATATTGCAGATGAAGAAGGATTTCCTGAGATTGCAGTAGCATTTAGAAAAATAGCTGAAGTAGAAAAGCATCATGAAGCAAGATATAGAAATCTTCTTGAAAATATTAATAATAATACAGTATTTAAAAAAGATAAAGTAGTAAAATGGAAATGTAATAATTGTGGATATATTCATGAAGGAGAGGAGGCACCAAAATTATGTCCTGCCTGTATACATCCACAAGGACATTTTGAAGTTTTTGTAGAAAATTATTAAAAGATTTTTTTGGATTACTAATTATAAATTCCCCCAATTAAGAAGTTTTTAAGTATAATCAATTCCAAAAATGGATAAGATATACATATAAGTGAGATTGGGGGGATTTCATGAGAAGAGGAGAACGTCGTGTAGAAAAAAATGAAAATGGATTTTTTAATATGATCTCAGATGCTTATGCACAAGTCTTCCATGGGGAAGATATAAGAACTGAAGAAGATAAGATGATCGATACCATTAAGTCTGCTCATGAAGATTGGAGAAATGCAGAGGCTTTCTTTCAAAATGTGACAGATCCAGATTTAGTTGATTATGCAATTTACAGAGTAGAAGCGGCAAAAACAAGATACACATATTTGATGAGAGTAGCAAGAGAACAGGGGATCAAAGCATCTATGCAGTAAAAGGCAGGAATTTTCCTGTCTTTTTTGTTTGATAGAAATCATATTCTTGATATAATGATTATATAATAAATTAAGATGAAAAAAGGAGGGGGAAAAATGGGAATGGGTATAGAATTAAATATACTTTTGGCGTATGCCTTTGGACTAATTCTTTTATATATTTTAGGATATATCTTGTTAATACCTATAAAATTGATTATGAAGTTTATGTATAATGGAATCGTTGGAGGAATTATGCTGGTGATTCTTAATTTTATAGGAGGATTTTTTAATTTACATATTGGAATTAATCCTATGACTGCATTGGTAGCAGGATTTTTAGGAGTTCCGGGAGTAATATTAATGGTTGTTTTACAATACTTATTATAATGAATAAGAGGAAAGAAAAAAGTACACTAATATTGAATGATATTTAAGGTGTGCTTTTTATAATGCATAGAAAATTATAGTTTGTTTATAAAAATTATTAAAAAATACACTGAAGAATAAGGAATGTTTTAAGATATTGACACTGTTTTTTTATTCTGTTATACTAACCGAAGAGAGCTGTTATAATGATAAATGTCAATATATATCAAAAAATATCGAAACTGTTTCAAAAAAAACAAAACTATATTAATACAGAGACGTAGAGATAACGTTGTCATAGCACAGAAAAGTTTAAAATGTATATATGTTTAGAAAATAAAAACAAATCTTTATTTTACATCAAAAAAAGTGAAAAGCTAGAAATTTTCTAGAAAATGTAATACAATGAAAAAAAAGCTTCTAAAACATTACTAAGGGGGAAGTATGATGGCAAAGAAAATGAAAACTATGGATGGTAACACAGCTGCTGCATATGTTTCATATGCATTTACTGATGTTGCAGCAATTTATCCGATTACACCTTCATCTAATATGGCAGAATTTGTAGATGAATGGGCTTCTCATGGACAAAAAAATATTTTTGGACAAGAAGTAAAGGTTACTGAAATGCAATCTGAAGCAGGCGCAGCAGGCGCAGTTCATGGATCATTAGCAGCAGGAGCATTAACTACTACATTTACTGCTTCACAAGGGTTACTTCTTATGATTCCTAATATGTATAAAATTGCAGGAGAATTACTTCCAGGAGTATTTCATGTAAGTGCTCGTGCTGTAGCAAGTCATGCGTTATCTATTTTTGGAGATCATTCAGACGTTATGGCTACACGTCAAACTGGTTTTGCACTTTTAGCATCTGCAAGTGTACAAGAAGCAATGGATTTGGCAGGTGTTGCACATTTATCAGCGATTAAAGGTAGAGTGCCATTTCTACATTTCTTTGATGGATTTAGAACTTCTCATGAAATTCAAAAAATAGAAGTAATTGATTATGAAGATTTTGCAAAACTTGTAGACTATGAAAAAATAAAAGAATTTAGATGCCATGCTCTAAATCCAGAACATCCTGTTACTCGAGGTACTGCACAAAATCCTGATATTTTCTTCCAAGCAAGAGAAGCATCAAATAGATACTATGAAGCAATTCCAGATATTGTAGCAGATTATATGAAACAAATAGAAAAAATTACAGGAAGAAGCTACAAGCCTTTTGATTACATAGGAGCTCCTGATGCAGATAGAGTAATTGTTGCAATGGGATCTGTAACAGATGCAATTGAAGAAACTGTTGAGTATCTTCAGGCAAAAGGAGAAAAAGTAGGAGTTATGGTAGTGCGTCTTTACAGACCATTCTCTGAAAAATATTTCTTTGATGTACTTCCAAAGACTGTTAAAAAGATTGCAGTGTTAGATAGAACAAAAGAACCAGGAGCAATAGGGGAGCCATTATATTTAGATGTACGTTCACTATTTTATGACAAAGAAAATGCTCCAATTATTGTGGGTGGACGTTATGGACTTGGTTCTAAAGATACTACACCTTCTCAAATTAAATCTGTATTTGATAACTTATTGTTAGATCAACCTAAAAATGGATTTACTATTGGTATTGTAGATGATGTAACGCATACATCGCTTGAAATAAAAGAAAATATCTCAGTAGCTTCAGAAGGAACAATTAGATGTAAATTCTGGGGATTAGGATCTGATGGTACAGTAGGAGCAAATAAAAGTGCTATTAAGATTATTGGAGACAATACAGATATGTATGCACAAGGATATTTTGCATATGATTCTAAAAAATCTGGTGGAGTAACTGTATCTCATTTAAGATTTGGTAAAAAACCAATCAAATCTACTTATTTAATTAGTGATGCAGATTTTGTATCTTGTTCAACTCCTGCATATGTAAATCAATATGATTTATTAGATGGATTAAAGGATGGAGGAACATTCCTTTTAAACTGTAGATGGACAGTAGAAGAATTAGAAGAAAAACTTCCTGCATCTATGAAAAAATATATCAAAGATCACAATATTGACTTTTATCTTATGGATGCAACAGCTATTGCTGAGGAAATTGGTCTTGGAAGAAGAACAAATATGATTATGCAAGCAGCATTTTTTAAACTAGCTAAAGTGATTCCTATTGAAAATGCTGTACAATATTTAAAAGATGCTATTTTAAAAACTTATGGTAAAAAAGGTGAAAAAATTGTAAATATGAACTATGCAGCTGTAGATCAAGGAATAGGTGCATTAGTAAAAGTAGAGATTCCAGATTCTTGGGCAGGCGCACAAGAGGAAGCTGCAGCAACATCAGAGGCACCCGCATTTATAAAAGATGTATTAAGACCTATGAATGCACTAAAGGGAGATTATCTTCCTGTAAGTACATTTGAAGGAAGAGAAGATGGAACTTTCCCACATGGTACAGCAGCTTATGAAAAACGTGGTATTGCCGTAAATGTTCCTAATTGGATCAAAGAAAATTGTATTCAATGTAATCAATGTTCATTTGTTTGTCCTCATGCTGCGATTAGACCAATACTTTTAGACGAAGAAGAAGCAAGTAAAGCACCTAAAGGGTTTGAAATGGTTCAAGCTAGTGGAAAAGGACTTGAAGAATATAAATATCGTATGCAAGTAAGTTCGCTAGATTGTACTGGATGTGGAAACTGTGCAGATATTTGTCCTTCAAAACAAAAAGCATTAGTGATGGAACCTATTGAAGAACAAGCAGAAGTACAAGTTCCAAATTGGGATTATGCAATGACTGTTTCTCCAAAACAAAATCCAATGAATAAAGAAACGGTAAAGGGAAGTCAATTTGAACAACCACTTCTTGAATTCTCAGGAGCCTGTGCTGGATGTGGAGAAACTCCATATGCAAAAGTAATTACTCAATTGTTTGGAGATCGAATGATGATTGCCAATGCAACAGGATGTTCTTCTATTTGGGGAGCTTCAGCACCAGCCACACCTTATTGTAAAAATGCACAAGGCAAAGGTCCTGCTTGGGCAAATTCATTATTTGAAGATAATGCTGAGTATGGATATGGTATGGCTATGGGCGTAGAACAAATGAGAAATAAAATAAAAGATTTAATGAATGAATTGATTTCTTTAGATATAGATAAGGAGATTAAAGCTCCGTTTGTAGAATGGTTAGAAAATATAGATGATGCACAAATGTCTAAAGCAGCAACAGCAAAAATCCTTCCAATACTTGAAAATTGCGAAGATGAAAAAGCAAAAGACATATTAGCACAAATCAAAGAAAAGAAAGATTTCTTAATCAAAAAATCTATTTGGATTATTGGTGGAGATGGATGGGCAAATGATATCGGATATGGAGGATTGGATCACGTTCTAGCTTCTGGAGAAAATGTAAATGTATTAGTATTTGATACAGAAGTTTATTCAAATACTGGTGGGCAGTCTTCAAAAGCAACTCCTACAGCAGCTGTAGCTAAATTTGCAGCATCTGGTAAAAAGATTAAGAAAAAAGATCTTGGTATGATGGCTGCAAATTATGGTTATGTATATGTAGCTCAAGTAGGTATGGGAGCAGATAAAAATCAGTTTATGAAAGCGATCTTAGAAGCTGAAAAGTATGATGGACCATCTCTAATCATTGCTTATGCACCATGTATCAATCATGGATTAAGAGAAGGTATGGGAAGAAGTCAAGATAATATTAAAAAAGCTGTTGATTGTGGATACTGGCATTTATACAGATACAATCCAACTCTTAAAGAAGAAGGTAAAAATCCATTTATATTAGATTCTAAAGAGCCAAAAGCAAGCTTTAGAGAATTTATTGATGCACAAGTAAGATATAGTTCACTTAAGAGACAATTTCCAGATATTGCTGAAGAATTATTTGAAAAAGCTGAAAAAGATGCAAAAGAAAAATATGAAAATTATAAAAAATTAGCACAATAAATAAAAAAGTGTGAGATGTAAAGTCTCACACTTTTTTATTTAAAGCTCACTGTCCTTTGTAAAAGGATTGCTGGTATCGTAGTGTCCTAAAAGAGTATCTGTTTTTTGACCATCTACTAAAAATTGAACTTTTTCTATATCTTCAACAGAAGTTAAAGAGTATACGATTTGACCAATGATAAAAAGTTCTTGTAAAGATCCGCCATTTAAATTTTGTGACGAAATATTTACATAAGCTAGTGTATCTTCTACTTTTACATCTAAAAAATTCAAATCAGAAACAAGGGTTTGTATATTTTTATCATCAGGTGTTTTTTGAAGTTCTTTTAAAATAGACATGAACAAATCTTCATTTTTTTGAAAATTCTTGTTAACCTTCGTAAACTTTTCTTTGCTTTCATCTCCTGTACTGATGTACTCCTCGTTTGCATAATATAAAGAAGCTTCTATTTCTTTTTGTGCGGGTTCTTTAGTTGTAGGTGATTTAGAACCTTTAGGAGTACAACCAATTGCTAAAAGCGTTATAAGTACAAAACATATCCATTTTTTCATATGATCCCTCCTTGTATTTGTTTCTATTATACCATTAATCATAAAAAATAATCTATCCTGCAAAAATAATTTTAAAATGAATGAATATCTGTCAAAAAAACAAAAATTTGAAAAATTTATAAAAATCTGGTTTAATATATATGGGATACAAAATAATCTAGAGGGGGAGATAAAATGGCAAAACCATTATTAAAAGCACAAGAAAGAGAAATGAACACAAAAAAATCATCCAAAGGACTAAGGAAAGAAGGTTTTATTCCTGCTGTACTTTATGGAAGGAATAAAAATACAAAAAGAGTTCAATTTAATAAATCAGAAGCAGAGAAAGTTTTAAATACCTATGGAGTTGGATCAAATGTTGAAGTAGAAATAGAAGAAAAAATTAAAACTGCTATTGTTAAAGAAATTCAAAGACATACTACAAAACTACATATACTACATATAGATTTGCAAGAATTGGAAGCAGATGAAAAAGTAAGAGTTAAACTACCTATTTATTTGACTAATAGAAATAAAATAAAAGATACTACTGTAGTACTTCAACAGCAAATGGAAGAAATAGAAATTCAAACATATCCTAAATATCTTCCTCAAAGTATAGAAATTGATGCATCTAAAATGCTATTTGGAGAACCTATACTAGTAGAACATTTAGATATATGGAAAAATGAAAATATAGAAGTGTTGAGTGAACCAGAAGAAGTCATTGCATTACTTACAGGAGTGAGTAAAATAGAAACAACATCTGAAGAGGAGTAAGATATAATAAAATTTTAAACCTGCAGATCAAAAGGACAGTCCTATGATTTATATTTTTAAGTCATTAGAACTGTCCTTTTGATTTTAAATTTAGTTTTAAAGTGTTTATAAAGATAGAAAAGTGAATATATATTTTACAATATTAGAAAAAATTACAACCGTCAATATAGGTAAAATGAATAAACGAATTGTCTGTTTATGTCGAAAATTGTAATAGAAAAAGATTTTAAATAAAAGGAGGATTTTAATTATAATGAAGAAAGATATGAATATTGCAAACAAATTACTAGCAGTAGTATTGTCTGTAGCGATTATGATCTTTGTATTTACTGGAATATTTATTAATAGTAGAGTAAGCAACATGGTAAATGAACTAGCTATGAAACAAATTATGAATGAAGCAAATAATATAGGAGCTAATGTAGAATCTTTTTTTTCTAAGAAATATTCTATTACTCCAACTATGGCATACACACAAAATGTCATAAACTATATAAAGGCAACAGAAGGGGTAGAAGATCGAAGATCAGTAAAACAGATAGAAGGTTATGAAGCAATTCTAAATACATTGCAAAGAATAAAAAATTCTGATAAAGATTTAGGATTGGTGTATGTAGCATTAGAAAAGAATAAAAATTTTATTAGTGAAGATAGAAATTATGAAGTAGCAGAGGATTATGATTTATTAAAAAGACCTTGGTATACAGATACAGTTAAAAATGGTGAGACGTATTTTTCATCTCCTTATACAGATAGTGTTACAGGAAAATTAGCAGTAACTGTAGCTACACCTATATTTGAAGAATCTAGATCCATAGGAGCTACGGCTATTGATATCTATATAGATCAATTAGGAGAAATATTATCACAATATAAAGTGGGTGAAAATAGCCATGCAATATTATTAGATCAACAAGGAAATGTGGTGTATCATCCAGATGAAAATAAAGTTTTAAAAGTAAATATGACAAAAGAACCAGGCGAAATAGGGGAGATTGCACAAAGTATGATCAAAGGAGAAACGGATGTAAAACGATATACTATCAATGGAGCAAGTAAATATATGGCATATACGCCTATAGAACTAAATGGATGGTCAATAGGTATGACAATAGATGAAAATTATATATTAGAGTATGTGAAAAAAGTTAGAAATATGGTAATTCTAATATATACATTTAGTTGTATTGTTTTAAGTGTAGTTATTTTCCTTTTCACTAAGAAAACTCTTAAAAATGTGCCTAAGATTTTAGATGGATTAACTTCTGTTTCGAAGGGAGATTTGTCTGTAGAGTTAAATATAGATTCTAATGATGAAATAGGAGAAATTTCTACTACTTTTAATATTATGGTAAATAGTATAAAAGAATTAATTCGTAAGGCAAATCATATTAGTGAGGAAGTATCAAAATCTGCAACTAATTTAGCTGATTCATCTGAGCATACAAACATGTCTATAGAAGAAGTAACAAGAGCGATTGAAGAGATTGCAAAAGGAGTAAGTGAACAAGCACAAGATACTGAAAAAGGAGCTTTGTTAGTTTCTAATTTAGATGATCAATTTAAGAGACTGATAGAAGATAATGAGGACATGTCGTATTCTGCAAAAAGTGTAATAGATGTAAGTCAAGAAGGAATCAATGCAGTAGATGAATTAAAGCAAAAAACAAATTTGAACAATCAATCTACTATAAAGATAGAAAAAGTTATTTATGAACTAGAAGAAAAATCAAAAAATATAGGGGATATGATAGAAACCATCAACTCTATAGCAGAACAAACAAATTTATTAGCACTCAATGCATCTATTGAAGCTGCACGTGCAGGAGATGCAGGAAGAGGTTTTGCAGTAGTAGCAGATGAAATAAGAAAGCTTGCTGAAGGGTCAAGTAAATCTGCAGAAGAAATTAAGAAAGTAGTAGGAGGCATACAAAATCAAGCCAATGAAAGTGTAAAAACCATGAAAGAAGTAAAAGAAATATCACAAGAGCAATCAAAAGCAGTAATAGATGTAAATGAATCTTTTGACCATATCTATAGAGCAGTTCAAAATATTACG
>NZ_RYYS01000098.1 GCF_004138215.1 Anaerophilus nitritigenes
AGCAGTATTATTTACAGCTATTGTTAAAATCATACATTATTATTTGAGCTAGTAGGTGGTGAATAGAATTGGCTAGGCCACAAAAAACAGGATTGGATTATTTTCCTTTAGATGTAGATATTGATCAAGATGATAAAGTCGCACTTATAGAAGCTCAACATGGTATAGAAGGTTTTGCGATAATTATTAAATTGTTAATGAAGATATATAAGAACGGATACTTCTATGAGTGGACAGAAAAGGAACAATTACTCTTTTCAAACAGAATTAATGTTGACATTAATCAAGTAAATGTAATCATTAATGACTGTGTTAAATGGGAGCTATTTGATGATGAGATACTAAGAACCTATAAAATCCTTACTTCTAGGGGGATTCAACGTAGGTATTTAGAAGCTGTGGGTCGTAGACAAAAGGTGAAAATGTATCGAAACTACCTAATTTTAGATATAGAGACAGTTAATGTATACAAAAACTTAGTTATCGTTGACATTAACGAAGTAAATGACAACATCAATCCCCAAAGTAAAGTAAAGAAAAGTAAAGTAAAGAAAAGTAAAGAACTACTACCAGAAAGTCAAGATGAAAGTAGTTGTAGTAGTGAAGAATCTCAAAATGAAATTCAAGAAGTATATCATACTTATCAAGATGCAGGATATGGAACTATAAATCAAATGACAAAAGAAATGATAGTTCACCTAGTTGAAACTTATGGTTCTGTATGGGTAATGGAAGCACTTAAAATAGGACTTAAAAATAATAAACGGAAACTTACTTATGTAGAAGGTATATTGCAAAATTGGAAGAGAAATGGGGGGATGAATATTGGAAAAGATACAGGAGATGATCAACAAAAGAGTAGAAGCCCTGATGGAGAAACAGAAAGAATTGGACCAGATCTCAGCCATATCGGATACAAAGGAGATGGGACAGTTCCAGACGATTCAGACCTCATATGAATGTCCGATATGTAAAGATACTGAAATAGTAGAATCTAAAGATGATAAGTGGAAATTTGTTTCTTGCAAATGTGCTGAGGTTAAGAGATATAAAAAAATGATACAGAGAAGTCAAATTGGAAATCAATTTTTAAAAATTGGATTTAAAGAATTTGAAACGAATGGAAGAAATGAACAAATTGTTGAAGCAAAAGCAGCTGCAATTGATTATGTAAAAAACTTTGAGAAAATCAGAAAAACAAAGAATAATTCAATTGGGTTCTTTGGCATGAGTTATAAATTTGGGGATCAGATCAAAAAAGTTGGAATAGGTGCAGGCAAAACACATTTAAGTATTGCTATTGCAAATAACTTAATGAAAAAAGGAATAGGGGTTATGTATTTCCCGTACAAAGAAGCAGTTTTGCAATTAAAACAAAACAGAATGGATGAAGAATTTTATCAAAGAGAAGCTGGAAAATACAAAACATCTCCTGTACTACTAGTAGATGATTTATTCAAAGGCAAAATAACTGAGCCAGATAAAGACATAATGTTTGAGATTTTAAATTATAGATATTTGAACTGTTTACCTGTAATTGTCTCAAGTGAATTAAGCTTAGATGATCTTATAGATATTGATGAAGCTGCTGGAAGTAGGATTATACAAATGACAAAGAACTATGCTATACAATTCAAATTATCAATAGAGGATGTTAGAAGAGGAGCATCTTTAAATTATAGATTGAGGTAAAGGGGGAAGATTACATGAATGAATTCGCATTAGAGTTGTCTATGGCGGTTGAAGAATTAGCAGTAGAAAAAAACATAGATACAAATATTTTGATAAGACAAGCACTAGAGTTATATAAGGGGGAAATAAAGTGATATTGATACCAGTGTTAAAAAAAGACCATGATTGGGACAAGCATATGGAGAAAGTAGATGAAGAATCACAAGAACTGAATAAGGCTATTCAAGAAGTTGTAAGCAATAAAGATGAAAAGTCCTTAGATCATGTAGCAGAAGAAGCTTTTGACATTATACAAGTTGCTATAGGAATATTAGATAAAGTTGAAAAAGAATCTTATGGCATTGTTAAGAAAATGAGTGGAAAACATTATGGAAAGTTAGTTTATAGAGGGTGGAGAATAGATAAGGTTTTAAGAGTGGAGGAAGATTGATATAGAGGAATAGGACCTAAAAATAGATACTTATAACATTACTAGTTCTGAGTAGTAATAAATAAAGTGAAATAATATAAACCAAAGGGGAAGAAATATGAGAGATACAAATTATATTAAAAATCATAAGATGGCTAACAAAGGAATGTTCTTTGAAGAAGAAGTGAAAATGGCCAATACAGGATATAAAAATCGTGGTATAGCACTTGTTCAAAAGATTAGTACTCCATGGAAGGTTGTAAGAAGAGGGAGACAAATAGTATCAGCTTTTCCTGAGGAGAAAAGCACTTTAGATTTTAGAGGAACAGTAAAAGATGGATTATCTATATCTTTTGATTGTAAGGAAGTTGAGAAAGAAGATAGAGGCCTTCCACTCAAATACATTGAACCACATCAAATAGAATACATGAGGACTGCAATATTCATGGGAGAGATAACTTTTATTCTTTGCTTTATGAAAATGTATAACAAAAGGTACCTAATACCAGGAGAGAAAGTTTTACAGTATTGGGATCTATGGCAACAGAATAAAGGCAAAAGAGGTTTTAACTATATGCCAATTGAGCAAATGGTTGAAGTGAAGTCTAAAAATGGAATTGTATTAGATTATTTAAGTGGATTGGGGGACGTGATATGAAAAAAGAGTTAAGGGTAATGGATCAGGATACAGGTGAAGTGTTAGAAGATGTAGTATTTGATGGAGGATACAATATCACATTTACAAATCTTTCAGATGGAGGAAGTCTTAAGAATATCAGAAAATTAGATAATGGAAAGTTTGGAGATAGACAATGGATTAAAAATTATAGATATAGACCAATAGCAGAAAGATTAGTAGAAAAGTTTGAAGAAATTAGTCATGTGAAACCGAGATTGATTCTATTTTTAGAAGATACAGAATGGGAGCCTGGAACTGCAAAACAACCATGGATTGCTCAAACAAAATTAGCGAATAAGCAATTACAAAGAATGACAGGATATCAATACATCATAGAAACAAGAGAATATTATACAGAAAAGATGCAAGTAGAGCAGTTGGCAGCATTGTTATATCACGAGCTAAGACACATTGATAAAGATGGATCTATATTAAAACATGATGTAGAGGATTGGAGTAATCTTGTAGCAACTTTAGGAAAAGATTGGGCAACTACTCAGGCCACAATTAAGAATATTTTGGATGAAGAGTTTGAACAATGGAACGAGTTAGAGCCAGTAGCAAAACAATTAAATATGTTTAATGGATTAAAGGTAGCAAAATAAGGGTGATTAAATGAACGAGTATGCTGAAATCAAAGGTTATAGAAATACTGAAAATGGAACAGAGTTGCTTGTATTGATTCCAGAAAGACAATTTCAAACTAAAATAAAAAGATTTGCTGAAAATAAGAAAGTAAAAGCAATGATAAGGATAGATGATAATAGACACATAACTATAGAGCAATTAAGAAAAGCACATGTACTTATGGCAGAAATAGCAACTTATTTAGGATATTACATGGAATGGTTTAAATCACTTATGAAGTCCTGGTATGTAGAGGTATATGGAGATCTTAAAGATGGTTTTTCAATGGCAAATATGTCTGTAGATCAAGCAAGAAGATTTATAAATTTAATAATTGAATTTGCTTTTGAAATGGATATACCACTAAGGTATAAAGATATGCCAATCATTGTAGAAATCAATGACTATTTATATATTTGTTTGAGGTATAAAAAATGTGCCATTTGTGGAGAAAAAGCAGAGGTCCATCATTGGGATACAGTTGGAGCTAATGGAGGACGGAAATATGATGATAGTAAGTTAAGAAAAATAGCTTTGTGTGATAAGCATCATAGATTATATAGTGATTCTATGCACAATATCGGAAGAGATGAATTTGCTAAAAAATATCATGTACATGGAATCATTTATATCGAATAGGAGGGGAAAAGGTGGATATAGGAACTGTAGTATTTATAGATGATGTACACAGTGACCTATACATGAAACATGGTGAAGTAGTAGAAGTTGCAGAGGATAAAGCTAGGGTTATGGTGATGTTGAGAAATAAACGAAATCGAAAGATGATTTGCATTATAGAGAAATTTGATAGGGACAAGCTGTATGCTACAAGCAAATTTGAGATTGCTTGAGCAGGTAAGCGGAAACGTTGTAGTACAAGAGATTATGGATTGAATCAGTATGAAGATCCTTGTTATAAATGTTGTTTCAATTGCATTCATGCTATAAATATGGATTGCAGTCTAGTGTGTGAAAGTGTTGCAGAATATTATCATCCAGAAGATGAAGAATAGTAAGGTTCATATAAAAGGATTATTTAAAGCAGGTGATTAGATGAATATACCTATACATTTAGAATGTGAGTATTGCAAG